>NZ_JBIVYI010000005.1:0-518298 GCF_044769665.1 Rhizobium sp. NPDC090279 | reverse complement strand
CGCTGCCGTCAGTGACGTCTTGCCGTGGTCAACGTGCCCAATCGTACCGATGTTAACGTGCGGCTTATTGCGCTCAAACTTACTCTTTGCCATTTGAATGCTTCCTATGAACGTAATGAGTGACCCCGGCGAACCGGTTTAGTGCCGCCGTTTAAGGCTTTCGTCGCGTTTGCGCAAGACTTAATTGCAGGGCCTATTCCGGGCGAAGCCTGGTCAATGGCGGATGATCTGCGGCCTTCGACTTTCATTCGCCGCGCAAGGTTCGCGGGCTGATTCGGAAAGACAAAAAAGCATTTGCAGGTTCAGGCGTTTAGATAGGAAAGCACAGACGAGAATTCCAGTCCCGGATGGCGGAATGCAAGCATAGCTCCGGACGGAGATGGCCGTGAACGCAAAGCGCCCTCTCCCGAAAGGAAAGGGCGCAGAACACTCAAGCGGCAATAAATCGTCATCTACCGCGACGCATTATCCAGTGCCGCCAACATCTGCTGGCGCACCGGAACTCGGCTTATCAGTCAAGCAGATCGGCCGGCACCTTGCCGCCATTGTCCGCAAGCTTCTGCAGAAGCGCCTTATGAAGGAACGTGTTCATCTTGGCGGAATCTCCAGCATCACCGGTGTAACCCAGTTCCTGCGCCAGCTCCTTACGCTCGGAAAGGCTCGCATCCATACCGAGCGCCTTCATCAGATCGACGATCGAATGTTTCCAGTCGAGCTTCTGACCGTTCTTCTTGACGGCAGCGTCGAGGATGGCGGCGATGTCCACCGCAGCGGATGGCGCGCTTGCCGCGGAGGACGTTGCCGCCGTGGTTGCCGAGGGGGCCGGCGTCGGCGCACTCGTCGGATTGGCAGTCGCTGCAGTGGTGGTCGGTGCAGGAGCGGCCTTAGCTTCTCCCCAGATTGCACCCTTGATCTTGTCGAAGATACCCATTTGCGCTCTCCCGTTTCGGTTGCTTGAGCATTATCTACCGCTCGCGCAGATATAAGCAACCCTTCGTGTCAAATATGCAAAGATGGGGTGGGACCGAGATCACCCGAGTGAATGGTTTACCTTCGTTGCATCAATGACCCAATCGCAATGGCAACCATCCTCTTGAACGGCTCCACGAAATCAATGGGCCGCTAGGCGACCTAGACGACAGATCGTCTCTTTATAAATTGACGACGGATAATGCGAGTAACCACCACAAAGACCAATAAATCGATTGTTGCTCCTACCCATGCAAAAAGTGGCTCTAACCACCCAACCTCCGTCCCAAGCGCCCTGAACTGTGCCCACTGCTGCAAATATGCGATTATTCCAAAAAGAATTGCCAAGGCTATCGCATAAGTGGCCCTGTTTCTGATCCACGCCAACAAGATGACTGAGGCGAGCATCGCGTAAAAAGTTGGATGGCAGAACGATAGGAAGGCACCCCCTGCAACAATGATAAGAATAAATACTATAGAGGACATCGTCACCCCAAGGCTGGTTTGAGTTTGTGGCCTAGAAGCACTCGCATGACATCTGACAAGGTATGCCATGCAAGCTTTACGAACTTCACGAAGGATCGTTGGCAGAGACGACGCTCAATTTCCCTTTCGATTTCGCTCAGCGGCGGCAGAGAGAGTTCGATATGCTTCAAGCTCTTCGTCCGTCATTGTGGCAAGGTCGAAAGTTGCTGGCTTCGGGCTCATGCTCCCATCGCTCGATGTGTGATCGTGCTTGTCGACGACGTGACCTAGCAGTTTGGCCAGATCTACCAGTGCGCTTCTTTTGTCGTGGAGCTTAAACTTCACCCGGCGCACGTCACGGGAATCTTTGCCTCGTCCGTCCTTGAAATCCTCGACTGTATTCGCCGCCTTCCCGCTTGGAGCAGCTCCTCAAGGCTCAAAGCCAAGATATAGCTTGCATTCTTTCCTGGGCTGCTTGGTAATGAGCCGTTATCGCAAACAGGAGGAATCAATGGCCAAGGGTCAAGCGAAAAGCAATAAAGAGGTCCGCAAACCCAAGAAGGACAAGGCCGCTCCTACTGCTGCGGCGCCTACTCTTGGTACCAAGGCGGTCGAATCTAGCAAGCAGAAAAAGCCATGAACTTCAGCCTTCCCGATATCGCTTCGGGGAGGCCGCAGCCCATAAGTCGTGGCGATGGATTGGAGAGCAGCCGCCGTATAGCGGAAGCTCGAGTTGAGAAGCGCGCGAAAAAGTCCGACTAACGCGCCTTGACACGAGCTATAGTTATGTCGGTGAAAACCTTGGAGCGGGTAGCGGGAATCGAACCCGCGTATTCAGCTTGGAAGGCTGCTGCTCTACCATTGAGCTATACCCGCGCGGGTGGTCAAGATCCGGTCCGGAATGGTGGAGGGAGTTGGATTTGAACCAACGTAGGCTGAGCCAACGGATTTACAGTCCGTCCCCTTTAACCACTCGGGCATCCCTCCAGTATTCCGACTGGATCTTGCGACCAAGTTGCTAGACCTTGGCGTCGCCGCTTCGATCTGCGCCGCGTATATGGCCGGACCACTTCCGTCTGTCAACACAAGGAATTGGCAAAAATGACAAAAAAATTTCAGCCTGTGGGAAAAGCTTGCCACCGAAAGAGGGCTATGCGCCCCGGAAGGCGCTGGTTATAAAGCCGCATGAGCAAAGATAAAACTTCCGGCCGCTCCGGCCCCGACAACGCCGCCGACGACAAGTCGGCCAAGGACACGCATTACGCCACCCTGCGCCGCGCGCATCGCGACGCGAAACGCGAGCGCGGCGAAATTCCAACGCCGGTGCCGCAGAAACGCAAGCGGGCGGGCGCGGACGATTGGAAACCACCAGCGCTTGCGCCGGAACAAGTCCTTCTTTATGGGTTGCACACGGTCCGTGCCGCCCTTGCCAATCCCGAGCGCAAGAATATCAAGCTGTCGACGACGCAAAATGCGCTGGTACGGCTGGAAGTCGGCCCGGTCGATGCGATCGGTATCCCGGTCGAGATCGTCTCGCCGCAGGATATCGACAAGGTGCTTGGCCCGGAGGCGATCCATCAGGGTGTGATGCTGGAAACGCGTCCCCTGCCCGTGCGCCGCCTCGAGGCGCTGAAGGACAGCCCGCTGCTCCTCGTTCTCGATCAGGTGACCGATCCGCACAATGTCGGCGCGATCATGCGCTCGGCTGTGGCTTTCGATGCGGGCGCCGTCATCACCACCCAGCGCCACAGCCCGACCGAATCAGGCGTGCTGGCAAAATCGGCCTCGGGCGCGCTCGAACTCATACCTTATATACAGATCACCAATCTGGCGGATACGCTCGGCGAGCTGCACCGGCTCGGCTTCACGACGATCGGGCTTGATTCGGAAGGTCCGGCACCCCTGGAAGGGACCTTCAGCGGCGACAAGATCGCGCTTGTGCTCGGTTCCGAGGGCAAGGGCTTGCGCCAGAAGACCCGGGAAACGGTGACCGCGCTCGCCCGGCTCGACATGCCGGGCGCCATCAAATCGCTCAATGTCTCGAACGCAGCCGCGATCGCACTATATGCGACGCGATCCTATCTCAAATCATAGCGGGGCCCGTAGCCACCGCGGCACGTTGGGAGAATTTGCCTTGATCCGTGTTCTCGGTCTAGCGGCGATTTCCGCCGTCCTTGCTTTGACAGTGGCCCAGCCGGCACGCGCCGCCGATGACGAAATGGTCCAGGCGCAAGCCGGCGTATGGCTGATTGCGCCGGAAAGCGGCGCCAAGGGCTGCCGTCTCACCTTCGGAACGAACGTGGTCTCCGGCGGCTACGAAATCACGGGGGCGGATGCCTGCGCGACGCCCCTGCCCGCTCTCGCCAAGGCCAAAATCTGGAATTTCACCGATGATGGTTCGCTTGCCATCTCCGATGCCGAGGCCAAGCCGCTCCTGCGCTTCCAGCAGGAGGAAGGCTCGCCCTGGGAAAGCGAGGGGCCTGACCCGACCTGGTTGCTGCCGGCGCTCGGCGACGTGGATCATGTGCCGACCGCCGCGAGCCTTGCGGGGGCATGGCGCATCCAGACGCCGGACGGCAAGCCTGTCTGCGATGTCACGCTGACCACAGACAAGGATCAGGACGGCACGGCCAAAATGTCACCGGCCAGCGACTGCGCCAGCGAAGTCGGAGATTTGAAGCTCTCCCTCTGGGCGACCGAGGGTTTCGGGCTCGTCATGCTGGGCAATGACGGCTCGTCGCTTTCCTTCGACATGAAGCCGGATGGCAGCTTCCAGAAATCCGAAGAAGAGGAAGGCGAGCCGCTCCTGCTGATACGCAAATAGGGAGGCTAAAGCACGCCGAAGAGCACCCATGGCTTGACGTATCGGAAATGCGACTATCTTTTCTGAAACCGGCATGAGGCCGGCAAAGAGTGTCACATAACCGGACAGGTGCGGCGCGCATGATGCCATCGAATATCCGAAAGTTCATTTTCCACGACCTTCGCAGCGTGGAGGGATATATCGATCCACCGGACGCGCTCGTCTTTCTTTCGCTCCTCGAATGCCAGAGACAGCACGGCCTTCATGGCGGTCTGGCCGAAATCGGCATCTATTTCGGGCGCTCCTATTTTCTGTTGAAGAAGATCGCCGCCCCCGATGACGATGTTCTCGGCATCGATCTCTTCGACATCGGCAACATGTCGGATGGCGTATCGGATCAATACCGCCTGTTTCTCGAACACGGAGATCGGCTCGGGCTGCCCGTTGACAAGGACATGCTGCTTGTCGGCGACAGCAGGACTTTCTCTGCGGAGGAGATTACGGACAAGATCGGCGCGGTGCGCTTCTTCAGCGTCGACGGCGGGCACAGCCTGCCTAATCTCACCTCCGACAGTCATCTGGCCAGGGATACGGTCGCCGATCACGGCATCATCGTCTTCGACGATACGTTCAATCCAGCCTGGCCGGAAGTGACGGTCGGCATGGCGGATTTCATCCGTGACAACGACGATGCCTTTTCGACCTTCTGCATGACCAAGTACAAGACCTATGTCTGCCGGCGCGAATTCCACGACTTCTATCGCGGAGCCATAGAGCAGGCCCCGCATCTGGGAGCATTCGAACTGGCCGACACCCATTTCCTGGGATGCGATGCCATACGCCTGCACAATCCCTTCAGCCGCCGTCTTCTTTACGAGCTTATGACCCGCTCGGGCATGAGCGCGCTGTCCGAGCGCGCCTATCGCTGCCAGTAGATCAGATTGGCAATACTCATCTCAGCACCATCGGCGCGGGATGCCAGGCCGATTGTCGCCAAAGCGACCTCTCGGTGACCGGGCATCCGTCCTGCAGCTTGGCCCATGAGGTGACATTGAGATTCATCTCGCATTGCGCGAGATAGCTCCTGTCGCCCACGGTCATGCAGGCGATCTCGCCGACCGCATGCTGCCTTCCATCCGTATTTTTGCAGTAGCAATTTTCACCGGCTAACGCCGACGCGCTTGCAATCACCGCGATCACGACAAGCGGCAACCCCAAGACGACATGCCTCGATATCTCGTGCATGAACGTATCCTCACCCGCCATTGACGAGCGAAGTGTATGCCTATTTCGGGCGTTGTAAAAGCACCGGCATTTCGATGGCTGACCAAGTGACGTCCCGCCCAGCGCTTCGGCCTGACGAGACGGCGCGAAACGCGACGGCAAGATCAGTGAATCGCGGGGTCCGCTTCATCAAAGAACGATCTGATGCCATCGCGAGCGACCGTTGCGAGAAATTCGTCAAATGCTTCACGATCGGTCGCGAACGGCTCTTCCCACTCGATCAGATCCTCTTCGGGCGTGATGACCTCCATCCGCCAATCGGCATTCGTGCCGGCCGGACGAAAGATATCGACCAGCACGGTGATACCGTCATCGGTGAATTCACCCGATAGCTCGGAATGTTCGAGTTTAGGCTTCTTGGGCTTGCTGGGCATATGTTTCCGGATACACGATACGATATTGATGACTGCCACGAGTGTTCGGAACTCGCACGCATCCACATATTATGTCAGCCTCACCGGTTTTCCATACCGGAGATGAAACGATCAACAATTTCCAGGAAAAATCTGGTGCCCCCGGCAGGGTTCGAACCCGCGACCCCCTGATTACAAATCAGGTGCTCTACCAACTGAGCTACAAGGGCGTAACGGCATGCCAAGTAGCAGATTTTGAAATCCTGTAAAGGGAAAATCGGCCGGCCAGCGTCAAAGCTGGGGATCGGCTGTTCACCAGTTCGAGCGAAACGTCTTGTCGCGAGAAGGGAATGACATTACCTAAAAACGCGTCGCGATCTTTCAGATTCGCTCCCTGCGCTTTAGGTCTTTGATCTCTGGCATGTCGTTGTCGCAAAACCAATACGCACTTTGCGCGACATGCTTGTGAATCGCCATTCGAAGGACATTGCATGTCGCGCAATCTGCAATCGGTTTGTTTTCTCGCTTCCACCGCGCCGGAGGCGCAAGCGGCGCAGCAGGAGCTGATTCGCGCGTATGGCCAGACGTCGCATGAAAATGCGGATATCGTCGTGGCTCTCGGCGGCGATGGTTTCATGCTGCAGACGCTGCATAAGACGATGAATACCGGCAAGCGCGTCTATGGCATGAACCGCGGGTCGATCGGCTTCCTGATGAACGACTACCGCACGGATGGTTTGGCCGAACGCATCGAGGCGGCTGTCGAAAACGCGTTTCATCCCTTGCAGATGACCACACGCAATGCTGACGGCAGTTCCTGCGTCGCGCTCGCCATCAACGAAGTTTCGCTGTTTCGCCAGTCCTATCAGACGGCAAAGCTGAAGGTGGAGATCGACGGCCGCGTCCGTCTGCCGGAACTGATCTGCGACGGGCTGATGGTGACGACGCCAGCGGGCTCCACCGCCTATAATCTCTCCGCCCACGGCCCTATCCTGCCCTTGGAGGCGCCGCTGCTCGCCATGACGCCTGTCAGCGCCTTCCGTCCCCGCCGCTGGCGTGGCGCCCTTCTTCCGAACAAGGTGACGGTCGACATCACAGTGCTCGAAGCGGAGAAGCGTCCGGTCAACGCCGCCGCCGATAATACCGAAGTCAAATCGGTCCTCGGCATTCAGATCCGCCAGAGCGAAGATACGACGGCTCGCATTCTATCCGATCCGGACAGGTCATGGTCGGACAGGATTCTGGCGGAGCAGTTTTCGGATTGAGCGAAACATCGGCGCCAAAACTGCTAAGCCGGAATCGGCCAGGCGCGATGCATGATAAAAAAAGCCCCGTTTCCGGGGCTTTTTGTTGTCTGAACGGATGCTGACTTATTCGACGTCATCAACGACGGCGTCGGCAGCGCCGCTGATGCGATGCGCAAGGGCTGCTTCCATGAATTCGTTGAGATCGCCATCCAGAACGTCGCTGGGTGCCGTGCTGGCGACGCCCGTGCGCAGATCCTTGACCAGCTGGTAGGGCTGCAGGACGTAGGACCGGATCTGGTGGCCCCAGCCGATATCGGTCTTCGAGGCGGCTTCGGCATTGGCTGCCTCTTCCCGCTTCTTCAATTCAGCTTCGTACATGCGGGCGCGCAGCATGTCCCAGGCCTTGGCGCGGTTCTTGTGCTGCGAGCGTTCCTGCTGGCACTGCACGACGATGCCGGTCGGAATGTGCGTGATGCGCACGGCCGAATCCGTCGTGTTGACGTGCTGGCCGCCGGCACCGGAAGAACGGTAGGTATCGATGCGGCAATCGCCTTCGTTGATATCGATCTGGATCGAGTCGTCGACGACGGGATAGACCCAGATCGACGAGAAGGACGTGTGACGGCGCGCATTGCTGTCATAGGGCGAGATGCGGACCAGGCGGTGAACGCCCGATTCGGTCTTCATCCAGCCATAGGCATTGTGGCCCTTCACCAGAAGCGTTGCCGACTTGATGCCGGCTTCTTCGCCGTCATGGACTTCAAGCAGCTCCACCTTGAAACGCTGGCGTTCGGCCCAGCGGGTGTACATGCGCAACAGCATGTTCGCCCAGTCCTGGCTCTCTGTGCCGCCGGCGCCCGAATGGACTTCGACATAGGTATCGTTGGAATCAGCTTCGCCCGACAGCATGGCTTCCACCTGCCGGCGTGCCGCTTCTGCCTTCAGCGCCTTCAGTGCGTCCTCGGCCTCTCGGACAACGTCGGCATCGCCCTCTTCCTCGCCAAGTTCGATCAGCTCGACATTGTCGGCAAGCTGCTGCTCGAGAGCGCGCACACCGTTGATGCCATCATCGAGCTGCTGGCGCTCGCGCATCAGTTTCTGCGCTTCGGCGGCATCGTTCCAGAGGGTCGGGTCCTCTGACTTGTTATTCAACCAGTCCAGTCGTCTTACCGCCTGATCCCAGTCAAAGATGCCTCCTCAGCAGGGTGATAGCCTGCTTGGTTTCGTCGACTATTTTCTCGATTTCGGCTCTCATAATCCCGCTTCTTCATTTCGCCGCTCGATGCGAACGGCTATTCAATTCAAAGAGTGCTGGTCAAATAGATATACATGCCGCTGGTGTAAAGCCCCGCGGCATGTTGTTCGGCCAAATAGGCTAGGTTCAGAAAAGACCGCCCGATCCGGAGGTAACAGCCTGGTTCGCCTGCGGCGATGTTCTTAGAATTTCTTCAGGCGGAACCTGCGCAGCTTCGCCGCCGCCGATGACCTGCAAGCTGGTGGCCGGGCCGGTGCCGGGCTTGAAGGCCTCCATGATAGCGCCCTGATCGCCCGGTTGCGCCGCCATGCCGGTCGCGCGGTTGACCGCGACCATCGTCATGCCGGCCGGAACCTGAAACTTCTCAGGCGCTTCGTCCTTGGTGGCTGCCTGCATGAATTCGTTGAAGATCGGCGCGGCAAGCGCGCCGCCGGTGCCGCCGCGGCCGAGCGTGGCCGGCGTGTCGTAGCCGATGTATAGGCCGGCGACGAGGCTCGGCGTGAAGCCGACGAACCAGGCATCCTTCTCGTCGTTGGTAGTACCGGTTTTGCCGGCGACGTCCGTATTCAGCTTGACCTTGCCGGCAGCGGTACCGCGAATGATGACGCCCTGCATCATCGACGTGACCTGATAGGCCGTCATCGGATCGAGCACCTGTTCGCGATTGTCGGCGATAACAGGCTCCTCCTGATTTTGCCAGGCACTGACGTTGCAGGTGTCGCAGACGCGCTCCTCATGCCTGAAGATGGTCTTGCCATAGCGATCCTGAATGCGGTCGATCAGCGTCGGCTTGATCTGCTTGCCGCCGTTGGCGATGACCGAATAGGCCGAAACCATGCGCAGCACCGTCGTTTCGCCGGCGCCCAGCGACATGGCGAGAACCGGGTTCATATGGTCGTAGATCCCGAAGCGCTCGGCATATTCGGCAACCAGCGGCATGCCCATGTCGGAGGCAAGACGAACCGTCATCAGGTTGCGGGAATGCTCGATCGCGAAGCGCAACGTATGGACGCCGCCGCCCTCGCCTTCGTAGTTCGTTGGCTTCCACACATCGCCATTGCTGAGCGTGATCTGCAGCGGATCGTCCAGAATGACCGAGGCCGGCGTATAGCCGTTATCCATGGCGGCCGCGTAGACGAAGGGCTTGAACGACGAACCCGGCTGACGCTTGGCCTGCGTCGCCCGATTGAATTCGGACTGCGCATAGGAGAAGCCGCCGACCATCGCAAGCACGCGGCCGGTATGCGGGTCCATGGCAACGAGACCGCCCTGCACCTTCGGTGGCTGGCGCAGGCGATAGCTGCTCGAATCGGCATTGCCGGTCTTCTGTACGTAGATCACGTCGCCGGGGCTCAAGACGCCGCCGGGCGATTTGACCGACTTGCCGCCGGCCGAGCGGTAGGCCCAGCGCATGTCGGCGGCAGAGATCGTGCCGCGCTGGCGCTCCGTCGACACCTTGCCCGCAGCATCGACGCGCGGCTGCAATCCGATGTCGACGCCCTGATCGGATACCGAAAGGACAGCCGCGACCTGCCATTCCGGCACGTCGCTCAGGCTTGGAACCTTGGCGAGCTCGGCTCCCCAGTCCTGCGAGGTGGCAATCTGCTTGATCGGGCCGCGATAGCCGCGACGCTCGTCGTAATCGACCAGACCATCCTGCAGCGCCTTGCGGGCTTCCAGCTGCATCTGCGGATCGAGAGACGTACGAACGGAAAGGCCGCCCTCGTAGAGGGTCTTTTCGCCATATTGATCGATCAGCTGGCGGCGAACCTCTTCGGCAAAATAGTCCGATGCAAACAGCGAAGGGCCGCTCTTCGGCTGCACGACGCCGAGCGGCTGCTTCTTGGCCTCTTCGCCGTCGCTCTGGCTGACATAACCATTCTCCACCATGCGATCGATCACCCAGTTGCGGCGCGTAAGGGCTGCTTCGGCGCGGCGGAAGGGATTGTAGTTCGACGGGCCTTTCGGAAGCGATGCCAGGTAAGCCGATTCGGCGATGGTCAGCTCGTTGACCGACTTGTCGAAATAGGTGAGTGCGGCGCCGGCGATACCGTAGGAGTTGAGGCCGAAATAGATCTCGTTCAGGTAAAGTTCGAGGATCTTGTCCTTGCTGTAGGCCTGTTCGATGCGGAAGGAGAGAATCGCTTCCTTGATCTTGCGGTCGAACGTCTGGTCGGCGGAAAGCAGGAAGTTCTTGGCGACCTGCTGCGTGATCGTGGACGCGCCGACGAAGCGGCGGCCCGAACCGATATTTTGCAGATTCACGACGACCGCACGCAGCAGACCGTTAACATCGACGCCGGGATGATTGTAGAAATTCTTGTCTTCCGCCGAAAGGAACGCCGCCTTGACGCGATCGGGAATGGCCTGGATCGGCACGAAAAGCCGGTTCTCGCGCGAATATTCCTTCATCAACGCGCCGTTGCCGGCGTGGATGCGCGTCGTTACCGGCGGCGCGTATTTGGCAAGCACCTCATAATCGGGCAGTTCCTTCGAGACCACGCTCAGATAGATGGCAGCCACAGCCGCTACACCCAGAAACAGGAGGCAGCCCAGGCCAAAGAAATATCCAATCAGTCTGATCATCTGATACTACCGGTGCTTGTTCTTCATGCGGTACGTGCGCGAGATCATCGCATAATCACGGGCGTTTTGCACGCTCGCGGCGTGAATGCAAGACGGCAATGGGACAAAGCCATGCTTCAGACGCGAGCAAATGATACTTCGCTGTAACGGCGGGAATGTGAGCAAAATAGGGCTCGCCGCCGGTATTCCAATTTCATCCAATTCTAAAGTGCGTAGCTGTTACATGGAAGCCACGGCGGATCGCCCTATCCGGAGCCCTCAGCCGCCGTTTGCAATAATCGCCACGCGATACTGCTTCACCGCCTCCGTCAGCCGATCGGCGACCTTCTGCCGCCAGTCGGGATCGAGCAGCAGCTTCTCATCCTCCTTGTTGGAGAGAAAGCCGAGTTCGAGCAGGATCGAGGGCACATCCGGCGCCGTCAAGACCTGGAAACCGGCATGGCGATGCGGGTTGTTGATCATGGAGACCTGGCCGTTGAACGAGGACAGCACATCCTGCGCCAGCGAAATGGAGAAGGCTTGCGTCTCGCGGCGCGTCAGGTCCATCAGAATATCGTTGACGGCGGTGGGTTGTGCCTTGCTCTCGGTCCCGGCGATCTGGTCGGAATTGTTTTCGCGATCGGCCACCTCACCGGCGAGCCGGTCGGACGCCTTGTCCGAGATGGTATAGACGGTCGCGCCGCGAATATCCTTCTGCTTCAGCGTGTCGGCATGCAGCGAGATGAAGAGCGAGGCGTGATTCTGCCGGGCGATCGTCACACGTTCGGACAGGGATAGATACTGATCCTTGTCGCGTGTCAGGAAGGCCTTGATGCCGGGTTGCGCATTCAGCTTGTCGGCAAACATCTTCGCAAATGCAAGCGTGATGTCCTTTTCCTGCGTGACACCGTCCGTACCGGTCGCACCCGCGTCGATGCCGCCATGACCGGCATCGACTGCAACGAGAAACGTGTTGGGATCGGCCTTCTGCGTCGGCTCGACCGGACCGACATCCTTGGCGGTATCGTCGGACGTCCAGCTCTGCTGCTTTACCAGCTGAGCAAATTGCTCGGAAGGCAGCATCTCGGCGTCAAGCACCAATCGCTGCCCCTTGCCATCCTCATTCGCCTGCACCTTGGCCGTCACCAGCTTCACCGGCTTTTTGGCCGTCAGCACGATGCGGGCACTGTCGGCATCCATCGTGCCGTATCGGATATCCTTGAAAAGACCGGTCGGCTTGAGATCGGCAGCTGGAAAACCGAATGCCGTCGCCGGGAGATCGACCACAATGCGAACGGGATTGTCGAGATAATGCACTGTGAAGGCGGGCTCGCGATCCATATCGATGACAATGCGCGTGCGGGCATCGTCGCCGGCGATGCGCGCGCCATAGGCAAGCAGGGGATCGGCCGCTGCCTCAACGGGCGCGAATGCAGAGATCGCTACAAGAATTGTCAGGGCGAAGGCCGCCGTTAGAAATCGCAAAGCCCTCACGCCATTCTCCGCCACATGCCGCAATCCCTTTACCAAGTGCCCAACGCGCCCCATATTGGTTTCGACGTTGTTTTTGAAGTCCCAATAACGAGAACCAAGTTTGACCTGATGGCCGCGCTCGGTGATGCGTCGGGAGACGAATCGACAAGACACCCTCCCGCGTCCTCATCATCCGACGAATCCATCAATATTATGGCATACTTGGCTTTTCCCTTGCTATTGTGACAGATAAAACATACAACGCATATTAGGGTAGAAGTGTTGACGGGATAGAGTCGTCGCAAAGGCAGCCACCTCGAGTACCAGGCGCCAATAAGCGGCATTCATCCGACGTCTGCAGTGCTTCTGCTCCAAACAGTGGATATCTGAATTTCCAGTTTCACACGGGGAATTCATCGGTGGAGAGCCACCAAACGCTCTTTAGAGAGCACATTCATCGGGCCCGATTGGGTCTTAGGCATAGTCGATCTCGCTTGGTTACGGATGTTACCGCAGCAGCTTTTTAAGAAAGTCAACAGACCCCAGGGAAGCAATGCCCCGGCCGCCGTCTGGATGCTGTCATCTCCGAATAAGCCATCGCGACTTTCATTATCCGGTGCAGCAACGGCGGAACACATCCGGCTTGTCCCAGTGACAGGCAGGCCCTCTTCCGCTTGCCGGCGCCGAGGAGCACAGCTTTCATGGCAGACAAAATGCTTATCGATGCGTCTCACGAGGAAGAGACGCGCGTCGTTGTCGTTCGCGGGAACCGCATAGAAGAGTTTGACTTCGAGTCCCAGCACAAGAAGCAGATACGCGGCAACATCTATCTCGCAAAAGTAACGAGGGTCGAGCCCTCGCTTCAGGCTGCTTTCGTTGATTACGGCGGCAACCGGCACGGCTTCCTGGCCTTTGCGGAAATTCACCCCGATTATTACCAGATCCCCCTCGCCGATCGTCAGGCGCTGCTGAAGGCCGAGGCTGAAGAGCATCGCCGCGAGGACGATATCGAGCATGTCGAGACAGCGCTCGACCTTTCGCAGCAGGAACAGCCGGATGTCGGCATTGTTCCGAAGGAGAGCGAAAAGGCCGAAGCGCCGGCCGCGATCGTGGAAGAGGCCCCTGCTGCCGAAGAAGCAGCGCCGGCCAAGAAGGCGAAGCCGCGCCGCAGCCGCAAGAAGACGGTAGCAGACGCTCCCGCCGAAGAAACGCCCGCGCCTGAAGCAACGGCCGCCGTCGATGCGCCAGGCGAGGATGAGGAAGGACCGTCGGGCGAAATGGCCGCGATGGTCGAGACTGATTCGATCTCCGAAGACGTCACGACCTCCAAGCGCCGTCGCGATGACGATGACGACGATGACGATCATGACCACGAAGAGGAAGTGATCGAATCCGTTGGCGCCGAAGACGCGATGGAAGAGGTTCCGGACCGCGTGCAGCGCAAGCCGCGCAAGCAATACCGCATTCAGGAAGTCATCAAGCGCCGACAGATCCTGCTGGTGCAGGTGGCCAAGGAAGAGCGCGGCAACAAGGGCGCGGCGCTGACTACCTATCTCTCGCTCGCGGGCCGCTATTCCGTTCTGATGCCGAACACGGCGCGCGGCGGCGGCATTTCCCGCAAGATCACCAATCCGCAGGACCGCAAGCGCTTGAAGGAAATCGCCAAGTTGCTTGAAGTGCCGCAGGGCATGGGCGTCATCCTTCGCACCGCCGGCGCCAACCGCACCAAGGTCGAGGTCAAGCGCGACTTCGAATATCTGATGCGCCTGTGGGAAAACGTCCGCACGCTGACGCTCGCATCGACTGCGCCTTGCCTGGTCTACGAAGAAGGCAGCCTGATCAAGCGCTCGATCCGCGACCTCTACAACAAGGATATCGGCGAAGTCATCGTCTCCGGCGAGGAAGGCTATCGTGAAGCGAAAGACTTCATGAAGATGCTGATGCCGAGCCATGCCAAGGTGGTTCAGCCCTATCGCGATATCCATCCGATCTTCTCGCGCTCCGGCATCGAGGCGCAGCTCGACCGTATGCTGCAGCCGCAGGTGACGCTGAAATCCGGCGGCTACCTGATCATGAACCAGACGGAAGCGCTGGTTTCGATCGACGTCAACTCCGGCCGCTCGACCCGCGAACACTCCATCGAAGACACTGCGCTTCAGACGAACCTCGAGGCAGCCGATGAAGTGGCCCGCCAGCTTCGTCTGCGCGACCTTGCCGGCCTGATCGTCATCGACTTCATCGACATGGAAGAAAAGCGCAACAATCGCGCCGTCGAGAAGAAGCTGAAGGAATGCCTGAAGAACGATCGCGCCCGCATCCAGGTCGGCCGCATCTCGCATTTCGGCCTTCTGGAAATGTCGCGCCAGCGCATCCGCGCATCGGTTCTCGAAAGCACCACGCAGATTTGCTCGCATTGCGGTGGAACCGGCCATGTGCGCTCGCAGTCCTCCGTCGCGCTGCATGTCCTGCGCGGCATCGAGGAATACCTGCTCAAGAACACCACGCACGACATCACCGTTCGCACCACGCCGGACATTGCGCTCTATCTCCTTAATCACAAGCGCCAGACGATCATCGATTACGAAGCCCGTTTCGGCGTTGCGATCGTCATCGATGCCGACAATGCCGTCGGTACGCAGCATTTCGCGATCGATCGCGGTGAGCCGGTTGCCAATCCGGTGAAGATCGAAAGCTTGTTCAACTTTGCAGCCATCCCTGACGACGATGACGACGATATCGTCATCGAGGCCGATGAGGAAGAAGACGAAGAGCTGGAAGAAAAGGCTGTAAGCACCGAGCAGCAGCCTGCCGCCCGCTCGGAGAACAATGACGGCAACCGCAAGCGCAAGCGTCGCCGCCGTCGTCGCGGCCGTGGCAATGATGGCCAAGCAGCTTTGGCTTCCGATGACGACTCCGCAGCAAATGCTGCTGAAGATGTCGAGGGAGAAGAAGGTGACGATGAGGACGCCGATGCCGGCGCGGAAAACGCCGCATCCGCCGGTGGTGACGACGACGACGCGCAGCAGAAGCGCAAGCGCCGCCGTCGCGGCAAGCGCGGTGGCCGACGCAATCGTGAAAACGAAGGCAACGAACAGGCCGTAAGCGATGAAGCCAATTCCGGCGAAACCGATGAGGCTGACGCCGAAGAAGGTCAGGAAGCAACCGTAACTGTAGCAGAGATCGCCGTTGCCGAAGGCGAAGCCGCCGTCGAGGGACAGCCCGCCATGGCAGCGGTCGAAACGGCAGCCATCGTCACCGAGGACGTCAAGCCCGCCAAGGGCCGCGGCCGCCGGAAGGCAAAGGCCGTCGAGGCATCGCCGGTCGAGACGCCTGAGGTCGAAGCAGCACCCGCGGCAGATGTCGAAATCGAAGCGGCCGCTGAGATCGCCGAAGTTCTGGACAATCCGGCAGAGGCGTCGGCGACCGAAGATGCGGCCAAGCCGGCCCGCGCCAATCGCGAATCCAACGTTTCCTCCTCCGCTCCGGTGGTAAAGTCCACCCGCACCAATGAAGGTGGCGACGGCGATGGAGATCCGACCAAGCCGAAGAAGGCTGGCTGGTGGCAGCGCCGCGGCTTCTTTTAAGAAGTTCTACAGCGAATGATTTGACCGAAATCCGGCCGTGGCGACGCGGCCGGATTTTTCGTTTCTGCTGACGGAGGCTTTGAAGGATGTGCGTAAGCGAGCCGGACAAAGGCACCGCTGTTTTGCGATTGCCCCAGAATCCAGAGCATTTCCGGCTTGGAAATGCTCCATCTCATTGTCTTCACACAATTCCGGTCGCAAGCCGCTTCGCACTTTTGCTGGAATCGCTCCAAGCGAAGGAACCAGGTCTGAAAAAGATCGTGACGCATCATATGCATGCAACTTCAGAGCCTGCGAAAATACTTCCACAAGTCTGCGCAAATCATTGATTGCAGATTCTATTTCAGCCAGGCCGCCATGCGTTCGGTGGCTTCCTCGATCTCGGTATTCGAGCCGGCATAGGAGATGCGCATCGCGCGATGCCCTTCCAGCGGATCGAAATCGAGGCCGGGCGTGGTGGCAACGTTGATTTCCGACAACATCTTTCGGGCAAAGGCCATGCTGTCATTGGTGAAGCGGCTGACATCGACATAAGCATAGAAGGCCCCGTCCATCGGCGAGGCGATGCGGAAGCCGATCTCCGGCAGCCGGCGCATCAGGAAATCACGGTTGCGGCCGTAGCTCTCGCGATAGATATCGAGTTCGGCACCCGCGCCGAGAGCCGCCTCGGCGGCAATCTGCGACAGTTCCGGCGCGGAGATATAGAGGCTCTGAGCCACGCGCTCGATCGGGCGGACCAGCCGCTCCGGCAAGACCATCCAGCCGATGCGCCAGCCGGTCATGCAATAATATTTCGAGAAGGAATTGATGACGATCGCTTCGTCGGTCAGCTCCAGCGCGCTCGTTTCCTCGCCGACGAAGGTCAGCCCGTGATAGATTTCGTCGGAGATGAAGGCGATCGAGCGATCGGCGCAATAGTCGGCCAGCGCCTTCAATGCCGCCCTGCCCGTCACCGTGCCTGTGGGATTGGCGGGGCTTGCGAGCAGCACGCCCTTCAGGCGCTTGCCGCTTGCTGCCTGTGCTGCTTCGAGGCTCTCGGGTGTCAGCGTAAACTGCGTTTCCTCGGCCACCGGCACTTCGACGACATCGAGGCCAAGCGCTGCAAGGATATTGCGATAGGCCGGATAGCCCGGCCGGGCGATGGCGACGCTGTCTCCGGCATCGAACAAGGTCAGGAAGGCGAGATTGAAGCCGGCCGACGATCCCGTCGTAATCGCAATGCGCTTGGGATCGATGCTCAAGCCATGGCGTAGCTGATAGTGGGCGGAGAGCGCCTGCCGCAGGGCCAGCGTGCCGAGCGCATCGGTATAGCCGATGCGGCCGTGACCGAGAGCCGCGCGTGCGGCCTCCAGCGCCGCCTGGGGCGCCGGATGGGACGGCTGTCCCACGGCCATCGAAATGACCGGGTGTCCGGCCTGGCGTCGCCGCGTCGCTTCCGCCAGCACGTCCATGGCATGGAAGGGTTCGACATCGCTGCGCTTGGATAGGGAAAACAAGATCAATTCTCTCTCGGATCGGATTGGCAAGCGACATTTGCCGCAATATCGGCTCGTTCACAATCCTGCGATTGCGGCTTTGTCGTGAAAATTCCTGTTTCTGGAAATAAGGACGCACCGTAAATTGCCAATGCCTATTTGCGGATGCTGACCCGACGATGCTATGGCGCATCTAGGAACGACGTCTCCGCTCAGATCCAAACGAGGACCCAATGACCTTTTCTCTCAAAAGCCTGCTGACGGTTTCGGCGATTGCCCTGACAGCATCCTTCGCCACAATCCAGCCGGCCGCCGCGCTGGATGACCAGCAGAAGAAGGAAATCGGGGAGTTCATCAAGGAATATCTCGTCGAGCATCCGGAAGTGCTGCTGGACGCCCAGGCGGCACTTGAGAAGAAGCAGGACGAGGCCCGCGTAGCGCAGTCGGCCCAGGTGATTACCCAGAACAAGGACGCGATCTTCAACTCCAAGGACGATGTGGCCATCGGCAATCCGAAGGGCGACATCACCGTCGTCGAGTTCTTCGACTATAACTGCACCTATTGCCGGCATGCGCTTGGCGACATGGACAAGCTCCTGCAGCAGGACAAGAATGTGCGTTTCGTCCTGAAGGAATTCCCGATCCTCGGCCAGGATTCGGTTGCCGCATCGCGCGTTTCCGGCGCATTCCGTCTGCTCGCGCCTGAAAAATACGCCGAGTTCCATCACAAGCTGCTGGGCAGCGACGGCCGCGCCTCCGAAGACACCGCCATCGATGTCGCCACCTCGCTCGGCGTCAACGAGGCAGCCATCCGCGCTGAAATGGCAAAAGCCCCGAACACCGACATGATCAAGGCGACCTACCAGCTTGCCTCCGATCTCAACGTCACCGGCACGCCCGCCTACGTCATCGGCAACGAGATGATTTCCGGCGCAATCGGGCTCGACGCCATCAAGGAAAAGATCGCCAACGTCCGCAGCTGCGGCAAGACGAGCTGCTGAACGGCGCGACAGCCGACCTTCGAAACGAGGAGGCAAACAGCCTATTCGCATTTTTCAGAACTTTAAAACGGCGCCGCGGCATCGTGCGGCGCAAAAATGCCAAAATCCCGGCGTTTCCACACCTAGAGGCACGCAACCTTCGCTCCGGGGCTTTCCTATAAGGCCTCGGGAGTCTATAGGTTGCGCTGCACTTTGACGGAACCTCTGATGGCGCAAACTATTTTCGTCCTTAACGGACCCAATTTGAATGCCTTGGGCAAGCGCGAGCCGGGCATCTATGGCGGCAAGACGCTCAAGGATATCGAGGCAGACTGCAAGTCCGTGGGCGAGAGCCTGGGCTTTGTCGTCGATTTCCGCCAAAGCAATCATGAAGGCGTGCTGGTCGACTGGATGCACGAGGCTGGCGACAGCGCCGTCGGCGTCGCCATCAACCCTGGCGCCTATGGTCATACGTCGATCGCACTGCATGACGCGATCCGCGCCATCTCCATTCCCGTCGTGGAGGTGCATATCTCCAACATCCACGCACGCGAAGAATTCCGGCACAAATCGATGATCGCGCCCGCCGCAAAGGGCATGATCTGCGGTTTCGGACCTCATAGCTACATCCTGGCGCTTCATGCGCTGAAATCCATCACCCAATAACAAAAATACAGGGCAAGAAATCCAATGGCTGAAAAGAAATCGGGTATCGACCAGGCGCTGATTCGCGATCTCGCCAACATCCTCAACGACACGGATCTGACCGAGATCGAAGTCGAGCAGGAAGATCTGCGCATCCGCGTGTCGCGCGCCGGCACGATGCAATATGTTCAGGCGCCGATCGGCGCACCGGCCGCTTACGCCGCTCCTGCCGCCGTTGCAGCAGCCCCGGCCGCTGCCGCTCCCGCAGGCAAGACCCGCAACCCCGACAACGTCGTGAGCGCGCCGATGGTCGGCACCGCCTATCTGGCGGCGGCACCGGGCTCGCCCGCTTTCATTCAGGTCGGCGCAGCCATCAAGGAAGGCCAGACGCTGCTCATCATCGAAGCAATGAAGACGATGAACCAGATTCCTGCGCCGAAGTCCGGTACGGTTACCGAAATCCTCGTTCAGGATGGAAGTCCCGTCGAATACGGCGAAGCCCTGGTCGTCATCGAGTAGGCCCGCCCATGCCCATGATTTCGAAGATTCTGATAGCCAATCGCGGAGAGATCGCTCTGCGCGTGCTGCGCGCCTGCAAGGAGCTCGGCATCGCCAGCGTCGCGGTGCATTCCACCGCCGATGCCGACGCGATGCATGTACGGCTTGCGGATGAGAGCGTTTGCATCGGCCCGCCGCCGTCTCGCGAAAGCTATCTCAACATCCACCAGATCGTTGCCGCCTGCGAGATCACCGGCGCCGACGCCGTGCATCCCGGCTATGGGTTCCTGTCGGAAAATGCCAAGTTCGCCGATATTCTCGAGGCACACGGCATCACCTTCATCGGCCCGACGGCGGATCACATCCGTATCATGGGCGACAAGATCACCGCCAAGACCACCGCATTGCAGCTCGGCATCCCGGTCGTTCCCGGTTCCGACGGCGAGGTAAAGACCGAAGCGGATGCGCTGAAGACCGCGCGCGAGATCGGCTACCCGGTACTCATCAAGGCAACCGCCGGCGGCGGCGGCCGCGGGATGAAGGTCGCGCGCACGGAAGCGGACCTGATCGAGGCCTGGTCGACGGCACGCACGGAAGCCGCAGCCGCTTTCGGCAACGAATCCGTCTACATGGAAAAGTATCTCGGCAAGCCGCGCCATATCGAAGTTCAGGTATTCGGCGACGGCGAAGGCAATGCTGTCCACCTTGGCGAACGTGACTGCTCGCTGCAGCGCCGTCACCAGAAGGTCTGGGAAGAAGCAAATTCTCCGGCGCTCAACATCGAGCAGCGGATGAAGATCGGCAAGATCTGCGCCGACGCCATGAAGAAGCTGAAGTATCGCGGCGCCGGCACCATCGAGTTCCTCTACGAAAATGGCGAGTTCTATTTCATCGAAATGAACACCCGCCTGCAGGTGGAGCATCCGGTCACGGAAGCCATCACCGGCATCGATCTCGTGCATGAGCAGATCCGTGTCGCCTCCGGCGGCGGCCTCTCGGTGACGCAGGATGAGGTGCATTTCCATGGTCACGCCATCGAATGCCGCATCAATGCCGAAGACGCCCGCACCTTCGTTCCCTCACCCGGCACGATCACGCATTTCCACGCGCCTGGCGGCCTCGGTGTCCGCATCGATTCCGGTGCCTATCAGGGCTACAAGATCCCACCCTACTACGACAGCCTGATCGGCAAGCTGATCGTGCATGGGCGCACCCGCGTCGAATGCATGATGCGCCTGCGCCGCGCGCTCGACGAATTCGTGGTGGACGGCATCAAGACCACCCTGCCGCTGTTCCAGGATCTGGTTTCCAATCAGGATATCGCCAATGGCGACTACGATATCCATTGGCTGGAAGACTACCTGGCGAAAACATCGGCCTAGCCTGTGCCCGGAGCGCGCGGCAAACGTCCCGGCATTACCCCGGAGATTTTGTTGCGCGCTTATTCCATCGGGCTTTTCCCGATGGCCGAATCGGCAGACGATCCGGAAATCTTCTGGGTCGAGCCGGAATTGCGGGGTATCATCCCTCTCGATACGTTTCACGTCTCCAAGAGCCTCGCTAAGAAGATCCGTCAGAAGCCCTTCGATATCCGTTTTGACACGGATTTTGAGGCCGTTATCTCTGCTTGCGGCGAGCAGACGAGCGACCGCCCGAGCACCTGGATCAACGAGACGATCCGCTCGCTCTACGCCACCCTGCACCATATCGGCCATGCCCATTGCGTGGAGGCCTGGGAAGGCGACCGCTTGGTCGGCGGTCTCTACGGCGTTTCGCTGGGCTCGGCCTTCTTCGGCGAAAGCATGTTTTCCCGCGCCACGGACGCCTCCAAGATCTGTCTCGTCTATCTGGTGGAGCGTCTGCGCGAACGCGGCTTCACCCTGCTCGATACGCAATTCACCACCGAGCACCTGAAGACGTTCGGCGCCATCGATGTACCGAAGGATGCCTATGCCAAGATGCTGGAGAAGGCGATGGAATCGCCCAATCTCAGCTTTTCAGAGCATTGATCCCGGATAACCGCTCGCAGGCATTGCAGTCGAAAACACTTCAAATTCTGATTGCAGTCTGCTATCCCTCCCAGCGAAGAGCGTTGGTGCATAGAGGTTCCGCTTTACCGTCGTAAATACCGGTCTCATCCAAATCACCCAGTGCATCGGGGCGGCATAACGCTGTCCGATGCGTATCTATGTCCATCGGGTGATGGCCTGAGACCGGTTTGGCATTGTCAAAACGCGCCCAACGCAGCCACCGCTGTCTCAGCTCTTCAGCCGTCCCGCAACATCGCCATACCGTGCCCTGACGGGCTTGTCTCACCGCCAGCTTGGTGGACTTCCAGAAGGAAGACCAAGACGGCATGTGCAATATTCTTCGGGTCCGATGGACCATTTCTCCTCAGACCGCACCCCAACCATGGATTGCCTGCAGCGGCTGCGGGTCTCTGAAACCCTTCAGATCGAGCGGCAAGATCCGGCTCAACGCCAATGGCAAGCGGCTCGATGCCTGGCTTGTGTACAAATGCATCGATTGCGACAAGACATGGAACCGAACCCTCTTCGAGCGTCGGACCGTTCACGATCTCGCCCCCTCTACGCTCGAGGCGCTGCAGCGTAGCGATCCGGATTGGGTGCGCGCCCAGGAATTCGATCTCGACGGCCTGAAGCGAAGGGCCAAGCATATCGACGAACCCTCGGATGCCATCATTCGGAAAGAGACGCTGCAGGCAGCAAGCGATTGGACAACGCTCGAAATCGCAATGTCGGTCGTATTTGCTCCAAGCCTCCGCCTCGATCGACTGCTTGCGTCAGAGCTGGCGATCTCGCGTTCGCGTCTCCAGGCTCTCGGCGTTGGTGGCAGATTGAAAGCCTATCCGGGCCACGGCGACTTGCTGCGTCACAGGGCCAAGGACGGCATGAGGATCGTCCTCGATCTGTCGGATATCGCCGATCGTCAAGCGATCGGTGAAGCCGCCGCTAATCCGAAGCAAAGCTAAAATTATGCCCGCAGGAGCACGGCTTCCGCGGGCTATCCAATTCTGCCGCGCATATCTTGAAAGCGACTACTTCGCGCCGGCAGTGTCCGGCGCCGGCACGTCCGACTTCTGCTTGCACTCTTTCAGCCAGACGTCATAGATCGGATGCTCGACCGCGTTGAGGCCGGGGCTGTCGGCGAACATCCAGCCAGTAAAGATACGGCGGATGCGGCGATCAAGCGTGATCTCGTCGACTTCGACGAAGCCATCCACCTTCTGCTGCTCGGTATCATCGCGCGAGTAGCAGGCACGCGGTGTCACCTGCAGCGCGCCGAACTGCACGGTTTCATTGATATAGACGTCGAAGGTGGTGATGCGACCGGTGATCTTGTCGAGGCCGGAGAAAACGGCGACCGGATTGGCGATGCGAGCCGCCTCGGCGTGAGAGGCCGACATAACGCCGGCCAGGAGAGCAAGACCTGCTCCCGATATTGCACGCAAAGAAGCGCTCCGCGTGAAAACCGTCATATCCGCCACTCTCCGCTTGGTCTCGGTCAAAGCGCCGAGCAAGAGCCGGCATCTCTCGCGCCTAAAGCCCAATTGTGGCCAAAGGACGAGCCGGCTCGTTATGCTCAGTTGCCCGGGGTCCAGGCGTCATAGTCGCCGGTCACGCGCGGACGCTCGCCGGCAACGGCCAGCGAACCCGGCGGGCGATAGGCCTGCGGCGAGCCGGTGAGGTTGGCGCGATGACCCTTTTCCCATTCCTTGGCGGCGTAGTTGTCCTTGGTCGGCGGAACGTCGGTGCGGTGATGCATCCAGCCGTGCCAGCCCGGAGGAATGGCCGAGGCTTCGGCATAACCCTTGTAGATCACCCAGCGCTTGGGGAGACCGTAGGAAGACATGCCGCCTTCGTAATAGACATTGCCGAATTCATCCTCGCCGACGCGCTTGCCAAAACGCCAGGTCGCAAAGCGCGTCCCCATTGTCTGACCATTCCACCAGGTGAAGGTTTGTACGATGAGATTCCACATGTCTTTTCCTCGATACCCGCTGAGGCGAGCGATACCAGAATTCGATAGCTTGCTTATGCCGCCACCAGACCGGCTTGTCCAGTGATTCCGGCAGGCAAACACGGTCATTTCAACGCCATCTTGAAACCAAGATGGCTCGGCTTGAAGCCTAATCTCTCATAGAAGCGATGGGCATCCTTGCGCGCCGCATTGGAGGTCAACTGCACCATGCGCATACCGCGGCCTTTTGCCTCGTCGATGCAGAAATTGATCATCGCAGCCCCGATCCCCTGCCCGCGCATGTCGCCCCGCGTCTGGACCGACTCGATAATCATCGCGGACGATCCCCGCCCGTGCAGCGAGGTGACGACGATCGTCTGGAAGGTACCGACGATCTCGCCGGCAAGCGCGGCAGCGTAAAGCGTCTGGTCCGACGACGCCCTGATGGTGCGAAAGGCACGCAGATAATCGTCATAGGCGGCGGGATCAGTCGTATCGCCATGCCCGCCTACGGCATCGGCGGCGAAGAGGCCGATCAGGGAAGGAAGGTCGGATTCTTTCGCTTCGCGGATAAGTAGTTCTTGTGAGGGCAATGTATCGTACCTACGTCTTTGTTCCGTGGGGGAACTGAAAAGCGCTCATGTTTACCAGTGACATATACACGATCAAATACTCGAAAGCTGAATTGGAATTTAAGGCAGCCGCGCAGATATTTGCTGCGATCCTGCTTGGCTTGATAGCTTTCCTTTCAGCGAAAGACCCAATCGGGAGCACACTCTGGGTCTCAATTGCCTTAGTAATAGCCTTCTTTGCCTGCTTGAATTTGCATAAACTTATCTTTCAAACGCAGAAGGCTATTTTGGTCATAGCACCTGAGGGAATTAAGGATATCCGCTTGGGACCGGATTTCATTCCTTGGGCTGCAATAGAGAAAATTGATGTTCATGGCCCCCGCCTCAGCGCAGCCACGCTATTTCTGGGCTTTGGGTTAATAATGGTTGCAGCCCTTTTTCTCACCGATGGCGGTGTTTACGCCGGATCGGGCGACGGAGGGCAGCCAAAGCATCATATTTGGCTTTTGATAGCTCCTGGTCAGCGAGTTGCTGGACAAATGCGCGGCTTTACGCGCAGCATCAAAAACGTCAACACAGACACACAACAGGTTTGTATCGCTACCTCGAATCTTACTCACGGAAAGCAACGGATTCTGGATCTGCTTCGCGGTTTCCATGCCCGATATGCGACTGTTGCCAATGCCGAGAACGTCGCCTAGTCAACGAGAAGAACATTGAGTGGTCAAGTGGAGCCAGCCGGCTACTGCGTAGCCAGCGGCTTCTCGAATATCAGCGTCGGCAAGCCCGACTGCCCCTGCCCGCTATTGTCCGCGCGGCCGGCTTCAACGAATCCATGCGCCTTGTAGAAGGCAATCGCCGGTTCGTTCTGCGGGTCGACTTCGAGACGCATGATCTCTGCGTCCGGGAAACAGGTCTCCAGTTCGGCGAAGATATCACGGCCGACGCCCTGTCGCTGATGGCGGGGGCTGACATAGAGCATGTAGAGCATGACGGTCTTGCTCATCTCTGTGGACATGGCGGCATAGCCCATGCCGCCGATCGTCCTGCCGTCATCGGCCACCAGGAATTCGGAGTTCTTGTTCGCCAGCCGCGCCTTCAACGACGCCAGAGAATGCCAGGAGGCATGCAGTTCGCTGACCTTGTTCGCGCCATAGATATGGTCGTAGGTCGCGTGCCAGGTCTCACCCAGCAGAGCGCGGACCTTTTCCAGATCCTGCTCGCCGGCGGTGCGGACGAAGAACACCGCTTATTCCTCTTCGATGCCGAGCTTGGCCTTGACCAGCGCCTGAACGGCTTGCGGGTTGGCCTTGCCGCCGGTCGACTTCATCACCTGGCCGACGAACCAGCCGGCAAGCGTCGGCTTGGCCTTGACCTTGGCGACCTGATCCGGGTTGGCGGCGATGATCTCATCGACGGCCTTTTCGATCGCACCGGTGTCGGTGACCTGCTTCATGCCGCGCGCCTCGACGATTTCGGCGGGATCGCCGCCCTCGTTGAGCACGATTTCGAACAGGTCCTTGGCGATCTTGCCGGAGATGGTTTCGGCCTTGATGAGATCGATGATCGCGCCGAGCTGGGCGGGCGAAACCGGAGTCTCTTCAATGTCCTTGCCGGTTTTGTTCAGAGCGCCGAGCAAGTCGTTGATCACCCAGTTTGCAGCAGCCTTGCCGTCACGGCCGGCAGCGACCGCTTCGAAATAGTCGGCGATCGCCTTTTCCGAAACGAGCACGGAAGCATCATAGATCGAAAGGCCGAGCTCGCGAACGAAGCGCTCCTTCTTGTCGTCGGGCAGCTCAGGCAGATGCTTGGCAAGCTCTGCGACGAAGGCATCGTCGAATTCCAGCGGCAACAGATCCGGATCGGGAAAATAGCGGTAGTCATGCGCATCTTCCTTGGTGCGCAGCGACCGCGTCTCGCCCTTGTTCGGATCGAACAGGCGGGTTTCCTGATCAATCTTGCCGCCATCCTCCAAAATACCGATCTGTCGGCGCGCTTCGTATTCGATCGCCTGGCCGATGAAGCGGATGGAGTTGACGTTCTTGATTTCGCAACGCGTGCCGAATTCACCGCCTGGGCGCCGAACGGAAACGTTGACGTCGGCGCGCATCGAGCCTTCGTCCATGTTGCCGTCGCAGGTGCCGAGATAGCGCACGATCGAACGTAGCTTCGTCATGTAAGCCTTCGCCTCGTCGGACGAGCGGATATCCGGCTTGGAGACGATTTCCATCAGCGCAACGCCGGAGCGGTTCAGGTCGACATAGGACATGGTCGCATGCTGATCGTGCAGCGACTTACCGGCGTCCTGCTCCAGATGCAGACGCTCGATGCCGATCTCGATGTCTTCGAACTGGCCCTGACGATCAGGTCCCAGCGAAATGACAATCTTGCCTTCGCCGACGATCGGGTCCTTGAACTGCGAGATCTGATAGCCCTGCGGCAGGTCGGGATAGAAATAGTTCTTGCGGTCGAAGATCGAACGGTTGTTGATCTGAGCCTTCAGGCCGAGACCGGTTCGCACCGCCTGCTTGACGCATTCCTCGTTGATGACGGGCAGCATGCCGGGCATGGCTGCATCGACGAGCGAGACGTTGGAATTCTGCGGCTTGCCGAACTCGGTCGAAGCGCCGGAGAAGAGCTTGGAATTGCTCAACACCTGGGCATGGACTTCCATGCCGATAACGATTTCCCAATCGCCGGTGGCACCGGGAATGAAGCGTTTCGGATCTGGCGTACGGACGTCGACAAGGGTCATGGGAAGCTCTTGAAATGCTGTTCTTCTGAACTTTGTGAGGTAGAGCAATTGGCGAGGCGGCGCAAGGCTTTCGGCGCGCGGATACGCTATATGCCCGGCCCGTAAACGCCGTCGCTCTCGTCGACCAGCGATTTCGAAAGCCCGACTGTGGGAACGTCGCTATCGAGCTTCGGGGAATAGACGATCGACAGCCAGCGGATCTCATAACCACGCGCCCTGAAGAAGGCGATGGCATCCGTATTGCCTGCATGGCTCTGTAGGGAAACCTTTTCCAGTCCCTGCTCGCGCACATCCGCTTCGATCCGCGCCAGAAGTGTCGAGCCGAGCCCGCGCCTCAAGAAATCCGGATCGATCCAGAAATCGGAAATTGCCTCGTCCAGCGCCTCGCGCGCTGCCCAGCCGACCGCCTCGCCGTTCAGCTCGATGACTGATATCGTCAGCCAGAGATTGCGGGTGAAATTCGTAAAGGCTTCGCTTGCGCTCTCCAAAAGCTCGCCCGTGCCGCCGATCGCACCCATGGCCTTCTGCCAGGAGCGCAGGCCAATACTCGCCAACACCGCGGTTTCACCCTCATGGGCATTGCGAATATGGATCATCGAGCCCCCGCCATTTCCGGTAGTAAAGCACCGGAGCGCGGCTTTTTCCAGCGGCGAGATTCATGGACAAACCTCACTTCGCTGGCCATCGATATGGTTGAGGCTTGACTGTCGGGTGCAACCTGTTTTACACACGGCGCCTCGACGGAGTTTTTATGTCCACCTTTTGTCAGACCCGGTAAAGGCCTCGCTCGCAAGTTCTCTTGCGTGCCGGGCCTTAAAAAACGAAGCCCCGACTTCCCTTGAGGGAAGCTTCGGATCGTTTTGTTGCGCCCTATGGCGCATTACGGATTCTGACTCCAATGGATATTTCACGCGCGGAACAGCGCATTCTCCACCTGCTCGCCCAGGGCGGCCGCATCGAACTCGAACGCACTGAAAAAAAGAAGATCGAGACCGCCAGTTGCTACACGCGCGACGGCTGGCTCTATCCCGATTTCAACATCGAGCTCTTTCGCAGGCTCAGACGCCTGAAGGCCATCCGGTCCACTGACGGCCAACCCTACCGGATCTCGGAAAAGGGACTGAAGCTGGTGAGGGCGCAACTGGATAATCGGTAAAGCAAAGATGAGAGCCGCTCAAAGGGGCGGCTCTCATCTGTTGATGCGGCTACGGGACGACTTGCCGATGGCGGTTAGAATGTTCTGATGATGTCCGCCACCTGCCCGCCCAGGCTATCGCTGTCTTTCAGCGCGGCAGCACGTTTTTCGCTGACGGCGGCAATCTGGTCTTCGCTATCCGCCAGGGCCTTCAAATAGCGCTTCTTCAAATCGCTATTCTCAGGCACCGCGCCGATATTCCGTCGTATGCGCTCCTGGTCATTGGTGAGCTTTTCTATTTCATTGTCGAAATTCTGCAGATCGCTTTGGGCGGCGACCTGCTTTTTGCGCATCTCAGCCAGGTTCGCGAGCTTGTCGGTGAGTGCCTTGTCCTGTGTCGAAGCCGACCATCCGAGCAGCATGTCCGGATCGGTATCGACCAGGGCGTAGCTGTTGCTTTGGAGCTGCTCGTCGACCGCCGTCAGTGTCTTCTCGGTGCCGGCCGGCACAACGATCTTGAGCCGTTGGTGTGTTGCCGTCTTGCCGAAGCCTTCAGCCGAGGAGAACGTCCAGCCATCCCTGATCGGGTGCTCGACGATGACGGTCCGTTCGCCGTCGAGCGCGCCCGAGACGGTATAGGTCGTCGTCTGGCGATATTTGACGACGGCATTCATCACGCCATCCGAAACCTTCAGGGAGGCGATCTCCTCGGTCGGCGTCTGCTGCTCGCTGATCGATACCTTGCGATCGGTGGCGAAGCTGGCAAGCCGCGTGTCGTCCTTTGGCAATGCGGAGAGCTGGGAATCGCCGATATAGCCGGTCTTGCTGTCGTAGAGCGTCAGAATTCCCGCCGGCATGCTGACGCCGGTGGTGTTCTTCAGCATCACGGCGGCGATGGGATTGCGATAGGCGCTGCCCGCCCGATACATATCCACCATATCGGCCTCCACATCCGCATCCATGATCGGCACCGACAAGGTATCGCCGTTAGCGAGATCATAAGTTCCGGGAAGTTCAAAGGTGGCCGAGATATCGCTTTCGGTCGCGGTGGCGGTGTTGCCGGCGGCAACTTGCATTGGTTCTGCCGGCCGCGCCAATTCATCACTCGCGTAGGCCTGAGCGTCGGCCATCTTTCTGGCCTCATTCCTCGCTGCCCCGGCAGGAGCGGACATTACCGGCGCCATGCTCGACCCCAGACGTAGCCTGTTGGAGAGGTCGCCGCTGTCAGCATCGGGCACATTGTTCGACGCCGTGTTGACCGGCACCTCCTGCCGCTCGCGCCAATAGAGCTGGTGCAGACCCTGCTTCAGCGTCACCGGCTCGGCGGACGTCAGTGTCAGCTTGATGCCCTTCCAATCCTCGCCGCTTGCATTTTCCAGCACCGTCCACGCCTGCAGGCGCGCCTTGTCATTTCCCTCGACGACGACCTTGTAGGCCGTTTTCCAGATCGGCGACGGGACGACATAGGTCAGGCCGATATCGCCGCTGTTCTTGACGCCGTTCACCTTGATATCGATGGCGCGGGTGCGATCGTTCTTGCCGCGGGCAATGGCTGCCGCCGCCTTGGCGAGCTTTGCCCGCATGTCGGGATCGTCGAGCCGGACGGACGCATCCTCGCCGAGCGCCAGCGTCTCCACCGCGCCATCCTTGTCGATAACGGTGAGCAAGGGCACCGTCGTCTTCTCGTCGATTTTCCTCGTCTCGATGCCAAGAATGCTTCCCTCGACCGTTTTGCCGCCGCTCGTGACGGACACCTTGCCGCCCTGCATCGACGTCAGAAGCGACGGCACGGATGAGAACGCCTCCCGCGTGAACGGCAAGCCTTTGAAGGTTTCCTGCAACGGCTTCGGCCCGGCAAGCGACATGCCCGCCACCGAGCCCGCGGACCCGTTGACCACAAGGCTCTTCAGGATGTCATTCACCTGATCGAGGGGAACCTCGATCCGGATCACGCCGTCGCTATTGACATCGGCCGATCGGGAAACCTCGGCCAAGCCGCCAGAGGACAGGGTAATGGATCGAATGGCCCCATTGTCGGCCGCCAGCGAGATCGCCGGACATGACACGCTAAGGAGCAGGATCGCCGTAACTTGCTTGAGCATGAAGAGACCTTCCGATTCGGTTGCAAAGGATGAGACCAAGCGGCCCGCTGCAATTTATGATCGTGTTTCGGTCCAAAATGTGATGCCGACTGGGCGGAATATTGACAACCACCTGGGGCCGGTCCTCATGCACGTCTTTCGCTATTCTTGACGGCCATTCGCAATCCCGTTACTTCATCGCTTATGAGAAAGAACCGCGCCCTTAATTCTGCAGCCCCGCATTTTGATGCGGTGTTTCTTGCGCGCCGATTTACTTGCGGCCAGCCGGACGGCTTGGCACGCGGTTTCTGATGCGCTCAATCTAGCGCGCATTTTCTCCGCCTAGGTTCCAGCCTCCAGCGTGGTCGTGACAGGTACGCACTCGTGCGCCCATCCTCCAGCCCAATGCTAAAGGAGCCCATCTCATGGGGAGCCATAATTTAACCCGCGCTCAACTCTCGACCGCGCTTGCAAAACGCGACCTCTCCGATCCGGAAGAGGGAATTCATGCGGTCAATATTGTCGTCGATCAAATAAACCAGGCGCTTAGAAAAGCTTGGTCAATCTCACCCGAAGTCCACCGGCGTTTGCCCATCGTGACCGTCGCAGAGAACTATGATCGGCTCTACTATCCTGGCGATGCTCCGGCTCGATCCGAGCGATATGCTCGCTATCTGGGTCACGATCTGATGCTTCGCACCCAGATGACATCGAGCATTCCGGAACTCCTTTCTCAGATTCGGGGCGAAGAGGTCGACCGAGTACTGCTATGCCCCGGTATGGTTTATCGCCGCGATTGCGTCGACCGAAATCACGTCGGAGAACCGCATCAGCTTGATATCTGGCGCATTACCGATGGCGCCCGCCTCAATGACGGCGATCTAAGCGATATGATCGCTTGTATTGCCGAGGCGCTGTTGCCCGGCAGACGTTGGCGAATTCAAGCCGCTGACCATCACTACACCACAGACGGGCTGGAAGTGGAGGTTGAGATTGACGGGCGGTGGCTGGAGATTCTCGAATGCGGCCTGGTCCATCCGCGGCTGCTTGTCGATGCAGGGCTGGAGCCAGACTTATGGAGTGGCCTGGCAATGGGAATCGGGCTCGATCGCATGGTCATGTTGATCAAAGGTCTCGATGATATCCGTCTGTTGCGCTCGATGAACGCACAGGTTGCTCGCCAAATGGATAATCTCGATCCGTGGCAGCCGGTTTCCAAATACCAAGCCACAACACGCGATCTTTCGATTGCCATTCACACTGGGGCGGAGCTTGAGGAGATCGGTGACCGCCTTCGGCTCGCCCTTGGAGATGAGGCCGAACTGATCGAGGATGTTTCTCTCCTCGGCCGCCATCCAGCGACATCATTGCCGCAGACGGCAAGGCAACGGCTCGGTCTACGATTGGATCAGGAAAATCTGCTCCTTAGGATTATCTTGCGCTCGATCGATGGAGACATTGGCCGGGACGCAGGCAACCAGATTTACGACCGGGTTTACACCGCTCTGCATGAAGGAGACGCCGCCGGCTATTCGCGATGATTTCCAATCGGGCGGTCGTTGGCCGCCCGATTGTTCTATCCATTCATGATATGCAAGCCGCTCCGCGAAGCCCTTATATCAGCGACAAACACGCTCCAGATGCACTTTCGTCAAATTGATCGAAAGCGCAGCATCAAACTCTTCGCCTTGCCATACGATTTTGAAGCCGTGTTTCTGGTAGAGGCCGATTGCTGGGACGTTGCTGGCGAGAGTGTCGATCTTCTGTGTCGCGACGCCTTCCAGCTCCATGCTGGCAATGAGGTGCTGCAGAAGCCTGGAACCGACGCCCCTGCCATGAAATGCAGGGTCCACCCACAGATCGGAAATATTATCGGGACGCTCCTCGCGGGCGATCCAGCCAACGACGACACCATCAATTTCGGCAACGATGACTTCGCTCTTCGCGTTAGCAGGATAAGCAACGAAGGCACGGCGAGCGGCTTCGATGACGGCTCCGCTCTGAAATCTGGCATCCAAGGCACCGCCGCTCAACCAAGCGGCAAAGCCGACCGCGCCGACCATGTCGTGATCGGCGGCGGCCATAGGTCTTAGAAGGATAGTGTTTACCACCACTTCGCCGGCGTGAACTTGCCGGCGGCCTGTTCGATGACGTGGGCGGTCTTGAAGAGGGTTTCTTCTTCGAACGGCTTGCCGATGAGCTGCAGGCCGAGCGGCAGGCCCTTCGGGTCGAGGCCGGCGGGGACGGCGATGCCGGGGAGACCGGCCATGTTGACCGTCACCGTGAAGATGTCGTTCAGGTACATCTTCACCGGATCGGAAGCGAGGTCCTCGTCAGCAATGCCAAAGGCCGAAGACGGCGTAGCGGGCGTCAGGATGGCGTCGACGCCGGCGTTGAAGGCCAGTTCGAAGTCGCGCTTGATCAGCGAGCGAACCTTCTGGGCGCGCAGGTAGTAGGCGTCGTAATAGCCGGCCGAGAGAACATAGGTGCCGATCATGATGCGGCGCTTCACTTCCTGGCCGAAGCCGGCGGCGCGCGTCTTCTCATACATGTCGACGATGTCCTTGCCGTCGACGCGGAGGCCGTAGCGAACGCCATCGTAGCGGGCGAGGTTCGAGGAAGCCTCGGCGGGAGCGACGATGTAATAAGCCGGCAGCGCATATTTCGTGTGCGGCAGCGAGATGTTGACGATCTCGGCGCCGGCATCCTTCAGCCAGGCAATGCCCTGCTGCCAGAGCGTCTCGATCTCTTCCGGCATGCCGTCGACGCGGTATTCGTTCGGAATGCCGATCTTCATGCCCTTCAGCGACTGGCCGAGCGAGGCTTCGTAATCCGGCACCGGCAGATCGACCGAGGTCGTGTCCTTCTTGTCGACGCTTGCCATCGACTTCAAGAGGATGGCGGCGTCGCGCACGTCGCGGGCGATCGGGCCGGCCTGGTCGAGCGACGAGGCGAAGGCGACGATGCCCCAGCGCGAGCAGCGGCCATAGGTCGGCTTGATGCCGACGGTGCCGGTGAAGGCGGCCGGCTGGCGGATGGAGCCGCCCGTGTCCGTAGCAGTCGCGCCGGCGCAGAGATGCGCGGCAACGGCTGCAGCGGAACCGCCGGACGAGCCGCCCGGAACCAGCTGCTGGTTGGAACCCTCGGCACGCCAGGGGTTGATGACCGGGCCGTAATAGGAGCTCTCGTTGGAGGAGCCCATGGCGAACTCGTCCATGTTGAGCTTACCCAGCATGACAGCGCCGTCGTTCCAGAGGTTCTGCGTGACTGTAGATTCATAGCGCGGCTTGAAGCCATCGAGAATGTGGCTGCAGGCCTGGGTGTGGATGCCTTCGGTGCCGAACAGGTCCTTGATCCCGAGCGGAATACCTTCGAGCGCGCCGGCATTGCCGGCGGCGAGGCGTGCATCCGAGGCCTTGGCCATCTCGCGCGCCTTGTCGGGCGTGACAGTGATATAGGCATTAAGCTGACCGTTGGCCGCGTCGATCGCCGAGATATAGGCCTCGGTCAGTTCGGTGGCGGTAATCTGCTTGGCGCGCAGCTTGTCGCGGGCTTCGGCAATGGTCAGGCTGGTGAGTTCGCTCATTTTGTTTCGCTTCAGATCTGGAATTGGGCAACGGGTCGGAAAGGCTCGAAAGAACCGTTATTCGACGACTTTGGGCACCAGGAAGAAATTCTGATCGGTATTCGGCGCATTGGCGACGATGTCGGCGGCCTTGTTGCCGTCGGTCACTTCGTCGGTGCGCTTCTTCATTGCCATCGGGGTTACCGAGGTCATGGCCTCGACGCCATCGACATTCACTTCGGAGAGCTGCTCGACGAAGCCCAGAATGCCGTTCAGCTCGCCCATCATCCGCTGCGCTTCGTCTTCATTGACGGCGATGCGGGCAAGATGGGCGACGCGTTTGACGGTGGCGAGATCGACGGACATGGCATTCTCCGGATAGGATTTTTCACACTCGCTATAAAGGCCATGTCCGCCATACGCAACGGGTATCGTCAGGCAGAAACGCTCTCGCCGACCTTCGGCGCGGCGACCGCGGTCTTCGAACCTTCCATGCCGGCGATGAACTTTTCCGGGGTCTGGTCGATGATCGGGAAGGTGCCGTAATGGCAGGGAATGGCGGTCTTGAAGTTGAAGAAGCGCTGGCAGGCGAGTGCGGCGACGGCTCCGCCCATGGTGAAGCGGTCGCCGACGGGCAGGATGCCGATATCGGGCTGATGCAGCTCGTTGATGAGGGCCATATCCGAGAAGATGTCGGTATCGCCCATGTGGAACAGGCTCGCCTCATCATCAAAATGCAGCATCAGGCCGTTGGGGTTGCCGAGCGCGTGCGAGACGCCGTCCTCGGTGATCTGGGCGGAGGAATGGAGCGCATTCGTAAAGGTGGCCGAGAAGCCGCCGAGACCGACAGTGCCGCCGGTATTACCCATTTCCAGCTTCTCGACACCCTTGGTGCTAAGCCAGGAGGCCAGATCGGCATTGGCGAGAACGACGGCGCCGGTATCCTTGGCGATCTGGACCGTGTCGCCGACGTGATCGGCATGACCATGGGTCAGCAGGATGTGGGTTACGCCAGCTGCGGCATCCTTGATGTTGAGGCCAGCGGCCGCAAACGAGGAATTGTACGTCAGGAAAGGATCGATAAGGATTTTTGCCTTGGCCGTTTCGATGCGAAAAGCGGCGTGGCCGAGCCAGGTGATCTTCATTGGATTGCTCCTTAAGACTTGATTTGAAATGGAAGGCTAGTGTCCGGAGCATTTCCGGTGGAAACGCTCCGTCTATTTGTTCTTCCGCATCTCCGGACGCAAAACCGCTGTGCGCTTTTGCTGGAAATGCTCTAGGAGATATCCCAAACCGCAGCAAAGAAAAGCGGCTTTGACTTCAATTTGTTTTGACGAGAGCGAGACCCCCGATGACGACGCTGACCATCGAAGACCTAGCCGTGATGTTGCTGCCCGGCCAGGCGATTGCAGGCCTCGACCTCGGCACGAAGACGATCGGACTTGCCATGTCCGATCTCGGGCGGCGTTTTGCGACGCCACGCCCGGTCATCAAGCGCGTGAAGTTCACGCAGGACGCCGAAACACTACTTGCCTTCGCCGAGAAGGAGAAGGTGGCGGCCTTCGTCATCGGGCTGCCTGTCAATATGGACGGCTCTTCAGGGCCGCGCGTGCAGGCGACCCGCGCCTTCGTGCGCAGCATGTCGGAAAAGACCGCCCTGCCCTTCGTCTTCTGGGACGAGCGGCTTTCGACCGTTGCGGCCGAGCGGGCGCTTTTGGAAATGGACGTCTCTCGCGCCAAGCGCGCCGAGCGCATCGACTCGGCGGCGGCCAGCTTCATTCTTCAGGGAGCCTTGGACAGGCTGTCGGCACTCGGAAGAGCAATCTTGCTTGATCCCGACGCCTCCTGACGGCGCTTCCACCATCCAATGACGGCGGCGCGACGGCGAAAGCCATAGATCGCGAAGACCAGCACGCTGTCGAAGGCAATGGCGCGGGCGACCAGCGGCGGGATGGTTTCCGGCGGAATCCCGAGGATCTTGCCGTAGATGTCGAAAACCAGATCGTGTGCCTGTCGCGTCAGCATGAAGATGCCGAAGCTCATGTCGTAATACGACAGGTAATACCAAGCCCCAAGGAAAGAAACTGGGGCGGCCCAGCAAGTCAACAACCACTTCATGCGGTACCTCTTCGACGCTGAAATTGCGTCGTGCCAGCCGACAGGACGAGCCAGTTCGACAATGCCATGGCGCTCAACACCATTGCGGGCAGCGTGATATCTAGTGCGAGCACGGCGAAGAACATCACCGCCGTCACGAGAAACACTAATTTTGCGGGTCTCAACCCCATGGCTGCACGCTTGATGGTTAACTAATCGTCTCTTCACAGTGACGAGTTAACCGCTGCGGCGCAATGTAAACCAATTGTTAAGGTTAACGGCACGGCGGGCTTGTGGATATCCCCCGCTTGAGCCCCGGCATCAGCCGTAGACGCCGCGCACGATCCGCTTCAGGGCCGTTGCCGCCTTCTCCCAATCCTTGCCGTTTTTCAAGGCAAGACCGGCGCATTGATCGCTGACGGCTGAAGCCAGAACGATATGCTGGATCGCCGCAAAGATCATGGCGTTGACGGCCTGGGCATCGACGCCCTTTGGCGGCACCAGCGAGCCACGCATCCGCTCGATCCAGCCGGCAAGCGCCTTGGAGCGGGCTTCCGACAGCCTGCGGACCTGCTCGCTATTTTCCGAGACTTCCCAGGCGACGATGCGGCGCATCAGCGGATCGGCGCGCAAGGCATCGAGAAAGAGCAGCGACAGGCGCTCCATCAGATCGCCATAGGTCAGCAGAAACATGCCGCCGGTATCATCTGGGATGCGATCCGCGACCCAGCTGCCAAGATCGGTGCCGATGGCCTCCACGAGACCATTGAGACCGCCGTAATAGCGGTAGATCAACTGCTTGTCGCAGCCGGCCCCACGGGCAACAGCATTGATACCGAAATTCTGGAACCCCTCCTCCGCCAGCAGCCGCTTGGCGGCATCGAGGATTGCCTGCTGGGTTGCGGCGCGATTGCGCACGCGCTTTTCCACGATCACAGGCACTTCCAAGGGGATTTTAACGGCTGCATTTGCGGGGGCCATCGACTCGACTCCAATCTGTCACCGAGCGGTGAATAGCAAGCCGGATCGTCCCGAACAACAAAGCTGCTGAGGCCGGTATCGCTCAAACCCACAAATCCACAGATTAAAGAGACTGGCCGAACCAGACAGTAGTTTCCGATGCGAGACCGGGCGGCAACTCGACGGGCACGAAGCCGCGCGACGACCAGAATCGGATGCCGCCATGATTGCCGATATTGGCGCCGAGATGAATACCCTTGACGCCGTTGGCGCGCGCATTCTCGATCCAACGATCCAGCAATGCCGTGCCAATGCCCTTTCCCTGAGCCCTCGGCAGCAGATTCATATGAATATGCGCAGGGAAGCGCGCGATAAGAACAGCAGGCGCGTGCTTGGGATGGTGGATCGCCGATATCCGCTTTTGATCGGCATTCCATAGCGCCGGGTCGCCTGCCGGGTCGGCGTAGCGACGCCGCAGGTCTGGCCACCACTCGCGCTCCAATCGCTCCTCGAAAGCATCAGTATCGAAGACACCGGAGATGTAGCCGAAAACGCCCTCATCATCCTCTGCAACGAAAACCAGCTCAGGGTGGAGCGTCGCATAGGGTGCGGAATAGATGTGCCCGATCAGGCGGCCGTCATGATGGAGCGGCGTCGCATCCTTGCCGGCATCGCCGGTCAGTAACGAGATGGCGTAGAGCTGATCGATGTCACCGGTCTGGACGGTTCGAATTGAGGCCATGCTCAGGTCGCCGGCGGATACAGCAGATCGACGATGTAGCTGGCGTCGAAACGCGAATCGAGCATGCCGTAGGTCGCGCGCCAGCCACCGGCAAGGCGGGTTTCGATGAAGGCATCGGCGATCTTGCCGGCACCGAGGCGATAAAGTTCGGCGGCACCGGCTGCGAGCGCCATCTGCTCGACCAGCAGACGGGCAGCGCCCTCGTCCTGCTCGCAAAGCGCCATGGCCGCGCGCAGCACGTCGATGGTCTTCTTGCCGGCCGGGCCGAGGTCGCGGGCAAGACCGGCAAAGACAGTCTCGAACAGGTCTTTACCCCGGTTCAATACGCGCAGCACGTCAAGCGCCATGACGTTGCCGGAGCCTTCCCAGATCGCGTTGACGGGAGCTTCGCGGTAATGGCGGGCAATCGGACGCTCCTCGATGTAACCGCTGCCGCCAATGCACTCCATGGCTTCATAGATCAGCGCCGGCGCGATCTTGCAGCACCAGTATTTGGCAACCGGCGTCATGACGCGGGCATAGGCGGCGTCTTCGCTGCTGCCGCTCGCCTTGTCGAAAGCCTCGGCCAGACGGAAGGCGAGCGCGGTGGCTGCGGCGACATCGAGCGCCATGTCGGCGAGGACGCGGGTCATGATCGGCTGGTTGACCAGCATCTTGCCGAAGACGCTGCGGCCGCGCGCATGATGCACGGCTTCGGCCAACGAAGCACGCATGATGCCGGCAGAGGCCAGCGCGCAGTCAAGCCGCGTCAGCGTCACCATGTCGAGGATCGTGCGGATGCCGCCATCGGGCGCCCCAAGCAGGAACCCGAACGTATCGGTGAACTCGACTTCCGAGGAGGCATTCGAGCGGTTGCCCAGCTTGTCCTTCAGCCTCTGGAAGTGCAGACCATTCGCCGAACCATCCTCCAGCAGCCGCGGCACGAGGAAGCAGCCCATGCCGTCCTTGGTCTGGGCCAGCATGATGAAGGCATCGCTCATCGGCGCCGACATGAACCATTTATGGCCCGACAGCCGATAGATGCCTTCGCTAACCTTGTCGGCGCTCGTCCGGTTGGCGCGCACATCCGTGCCGCCCTGCTTTTCCGTCATGCCCATGCCGATGGTGACGGCGCTCTTCTGCATGGCCGGCTTGTTGGACGAATCGTATTTGCGCGAGAGAATTCTCGGTGCCCAGTCCTTCTGCACGGCCGGCGATGCCATCATGGCGGCCACGGAGGCGCTGGTCATCGTCAGGGGGCAGAGGTGGCCGCATTCGAGCTGAGCCGTCAGATAGAATCGGGCGGCGCGCACCTTGTGCGAGTGGCCCTTCGCCTCCGGATCGGCCTGTGCATCCCAGATCGAGGAATGCAGGCCCATCGCCATGGAACGGCGCATCAGCGCATGCCAGGCCGGGTGGAATTCGACGACATCCAGACGCTCGCCGCGCGGACCATGGGTGCGCAGCTGCGGCGTGCCCTGGTTCGCCATGCGCGCCAATTCCTGCGCCTCGTGCGAGGTGACGAAACGCCCGTGCTGCTCCAGCTCGTCACGCGTAGAACGCGGCAGACCGGAGGTGAGATCGACGATCAGCGGATCGGAACGATAGGCATTGATACCGGTCCAGAGACTTGGCTGGTTCAGGTCGGCAAAAGGGTCGTCAGTCCGGGTCGGTTGGGTCATGAATCGCTTGTAGAGCAAGAAGGTTGCAAAGGGAAACTGGAAGTTATGTCTCCCACCGGCATCGCTCCTGTAGCGGGATTCGGGCGAAATTGCATGGGGAACAAACGGGCTCGACGCACACCCCCGCTTGCCCCATCGGCGCTCCCTCTTTATAGACCGCGTGACGAAATCCAGAGGGCAGGTTCATGGTCTTCTTTCCCCACCGCCACCTCATCGGCATCAAGGGCCTCACCGAGCAGGATATCACCTATCTTCTCGACAAGGCCGACGAGGCGGTCAAGATCAGCCGCCAGCGCGAGAAAAAGACATCGACGCTTCGCGGTCTCACGCAGATCAATCTCTTCTTCGAAGCATCGACGCGCACGCAATCCTCCTTCGAGCTGGCCGGCAAACGGCTCGGCGCCGATGTGATGAACATGTCGGTCGGCAACTCCTCCGTCAAAAAGGGCGAGACGCTGATCGACACCGCGATGACGCTGAATGCGATGCGGCCCGACGTGCTCGTCATCCGCCATTCGAGCGCGGGCGCTGCCGCACTGCTGGCGCAGAAGGTTTCCTGCTCCGTCGTCAACGCCGGCGACGGCCAGCATGAGCATCCGACACAGGCGCTGCTCGACGCGCTGACGATCCGCCGCGCCAAGGGCAAGCTTTCGCGCATCATCGTCGCCATCTGCGGCGACGTTTTGCATTCACGCGTCGCCCGCTCCAACATCCTGCTCCTGAACGCCATGGGTGCGCGCGTCCGCGTCGTTGCTCCCGCCACGCTGCTGCCGGCCGGCATCGCCGACATGGGCGTCGAGGTTTTTCATTCGATGAAGGAAGGGCTGAAGGACGCCGACGTCGTGATGATGCTGCGGCTGCAGCGCGAGCGCATGTCCGGCGCCTTCGTACCGTCGGTACGCGAATATTATCATTTCTACGGGCTCGACGCCGAAACCCTCAAGGTCGCCAAGGAGGATGCGCTCGTCATGCACCCAGGTCCGATGAACCGCGGTGTCGAGATTGCCTCCGAAGTCGCAGACGGCCCGCAGAGCGTCATCGCCGAACAGGTGGAAATGGGCGTCGCCGTGCGCATGGCCGTCATGGAGACCCTGCTCGTCTCGCAGAACCAAGGGCCTCGCAGCGAGGGAGTGGGCGCATGAGCAACTCGATCGTCCTCCAGAACGTCCGCATCATCGATCCCTCCCGCAATCTCGATGAGGTCGGCGCGATCGTCGTCGAAGACGGCGTGATCGTTGCGTCAGGCAAGGATGCGAAGAACCATGCAACCCCAAAGGGTGCGGCCATTCGCGATTGCAACGGCCTCGTCGCCATCCCTGGCCTGGTCGACGCGCGTGTCCATGTCGGCGAGCCCGGTGGCGAACATCGTGAAACCATCGCCTCTGCCAGCCGTGCGGCAGCAGCCGGCGGCGTCACCTCCTTCATCATGATGCCGGACACCGACCCGGTCATCGACGACATCGCTCTTGTCGAATTCGTCAGGAAGACGGCACGCGACACGGCCGTCGTCAATGTCTATCCGGCAGCGGCCCTGACCAAGGGGCTTGCCGGCGAGGAGATGACGGAAATCGGCCTGCTGCGGGAAGCCGGAGCCGTGGTCTTCACCGACGCCCATTCCAGCGTCCACGATAGCCAGGTTCTGCGCCGCATCATGACCTATGCGCGAGAATTCGGCGCGGTCATTTCCTGCGAAACGCGCGACAAATATCTCGGCGCCAACGGCGTCATGCATGAAGGCTTGCTGGCGAGCTGGCTCGGCCTCTCGGGCATTCCGAAGGAAGCCGAACTGATCCCGTTGGAGCGCGACTTGCGCATCGCGACGCTGACGCGCAGCCACTATCACGCCGCCATGGTCTCTGTGCCGGAATCGGCCGAGGCCATCCGCCTAGCCCGCTCCCGCGGCGCCAAGGTCACCTGCGGCATCTCGATCAACAATCTCGCGCTCAACGAGAACGACATCGGCGAATATCGGACCTTCTTCAAACTCTATCCGCCGCTGCGCTCCGAGGATGACCGCACGGGCATGATCGAGGCGCTGGCCGACGGCACGATCGACATCATCGTGTCCTCGCATGATCCACAGGACGTCGACACGAAACGCCTGCCGTTCGGAGAGGCCGAAGATGGTGCTGTCGGGCTCGAAACGCTGCTTCCAGCCGCACTTAGGCTTTATCATAGCGGCCAGGTCAGCCTGATGCGGCTCGTCGATGCACTCTCGACACGCCCGGCGCAGATCTTCGGTCTCCCCGCCGGCACGCTGAAGCCCGGCGCCAAGGCCGATATCGCTCTCATCGATCTTGACGAACCTTGGATTGTCGCGAAAGACATGCTTTTGTCGCGGTCGAAGAACACACCCTTCGAGGATGCGAGAATGAGCGGCCGGGCGGTTGCAACCTATGTCGCCGGCAAGCTGGTTCACAGTCTCTAAGGCGGCCTCAAGGGTTTACGGAGAATAGACGTGATGGCGGATTTCTGGACTTGGCAGCTTACCCCGCAGACCGTGCTGGCCGCCCTCGTCATCGGCTACCTCCTCGGCTCGATACCCTTCGGCCTGTTGCTGACGCGCATGGCCGGCCTCGGCGACGTCCGTAGTATCGGCTCGGGCAATATCGGCGCGACCAATGTGCTGCGTACCGGCCACAAGGGGCTTGCTGCGGCAACCCTGCTGCTCGACGCCTTCAAGGGTACGGCCGCCGTCTTGATCACCGCGCATTTCTTCGGCGAGGACGCCGGCGTTCTTGCCGGTTTCGCTGCCTTCATCGGTCATATCTTCCCGGTCTGGATCGGCTTCAAGGGCGGCAAGGGTGTGGCGACCTATCTCGGCATCCTGCTCGGGCTCGCGCCGCTGATGGCCCTGATTTTCGCCATCGTCTGGCTGGCGATCGCCTTTACCACCCGCTACTCCTCGCTTTCCGCACTGGTTGCAACCCTTGTCATACCGGTTGTATTGTGGATATTGGGGGTCGATAAGATCGCCGCCGTGATGGCGCTGATGACCATCATCTCCTGGTACAAGCACAGGGCCAACATCGCCCGGCTGACCGCGGGAACGGAAGGCAAGATCGGAGCGAAGGGATAATGGACACAGGCAGCGCAAGACGAACCGGAGTTGCGCTGACCGAAAAACAAAGGATCGCCTGGCTCAGGCTCATCCGCTCCGACAATGTCGGTCCGTCCACCTTTCGCGATCTGATCAATCATTATGGTTCGGCGGAAGCCGCACTCACCATGCTGCCGGAACTTTCGCAGCGTGGCGGCTCCACGCGCGCCATCCGCATTGCAGACGAGCGGGACGCATTGCGGGAGCTGGAAGCGGCACATCGCTTTGGCGCGCGCTTTGTCGGTATCGGCGAACCGGATTATCCGCCTGCTCTTCGGGAAATCGATGGCGCTCCGCCGCTGCTTGCGGTCAAAGGCATCGTGCCGACTGCAACCCGCCCGGCAATCGGCATCGTCGGCTCGCGCAATGCCTCGATAAGCGGCGCCAAATTCACCGCCATGATTGCTCGCACCTGTGGCGAGGCGGGCTATATTGTCGTTTCCGGTCTGGCGCGCGGGATCGACACGGCAGCCCATCGCGCCAGCCTTGCGACCGGCACGATCGCCGCCATGGCTGGCGGGCTTGATCGGCCCTATCCACCCGAGAATATCGGCCTCCTTAACGACATCTGGGACGGCAACGGGCTCGCCGTCAGCGAAATGCCGTTCGGCTGGGAGCCGAAAGCCCGCGACTTCCCGCGCCGCAACCGCCTGATATCAGGCATATCGCTGGGCGTCGTGGTCGTCGAGGCGGCAACCCGCTCCGGATCGCTGATCACGGCGCGTCTTGCCGGTGAATTCGGCAGGCTCGTCTTCGCCGTTCCCGGCTCGCCGCTCGATCCGCGCTGCGAAGGCACCAACGACTTGCTCAAGGACGGCGCGATGATCGTGACGACGCCGAATGATATCGTCGAGGCGCTGCGGCCGCTCGCCGAACCCGATCTCTTCCATCCGCGCCCTCCCGAAGCGCCGGTCGAGCGAAGCAAGCCGCCGTCCACGCTCCCCGATGATGCCGAGCGCGACCACATCGTAGAGGCACTCGGGCCGACACCGGTGGAGATCGACGATATCGTCCGTCACACCGGGCTGCCGATCTCGGCTGTTCATTCCATCCTTCTCGAACTGGACATGGCCGGCCGGCTGCATCGTCATCCCGGCGGATTGGTGTCGATCTCCATGCAGGATTGAAAACTGTGACACGCATACCAATTCTAAGCATCGCGTCGTCGCGCCAAGCGCAAAAATCGCCTTCGCCTCTTGACCGCGACGATTTCCCTGTCCATGTCGGAAAGCCGGGAAGACGGAAAAACCCGGTATCTCCCGCGTCTTATACCGACGCGACCTCATATTCAGAGACTTGATGATGAACGTTGTAGTGGTGGAATCGCCGGCCAAGGCCAAGACAATCAACAAATATCTGGGACCCGGATATAAGGTTCTTGCTTCCTTCGGCCATGTGCGCGACCTGCCCGCCAAAGACGGTTCGGTGCTGCCGGACCAGGATTTCGAAATGCTGTGGGAAGTCGATGGCGCTTCGCAAAAGCGCATGAAGGACATCGCCGATGCGGTGAAATCCTCCGACGCCCTGTTTCTCGCGACCGACCCGGATCGCGAGGGCGAAGCCATTTCCTGGCATGTGCTCGATCTGCTCAACAAGAAGCGTGTCATCAACGGCAAGCCCGTCAAGCGCGTCGTCTTCAACGCCATCACCAAGAAGGCCGTGCTCGACGCGATGGCCGACCCGCGCGATATCGACGTGCCGCTGGTCGATGCCTACCTCGCCCGCCGTGCTCTCGATTATCTCGTCGGCTTCAACCTGTCGCCGGTCCTGTGGCGCAAGCTACCGGGCGCCCGCTCTGCAGGCCGTGTGCAGTCCGTGGCGCTTCGCCTTGTCTGCGATCGTGAATCCGAGATCGAGCGCTTCATCTCGGAAGAATACTGGAACCTTTCGGCCATCCTGAAAACGCCGCGCGGCGACGAATTTGAAGCCCGGCTCGTATCCGCTGATGGTAAGCGTCTGCAGCCGCGTGCGATCGGCAATGGCGACGAGGCCGGCAGGCTGAAGGCCTTGCTCGAAGGTGCCTCCTACGTCGTCGACACCGTCGAGGCAAAGCCCGTCAAGCGCAATCCGAGCCCGCCCTTCACCACGTCGACGCTGCAGCAGGCCGCCTCCTCGAAGCTCGGCTTCTCGGCATCGCGCACCATGCAGGTGGCGCAGAAGCTCTATGAAGGTGTCGACATCGGCGGCGAGACCGTTGGTCTCATCACCTATATGCGTACCGACGGCGTCCAGATGGCCCCCGAAGCGATCGATGCGGCACGCGCCGCCATCGCCAACCAGTTCGGCGACCGCTATCTGCCGGAAAAGGCACGCTTCTATTCCACCAAGGCCAAGAACGCTCAGGAAGCGCATGAAGCGATCCGCCCGACCGATTTCGACCGCGTGCCGGATCGCATCCGCAAGTTCCTCGATGACGATCAGCTCAGGCTCTACGACCTGATCTGGAAGCGCGGCATCGCCAGCCAGATGGCATCGGCCGAAATTGAGCGCACCACCGTCGAGATCCTGGCCGACAATGCCGGCAAGAAGGCCGGCCTGCGTGCCGTCGGCTCGGTCATCCGTTTCGATGGCTTCATCGCCGCCTATACCGACCAGAAGGAAGATGGCGAGCAGAGCGACGACGGCGAAGAAGGCGGCCGTCTGCCTGATATCAATGCGCGGGAAAATCTCGCCAAGCAGAAGGTCAACTCGACCCAGCATTTCACCGAACCGCCGCCGCGCTATTCGGAAGCGTCGCTGATCAAGAAGATGGAAGAGCTCGGCATCGGCCGCCCGTCGACCTATGCGGCGACGCTCGCGACCCTTCGCGACCGCGACTACGTGACCATCGACAAGCGCAAGCTGCTGCCCCAGGCCAAGGGCCGACTGGTGACGGCCTTCCTCGAGAGCTTCTTCACCAAATACGTCGAATATGACTTCACCGCCGATCTGGAAGAGAAGCTCGACCGCATTTCCGCCGGCGAGCTGAACTGGAAGGACGTGCTGCGCGATTTCTGGCGCGATTTCTTCGCCCAGATCGAGGATACCAAGGAACTGCGCGTCACCAACGTTCTCGACGCGCTGAACGATGCGCTGGCGCCGCTGGTCTTCCCGAAGCGCGAAGACGGCAGCGATCCGCGCATCTGCCAGGTCTGCGGCACGGGCAACCTGTCGCTGAAACTCGGCAAATACGGCGCCTTCGTCGGCTGCTCGAACTATCCGGAATGCAACTATACCCGCCAGCTCTCCTCGGAAGGCGGTGCGGAAGCCGAATCGAACGGATTGAACGAGCCGAAGGCGCTTGGCGCCGATCCGGTGACGGGCGAAGAGCTGACGCTGCGTTCGGGCCGTTTCGGACCCTATATCCAGCGGGGCGATGGCAAGGATGCCAAGCGCGCATCGCTGCCACGCGGCTGGAAGCCCGAAGATATCGACTATGAAAAGGCGATGGCGCTGATCTCGCTGCCGCGCGATATCGGCAAGCACCCCGAAACCGGCAAGATGATCTCTTCCGGCATCGGCCGCTACGGTCCCTTCCTGTTGCATGACGGCGGCTACGCCAACCTCGAAAGCGTGGAAGACGTCTTCACGGTGGGCCTCAACCGCGCGGTGACATTGATCGCCGAAAGGCAGAGCAAGGCCGCCGGCGGCAAGGCACGCGGCGCGGCAGCGGCGCTGAAGGAGCTCGGCGAGCATCCGGATGGCGGCGGTGCGATCACCGTTCGCGACGGCAAGTACGGCCCCTATGTCAACTGGGGCAAGGTCAATGCGACCCTGCCGAAGGGCACGGACCCGCAGGCGATCACCGTCGAGGAAGCGCTCGCCCTGATCGCCGCGAAGGCCGGCAAGAGCGGCAGCAGCACCAAGAAGGCGCCCGCCAAGGCAAAGACCGCGGCAGCCGGCGCAAAAGCGACGAAAACGACCGCCAAGCCGAAGGCTGCTGCAAAGAAGCCCGCGGCCAAGACGGCAGCGAAAAAGAAGAGTGCAGAGTGAGCAGAGAACCGCGCGGCAGGAACCCATCGTCGGAACGACGTTCCGGCAAACCCGGCCGCGCCGGTAAGGCAGGCGGTGATGCCGAGCCGATGATGGCGATCGAGCACGGCGTTCTGCCGCCGCGCGAGGTCATTCTGCGTTTCATCGCCGATCATCCGCAGCAGGCTTCCAAGCGCGAGCTGGCCAGGGCCTTCGGCTTGAAGGGCGAGAGCCGCGTCGCGCTGAAGGAACTGCTGCGCGAACTCGAAGAAGAAGGCATGGTGCAGAAGAGCCGCAAGTCGCTCATCCGCCCCGGCGCGCTGCCGCCGATTGCCGTTCTCGATATCACCACCCGCGACAAGGATGGCATGTTGATCGGCCGTCCCGCCGAATGGGCTGACGAAAACGGCGTTGCTCCGGCTGTCATGATCAAGCAGTCCTCCTCGCCCGCCGGCCGCAACGGCAAGGGCAAAGCGCCGGTCGCCGGCATGGGCGACCGCATTCTTGCAAAGATCTTCCCGGCCGTGGATCGCGGCGGCCCCGCCTATACCGCTCGCATCATCAAGGTTATCGACAAGCGCCAGGGTGCCTCCATGGGCGTCTTCCGCGAGACGCCCGGCGGCGGTGGCCGGCTGATGCCGATCGAACGGCGCGGCGAGGAAATGGCGATCGACCCGGATTATACCGGCGGCGCGAAGGATGGCGATCTGGTCGAAGTCGAAGTGGCACGTCTCGGCCGCTTCGGCCTACAGCGCGCCAAGGTTCTCACGGTCGTCGGCTCGGTCGCCTCGGAAAAGGCGATCTCCATGATCGCAATCCATGCACACGGAATACCGCATGTCTTCCCGCCTGCCGTCATCGCTGAAGCGGATGCCGCTAGGCCCGCGACCATGTCGCATCGCGAGGATTGGCGCAGCCTGCCGCTGATCACCATCGATCCGGCCGACGCCAAGGACCACGACGACGCAGTCTATGCGGAAATGGACCCCTCGCCCGACAATCCGGACGGCGTGATCGTCACCGTCGCCATTGCCGACGTGTCCTGGTATGTGCGTCCCCATTCGCCGCTCGACCGCGAGGCGCTGAAGCGCGGCAATTCGGTCTATTTCCCCGACCGCGTCGTGCCTATGCTGCCGGAGCGCATCTCCAACGATCTCTGCTCGCTGAAGGAGGGCGTCGATCGCCCCGCCCTTGCGGTGCGGATGATCTTCTCCAAGGAAGGACGCAAGGCGGGCCACACCTTCCATCGCATCATGATGAAGAGTGCCGCAAAGCTTTCCTACCAGCAGGCGCAGGCTGCGATCGACGGCCAGCCCGACGACAAGACCGGGCCGATGCTGGAACCGATCCTGAAGCCGCTCTGGCACGCCTACGAGACCTTGAAGAAGGGCCGCGACCGGCGTCAGCCGCTCGAGCTCGACATGCCCGAGCGCAAAATTCTGCTGAAGCCTGACGGCACGGTCGATCGCGTCGTCGTGCCGCCGCGCCTCGACGCGCACAAGCTCATCGAAGAAATGATGATCCAGGCGAACGTCGCCGCCGCCGAGACGTTGGAGAAAAGGAAGCAGGTACTGATCTACCGCATCCACGACGGCCCGACGCTCGCCAAGCAGGAAGTGCTGCGCGAATTCCTGGCGACGCTCGGCATATCGCTCCCCAAGGGCGGCAATGTCCGGGCAAACAGCTTCAACGGCATTCTGGCGAAGGCCGAGGGCACGGCGCATCAGACCATGGTCAACGAGATGGTGCTGCGCTCGCAGAGCCAGGCGATCTACAGCCCGGACAATATCGGGCACTTCGGCCTCAATCTGATGAAATACGCCCACTTCACCTCGCCGATCCGCCGCTATGCCGATCTGATCGTGCATCGCGCGCTTGTGGGCTCGCTCGGCTTCGGCGAAGGCGGGATCACGCCGGACGAAGAGGCGGCGCTCGACGATATCGCCGCCGAGATCTCCACCTTCGAGCGCCGCGCCATGGCTGCCGAACGCGAGACCGTCGACCGGCTGATCGCCCATCACCTGGCAGGCAAGGTTGGCGCGGAATTCGAGGCACGTGTCGGCGGTGTGACAAAATCGGGACTTTTTGTCACCCTGCCCGATTATGGCGCCGACGGTTTCATCCCCATATCTACGCTCGGCACCGATTATTTCATCTATGACGAGGCCCATCAGGCGCTGACGGGTGAAAGAACCGGGCTCGGCTACCGTCTCGGCGACGATGTGACTGTGAGGCTGGCGGAAGCCGTGCCGCTTGCCGGAGCGCTGCGCTTCGAGATGCTGAGCGACGGCAAGCCGATGCCGACCGCGGTGCGCTCCTTCCACAAGGCGACACGCCGCAACAAGAACCAGGCCCGCAAGGCGCCGGGCACGAGACCGCCGCGCGGCCGCAGATAAAAGACGGCTGCCGGCACGGAGGAAGCGCATTCATGACGGGCAGCCCATCCGACTCCCCCATCCGCTTCGGTGGCTCAGACGAGAGCGAGCGTCCGCTCGGACGGTCGATTTGCCGCGGCATGCTGAACCGTTGCCCGCGCTGCGGCACAGGCAAACTCTTTCGCGCCTTTCTGAAGCCTGTCGACCGTTGCGCGGTCTGTGACGAAGATATTTCCCATCAGCGCGCCGATGACCTACCACCCTATCTGGTAATCCTGGTTCTCGGCCACCTCGTCGTCGGCGGCTATATGCTGACGGACATGGCCTTCAAGCTGCCGCTCTGGGCGCATTTTTCCATCTGGACACCCATCACCATCATCGCGGCGCTCGCCATCATCCAGCCGATCAAAGGCGGCGTCATCGGCCTGCAATGGGCGCTGCGCATGCACGGCTTCGGCGGCCACGACGACAGCCCGGAAGAATGGGATCAAGGAAACGGCCAGTCGTGAACATGCCGTTCGGTTCATGCTGTCAATCTCTCTCGATGGCAGAGATTGTTTCCGCGCATTGCGCCCTTATATCGGGAATTGCTGACGTTTTGTTGCTTATTCGTGCTTCAGGCGAATTGCTTCACCGGCAAGCGCTTGACATCAGCAGCATTTCTTGTCTGAACATGCCGCGCGTCATAGGGACCATTCCGGAGGGTGTGACCGATCACATGAAAGCCGACCCGTCACCTGAATTTGGCCGAGCCGTGCCTTCCTGTGTTCCGCATTCGGATCGATTCGCCCGCCTCACGCCCCAGGGATTTGTTTATGCTTGAACCGACGAACGACAAGGCCGGCCATGTTGAAGAAATTCACTGGCCTTCGCTCGTCGCAGCCATTGCCTCCGTGTCCGCCGTGGGCATTGCCATCGGATTGGGCCTGCCACTCCTCAGCATCATCCTGGAAAAGCGCGGCATACCCTCGAGCCTGATCGGCCTCAACACGGCGATGATGGGCGTAGCGGCGATGCTTGCCGCGGTCATTACGACGAAACTTGCGCATCGCTTCGGTGTTGTGCAGACGATGATCTGGGCCGTCATACTTTCCGCACTGAGCTCGCTTGGCTTTTATTATGCCGACAATCTGCTGCTGTGGTTTCCGCTGCGCATCCTCTTCCATGGGGCGACGACGACGCTGTTCATCCTGTCGGAATTCTGGATCAATGCCGCTTCGCCGCCCTCCAAACGCGGCTTCGTGCTCGGCCTCTATTCCACGGTCTTCTCTCTCGGCTTTGCGGCCGGCCCCCTGCTCTTCTCGCTCGTCGGCAGCGAGGGCCTGATGCCGTTCATCATCGGCGCCTGCATCATCCTGGCCGCCGCCATCCCGATTTTCATCGCCCGCAACGAGAGCCCGATCGTCGACGAGAAGCCGGAGCTGCATTTCGTGCGCTACATCTTCCTGGTGCCGACGGCAACGGCTGCGGTTTTCGTGTTCGGTGCCGTGACCGTCGGCGGCGGCTCGCTGTTTACCAGTTATGCGACACGCCTCGGCTTCAACGAATCACAGGCCGCATTGCTGCTGACCGTCATGGGTGTCGGCAATTTCGTCTTCCAGATTCCGCTCGGGCTGCTTGCCGACCGTATGCGCGACAAGCGGCCGCTGCTGTCGATCATGGCCACAATCGGGCTCGTCGGCGCGCTGCTGTTGCCTTCACTGTCCTCCAACTGGATCATTCTCGCCATCATCCTGCTTTTCTGGGGTGGCTGCGTTTCGGGCATGTATACGGTGGGCCTCAGCCACCTCGGAACGCGGCTGACCGGCGCCGATCTCGTGGCGGCCAATGCGGCCTTCGTTTTCTGCTATGCCATCGGCATGGTTCTCGGGCCGCCGACGATCGGTACGGCGATGGATTTGGTCAACCCCAGCGGTTTTGCCTGGGCTGTGGCCTTTTTCTTCGGCCTTTATGTCTTCCTTTCGGGGATACGATTGCTTTTCATGGGCAACAGAGGTTGACTTTTCGGGCGCGATTTGTATTTTCGCGCCAGAATTCGCCGTGGACCTCCGCACTGGCCGTCCACGGCGTTCATTTTTATTAAAGGCAGGACGACCATGGCCAAGGCTACCACTATCAAGATTAAGCTGCTGTCGACGGCCGACACCGGTTTCTTCTACGTCACGACGAAGAACAGCCGTACGATGACGGACAAGATGACGAAGACGAAGTACGACCCGGTTGCTAAGAAGCACGTCGAGTTCAAGGAAACGAAGATCAAGTAAGTTTCCTAAACTTCAGGTTACAAAAAGGCGCGACCGACAGGTTGGCGCCTTTTTTGTTTTGTTGGCACTTTCCCGATCGGCGTCCCATTTTGCTTCACCGGGTAAGAATGTCCGAGCGCTGGAGCAACAAGAAAAAACGCCGCCTTCGATGAACGAAGAGCGGCGTTTTAAATTGGGGGCCGGCTAGCCTGCAAAACGGCACGAGGAACCGTTATCTTCTGCCTGCCAGCCGACCGACCCCACGACCCAGGAGATGCGGCGGACCTGAGCATCATGGGGTATCTTGGAACCCTTGCGGGTTGTCTGTGTACGGGACTAAATTCGCGCGAAATCGAAAGGAAATCAACAAATTCTTAATGATAAAAAATACTTGTCTGCTCGGATGGTTAAAATTCATGACTTTGGTGGAAAGGAATGTCCGATAGTCTTAGGGAAATAAAGTCAAGAAATCATCAAGAATAAAGTGATAAATCCTCCTTTGGTAGAAAAGATCGAATACAGATATTCAAGAGTATTTGAATATACAAATTACTTTCAGTTAATCCCCTACCGCCAAGCCCGTGTCTCTTCAACAAACCACAAACAAAACAAAACTATATAATAAGACAACAGGAATATTTCAAAAGTACTCCTGAAGCGAAGGCACCTACCAAAACCAAAAGTATAGGTATGCGGATTTTCTCTAAACGAGACCTAAGTGGCAATGTCCGCAAGATAAAGAACAAAAAAATTTGAATCGTTGTTCAAAACCTGAAAAATACCCTCGATATTGATGGGTTACCGCCATTCTCGGCCGTTTCCCACTATGCCGCTGAGGCGACGACCCTGTTGCGGCCCGCCCTTTTGGCTTCATAAAGCGCCAGATCGGCCTGCTTCATCAATTGCTCCGGCGTCTCGACTGTCTCCAAACGGCACGAGATCCCGAACGATGCGGTGATGTTAAGCACTACACCGCCATCGCGTAATTTCACCGGCATATTTTCTACCGCAGCGCGCAGGCGTTCCGCGACCGCAGCGGCAATATCAGCGGGCGTGTCCGGCATGACCACAACGAACTCCTCGCCCCCATAACGGCAGGCGAGATCGGCGCCGCGCACCGTGGAACGGATTCTCGCGGCAAACTCCTTCAGCACTTCATCCCCGGCATCGTGACCATGGGTGTCGTTGACGGTCTTGAAGCGATCTATGTCGGTAATCAGGATCGAAAGCGGCCGACCCCGCGCCAGGGATCGGTCGAAAAGCACCTTGAGGTGATTGTCGAGATAGCGCCTGTTGTGCAAGCCGGTCAGCGCATCGGTGACGGCAAGCTCGATGGTCTGCTGCACGCTGGCGCGCAGGCGGTCGTTATAGCGTTTGCGGCGTATCTGCGTCAGGCACCGGGCCACGAGTTCATTCGGGTCGATCGGCCGAACGATATAGTCGTTGACGCCGAGATCAAGCGCACGGACGATCATGTCGTCGGCGCCCTGCTCCGTCACCAACAGCACAGGCAGAAAGCGCGTGCGCTCCAGCGAACGAAGCTGCGAGCAAAGGCGCAGCGGGTCGTAGTCGTCGAAGTTCGAATTGACGATGACGAGCTCGAACGGCCGCTCAGCCGCTTCGAACAGCGCGGCCTGCGGATCGGACATCGCGACGACCTGGGCAATCGGCTTGAGCGTGCGGATGATACGCTCCTGCGAATTGGCACGGCTGTCGACCAGCAGCACCTGACCGGCTTCCTCGGCGCGGCCGTCGCCGGCCCGCATCAGATCGTCGATACCGAAATTGCGCGCCGTCTCGTTGCGCATGGACAGTTCGTCACTCAAAGTCTTGAGGCGAAGCAGGCTCTTGACGCGCGAAATGAGCTGCAGGTCATTGACCGGCTTCGTCAGGAAGTCATCGGCACCGGCCTTCAAGCCGCGCACACGGTCGGCGGGCTGATCGAGCGCCGTCACCATGACGACTGGGATATGTGCGGTGCGCGGATCGGATTTCAGCCGCTCGCACACCTCAAAACCATCCATGCCGGGCATCATGATATCGAGAAGGATGAGATCGACCTGCGTATTCGCGCAGATGGCGAGCGCCTTCAAGCCATCCTCGGCCGTCAGCACTTCGAAGTATTCGGCCAGCAGCCGCGCTTCCAGAAGCTTTACGTTGGCCGGAATATCGTCGACTACCAGAATGCGTGCGGTCATCAGCTCTTCCCCATCATCAGGCGTCGCCCAGATAGGTCTTAATGGTCTCAATGAATTTCGGCACCGAAATCGGCTTCGAGACGTAAGCCTCGCAACCGCCCTGGCGAATGCGCTCCTCATCACCCTTCATGGCGAAGGCCGTAACCGCGATTACGGGGATGACGTGCAGATCATCGTCTTCCTTCAGCCATTTGGTGACTTCCAGGCCGGAGACTTCCGGAAGCTGGATATCCATGAGGATCAGGTCCGGCCGGTGCTTGCGCGCGAGATCGAGCGCCTCCATGCCGTTACGGGTCTGGATCGTCGTGTAGCCGCAAGCCTCGATCAGATCGCGAAAGAGCTTCATATTCAGCTCGTTGTCTTCTACAATCATTACCTGCTTAGGCATGGAAAGCTGTCCCTGCATCCGGTATTGCATCCATTCTCTCGAAATATAGGGTCGCGAGGAACCGATTCCAGAAATACTTGAATCGCAAACTACCGGCATTTGGTTGAAAAATAGGTAACTCACCCTTCAAAATGCAAAGTAACTTCAAGAACCCGAAGAAGAGCGCGGCTGACCCGCAAGAGACAGCGATTGCCGTACTCGGCTGGCTGGCCAACGAACCGGATATGTTCGGCCGCTTCTTGGCGCTGACCGGTGTAGAACCGGCGCAGCTGCGCAACGCCATCAACGAACCTGCCTTTCTCGCCGGCATGCTCGACTTCCTGATGGCCCATGACCCGACATTGCTGGCCTTTAGCGAGGCCAGCGGCATTCCGCCGGAGGCCGTTGCCGCCGCATCGGCGCATTTTTCGCCGCCCGGTCTAGCCTCTGGAGAATATTGACCATGGATGCGCCGCTCGAATTCGACGTATCGCATATTCGGCTGCAGGAGCGGCCGTTGATCGTTTGCGATGTCGACGACGTCGTCTTGCATTTCTTTGAACCTTTCCTGACCTTTATCGGCGTCGAAGGCCATGAGTTCCTGCCGCGCTCCTTCAGGCTGACCGGCAACATCGTCTCCAGGGCCAACGGCTCCGCGCTGGAAGAAAAGGATGTCCACCGGCTGATCGAGGCCTTCTTCGAGGCGCAGGAACAATGGCAGACGCCCCTTGATCGCGTCGTCGATACGCTCGATGCGTTTTCGAAAGATGCAGACATCGTTTTCCTCACCGCCATGCCGCCGCAATTCTGGGAGCAGAGACGGCGGCTTCTCGACAGGCTCGAGCTTGCCTATCCGCTGCTTGCGTCGCTGCAGCCGAAAGGGCCGATCGTGCGCTCCCTGCATCGGCAGCGCGCGATGCCCGTCGCCTTCGTCGACGACATGGCCCACAATCTGCATTCGGTCAGCGAGCATGTTCCGGAATGCCTCCTCATCAACCTGAAGCCGGATTCCATCGTTCACCGCATGGCGCCGGCAGCAGCCGCGGGGATTCCGGAAGCCAACGAATGGACCCAGGCAGCGCCGCTGATCCAGGCCCATATCGCGCGCTGACCACACCCGACCGCCCTCAAAGAACGAGGCGCATCAGTGGCCTGCCATCCTTGCGCTTCGCAACTTCCGAAAATCCGGCAGCCTCGAATATGCGCTGCGAGCCGACATAGAGGCCGACGGATTTCGACTGCTTCGTACGCTCGATCGGACAGCCTTCCAGCAGCCGCGCCCCGGAAGCGCGGGCGAAATTCACGGCCTCCGACAACATGCGATGGCTATGTCCCTTGCCACGATCCTTCGAATTCATGAAGAAACAGCTCACCGCCCAGACCGAACCATCCTCCGCATCGGCGGGATCGAGCGGGCGCGATACGGTCTTTTCAGAGTTCCATTGCGGCAACTCGGCACGCGGACCAACCTGCACCCAGGCGACTGGCTGCCCATCGATGTAGCCGATGAGGCCGGGCGGCGGTCCGGCCAAGATGCGCTCCCGGATAAATTGCTTCTTCGCTGCCGCATCCATGGTCTTGCGTTGCGATGTCGGGACACGGAAATGGGTACACCAGCAGCCATAGCAGGCGCCGCTTGGCCCGAACAGCGCTTCGAAATCGCCCCAGCGACCTGGAATCAAGGGTTCCACGCTTAAGTTCTGCACTCCGTCGCCCCTCCCTGTTTTCCGGCTTGAGACTCGCAAGCTTAAAACATAAAGTGACGATGTTCAATTTTTGTTCTCGTTCAATGACCCATGCGCCCGACAAGATCTCAGGCTTCTGTCGCGATTGCTTGAGCGAGCAATCGGCGGCACGAACGCGCTGTCGGAGCTGCGGCAGCCCTCGCCTCGTCTACCACCGGGAACTCTACGCGCTGACGCTGGCGCATATCGATTGCGACGCCTTCTACGCCTCGATCGAGAAACGCGACAATCCGGAGCTGGCTGACAAGCCGGTCATCATTGGCGGCGGCAAGCGCGGCGTCGTCTCCACCGCCTGCTATATCGCCCGCATCCATGGGGTGCGCTCCGCAATGCCGATGTTCAAGGCGCTGGAAGCCTGCCCGCAGGCCGTCGTTATCCATCCGAACATGGAAAAATACGTCCGCGTCGGTCGCGAGGTTCGGGCCATGATGCAGGAACTGACGCCACTGGTGCAGCCGCTTTCCATAGACGAAGCCTTTCTCGAACTCGACGGCACACAGCGGCTCCATCACGATCCGCCTGCCCGCATCCTGGCCAAATTCGCCAAGCGGGTAGAGCAGGAAATCGGCATCACCATTTCGGTCGGGCTCTCCTATTGCAAGTTCCTCGCCAAAGTGGCCTCCGACCTGCAGAAGCCGCGCGGCTTTTCCGTCATCGGCCGCGAAGAGGCGCTCTCCTTTCTGGAGCCGCGATCGGTCACGACCATCTGGGGTGTCGGCAAGGCCTTCGCCGCGACACTGGAAAGCGACGGCATTCGCACCATCGGTCAACTGCAGGGCATGGAGGAAGGCGACCTCATGCGCCGCTACGGCGTTATCGGGCAGCGGCTTTTCCGTCTCTCGCGCGGCATCGACGACCGGACCGTGCATCCGAACGAAGCCGCCAAGAGCGTATCTTCCGAAACCACCTTCTTTGAAGACATCTCCCGCCATGAGGATCTCGTGCCGATCCTGCGCGATCTTTCCGAGAAGGTTTCCCGGCGTCTGAAGCGCAGCGGCATTGCCGGCCAGACGGTGGTATTGAAGCTGAAAACGTCGGACTTCAAGATCCGCACGCGCAATCGCCGGCTGGAGGACCCGACCCAGCTTGCGGACCGGATTTTCCGCACGGGCCTACGTCTGCTTGAAGCCGAAACCGACGGGACGAAGTTCCGCCTCATCGGTATCGGCGTCACCGATCTTGGCGATGCCGACCGCGCCGACCCGCCCGATCTTATCGACGTACAGGCGACGCGGCGGGCCGCAGCCGAGGCTGCGATGGACAGACTCCGAGAAAAATTCGGAAACAAGACGGTCGAGACCGGCTACACGTTCGGCGGGAAACGCCATAAATAACAAGTAATTATGATAAATCACCCCTCGGTGACAACTGACTACAGTCAGAAGTGTACCGTCACGCGCGCGATTCTTTGCGCGGATAAAGGTCGGATTCAAACTTTTTTGGTAAATTTCCATTAGGACTTGGATTCTGTGTATTCCGGGCGGCGTGAATTCGTCGTCGATTGTGTTTTGCGTACGGGTTCCTATGCGTCTATCGGCTGTATCGACCATTTTTCTCGCCTGCCTGACAATCTCAGGCTGTGCCGCCCGAGGCGAGCGCGAAGCAGCGCAAGCCGCTCCGCCTTCGAAAGAATTGACCGGCTCCATCACAAAGACCAGCAGGGCAGTGCCATCCGTCGAAATCGGCGAAACGGTTTCGCGCGTCGAGCAGCAGCAGGCGCTCGCAGTCGCCATGCCGACGAATCTGCGTCCGGAGGGCATCATGCCTTCAGACCAGAGCGACGACGACACGCCCGTGCCGCTGCAACGGCCGCTTGCCATGCTTTCGCCATCGAACCCGGTGCCCCGCGCTCTGCGACAGCAGCCGATGCAGATCTACAGCCATCGTTTCCGCGATGCCAAGCCGATCAATTTCGGTACGTCCACCTCGCCCCGGAAGCTCGCGGTCCATGGCGTCGATGTCTCGCGCTGGCAGGGCGAGATCGACTGGGACACGCTGCGCACGCAGGGTGCGAACTTCGTCTACATCAAGGCGACGGATGGCGGCGATCATCTCGATCCCATGTTCAAGAAGAACTGGCGGGCCGCTCAGCAGGCCGGCCTGAAGCACGGCGCCTATCACTTCTTCTATTGGTGCCGGACCGCCGGAGAGCAGGCAGACTGGTTCATCCGCAACGTGCCGAGGGAAGCAGGAGCCTTGCCGCCTGTCATCGACGTGGAATGGAACGGCGAGTCGAGCTGCAAGCGGCGCCCCTCGCGCGAGCAGGTGCTTGCCAAGATGCAGGTGTTCATGGACAAGCTGGAAAAGCACTACGGCCAGCGTCCGATCGTCTACACGGCGCCGGATTTCTATCGCGACAATCTGAGCGGCGAGCTGCTCAACTATCCTTTCTGGCTACGCTCCGTTGCCGCCCATCCTTCCAAGGTCTATCCGGGCCGCAGATGGCTGTTCTGGCAGTATTCCGGCTCCGGCGTCTCCCATGGCGTCGACGGCAGGATTGATCTCAACGCCTTCCACGGCAGCGAACAGGACTGGCACAACTGGGTGGCGTCCAGCGCCCACTAACCCGTCTAAGCTCAACTTCCTAGTCATCGCCGAGGCAGAGTTTGACCGCTCCGCTTCGGCGATGTCGTATTTGTCGATGGCGACGCAGGCCCCTCCTTCTGAAGAGCAACAAGGCGATGCTTTTCGGCAAGTCTTCCTTAAACTTCGAAGTCTAACCTTGGGCGCAACGAGTATTGCGTTTTGGTTTGTGTCTATGAAGCCGTTTTTATTGCTTGGGCTGGGGCTGCTGTCAGCCACCGCCCTTTCTCATCCCGCCGTTGCTGCGCCGGATGCCCGCACCCTGCAGATCGTGGTATCGAAGGACAGGCAGTCGCTTGCGGTCTATGACGGCGACAAGGTGGTCGCGACCTCGAAGGTTTCGACCGGCAAACGTGGCCACACGACGCCGAGCGGTATCTTCTCCATTCTGGAAAAGAAGGTCTATCACGAGTCCAATCTCTATTCGGCTGCGCCCATGCCCTTCATGCAAAGGCTGACATGGTCTGGTATCGCGCTGCATGAATCCAACTCGGTTCCGAATTATCCGGCCTCGCACGGCTGCGTGCGAATGCCGAAAGCCTTCGCCAAGATGCTTTACCAGATGACGGAACGCGGCGTGCATGTCGTCATCGCCGATCAGCCACTGGTGCCGCAGCCTTTCGAAAATTCCATGCTGTTCCAGCCGCAGCCGGCACCTCCACCGGCGCTGTTTTCCGGTATCGAGCTTCGCCCCATGACGGCAAGCTTTCTGCCGCAGGGACAATCCTTGCAGGTTGCGACCAATGATGTGACCTCGATCCAGATACCGAAGGCGCAGGAGACCCTTGCGCCGCCTGCCGATCCCGCGCCGCTCAGCATCCTCATCACCCGGCGCGGTCTGCGCGAAAATGTCCGTGACCTCCAGGGCATTCTAAACGGCATGGGTTTCATTGCCGGAACGCCCGATGGCATGCTCGGGCCGGCGACTGTGCAGGCGATAGAAGACTTCAGGAAGGCACACGACATCAAGACGACGGGCGGCCTTGTCAGCCCCGCGCTGATGAAGGCCGTCTATGCCGCCGCCGGCAAGGGCGAGCCGCCAAACGGCGCGATCATGGTCCGGCAGAATTTCAAACCGCTCTTCGAAGGTCCCGCCATCATTGCCGAGCCGCAGGAGGCGCTCGGCGTGCATTTCTTCACCGCCAATGCGATCGACCGCATCAGCGGCAAGGCCGACTGGTTCGGCATGACCCTCGAAGAAGATCTGAGCAAGCAGGCGAAGAAGCGCTATGGCATCACCAGCGAGGAGCAATCGCAGTCCCTCGATGCCGCAGGACAGGCGCTCAGCCGCATCACTATCCCCGACGATGTCCGCCACCGCATCGAGGACCTGCTGACGGCCGGGTCGTCGCTGACGATTTCCGACACCGGCATCGGGCCTGAAACCGGCAACGAGACCGATTTCATCACCGTCACCAACAATGGTGCGCTGGGTAAGAAGGGCTAGAGCGCTTCTCCGGGAGTTGCTCTAGACCAGCTCCACGTCGATCACGCCCGGCGCCGTGCGCAGCGCGGCGGCGATTTCCGGCGTGATGCGATATTTGTCCGGCAGCGCCACCTCAACCTCGCGCATCCCTTCCTCCTTGATGACGATGAAGGAGACGAGGCCGTCGCCCCTGGCATTCAGATGCGCGGCAACCGCCTTCAGCGGTCCGGAATCGCGGACATAGACCCGCAGCGCCTTCTGCATCTGCAGCGACTTTTCCTCCAGCGACTGCGCCGTCTGCAGGCGCAGGCTGATGCCTTCCGGGCGCTCGTCCGCCTGGGCGGTTATGACGAAGGATTTGCCGACTTCGAGAACATCGCGATACTGGTTGAGCGTTTCCGAGAAGAGCACGGCTTCGAACTGGCCTGAGGCATCCGAGAAAACGAAGATGCCAATCTTGTTGCCGGTACGCGTCTTGCGCTCCTGCTTCGAAATCACCGTGCCTGCCAGGCGCCCATTGCCGGCGCCCCGCTTCACCGCGGCGGAGAAATCGGCGAAGGGCTGCACGCGCATCTTGTCGAGAACGCTCTTGTAGGTGTCGAGCGGATGCGCCGTCAGATAGAAGCCGAGTACCTGAAATTCACGCAGCAGCCGCTCCGAGGCGAGCCAGGGCGTGTAGGCCGGGAACACGATCTTTTCCGGGCCCGAGGCCGCACTTCCAAACATGTCGTGCTGGCCGCTGCGCTTGTTTTCCTGCGCCACCTGGGCATAGCCCATGATGCGGTCGAGACCTGCGATCAACTGGGCACGGTCGATCTCGAAGCAATCGAAGGCACCGGCGCAGATCAGGCTTTCCAGGACGCGACGGTTGATCTGCTTAGGATCGATGCGCAGGCAGAAATCCTCGATACCGGCAAAAGGCTGATCGCCACGCACCTCGACGATATGGTCGACGGCGGACTCGCCGACGCCCTTGATGGCGGCCAGCGCATAATAGATGCGATTGTCGCCCGTCTCGAAATGGCGGAACGACGTCTGGACCGAAGGCGCGATGACCTCGATACCCAGACGCTTGGCATCCTGCCGAAAGTCGTTGACCTTTTCGGTGTTGGACATATCGAGCGTCATAGACGCTGCCAGGAACTCCACCGGATAGTGCGCCTTCATATAGGCGGTCTGGTAGGAGACGATGGCGTAGGCCGCGGCGTGCGATTTGTTGAAGCCGTAGTTGGCGAACTTCGCCAGGAGATCGAAGATGACGTCGGCCTGCCCCTTCGAAACCTCGTTCCTGATGGCGCCGTCGACGAAGCGCTCGCGCTGCTGGTCCATCTCCGCCTTGATCTTCTTGCCCATGGCGCGGCGCAGAAGATCGGCCTCGCCGAGCGAATAGCCCGAGAGTACCTGAGCGACCTGCATCACCTGTTCCTGGTAGACGATGACGCCCTGCGTTTCCTTCAGGAGGTAATCGATCTTCGGATGGATCGATTCGATCTCTTCCTCACCATGCTTGCGGGCGTTATAGACCGGGATGTTCTCCATCGGACCGGGGCGATAGAGCGCCACAAGCGCGATGATATCCTCGATGCAGTCCGGGCGCATGCCGATGAGCGCCTTGCGCATGCCCGCACTTTCCACCTGAAACACGCCGACTGTCTCGCCGCGCGAAAGCATGTCATAGGTGTTCTTGTCTTCGAGCGGGATGCTGGCGAGATCGACGCTGATGCCGCGCTTGGCGACGAAATCGACGGCGGTCTTGAGAACCGTCAGGGTCTTCAGGCCGAGGAAGTCGAACTTCACGAGGCCGGCCTGCTCCACCCATTTCATGTTGAACTGGGTGACCGGCATGTCGGAGCGCGGATCGCGATACATCGGCACGAGCTTCGAGAGTGGGCGGTCGCCGATGACGATGCCGGCGGCGTGCGTCGAGGCGTGGCGGTAAAGACCCTCGATCTTCTGGGCGATATCGAGAAGACGGGCGACCACCGGCTCCTTGTCCGCCTCTTCCTGCAGACGCGGCTCTTCCTCGATTGCCTTGCTGAGCGGCGTCGGATTGGCGGGATTGTTCGGCACCAGCTTGCAGATCTTGTCGACCTGTCCATAGGGCATTTCGAGCACGCGGCCGACGTCGCGAAGGGCGGCGCGCGCCTGCAGCGAACCGAAGGTGATGATCTGCGCCACCTGCTCGCGGCCATATTTGGCCTGCACGTAGCGGATCACCTCTTCCCGCCGGTCCTGGCAGAAATCGATGTCGAAGTCCGGCATCGAGACGCGTTCAGGATTGAGGAAGCGCTCGAACAGCAGCGAGAAGCGCAGCGGGTCGACGTCGGTGATGGTGAGCGCGTAGGCGACGAGCGAGCCCGCACCGGAACCGCGACCCGGGCCGACAGGGATGTCATGGCGCTTGGCCCATTTGATGAAGTCGGCAACGATCAGGAAGTAGCCGGGGAACTTCATGCGCTCGATGACGCTGAGCTCGAATTCCAGCCGGTCGCGATATTCCTTCTCCTCGTAGCCCGGCGCCATGCCGAGAGAGGCGAGACGCTGGTCGAGGCCTTCGACTGCCTGGGCGCGGAGTTCAGCCGACTCGGCGCGTACCGCCTCCTCCGCATCGTCGGTGGCGCCGGTGAAGCGCGGCAGGATCGGCGCCCGCGTCTTCAGAACGAAGGAGCAGCGACGGGCGATCTCGACGGTATTCTCCAGCGCCTCGGGCAGATTGACGAAGAGCTTCGCCATGTCAGCCCGGCTCTTCAGATAATGATCCGGCGTCAGACGGAACCGCGTATCGTCCGAGACGATTGCATTGTGGGCGACCGCCATCAGCGCGTCATGGGCGTCGTAATCGTCGCGCGTCGGGAAAAAGGCCTCGTTGGTCGCAACGAGCGGAATCTCGTGCTCGTAAGCCATCGCGATCATCTTCTGCTCATGGCGACGATCATAGGTGCCGTGACGCTGCAATTCGACATAGAGCCTGTCGCCGAACATTGTCTTCAACATCAGCAACCGGGACAGCGCCTGGGCGGCGTGCCCCTCTTTCAGCGCCATATCGACCGGCCCGCTCGACGAGCCTGTCAGCGCGATCATGCCCTCGGTGCCGATCTCATCCAGCCATGACGCCGCGATGTGAACCGCACCATTGCCTTCGCCGCCGAGATAAGCGCGGCTGACGAGATCGACGAGGCGCTCATAGCCCCGCTCGGTAGCGGCGAGCAGCACGATGGACGGCAGCTTCGCCAATGCCTGCTGCGGCCCGCGCTTCTCGCCCTCGCCGCCATCCTCCATGTCGATTGACACCTGGCAGCCGATGATCGGCTGCAACCCCTCATCCATCGCTTTCTGCGAGAATTCGAGAGCAACGAAGAGGTTGTTGGTATCGGTGATGGCAATGGCCGGCTGGCTGTCGCCGGCAGCCTTGGCCAGTATCTTCTTGAGCGGCAATGCGCCCTCTAGCAGAGAATAGGCAGAATGAACCCTGAGGTGTACGAATTCCGGCATTTCGCCGACCGGCGCAACCGCGCCGCTGTCACCCACATCCGCCATCTCAAACCCTTCCGCATGCTCGTATGAATCGGCATCATTTTCGGCATTGCGGATCGTAAAGTCCATAAGTTGTCCCCATCAAATATGGGAACAGCATGTGCAAACGGGGGATAAGATTCACATCGCCATCATGATGAGGGAAAAGCTGGCAACGAACATCACGATGGAGGTGAATGCTGCAACGTCTCGAATGATATCGGTCATTTACGCGCTCCTTACTCGTTATGTTTCTTTTTTGTTCTATTTTTGTTCGAGAGTCAATAGACGCTTCAATAAATTTCATCCCCGGCTTTTCGACCTCGGATGGACGGCGGCTCGACCCGACGCTATGCAAGGCAAACCGGGGGAGATTACGATGAAAACACTGGGCTGCGCTCTCATTCTTCTTGCCCTTGCTGCCACGGCTCATGCCGAGGACGCAATCGCGCCCGGACGCATCGTCGACGCCGCGATCGGCGACTGGAACGAGGACGGCAAACCGGATCTCGCCCTATTGGTGGCACCCGCCTCGGATGATCAGGCTGACAATTCGATCTGCACCTACATCTATCTACGTGACGACGAGCATTCCTTGCTGAAGCTAGCCGCAAGTGCGCCGAACAAGATATGGGGGAGTGTCGAGCCCGGCGGTCTCGTCGGCCAGGAACCGTCGATCTCAGCACTGCCGAACGGTTCAATCGCAATCGCCTCGCAGAATGACAGCGTCGGACGCGACCGCTGGGAGCAGACGCTGACACTTGCTTATCGCAACAGCAGTTTCGTGGTCGCCGGCTACACCTACGCCTCCCGCGATACGCTCGAACCGGACAGCAGCCATAGCTGCGACTACAATGTGCTGACCGGCAAAGTGACGAAGGATGGCAAGGCGCTGAGGGCCGATGCTAGGACTGTCAGCATCCAGGACTGGCGGGACGATATGGGTCAGAAGGCTTGCGGAAACGACCAATAGCGACAGACGTTCTCTTTTTGTTCTTTACAAATCTTCCGACGAATGACATTGTGACCGCTCACCAAAATGGAGAGTGGTCATGCCGGATCTTGCCGCGCTGAACGATTTCATTGTCACCGCCAAGGCCGAAACCTATGTCGGCGACGGTGAGAGGCTGCCCTCCTGCCGCAGCGGCTCGCACGACATCGGCTATGTCAGCGGCCGCTGGCGTTATCTCGACAGCTATTTCGGCGGCACGGATTTCGCCGGACAGGAGCTCGTCTGGCTTGACGACGAGCCGGTCTGGGCGATGAATTATTTCGGCCACATCATCGAGCCCGATCTGATCGACAGCACCCGCGCCGGCATGGTCATCAAGGCAGCACTGCTGCGCCTCTATCTGGATGAAAGGCGCTTTCTCGGCGGCTTCGAGTTCGAGCACGCCTTTGGCCGCTATAGCGACCAAAGCACAGGAACCTGCGACCATTTTATCGGCCATGAGGCCATCATGGTAAGAGAGCGCAAGGCCTACGAGCTGGACTATCGCGGCGGCTTGATCGTTCCCTAAAGCACGTCACGATCTTTCAGATTCGCTTCCTGTGCTCTAGGTCTTTGATTTTGCACATGTCGTTGTCGCAAAACCGCTCCGCACTTTTGCGCGACATGCTTTAACGAACGATCAGACTTCCACCACCTTGCCGTCACTGAGCGTGACGCGGCGGTCCATGCGGGCGGCAAGCTCATGATTGTGGGTGGCAATCAGGGCGGCGAGGCCCGATTGGCGCACCAAGGCTTCCAGCGCGTCGAAGACATAATGCGCTGTTGCGGGATCGAGATTGCCCGTCGGCTCGTCGGCCAGCAACACCAGAGGGGCGTTGGCCACCGCACGGGCGATGGCGACGCGCTGCTGCTCACCGCCGGAGAGTTCGGCCGGGCGATGGTCGCCGCGATGGCCGATGCGCATATAATCAAGAAGCTGGGCAGCGCGGACGCTCGCATCCTTGCGCGAGAGGCCGGAAATGAGCTGCGGCATCATGATGTTCTCGAGAGCAGAAAACTCCGGCAGCAGATGATGGAACTGATAGACGAAGCCGATCTCGCTGCGGCGTACGGCCGTGCGCTTGTCGTCGGGCAAGGCTTCACAGGCCTGACCATTGACGAGCACCTCACCGCCATCCGGATGCTCAAGCAGGCCCGCGACATGCAGGAGCGTCGATTTTCCCGTGCCCGATGGAGCGACAAGCGCCACCATCTCGCCGCTGCGCAAGGTGAAATCGGCGCCCTTCAGGATCGACAGGCGCGTCTCCCCCTGCCCGTAATGACGCTCCACGCCCGAGAGCTGGAGAACGACGTTGCGTTTCATCAAATGCGAATTCCTTATTCGTAGCGCAGCGCCTGCACCGGATCGAGCCGCGAGGCACGCCAGGCCGGAAAGATAGTCGCAAGGAAAGACAGCGTGAGCGCCATCACAATGACAGAGACGGTCTCACTGAAATTCATTTGTGCCGGCAATTTGCTGAGGAAATAGACTTCCGGATTGAAGATCACCGTGCCCGAAATCCAGGAGAAGAATTGCCGGATGGACTCGATGTTCAGGCAGACCAGGACGCCGAGTATGACGCCGGCAAGCGTACCGACAATACCGATTGCCGCCCCCGTCATGAAGAAGATACGCATGATCGCGCCCGATGTCGCGCCCATGGTGCGCAGGATGGCGATATCGCTGCCCTTGTCCTTCACCAGCATGATCAGGCCCGAAATGATGTTCAGCGCGGCAACGAGGACGATCAGTGTCAGGATCATGAACATCGTATTGCGCTCGACCTGCAGGGCCGAGAAAAAGGTAGCGTTGACCTGCCGCCAGTCTGTCAGAAAGATCTGTCGTCCGGCGGCCTCCTCTATCTTCGGCCTGAGATCGTCGACGTCATCCGGATTGGTTATGAAGAGCTCTATCTTCTCGACGATGCCTTCAACGTTGAAGAAGAGCTGCGCCTCCTCGAGCGGCATGAAAACCACGGAGGAATCATACTCCGACATGCCGACCTGGAAGATACCAGAGATCGTATAGGCCTTGACGCGCGGATTGACGCCGAAAGGCGTGACGTCGCCATCGGGGGCCGTGAGCGTGATCTGATCACCGACCGTCAGACCCAATTGCTGCGCAAGGCGGCTGCCGACCAGCACGCCCTGCCCGGAGGCGAAACCGACCATATCGCCGGAAACGATGTGATCCGACACCGACTTGAGTTTGGTCAGATCTTCCGCCCGAATACCGCGCACCAGTGCGCCAGTGCCGGAGCCGCCGCGGCCGGAGGCGAGCGTCTCGCCCTCGACGAGCGGCAGAGCCATGGTGACGCCGGGGACGGCAGAAAATTTCTTCGCCAGCTCAGCATAATCGTTCAGCGGCGAATCGATCGGCTGCACGACAACGTGACCATTGAAGCCAAGGATCTGTTTGAAGAGTTCGGCGCGGAAACCGTTCATGACCGCCATGACGATGATCAGCGCCGCGACGCCGAGCATGATACCGACCAGCGAGAAACCGGCAATCACCGAAATCGAGGCCTCCTTGCGCCGGGAGCGCAGATAGCGCCAGGCGACAAGCCGTTCGAATCCGGAAAACGGACGAGACGATGGGCCGGCCTTGAGCGAATTTTCCTGCTGTTCCACTGCCGCACTCACCGCCATTCGCCTTCCATCCTTTGTATCGTCAATCAGCCCGCCAGCCGCTTGAGTGCTGCTTCGACCGTCATCGTCTCGCGAGCGCCGGTCTTGCGGTCCTTCACTTCCACTTCGCCGTTCGCGATCGATCGCGGGCCGACGATGATCTGTACCGGCACGCCGATCAGATCAGCCGTCGCGAACTTCGTTCCGGCACGCTCGTCGCGATCGTCGTACAGCACGTCCTTGCCGGCCTTCGACAGTGCGGCATAGACCGTTTCGCAAGCCTCGTCACAGGCCTGGTCTCCAGCCTTCATGTTGATCACCACGACATCAAACGGCGCGACCGAATCCGGCCAGATGATTCCGTTCTCATCATGCGATGCTTCGATGATGGCGGGAACAAGGCGTGTCGGACCAATACCGTAAGATCCCATGTGGACAGCGTGTTCCTTGCCGTCCGGACCCTGGACTTTCGCACCCATCGGCTCGGAATATTTCGTGCCGAAGTAGAAGATGTGGCCGACCTCGATGCCGCGCGCCGACAGGCGTTCGCCCTCGGGAATAGCATTGAAGGCAGCTTCATCGTGCATTTCCGAGGTGGCGGCATAGACCGAAGTCCACTTGTCGAAGATGCTCTTCAAGCCCGCGACATCATCGAAATTCGTGTCTTCACCGGGGATGTCGAAATTCACGAAATCCTTGTGGCAGAAGACTTCCGACTCGCCGGTGTCGGCAAGAATGATGAACTCATGGCTGAGCTCGCCACCGATCGGGCCAGTATCGGCGCGCATCGGGATCGCTCTCAAGCCGAGGCGGTCGAAGGTGCGCAGATATGCCGTGAACATCTTGTTGTAGGCAATTACGGCGCCTTCCTGCGTCAGATCGAAGGAATAGGCGTCCTTCATCATGAATTCGCGCGAGCGCATCGTGCCGAAACGCGGACGGATCTCGTCACGGAACTTCAGCTGAATATGATAGAGGTTCAGCGGCAGGTCCTTGTAGGACTTGACGGAGGACCGGAAGATGTCGGTGATCATCTCCTCATTGGTCGGACCGTACAACATGGGCCGGTCCTGCCGGTCCTTGATGCGCAGCATCTCCTTGCCATAGGCGTCGTAACGGCCGCTTTCCTGCCAGAGCTCGGCCGACTGCAGCGTCGGCATCGACAGTTCAATGGCGCCGGAGCGGTTCTGCTCCTCGCGGATGATCTTGTTGACCTTATCAAGCACGCGCTTGCCCAGCGGCAGCCAGGAGTAAATGCCTTGCGACTGCTGGCGGATCATGCCGGTGCGCAGCATGAGCCGATGGGAAACAATTTCAGCCTCTTTAGGATTTTCCTTCAGAATGGGCATGAAGTAACGAGACAGACGCATGACGCTTGTTCCAGCTGGTTTGACGTTCCGCACATGGCGGAATCGTTAGCAAATTATGTACTGGAGGCAGTTCATAACTGCTTCGGCGCAGGAAGGAAACCCGCATTCTTCAATAGAAGAATTTGACAAAAGCCCGAGAATACAGGGGATAGAGACTATTTTTGATGTTTCGAAAAAGCGCACGTTTATAAGGATTTACGACAGAAATCCGTCAACGGAAAAATTCTGCGCGACTGTAGCAAAAAAGCAAAAAAAAGGATGACAAAGCTCAATGTTTGAGCTAATTTTAGCTCACAAAAGAGGCAAGAAGGCTAAATTCTTGCCGTTTCGCGGTCAAGTCTTGGGAGGATCAGATCTTAGGCGCGTTCACTCGCTGCCCCGGCAACGGATAAGGATCACGCGATACTTTAAAACAAGGCTTATAGCCTTGTTTTTTTTTGCTTTCTCAGCGCCTCAATATTTCCAAGCCTGCCTGGAACCTTTGGTTCGCTCTTCAGCTGAAATAATATACATGACCTGTAAATTCTTTGCGCCACCCTCATGACAGGCGTGTGACGAATTGATGGCAATCGCGAGGCGCCCACTTTCCAGGCGCCTTTCATCTACAATTTAGATCACTTGTAGCTTGGAACGATCTGGGGAATGGAGTCTATGCTCAGCCCGAAATAGTGCGAGGCGACATACCAGGCGCCATAGATGAGCGCCGACACCAGCGTCGTGACAAGAACCACCCGCCAGGCACGAAATTTCGTCGGCGCGCTTTCGACCGTGCCAAGGATAACATGCTCATCCTCGGCCTGGGTGCGCAGACCGAACGGTAGGACGGCGAAAAGCGTAATCCACCAGATGACGAAATAGACGGCGAAACCGGCGGCGATCTGCTGTGCCATTATGCTCCCTCCGAGACGAGTTCATCGCCTCTTCCTCTTCCAGGCTGCTTATAGGGGCAAAGCAGTCGTCTTTCAAAGCGCCGATCAGCGTTTTAATGTCACACTTGCTCAAGCTCGATGAGCGTGCCGAAGAAATCCTTCGGATGTAAAAACAGCACCGGCTTGCCATGCGCACCAATTTTCGGCTCGCCATTGCCGAGCACGCGCGCGCCCTTGGCAACCAGTTGATCACGTGCGGCGAGGAGATCGGCAACCTCGTAGCAGATGTGATGCATGCCGCCATCCGGATTCTTCGCAAGGAAGGCAGTGATGGGCGAGGCTTCGCCCAAAGGTTCCAGCAGCTCGACCTTTGTGTTGGGCAGCTCGACGAAAACGACGGTAACGCCATGTTCCGGCAATGCCTGCGGGGCAGATACCGTCGCACCGAGCGTTTCGCGATAGGCCCTGGAAGCAGCGGCAATGTCTGGAACGGCGATTGCGATGTGATTGATACGTCCCAGCACGGCGCTCTCCTCCCCGATCGGACCGTAAACTCAGCTACCCGTGCGGGTTACAAAGACAGTGACGATAGGCTTTTTGCCCCAGCCCTGGTTGGCGGCGGCGCGCACCGCGCGGCGAGCGGCCTCCTGCAGCATGTTCAGATCCTTGCGGCGGGCGCGGGGAATGCTCTCGATGGCGCTGACGATTGCATCGAAGAGCGTATCTTCCATCTCCTCGCCCTCGTCATCATAGGCCGGCAGGCCGATCGCCACCAAATCCGGATCGCCGACGATGTCATAACGGGCATCGAGCACGACGTTGACGGCGACGTGACCGACATAGGAGAGCTTCTTGCGCTCGCCGATCCCCATCTCATCGAAATCGCCGATCAGAATGCCGTCCTTGAAGATACGCCCATGCGGCGCCTCGCCGATCACCTCGACGGGACCGGGCGCAAGACGGACAACATCGCCATTGCGTACGCGCGGTACGGTGGCAATGCCGCTTTGTTCGGCCAGTTCCTTGTGCGCGGCCAGATGCGTCGCCTCGCCATGCATGGGAATGACGACCTTCGGGCGCGTCCACTCATACATCTTCTGCAGTTCGTTGCGCCGGGGATGGCCTGAGACATGCACGAGCGCCTCCGCGTCGGTTACGACATGGACGCCCTGTTCGATCAGGCCGTTCTTGATATCGCCGATAGCCTTCTCGTTGCCGGGGATGGCGCGCGAGGAGAAGACGACGATATCGCCTGACGCAAGCGCGACATTGCGCATTTCGTCCCGTGACAGCTTGGCAAGTGCGGCCCTCGGCTCACCCTGGCTGCCAGTCAAAATGACCACGACCTTGTCACGCGGGATATAGCCGTATTCGTCTTCGGCGATAAACGGCTTGATGCCCTCCATCAGGCCGACATCGCGCGCGACATCGACGACGCGCTTCAGCGAGCTGCCGAGCAGCAGCACTTCGCGGCCCGCCGCCTCGGCAGCCTCGGCAATGGTGCGGATGCGGCCGACATTCGAGGAGAAGGTCGTGATCGCCACCCGGCCTTCGGCATCTTCGATGATCTTGCGCAAGCTTTCCGAAACGTCCTTCTCCGAGGGAGAAACGCCATCTCGGAGCGCATTGGTGGAATCGCACATCAGCGCCAGCACGCCCTCGTCGCCGATCTGGCGGAAGCGAGTTTCGTCGGTCAGCGGACCGAGCGAGGGCTCATGATCGATCTTCCAGTCGCCAGTGTGAACGACATTGCCGAGCGGCGTGCGGATCATCAGCGACATCGGCTCGGGGATCGAATGGTTGACGGCGACGCCCTCGATACTGAAGGGGCCGACATTGATACGGTCGCCGGCCTTGAACGGAGTGATCGGAATCTCACCCATCGTCTTTTCATAGTCGCGCTTGGCTTCCAACAGGCCAGCGGTAAAGCCCGAGGCATAGACGGGGACGTTCAGACCCGGCCAAAGATCGTTCAGAGCGCCATAATGATCTTCATGGGCATGCGTGATGATGATGCCCTTGAGGTTCTTGCGCTCCTTGGCGAGGAAACGGATGTCCGGCAGAACCAGATCGACGCCGGGAAGATCCGGCCCAGGGAACGTGACGCCGCAATCGACCATGATCCACTGGCGCTGCTCCGGCGGGCCATAGCCGTAGAGCGCGAGATTCATGCCGATTTCGCCGACGCCGCCGAGAGGCAGAAACACCAGTTCATCTTGTTTCGCCATGTGATCCCTACCCATTACCTAAAGAAAACGTCGCCCGCGGCGATCGGCATGATCCTGCCGTCGTCGGTCTCGAGCATCAACAGGCCATTATCATCGATTCCGGAGAAATGGCCCGAAATCGAGCGATCCGGCAAGTTTACCGTGATCTTTTCTCCGATGCCGCATGCAAACTCACGCCAGCGGGCTGTAATTTCCCGAACGCCCTTGCCGCGGTTCCAGACATCGAGCGATTCGGACATGGCAGCATAAAGATGGGCAAACAGCTCGTCCGGCGATACCATCGAACCCTGCTGCCTGAGGCAGGTGACCGGATACATCGGATTGTCAGGCATGACAGCGATGTTGATACCGATGCCGATGACGAGCGCATGACGGCCGTCCGGCAAGGCCTCGCCTTCGATCAGGATACCGCAGGTCTTCTTCCGGCCGATCAGGATATCGTTTGGCCATTTGATCTCGGCCGGCTCGGCAGCCAGCGGCAACACTGCGCGCACCGCCCGATGGACAGCAACCGCGACCGCAAGCGGCAACGAGCCGAGACGGTCCATGGGAGCGGGATCGATCAGAAGGAGAGATGCGTAGAGATTGCCTGCTTCCGACACCCAGGGACGTCCGCGGCGGCCACGTCCGCCCGTCTGGCGCTCGGCCGTCACCCAAAGGTTCCCGGGATCGCCTGCGCGTGCGCGTTCGAGGCACACGCTGTTTGTGGACGAGGTTTCCTGAAGGGCATCGTGCCGGAAGTCGGCGAGCGACTTCCGGCCGTTGGTATCAGACGCCATCAAAACAGCGTCGCAGCAGCGAGATCGGCAGCACCGCCGATTGCACCGCCGAAGAAGACGTAGGCGATGACGAACAGGCCGGAAAGGCCGAAGACCAGGCGCAACGAACCAGCCGTGCGCGCGAATTCGTCCTTGGCTTCATCGAACCACATCACCTTGATGACGCGCAGATAGTAGTAGGCGCCAACGACCGACGAGAGAACGCCGATGATGGCAAGCGCATAAAGATGCGCCTGGATGGCAGCGACGAAGACGAAGTACTTCCCGAAGAAGCCGGCGAGCGGCGGAATGCCGGCCAGCGAGAACATCAGCGCCGTCAGCACGACCGCCATGAAGGGATTGGTCGCGGAGAGACCGGCAAGATCTTCAATGGTCTCGACCTGGCGGCCGTCCTTGCGGCGCATAGCCATGATGATGGCGAAGACGCCAAGTGTCATGACCATATAGATGACCATGTAGAGCATGACGCCGGAGACGCCCGTCTTGGTGCCGGCGGCAAGGCCTACCAGCGCGTACCCCATGTGACCGATGGAAGAATAGGCCATCAGTCGCTTGAAGTTGCGCTGACCGATTGCGGCGAAAGCGCCGAGCAGCATCGAGGCGATCGAGATGAACACGATGATCTGCTGCCAGTCGGCCAGCACCGGATGGAAAGCGGTGACAACGATACGGGTCAGGATCGCCATGGCGGCAACCTTCGGGGCAGCCGCGAAGAAGGCGGTGACCGGGGTCGGAGCGCCTTCGTAGACGTCCGGCGTCCACATATGGAACGGCACGGCAGAGATCTTGAAGGCCAGACCGGCAAGCACGAAGACCAGACCGAAAACGAGGCCGAGCGAACGTGTCTCGGCACTCAGTGCCGTCGCGATCGCATCGAAGGTGGTGTGGCCGGTAAAGCCGTAGACCAGCGACATGCCATAGAGCAGCATACCGGAGGACAGGGCGCCAAGGACGAAATACTTCAGGCCGGCTTCGGTCGACTTCAGGCTGTCGCGGTTGATGGCGGCCACAACGTAGAGCGCCAGCGACTGCAGCTCCAGCGACAGATAGAGCGAAATCAGATCATGCGCGGAAATCATCAGCAGGATGCCGAGGGTCGCCAGTAGCAGCAGGACCGGGAACTCGAAGCGATCCAGCTGCTGCTCGCGCGCCTGCCCCATGCTCATGAACATCGCGACGATCGAGCCGACCAGCGCGACGATCTTCATGAAACGGGAGAAACCGTCGGCGAGATAGGCGCCGCCATAGGCGAGCCCTTCGCCGGGGACAAAGATGATCCAGAGACCGGCCACCGCGAGAACCGCAATGGCAAGACCGGTGACCGTGGGTCCGGACCGCTCGCCCGAAAAGACGCCGATCATGAGCAACGCAAGCGCACCGACCGCCAGGATGAGCTCCGGAATGGAAAGATGCAGGCTTGCAAGAATTGTGTCAGCAGTCATGTCGAATAGGTCCCGTCATCAATTCATCGACAGCGCAACATTCTGCGCAGCGTGCAGGGCAGCGGTATAATTGTTCACCAGCAGATCCACCGAGGCCGCTGTGGCATCGAAGATCGGAGCCGGGTAGACGCCGAAGAGGATCGTCAGCGCAATCAGCGGATAGAGGATCAGCTGTTCACGCGGCGACAGATCCAGCAGCTTCTTCAGGTTTTCCTTGTCCAGCACGCCGAAGATCACCCGGCGGTAAAGCCAGAGCGCATAGGCCGCGGACAGGATGACGCCGGTGGCGGCGAACAAAGCGACCCAGGTATTGACGCGGAAGACGCCGATCAGGGTCAGGAATTCGCCGATGAAGCCTGAGGTGCCGGGCAGACCGACATTGGCCATAGTGAAGACCATCATGGCGACGGCATATTTCGGCATGTTGTTGACGAGGCCGCCATAGGCCGCGATTTCGCGGGTATGGGTCCGGTCGTAAATCACGCCGACGCAGAGGAAGAGCGCGCCCGAGACGATGCCGTGCGACAGCATCTGGAAGATCGCACCCTGCACGCCCTGCTGGTTGGCCGCGAAGATGCCCATCGTCACGTAACCCATGTGGGCGACCGAGGAATAGGCGATCAGCTTCTTGATGTCTTCCTGCATCAGCGCCACCAGCGAGGTGTAGATGATGGCGATAACGGACAAGGCGAAGACGAACGGCGCGAAATATTCCGACGCGTTCGGGAACATGCCGAGCGAGAAGCGGATGAGACCGTAGCCGCCGAGCTTCAGGAGAACGCCTGCCAGGATGACCGAGCCGGCCGTCGGCGCCTGAACGTGCGCGTCGGGCAGCCAGGTATGAACCGGCCACATCGGCATCTTCACCGCGAAGGAGGCGAAGAAGGCAAGCCATAACCACGTCTGCAGCTGCGGCGGGAACTTGTAGGCGAGCAGCGACGGAATATCGGTCGTGCCGGCCTGCCAGTACATCGCCATGATGGCAAGCAGCATCAGCACCGAGCCGAGCAGCGTGTAGAGGAAGAACTTGTAGCTGGCGTAGACGCGATCCTTACCGCCCCAGACGCCGATGATGAGGAACATCGGGATGAGGCCGGCTTCGAAGAAGACGTAGAACAGCACGATATCCAGCGAGACGAACACGCCAATCATCATCGTCTCGAGGACGAGGAAGGCGATCATGTAGTCCTTCAGGCGCTTTTCAACCGAGAGCCAGCTTGCCAGCACGCAGAAGGGCATCAGGAAGGTCGACAGGATGACGAACAGCATCGAAATGCCGTCGACGCCCATGTGATAGCTGATGCCGCTGGTCAGCCAGTCATGCTTCTCGATCATCTGGAAGCCCGGATTGGCATTGTCGAACCAGATCCAGACGAACAGCGACACGATGAATGTGACGATGGTGGTCGCCAGCGAGATGTTCAGGATATTCCGGCGGCCGTTGGCGCCGTTCTCCTGCGTGAACAGCAGGAGTAGGACGCCGACCAGCGGCAGGAACGTGACCGTTGAAAGAATAGGCCAATCGGTCATCAGAGGGAACTCCCGAGCATCATCCAAGTAACGAGGGCGGCAATGCCGAGCAGCATCGCGAAGGCGTAGTGATAGAGGTAGCCGGTCTGCAGGCGCACGACGCGGTTGGTGACATCGACGACGCGGGCGGCAATGCCGTTCGGGCCGATGGTATCGATGACCCCGATGTCACCCTTCTTCCAGAGGAAGCGGCCAAGCGCCTTGGCGGAGCGAACGAAGAGGAAGTCATAGAGCTCGTCGAAGTACCACTTGTTCAAGAGGAACTCGTAGAGCACGCGCTGCTGCTGAGCCAGCCTGCGCGGCGTTTCGGGCGACTTGATGTACATGTACCAGGCAACCCCGAAACCGACGACCATCGCAACGAAGGGGCTAAGCTCGACCCAATGCGGGGCATGCTCCATCTCTTCGAGGATCTTGTTGTCAGGCAGCGTGAAGAGCGCGTGCTTCCAGAACTCCTCGTAGTCGTGACCGACGAAGTAATCGTGGAAATACCAGCCGGCGAAGACGGCGCCTATCGCCAGCAGATAGAGCGGGATCAGCATGACATTCGGCGATTCATGCACATGGTGCATGACTTCGTGCGAGGCACGCGGCTTGCCGAAGAAGGTCATGAAGATCAGGCGCCAGGAATAGAAGCTGGTGAACAGCGCAGCGATGACCAGCAGCGTGAAGGCAAAGCCCGAGGCCGGATTATGCGACGTATACGAAGCCTCGATGATCGCATCCTTCGAGAAGAAGCCGGCGAAACCGATCGGCGAGAACGGAATGCCGACGCCGGTGATCGCCAGCGTTCCGATGATCATCATCCAATAGGTCTTCTTGATGTGCGTGCGCAGGCCACCCATATGGCGCATGTCCTGCTCGCCGTCGACGGCGTGGATGACCGAGCCGGCGCAGAGGAACAGCAGCGCCTTGAAGAAGGCGTGCGTGAACAGATGGAAGATCGCTGCGCCGTAAGCGCCGACGCCGAGGGCGACGAACATGTAGCCGAGCTGCGAACAGGTCGAGTAGGCGATGACGCGCTTGATGTCGTTCTGCACGAGGCCGACGGTAGCGGCGAAGAAGGCGGTGATCGCGCCGATGATGGTGACGAAGGTCAGGGCATCAGGCGAAAGTTCGAAGATCGGCGACATGCGGGCGACGAGGAAGACGCCGGCGGTGACCATGGTTGCGGCATGGATGAGCGCCGAAACCGGGGTCGGGCCTTCCATGGCGTCCGGAAGCCAGGTGTGCAGCAGGAACTGCGCCGACTTGCCCATCGCGCCCATGAACAGCAGCAGGCAGACGCCGGTCAGCGCCTGCGCGCGATCGAGATGCATGCCGAAGAGGTTCAAGACGATATCGCCCGGCTGGCCGCCCTGCCCTGCGGCAAAGCTCTGCGCATTGCCGAAGATGACGTCGAAGTTGATCGAGCCGAAGAGGGCGAAGACGCCGGCAATGCCGAGCACGAAACCGAAGTCGCCGACACGGTTGACGACGAAGGCCTTGATCGCGGCTGCCGATGCAGAAGGCTTCTTGAACCAGAAGCCGATCAGCAGATAGGAGGCCAGACCGACGCCTTCCCAGCCGAAGAACATCTGGGCGAGGTTGTCGGAGGTCACCAGCATCAGCATGGCGAAGGTGAAGAGCGAGAGATAGGCGAAGAAGCGCGGACGATGCGGATCGTGATGCATGTATCCGATCGAGTAGACGTGAACCAGGGTCGAAACCGAGTTCACGACGATCAGCATCACGGAAGTCAGGGTGTCGATCCGCAACGACCACGACGCGTCGATGCCGCCGGACTGTATCCAGCGCAGCACCTCGACCTTGATCGGTCCGTCCGTATGGCCGAGCGCCACCGTGAAGAAGACGACCCACGAGAGGACGGCAGCGACGATCATCAGGCCGGTGATGACGTATTCCGAAGCCTTGGCGCCGATCGCGCGGCCGAAAAGGCCGGCGATAATGGCGCCGATCAGGGGAAGAAAGACGATAGCCTTATATAAAAACATAGCTTTATCAGCCCTTCATCACGTTGACGTCTTCAACCGCGATGGAGCCGCGGTTACGGTAGAAGACGACGAGAATTGCCAGACCAATGGCAGCCTCGGCGGCGGCGACGGTCAAAATGAATAGAGCGAAAACCTGGCCGACGATGTCGTTGAGGAACGACGAGAAGGCGACCATGTTGATGTTGACCGCGAGCAATATGAGCTCGACGGACATCAGGATGATGATGACGTTCTTGCGGTTGAGAAAGATACCGAAAACGCCGAGCACGAAGAGGATGGCGCTGACCGTCAGGTAGTGGGAAAGTCCGATGACCATGTTCTTGTTCCTTTGATCCTCGTGCCTCGCCTCAGACGCCCTGACCCGGCTTGACCTTGACCACCTCGACGGCGGTCGCGGGCGTGCGGGCGACCTGTTGGGAAATGTTCTGACGCTTGATGTGCGTACGATGCTTCAATGTCAGCACGATCGCGCCAATCATTGCCACCAGCAGCACAAGGCCGGCAATTTCGAAGAAATAAACGTAATTGGTGTAGAGCACGTCGCCGAGGGCGGCTGTGTTCGTCCGGGTCGCCGGCGCCGGGATCGGCATGGCGACGGACTTGGCGATCGTCGGCGAGATCACGCTGCCACCGATGACGACGATGAGCTCGGCCGCGAGGATGACCCCGATCAATGCGCCGATCGGCGCATATTCCAGAATGCCGGCCCTCAATTCCGAGAAGTCGATATCGAGCATCATGACGACGAAGAGGAAGAGAACCGCCACGGCGCCGACATAAACGACCAGCAGGATCATCGCCAGGAATTCAGCCCCCATCAGCAGGAAGAGGCCAGCCGCGTTGAAGAAAACCAGGATGAGGAACAGGACCGAATGGACCGGATTCCGCGCCGAGATGACCATGAACGCCGACGCCACTGCGACAAAGGCGAAGATATAGAAAAAAAGAGCCTGCAGACCCATGTTGGTGCCTTTTTCGTCTTCCCCCGGGCAGCAGGGAGTATCCCCTGCCCGATGGAGCTCGGTCGGACGACTTTCGTCCGGCAAGCCCCGGTCTAGATTCAACCGCGACGGCGATGCTATCGACCGCCTGTCACGGCATATTCAAAACTCCGCTCAGCGGTACGGCGAATCCAGCGCGATGTTGTGCGCGATTTCGCGTTCCCAGCGGTCGCCATTGTCCAAGAGCCGCGCCTTGTCGAAATAAAGCTCTTCGCGGGTCTCGGTGGCGAATTCGAAGTTCGGCCCTTCGACGATGGCGTCGACCGGGCAAGCCTCCTGGCAGAAGCCGCAATAGATGCACTTCACCATGTCGATGTCGTAACGCACCGTGCGGCGGGTACCGTCGTTGCGGCGCGGCCCGGCCTCGATGGTGATGGCCTGGGCAGGACAGATGGCTTCGCAGAGCTTGCAGGCGATGCAACGCTCTTCGCCGTTCGGGTAACGGCGCAGCGCATGTTCGCCACGGAAGCGCGGGCTGACCGGCCCCTTTTCGAACGGGTAGTTGATCGTTGCCTTCTGCTTGAAGAAGTAACGCATCGACAAAAAGAATGCGCCGACAAATTCCTTGAGGAACAGCGAGCTGACGGCGTTGGAAATTCCGGCCATCTTCAACCTCCAAATCTGCTTGAAGCGAGGATCGACATCATCATGCCCATCCCGCCAGCTTCAGCACGAATGCAACGATAACGACCATGGCGAGCGACAGCGGCAGGAAAACCTTCCAGCCGAGGCGCATGAGCTGGTCGTAGCGGTAGCGCGGCACGAATGCCTTCACCATCGCGAACATGAAGAACACAAAGCACGACTTGAGCAGGAACCAGATGATGCCCGGAACCCAGTTCAAGATCCAGATATCGACCGGAGGCAGCCAGCCGCCGAGGAAGAGGATCGTCGTCAACGAGCACATCAGGACGACGGCTGCATATTCGCCGAGCATGAACATCATGTATGGCGAAGAACCGTATTCGACCATGAAGCCGGCAACCAGTTCCGATTCCGCTTCCGGAAGATCGAAGGGCGGACGGTTCGTCTCAGCCAGTGCCGAAATGAAGAACACGATGAACATCGGGAACAGCGACAGCCAGTGCCAGTCGAGGAACGAGGCCGGCAAGCCGAGCTTGGTGCCGAGGCCCGTCTGCTGCGACAGCACGATGTCTGTCAGGTTCAGCGAACCGACGCACAGCAGCACGGTAACGATGACGAGGCCGATCGAGACTTCGTAGGACACCATCTGCGCGGCCGAGCGCAGCGCGCCGAGGAACGGATACTTCGAGTTCGAAGCCCAGCCGCCCATGATGATGCCGTAAACTTCGAGCGACGAGATCGCCAGAATGTAGAGGATGCCGACGTTGATATCGGCGACGACCCAGTTCTGCGCCACCGGCACGACGGCCCAGGTGGAGAGCGCCAGCACCACGGAAACCAGCGGAGCCAGCAGGAACACGGTCTTGTTGGCGCCGGCCGGGATGATCGGCTCCTTGAACATGAACTTGAGCAGGTCGGCGAAGGACTGGAACAGGCCGAAGGGGCCGACGACGTTCGGGCCGCGGCGCAGCTGGACGGCCGCCCAGATCTTACGGTCGGCAAGCAGAATGTAGGCGATGAAAATCAGCAGGCAGACCAGGAGCAGCAGCGACTGGCCAATCATGATCAGCGCCGGCCAGAGATAGGTCGAAACGAATGAGTCCATAGTCCTGTGCCCTTACTCTGCCGCAACGCGGAAATTGTTGCGGGCCAATGCCGAGCACTCAGCCATGACAGCCGATGCGCGCGTTATCGGGTTCGTCAAATAGAAGTCTTTGATCGGCGAAGCAAATGCCGATTTGCCCATCGCGCCGGCTTTTTTCGCAAGTGCGGCAATTTGGGCGCTATCGCCTTCGGCAATCTCGTCGATGCCGGCGAAATGCGGGAAGGCTGCATAGAGCTTCGCGCGCAATTCTCTCAGCGAATCAAAGGGAAGCTTCTTGCCGAGCACGTCGGAAAGGGCGCGGATGATGGCCCAGTCCTCGCGAGCGTCGCCCGGTGCGAAACCGGCGCGATTGCCCATCTGGACGCGGCCTTCGGTGTTGACCCAAGTGCCCGACTTTTCGGTGTAGGCGGCGGCAGGAAGGATGACGTCGGCGTTCTGAGCGCCGTTGTCGCCATGCGAGCCGATATAGACGGTCAATTTCGCGCCCTTGCGGCTGAAGTCGAGCTCATCGGCGCCGAGCAGGAAGAGAACGTCCATCGACGACAGCATGGCAGCCGCATTGACGCCCTTTGCGCCCGGCACGAAGCCGAGATCGAGGCCGCCGACGCGCGAGGCCGCCGTGTGCAGCACGGCAAAGCCGTTCCAGTCTTCCTTGATGACGCCGACGGCTGCGGCGAGCTTGGCGGCATTCGCCAGCACTTCGGCACCGTCTTCGCGGGTAAGAGCGCCCTGCCCGATGATGATCATCGGCTTCTGGGCGTTCTTCAGGACGTCGGCGAAGCTGTGCGAGCCGCTGACGAGATCGGCCAGCGTATCCGGGCCGGCGCCGAGATAGTCATAGGAGTAGCGAAGATCGGCAGCTTCGCCGATCACGCCAATCGGGAATTTGCCGCGGCGCCAGCGCTTGCGGATGCGCGAGTTCATGACAGCAGCCTCGAAGCGCGGATTGGCGCCGACGATCAGCAGCGCATCGGCGGCTTCGATACCCTGGATGCTCGGGTTGAAGATGTAGCTTGCGCGGCCGAGCGACGGATCAAGCGCCGTCCCGTCCTGGCGACAGTCGAGATTTTCCGATCCAAGCGATTTCAACAGCTCGCCGAGAGCGTACATTTCCTCGACCGAGGCGAGATCGCCGGCGATGGCGCCGATCTTGTCGCCGCTGGTGGCCGAAACGGCCGACTTGATGGCAGCGAAGGCATCGCTCCAGCTTGCGGGCTGCAGGCGGCCGTCCTTGCGGACATAGGGCTTGTCGAGACGCTGCGTCTTCAGGCCGTCCCAGATGAAGCGGGTCTTGTCGGAGATCCACTCTTCGTTGATCTGCTCGTTGACCCTCGGCAGCACGCGCATGACTTCGCGGCCACGCGTATCGACGCGGATTGCCGAGCCGAGCGCGTCCATGACGTCGATCGATTCGGTCTTGTTCAGTTCCCACGGACGGGCCGTGAAGGCGAAGGGCTTCGAGGTCAGTGCGCCGACCGGGCAAAGGTCAACGACGTTGCCCTGCAGCTCGGAGGTCATCGCCTGCTCGAGATAGGTGGTGATTTCGGCATCCTCGCCGCGGCCGATGAGGCCAAGCTCGGAAATGCCGGCAACCTCCGTCGTGAAGCGGACGCAACGCGTGCAGTGGATGCAGCGGTTCATCACGGTCTTGACGAGCGGGCCGATATACTTGTCTTCGACGGCGCGCTTGTCTTCCTGATAGCGCGAGCTGTCGATGCCGAAGGCCATGGCCTGGTCCTGCAGGTCGCATTCGCCGCCCTGGTCGCAGATCGGGCAATCCAGCGGGTGGTTGATCAGCAGGAATTCCATCACGCCTTCGCGGGCCTTCTTGACCATCGGCGTATTGGTGAAGACTTCCGGAAGCTCGCCGTTCGGGCCGCCGCGGATATCGCGCACGCCCATGGCGCAAGAAGCCTGCGGCTTCGGCGGGCCACCCTTCACCTCGACGAGGCACATGCGGCAATTGCCGGCCACCGACAGTCGTTCATGGAAGCAGAAGCGCGGGACTTCGGCGCCGGCTTCCTCGCACGCCTGGATAAGCGTGAAGTGATCCGGAACTTCGATCTCTTTACCGTCAATCTTCAGTTTTACCATCGTCCACTCAGTCCTATGTCACGTCTTCAGCCCAACCTGGCCGCAGACAATTTCATGATCGCAAACCGGACTGCCACCGGCGCGGCATGAAACCGCATGGCACCGGTTCGCTCACAATAAGCTTTGCCAAGCCTTGTCCCCACAAGACCAGCTTTGCGATCGAGCCATGCGGGTCACACCCGCAGCGTCTCCATCGCCTTCATTCACCCTCCCCGGCCGTTGATACAGCCGAGAAATAATCTCAACTCCGGCCCTTCGGCAGCAGCGCCTTGGCCTGGCCGACCCAATCGTCGCGCCGGATGCGGCCGTCAAAGCCGAATTCCGCGTCGACCCGCTCGACGTCCGCATCGTTCCAGGCGGCGATATCGGCAAAGCGCTTGATGCCGCGTCCGTTCAGCACCTGCTCCAGCTTCGGACCGATGCCGGAAATCCGCTTCAGATCGTCGGCCTTCTCGGCCACCTTCCGGCTGCGCGCTGGGGCCCGCCTTTCGGCACCTGGCGCAACAACTTCAATCTTCGCCGTCTTCTTTGCAGTTGTTGCCGCCTTGGATGTGGCGGCAGCAGGCTTCGGCTCGGCCTTCTTCACCACAACCGGCTTCTGCCTTGCAGCAGCCGGCTTCGGTGCGACTGGCTTCGGCGCAGCTGCCCTGGCAACGGGCGCTGCCTCTACAGGTTTTGCATCCTCTGCCCCACCATTCCTAGCAGCCGGCTTCGCAGGCGCCGAGGCCTGAGGCTTTTCGTCTTCCAGGGCTTCGGCCAGTTTGGTGGTTGCTTCAACCGCGCCCTGGAAAGCCCCGAGGAATGCGCCCGCCAGCTGCGAGGTAAAGCCGAAGCCGATCGCCGTAACGGCGGCAAGAGCTGCCGCCGGATGGGCCATCAGCGGGTGGATCGGCATGATCGGCGCGTTGCCAAAGATACCCGCGGCGACGCGATGAAGATCGGCCGATGCATTATCGGTCTCTCCGCTGTCCTGCCTGATATCGTTGGTCTTCGCCATCTTCGATCCTTACTCGGCTGCTTCCAGTACCGCGCCGTGGCTTGTGGCGTTGGCGGTATACTGGTCGATGCGCTTCTCGATCTCGGGACGGAAATTGCGGATCAGGCCCTGAACCGGCCATGCGGCTGCGTCACCGAGCGCACAGATGGTATGACCTTCGATCTGCTTCGTCACCTGGAACAGCATGTCGATCTCGCGCTTCTGCGCGTTGCCGCGTGCCATACGCTCCAGAACGCGCCACATCCAGCCCGTTCCTTCGCGGCACGGCGTACACTGGCCGCAGCTCTCGTGCTTGAAGAAGGCCGAGATGCGGGCGATCGCCCTGATGATGTCGGTCGACTTGTCCATGACGATCGCGGCCGCCGTACCGAAGGACGACTTGACTTCGCGCAGGCCGTCGAAATCCATCGGGCAATCGATGATGTCGGCCGCCGGAACGACCGGGCATGACGCGCCGCCGGGGATGACGGCAAGCAGGTTGTCCCAGCCGCCGCGAATGCCGCCGCCGTGCTTTTCGACCAGCTCACGGAAGGTGATGCCCATCGTCTCTTCGACCGTGCAGGGACGGTTGACGTGACCGGAGAGCATGAACAGCTTCGTGCCGACATTGTTCGGACGACCGAAGGAGGAGAACCACCCGGCGCCGCGACGCAGGATCGTCGGAGCAACGGCAATCGACTCGACGTTGTTGACGGTGGTCGGGCAGCCGTAGAGGCCCATATTGGCCGGGAACGGCGGCTTCAGGCGCGGCTGGCCCTTCTTGCCTTCCAGGCTCTCGAGCAGCGCAGTTTCCTCGCCGCAGATGTAAGCGCCGGCACCATGATGAACGTAAACATCAAAGTCCCAGCCGAGCTTGTTGTTTTTGCCCAGCAAACCCGCATCGTAGCATTCGTCGATCGCCGCCTGCAGCGCTTCGCGTTCACGCATGTATTCGCCGCGAACGTAGATGTAGGCGGCATTCGCACCCATGGCAAAACCGGCGATGACGCAGCCTTCGATCAGCGTATGCGGATCGTGGCGCATGATGTCGCGGTCCTTGCAGGTGCCCGGTTCGGATTCGTCGGCATTGACGACGAGATAATGCGGACGGCCGTCGCTTTCCTTCGGCATGAAGGACCACTTCAGACCGGTCGGGAAGCCTGCGCCGCCACGACCGCGAAGGCCGGAAGCCTTCATCTCGTTGATGATCCAGTCACGGCCCTTTTCGAGGATTTGCTTCGTGCCATCCCAATGGCCGCGCGACATCGCGCCTTTCAGGGATTTGTCCTTGAGGCCGTAGATATTGGTAAAGATGCGATCCTGATCTTGTAACATGCTTCACCTCTTACCGCGGCTTCTTGCCGAAGACCTTGATATATTCCGCTTCGCCACCCTTAGCGAGTGCCTCAGCCTGCCTGACCCACTCGTCGCGTTCGATCCGGCCCTTGAAATTCAGATAGCCGTCGACCCAATGGCGCTCGGCCTCATGCCAGCTCGCAATCTGCGCGAAGGTAAAGATGCCGAGCTCGTGCAAGGTCCCTTCGATCTTCGGGCCGACGCCTGAAATGAGCTGCAGATTATCCGGCTGTGCGGGTCTTTCGATACCGGCCGGGCGATTCTTGTCGTCAAGCGACGGCTTCCCGGCGACAGGCTCGGCGGCGGCTGTGCCCGAAAGCGGCTGCGTTTCGGCCGCTTTGGCATTCTTGGCTGCTTCCTTCGGTGCCGTTGCCGGCGTCTTCAGGCTCTGATTGGTCTCCGCATCCGTGCTCTTGGCGCGGCCGGCTTCGGACGGCGGGATCGACACGGCTTCAGCAGTGGCCTTGGCCACCTTGCTTGCCGTGCTCTTTGCTTTCGCCTCATCCGATAGGAGAGAGGTCAAGCCACCCTCCGGAGCGGAGAAAACGCGATCGATCTGCGGACCGGTCGGAATTTCATGGCCCTTGCCTGCGGCGAAGGCATCGATGATCTCTTCGAGACGTGTCGGCGTCAGATCCTCATAGGTATCCTTGCCGATCACCACCATCGGTGCGTTGACGCAGGCGCCCTGACATTCGACCTCTTCCCAGGAAAGAGTGCCGTCGGCATTGCGATCAAAGGCATGATCGTTGATGCGGCTCTTGCAGACCTTGATCAGCCCCTCGGCGCCACGCAGCATGCAGGGCGTCGTGCCGCAGACCTGAACATGGGCGCGCGTACCGACCGGGTTCAGCTGGAACTGCGTGTAGAAAGTCGCGACTTCGAGCGCCCGGATATAGGCCATGTCAAGCATGTCGGCGATCGATTCGATAGCCGCCTTGGTGACCCAGCCTTCCTGCTCCTGCGCACGCATCATCAGCGGGATGATCGCGGATTGCTGGCGACCATCGGGATATTTCTGGATCGTCTTTTCAGCCCAGACCGCATTCTCCTTGGTGAAGGCGAAGGCAGCAGGCTGGAATTGATCTTCGGCTAGTCGACGAACGGACATCTTTCACGCCTTATCTCAGTTTAAGGACCCACACCGCGTATTCGTCAGAGACGAAAATTCGCAGGCATAGGCCGACTGGTCTTTCTGCATAAACAAAACGAACTTGCCGCCATTCGGCACAGCGGCCTTGATTTGATAACCGCGAGACAGGAGATCCGCGACAGTCGCATCTCCTCCGCTCGCCGTAACCCCATTTCCACCTTGCGCAGAATTCGTGCTCGTCGCATTCGAACCCTGCAAGTTGATGCTTGGCAGGCCCTGCGTCTTGACGGCCTGCTGTGCCGACGCACCGCAGGCTACCAGAAGCGCCGGAATAACAACCTGCCAGGTCCGCATCAACGATCGACCTCACCGAACACGATATCGAGCGAACCCAGCACAGCAGCGACGTCTGCCAGCTGGTGGCCGCGGCACATGAAGTCCATGGCCTGCAGATGCGCATAGCCCGGCGCACGGATCTTGCAACGATACGGCTTGTTCGAGCCATCGGAGACGAGGTAGACGCCGAATTCGCCCTTCGGCGCTTCGACGGCTGCGTAAACCTCGCCGGCCGGCACGTGATAGCCTTCGGTGTAGAGCTTGAAGTGGTGGATGAGAGCTTCCATGGAACGCTTCATTTCGCCGCGCTTCGGCGGAACGACCTTGCCATCCAGCGACGAGACCGGTCCGGCCTTGGCATCGCCCAGCAGGCGATTGACGCACTGCTTCATGATGCGGACGGACTCACGCATTTCGATCATGCGGATGAGGTAACGGTCGTAGCAATCGCCGTTCTTGCCGATCGGGATATCGAATTCGAGATCGGAGTAGCATTCGTATGGCTGGGCCTTGCGCAGGTCCCAGGCAGCACCGGAGCCGCGAACCATGACGCCCGAGAAGCCCCAGGCCCAACAGTCTTCCAGCGAGACCACGCCGATATCGACGTTGCGCTGCTTGAAGATGCGGTTGCCGGTCAGAAGGTCGTCGATATCGTCGAGCGCCTTCAGGAACGGATCGCACCAGTCGCCGATGTCCTGAACCAGTTTTTCCGGAAGATCCTGGTGAACGCCGCCCGGACGCACGTAGGCTGCGTGCATGCGCGAGCCTGAGGCGCGCTCATAGAACACCATCAGCTTTTCGCGCTCTTCGAAGCCCCAGAGTGGCGGCGTCAGCGCGCCGACGTCCATGGCCTGCGTCGTGACGTTCAGGAGATGCGACAGGATACGGCCGATTTCCGAATAGAGAACGCGGATCAGCTGGCCGCGGATCGGGATGTCGATGCCGAGCAGCTTTTCGACGGCCAGCGCATAGGCATGCTCCTGGTTCATCGGCGCCACATAGTCGAGGCGATCGAAGTAAGGAACGGCCTGAAGGTAGGTCTTCGTCTCGATCAGCTTTTCAGTGCCGCGATGCAGCAGGCCGATATGGGGATCGACGCGTTCCACAATTTCGCCGTCCAGTTCGAGGACAAGACGCAAAACGCCGTGCGCAGCCGGATGCTGCGGGCCGAAATTGATGTTGAAGTTGCGAACGTTATGTTCTGTCATGGCGGCGATGCTCGCGTTTTCAGAATTTCATAGAATGGCAGGCCGAAGCCCGCCACACGCCAACAATCAGGCTTTCGCCTTCTCGTCGCCCGGAAGCACGTAGTCGGTGCCTTCCCAAGGAGACAGAAAGTCGAAGTTGCGGAATTCCTGCTTCAGTTCCACAGGCTCATAGACGACCCGCTTGGCGGCATCGTCATAGCGAACCTCGACGAAACCGGTCGTCGGGAAGTCCTTGCGCAGCGGATGGCCTTCGAAACCGTAGTCCGTCAGGATACGGCGCAGATCCGGGTGTCCGGTGAAGAGGACGCCGTACATGTCCCAGGTTTCGCGCTCGAACCAATCGGCGCCAGGATAGATGCCACAAGCCGACGGCACAGGCTGATCCTCGCCGACCGGAACCTTGACGCGGATGCGCAGGTTCTTCTTTGGCGACAGCAGATGATAGACGACGTCGAAGCGCTCGGGGCGCTGCGGCCAGTCGACGCCGCAGATGTCCGTCATGTTGACGAAGCCGCACTTGGCATCGTCGCGCAGGAAGGTCAGCAGGGCGATAACGTTTTCGGTCGTCGTCGTCACGTTCAGCTCGCCATACTTGATCTCGCTCGACGAGATCAGGGCGCTGCGAACTTCCGTGAGGTAGGCGGCGAGCTCGTTCAGGGCTTCACTCATGATACCTTGTCCCCTGCCTTACCGTTCGATCGTGCCGGTGCGCCGGATCTTCTTCTGCAGCAGAAGCACGCCGTAAAGCAGCGCTTCTGCCGTGGGAGGACAGCCCGGAATATAAATGTCGATCGGAACGACACGGTCGCATCCGCGTACGACGGAATAGGAATAATGATAGTAGCCGCCGCCGTTGGCGCAGGAGCCCATCGAAATGACGTAACGCGGCTCGGGCATCTGGTCGTAGACCTTGCGGAGCGCGGGCGCCATCTTGTTGGTGAGCGTGCCGGCGACGATCATGACGTCGGACTGGCGCGGCGAAGCGCGCGGCGCAAAACCGAAACGCTCGACATCGTAACGCGGCATCGACACCTGCATCATCTCGACGGCGCAGCAGGCGAGACCGAAGGTCATCCACATCAGGGAGCCGGTGCGGGCCCAGTTGATCAGCTCATCGGTGGAGGTGACCAGAAAGCCCTTGTCGGCAAGCTCGTTGTTGATCTCGCCGAAGAACGGATCGTTGCTGCCGACTGGTCTGCCGGTCGCGGGATCGATGATCCCCTTCGGTTGCGGCGCCACGAGCGGCGTGTTGCTTGGGGCTACTCCCATTCCAGGGCTCCCTTCTTCCATTCATAGATAAAGCCGATGGTCAGCACCGCGAGGAACACCATCATCGACCAGAACCCGAACCAGCCGATCGCACCGAAGGATACGGCCCAGGGGAAGAGGAAGGCGACTTCCAGGTCGAAGATGATGAAGAGAATCGATACCAGGTAGAAGCGGATATCGAACTTCATGCGGGCGTCATCGAATGCGTTGAAGCCGCATTCATAGGCCGACAGCTTCTCGGAATCAGGCGCCTTGAAGGCGACGGCAAACGGCGTAATCAACAACGCCAGGCCAATCACCAGGGCAATACCAATGAAAATCGCTATCGGAATATAGGAACTGAGCAGTCCAGTCATCATGTCCATCCCTGCCTGCAATCAGCGCCGGGGCGGCGCATCTGAGCAAATGCCCAAGCAAGCGAAAGAGTGTTGCAACAAAGCCGTGGTTAGCGCAGCCGGAGCGCGCGCGCAAGCCTTTTGAATCTGTCCGTTAGGGTACTATCGAGCGGTAGATATCAATGTGTTGCGACGGCAACGCGACAAATCGGCGCTGATGCGAAAGGGCTCTTTCGCAATCGCAATAAATTGATGTTTGATTGTAATGGCTTGGAGAAAATGGCGCGAGTGACGGGGCTCGAACCCGCGACCTCCGGCGTGACAGGCCGGCACTCTAACCGACTGAGCTACACCCGCGCATTGTTTGGCCTTTCAGCCGAGGCAGACCCGGAATTTATCTTGAAATGGCGCGAGTGACGGGGCTCGAACCCGCGACCTCCGGCGTGACAGGCCGGCACTCTAACCGACTGAGCTACACCCGCATTTCATTTCAAGCATTCCAGATGCTTCCGCACCCATCAAAGCGGCCCTCGCCGTTCGATGAGCGGCTAACTACGGGGTTCGTGTTTGGGTGTCAAGCAGGTTTGAATACAAATCGATGACAGAGCGCGAATTGTTTTGGACAAGCCGTCCTGCAATTTTCCGCTCCGTCGATTTGGCATGGCAGGTTCCCGCCCCACGCATTTCATAGACGCCTGATATGCACAGGAACAATCCGGCGGATCTCATATCTGCACATTGGGATAACCACGATCGAGGATGCGCAAAACTCAAAAAAATCAAAAAATCTTCACAAACACTCTTGCGGTTTTTCCTCGTTCCGCATAGATCACGGCCACCGAACGCGGCGGGCAAATGACCTGCTTCGCAGAAGGGCGATTAGCTCAGTTGGTAGAGCGCCTCGTTTACACCGAGGATGTCGGGAGTTCGAGTCTCTCATCGCCCACCACTCCCAAAAAATCACATTGATTTTCCATCGTTTTCTTCCTTGTTTGTCTCACTTGCCGTTTTTGGCTCGAAAAGTGGGACACTTGAGCGCTTTTCATATGCCGCCTTGCGCTCGAATGCGTTCGTCCGCATGCGCCGCTTTTCAGCCTTCTCGATATAGATTTGAGCCGTCTTGAAATTTGTCCATCCGAACAACGCCATTAGCTCAGGAGCCGATGCACCGCTTTCGGCGTATGCGACGGATGCAGCCTTGCGCAGGCCGTGGGACGAGCAATGCGGCAAACCCGCCTCCCCGCACCAGCGGGAGAAGGCGTTTCCGAAGCTCTCTATAGTATAAGGAGTGCCGCGAGCGCTGAGGACATAGGAATCAGTGCCGACTTCCGTCTTTTCCAGCGCATCTATCAGCTCCGGCGTAAGGCGAGCTTCCATTTCCACAGGAAAGCGGTTGCGGCCCTTATAGGCAGTGAAGCGCGTCCAACGCTCGCCCTCACGCTTGAACTCGTTCTTCGGCCCGATGCGCGCAGCGTCGGAACGGCGCGCGCCAATGTTGATCATGACCTCCATCGCGAGGCGCGGTGTGGTGCCAATGGCCCAATGGGCGCGAAACTGATCGATCTCATCAGGCGTCCATGTATGAAAGCCGCCCTTTCGCTTGTTGATCGGCTCGATACCAACGGCTGGGTTATGGCTGACAAGCGCCGGCTTCTGGTTCATCGCCCAATTGAAGACGGCGCGCAGAACCTTCACCAGCTTATCGGCCGCTCCAGGCGTATCCTTACGAGCCTGCTGGCTCTTTTCCATGTCTTCGCGACGATACTTCTTATACGGCAACTCACCCGCCTTCTCCGCGAATCGGGTGAGAACGCTGCGCTTGTCCCTCTGCGTATCAGCCTCGAATTTTTTGAAGGCAGCCGAGCGGTAATACTGATCAAAGAGCCAGTTGAAGGTTTCTTCGCGCGGCATTTCTGGCTTTTTCGGCGCCTGCTCAGATTGCAGCGTGGCCTTAGCGGCCCAATAGGCCGCCATGAATTCGCGGGTAATGTTGCCCGTGGCATCCTTAAAAGTTTCGCGGATACGGATCTTGTGCCGCCCTTTGATTCGGACGTAGTAGCGATCGTTCCCGCGCTTGTCGGGATCGTGCACAAGGTAACGAAGCTCTGTCTTCATCACGCCACCATATTATCAAACGGGTTTTCGCCCCCGTCGTCTGCATGCGATTCGCGGTACTCGTTCAGGGCCTGCCACGCTGCGCGAATCAACTCGGTGTCCCAAAGGACAACGCCGCCGATCTTCCTGCCCTCTGGCATAAGACCGTCCTGCACCCAGTTATCGAACAGGGAGGGTGAAATCGCCAGAGAAGCCGCAACCTCGTCTCGGCGAAGCGCGAAACGAGGCAACGACAATGAGCGAAGGGTTGCTCCGGCTACACTTTTCATGAGCGTCCCTCAAAACCGGCTGCTGCGAACTCTCCTCCCGAAAAGGAGCGCAATAGGTGCAGCGCATAATCCGAAGCCACCCCGCACAAATGCTCGTTGCTTAGAAACAGATTAGCCTTGCGTTGAATATCGCCCAGCGAAGCACAAGGGTACGCAGCAAGGGCCAAAAGCGCCTTCTCTTCCGTGTCCGCTTCGGACGTATTGGCAGGAACCGTGCCGCCCTTTTCGGTGTCGATCCATGCGGCGTGCGCGGCCTTCCACGCGGAAATGCAATCTTCCAGTCTGGATGCATTGTCGGCCTTAGCGGCGGCGCGCATTTCGTAAGAGAGCTGCAGAAGCTCTTCGGAAAGCTCAGTTGCGATACGGTCGGCGCGGGTTGCGCGATCCACAACGTCGCTCGTCATAAAGTCGATGTGTCTGCGTTCGCGCGCATCAATCTGATAATAGTCGTCGGCCCAAATTGCCTTGATATGATCGCTTGCCTTGCGTCCCGGAAAGAGAACATCAACGATATGGCTCGTCGCAATTTCGGCAGCGCAAAGCGTATCCTGCGTATCGCCGGTCAGGCAGTCTAGGCGGGTGGCAAGTTTAGAAAGTCGGTCTAGAGCGGTTGCGTGATCGATATTTTCTGTAGTACGTTTTCTCTGCACTTTGGTGCACCTTTCGAAGAGGTTAGATAAAAAGCCGACGCAGGTTCCTAGGCCGTTGCGTCGGCTTTTTTCGTTTCTACGTTTGATGCCTCCATTCCGACTTCAACGAGTTGCCGGATTGCTTCCGCGCGGGTGCGGATGCGTTTCGCAAAGCTCCAATCGTCGATTTTTTCCACCATCGTCGGCTCCATCATCATCGGAACTCGAACCGTCTTCTTCTGCATGAGACCTCCAAATTCTATGCAATCTGCACCAGATGTGCCGATTTTTTCACTATTGATCTCCCAGCGTGTTTAGTCAATAGATTGCTTGCGCAATGTGTGCCGATTTTTTGAGAGATGTTATGGTTGAGCCGCGAGAAAATCGTGTCCATATGATGCTGTCGAATAGCGAGATGGAGGCCATAGATGATTGGCGCTTTGCAAATCGCATCGCAACTCGCTCAGATGCTATCCGCCGACTTTGCCATATCGGATTGACGTTTGATGAACATCGCGCGGAATTCATAGAGGCGTTCAAAGGCCAGTACGAAGAGCTGACAAAGGCACTACCAATCCTTGCGGATACGGTGCACGGTCAAGATGCGACGGAACGCGAGAAGGCGCTCGGCCAAATTGTCCTGCGCACTATATCAAAACAGATATCATCGTTGGTGCTCGTCCGCGTTATAACTGGGATAGCAAACAACGCGAAAGCCGATCGAGAGATAGAGGATATTTTGAAAGATACCCGTGAACTTACGGCCGGCCTTTCAGATGAATTCCAAGACGGCCAGACAAAGACTGATATCGATTAAGCTTCTCCATCTTGCAGCATGATAGCATATCCGCTATATAGCATACATGAGATGGACAGTCGAAACGCACGATGCCGCCGATGCTGAAATCGAGGCATTGCCTCCCGGCCTTCAGGCGCGATTGATCCGTCTTATGGAGGCCGTCGAAAATGTCGGCCTTGAACAACTGCGCGAACCGCATGTGAAGCATCTCGAAGGCAAGCTTTGGGAGCTACGCGCCAAGGCGGCCGAAGGCATCGCGCGCGGCATCTACGTGACCGTCACGGGCCGTCGTGTCATCGTACTGCATGTTTTCGTGAAGAAGTCACAGAAGACGCCACCGGGCGCACTGGCGATTGCCAGAGAGCGAATGAGCGAGGTGAAGCCATGACCAAGATTGCCGAACTGAAAAAGAAGCTTATGAGCAACCCCGAATTCCGGCTGGAGTACAAGAAGGCGGATGCAGAATTTCAGCTTGTCGAAGCCCTTATCCGCGCTCGGACGAAGGCGAATCTTTCACAGGCAGAGCTTGCCCGCCGCATCGGCACCACGCAATCGGCCATCGCACGGTTGGAAGGCGGCGGCGTATCGCCTTCGCTGAATACCTTGCGGCGCTACGCTGAGGCCACCGGCTCGAAGCTGGAAATCAATCTGATTCAGCCGTGAAGGGCGGCAAGGTGACACGGCCTTGAAAGTCTAAGCCACTGAATCCGTTTCAATTGGGAACAGCTTAGAATGTTCATATCTTTTCTTGTGCCACCGTTCCCCGCTTTAAAGACCATTCCCTGCGGAAGTGGCTTTGGAGAGCGTTTTAGCCGAAATTCGGTAGCAGCGCAGTTCTAGCGAGAGGACCCAGCATGAAAGTGTTGATCAATAGCTTGGCGGCCCTATGTGCGTTCGGAGCGTCATGGTTCTGGTACAAGTCAGCTTCTGTGTTCGTCCCGGACCCTCCTGCGGGCGCATTTGCAGAACAGGTCATGCCCGCCTTGGCCGATTATCGAGAAGCTGTGCGACGCGCGGCGCAGGCGAATCGTTGGGCGGCTTTGCTCAGTGGAGCGTCGGCGGTATTCGCAGGGATTGGCCTTGTCTGGCCGTCATAATGTTGGGGTTGAAATAACAAACGCCTGCGGAATGGCGGGCCGTTTGGGATTACATTGTTGGCTAGACAGGCGAAGAAAGCACAGTGTCACGCTGTTAACAATCCCCTTCAAAAGAGCCATAAAACGAAGCCCTTGATAACGTCTCGAGCAGCGCCGAGGGCTAATCCAGTCATTACGGTAGTGGCGATTGTCCTATGAACATACCAACCAATACGGCTCTTTTTGTAGTACTCCATCGGTGGAAACAGCCAGCGAATATATTTAAAGACGAATTGCGCCACCAGTAGCGAGAGTAAGAGTGTGTATATCCCCAATATAACGTTCAGGAAAATTGACTTATTTTCGAGCCAATTCGCAATCTCTTCTCCTCTATGGTAAAACAACCAAAGTAGTACCGGCAAAAATATCAGATATACGAAATAATCGTATGTGCCCGATCCGTGAATCACTGGTCGAAAGGCTTGCCTTTTTTTAAAGAAATTTTGAATCCGATCAGTGGTCGAAATTACCCAATCTTCATCTCTTCCGCTAACATTGATGACGCTGCGATTACTCGAAGGGTTGGAAGGCATCGATTGAATATCGATTTTCAAAGACGGCTTGTCGAAGCCGATAAACGCCTCCACCGCATTTAGAGGAGTAACTTTGATCGCTCGCTGGGCGTAAGCGACGTTGGAGACAAACATAGACTTCAGGTCGTCCGGAAATGAATATTCATCAGTCTTAGGTATTCCCAAGCCCTGAACAGAATCGCCGTTAGTGGCGAGATAATTGTATTCGATTTGCACGAATTCATTGACTCGATCGCGTGCTTGCTCAGGACTTTCGAACCCGCTGAGGTCAAGACTATTGTATTCTAAGATCCTTGCTTTCTCATTCACCTCATTCAAGAGCTGGCAAAACTCCTTAATGTCCTCGGCAGACAAGACTATATTCTTTGGAAAAATGTCGCGCCGATACTGCGGAATACGGAGCGGTTTCGTGTTAGCGAGGTCGTTCTGGGCCTCTGCCGCGGGCTGCGTCTCAACAATTTTTACTTCGGTGCTCAATCGAACTTTCCCCAGTGTTAGCAGCGTACAATATTGAGTTTACTGATTCCGGACAACTATAGAGCTAGCCAATCCTCTGGCTTATCTACTGGCCTAACCGTTCCAACCGAATAATCGTCGAGACGCGTTAGATCTTGTTACATCGGCAACTTCCGCAGCCCGCCGCTATTCTCGCGCTCTCTGTGGCACCTAGGGGCGATCCAACGCCTCGGCGCCGTGAGGAGACGTGCTGCTGGAAGCGATCGTTGATAGCCTGTCCGCTTATCAATTTTGCCCGATCACACAAGAGACCCTGCCAAGCATACCAAGCGCCGAAGCGAGCGGCGTCCACAGCCGTATAACTCTAAGGGCGGCCGCCCGACTGGACTGCCCGCTTGTTCGGCATAAACTGAGCCAAATATCGGAGGGGACATCTTATGGCAACTTGGCGGAATGACGTGGTGACGGCCTTGGAGAGTATCGGCGGGCAAGGATCTCTGTCAGAGATCTATGAAGCGGTTCGAGCAAATCGCCAGGACACCCTTCCAAAGTCGTGGGAAGCCATCGTCAGACGCGAGTTGGAATACAACTCCAGCGATAGCGAAAGCTATAAGCGTCGGTATAACTTATTTCGAAGCGTGAACGGCATAGGTTCAGGAGTGTGGGCTCTGCGGGCAAACGGTCCAGATACTAATCGCACCGACAGGGAGATCTGGTCAGAAGGAGAGGTCACGGCACTTGTGGCTGACTACTTCGCAATGCTGAACGCAGAAATCCTTGGTCAGCCGTATTCGAAGACGGATCATAGAAAAGTCTTGATGCGGACTGTCTCAAGAACGGAGGGCTCAATAGAGCGCAAGCATCAGAACGTGAGCGCGATACTGCAGAGGCTGGGTTATCCATGGATCGATGGATATAAGCCGCTGGGAAACTTTCAGGACGCCCTGCTTCGGGAAGTATTGCGTCATATTTCGGACCGGATCGTCTCTCTGGATGCTGCGATCGCCTCCCCTGAGATATCAGACACGACAATTCAGACGGTATTTGTCGATCGCCCTGCCGGTAATGAACGATCTCAATTTTCGGTCGAGATCGAACAACTAGACCCTAGGCTTGATCTTGCAGAGCGTGACGCCAAAAATCGTGACCTCGGACGAGCAGGAGAGGAATTTGTCATCTCTGTCGAAAGAGCTCGACTGGCCAATGAAGGCTTGGGACATCTGGTAGCTGATGTCTCCTGGATTGCTCGCGATATAGGCGACGGCTTGGGATATGATGTAATTTCGTTCGATGAGAACGGCGAGGAGATCTTTATTGAAGTAAAGACGACGCGAGGCGGCGAGAATACTCCATTTTTCATAACCGAGAACGAGCGCATGACTGCCATCCGTAAGGGTGGTCGATATCGATTATATCGGGTGTTTCAATTCAGTAGGCGTCCAAAAATCTACGTAATTCACGGGCCTCTTGATGACGTTCTGCATCTCGATGCGACGGTGTATCGCGCCATGATCGCGCGCTAGATTATGCTATCCGGCTGATAGCTTCGTTCACTGCTTTCATCAAACTATCATAATCTTCGAAGAATTGTGGGACCGTCGCGACAGCTCTGCCCATCGTTTCTGGATCTGGATAACGCGGCACATGGATCGAGTATGGTTCGTTGATGAAGCCAATCATCTTCCCAATCCGCTCATCGTTTTGAAGACCAAGATCAATTGATCGGAGATAAAGCTTCTGAAGTTTGTGGCCGTATTTATGTTTCAATTCCTCTCTACTCTCTCCTTTCGAGAGTAAATAGGCTTTGAGTACCAATTCAATTGCGAGGCCAAATAATGCAAGTTGCGGCCATAGAGGCATGAATCCAGGGTGAAAATCTGGGAGTATTCTACACGCACTATAAAAGTCATGAGCGCGTATTAAATAGTCCCTGGGAACTAACAAATCAGGGTACGCAAGCTGTTCTTGATCCATTTAGCGCGACTCCATATTACTGAGACCTGCCTCGCCGGAATCTCCGAGAAAATTTTCACAACGATGAAGAATTAAACGCCGCACGCATCGAGTCAACCAATAGCTTCATGCATATTGCTCGCATTGCCTTGGGCGCTGTACTTGTTCTCGCTGCCAAATACGATTGAGTATAACTCCGCGAAGATTCCTAAGGCCGCGTCAAGTAGCTGGCCACGAACGGTCCCATAGCAGCGGGTCAAAGACAATCAGTTGAACGAAGTAAGCCGCCAGACTAGTTGGCGGCTTATGACATTGGGAGTTCTCACTTCATCTTCAAACGAATAAGAAGCTGCGGACGAATGCAGATCGGCAGGACATTCGACTCGGTGTGAATTTCGCGACCCTTGTCGTGCGGAAGATCGTCAGTGGAGACGAATACCTTCGTATCCGGGTCGGGGCGGCGGTTCGCGCCGCTGATCGTGTCCGGAGGCGCGATGTAGCGCTTGAAGAACGGTGTCCCGAGCGGAACCACAATCGCCTCATCATCGGCCACGGCCTTGCGAGAAACCAGCGTGCCGTTTGACTGGCGAACCTTGTATTCCTCGTCAATGCGCTCAAGCGTCAGGCCGGCATAGGAGAAGGTGTCCTGAATGTCATCGCGGCCCGGATTGGGCGTCTCGCCCTTGTAGCCGCGCAGCTCTTCCAGCACGTTCGGATGGCCCACATACTTGTCGAAGAACTCGCCACCGGCAAGGACGCGAAGGCCGGATGCCGGCGTGCCGCGCAGCTCACGACGGATATAGGCTTTGACCTGCCGATTGAGCGGCGCGATTTCGGTGGTGGCGGTGTCGAGATCGTATTCGACGCTATGTTCGATCAGGTCGAACTTTTCGTAGACGTTCAGCAACTGCTTGCCTTCGCCATCGAGCACGATGCCGTTTAGCGCACCCCAATCGAGGTAGCTGTGCGTCAGATCGTGCTTGCCGCGCATGTTGATGAGGCGGTCGTTATAGACATCCTCAAGGCTCGCCATGATCACGTCGCCTTCGCCCCAGGTCGTGAGGTTCTGAATGTCGGCCGGCGTGATCGCGTCATCGAGCGGGAAATGCGGGATATCGAAGGACACGCCGCTCTTGTCGCCGCGCATGTTGAGGTTCGTTTCGCCACCACGTTCGCGGGCCGGAATGACGGTCAATTCCTGCTCGGAAACGCCGAGGCGGACATAGGTCGTATGGATCGGCGTATCGGTGAAGATGCCGAGCTGCGCCGGGCGTCCGGTCACGTAGGGCGGAATGTTGATGCTCTCGGTCAGCCGGTCGTCGGCAAATTCGGGAGCGTTGAGATAGTCGAGTGGAGTAGGCACTGGATTACACTCCCATGCGTGCGATGATGCCGAGGGCGGCAAGTTGATCGAGGGCGGCTTGTTTCTGCGCGGCGGTGATCGCGGCGGGCCAGACGAGGTTTTGCAGAACGACTTGCGCGCGGCGCTTGAGGTTGACTACCTCCTGATCGCCGGCGGTCGCGTCCGCGTGCTGAAGGATGATGGCAGCGGCAATCTGCGTGCCGTCCGTCGCATCGGGAGCGAGCGGCTTGAACTTGCCGCCGTTCGTGAGTTTTCCGAGGACGGTTCCGGTCACGACCTTGCCGGAACCCGAGCCGAGGATATCCGTGTCGCGGGAGAAGCGATTTCTACCCTCGTCTTTGACGATATCGCTTTCCGTTTTGTAGCTAAAAGTCTGCATGACGGCTCCCCTATTCGATGCCGTGACGGCGCTTCATGTTGGCGGAGAGGCTGGCGCGCTTGCCGGTGTCGGATTTCGTAGGAGGCGGGCCAAGAACAGGATAGCAATTAAGACCTTGCGCGTTCATACGGCGCGGCGGCACGTATTCTTGTTCGACCGGGGCGGCGCGCGGCGCGGCGTTCATGAGTGCGACGGCCTCTTCAACAGACATGCTGGTTTCAAAGGCCAGGTGCTCGGCAAGCGCCTCGCGGCCTTCGGCCTCGTCGGATTTCATGATGGCCTTCAGGCGGGCTTTGACTGCGTTGGCTGCATCATCCTGCGGCATGGTTTTCTCCTTGGGTTTCGGCGCGTTCTGCGCCTTCTGCGGGTTGCTGGAACCCCAGTTTTTGGAAGCCGCAAGCGCCACCAGCTTTTCAGGCGCGTTGCGGAATTGGCGGTAATCGAAGGCAGCGACAATCGCGCCGGACTTGGCGCTGCTGGCATCCGCGAAACCAGCGCTTGCCGCCTCTTCCGGCGTGAACCACGTTTCGGCCTTCATGATTTCGCGGCAGGCGGCGACGCTCTTGCCCGACTTCGCCGCATAGACACGGGCGTAAGCCGTCGCGAGCGCTTCAAGGGCTTCAATGGTCTTGGAATGATCGTTGCTGTTGCCGATGGTGACGGCGGCAGGGTCGTGGATCATCATCACGGAACCCGCCGCCATGGTGACTTTCTTGCCGGCCATTGCGATCAGCGAGGCGGCGGATGCGGCAATGCCCTCAACGACGACATCGACGCGACCGGGATGGGATTTCAGGAGCGCGTAAATCGCGGCACCTTCGGTGGCGATACCGCCCGGAGAATTGATGTGGACGGTGATCGCGGCTTTGTCATCGAAGCCGGCCAGCGCATAAAACACGTCCGTCGAGGTGAAGCCCTCTTCACCCGATGGAAACTCGCCGGATTGCACGGAACCGGTCAGGCGAATGATATTCTTGTCAACGATGACGCTCATTTCAGGAACTCCCCAGAGCAAAGGACGGCGCGCGGATCGGCGTCAATGCGGCGAAGCACGTCGATCCCGCAGTGTTCGGCATGGCGAATGATCGCCTCTTCGGCGCATTCAAGCTCCAACAGCTCGCGTTCGGCCTTTTCCAGCTCGCGAGCGCGATCAGCGGCCGAGATGCCTTTTGCAGAGCCGTAGCTTTTAGAGATCGCGCCGCCGATCAGGTCGCGGAGCGGCCCGGCAATCGCAGCGGCGATGAATTCCGTAGGAACGCCGCTGGTCGGCTGGCGATAGCCGGCAGTGACGAAACGGGCAGCAAGGTTTTCGACGGCGCTGCCAGCGGTTGCCACCTTGATCCAGTCGTTCAAACGCTGCAAGGCTTCGTCGGGCGAAACTGGAGCTTGCTGGATTTTGCCGATGGAATAGCGCTTGAGGACGATGCGCTTGCGGATATCCTCAAGCGTCGTCAGCAGCGTTTGGCCGCCCGCGACCGACTTTTCCACGATGCGGCGGAGATCGATATCGCTCATTGTGCGCCTCCGTTCTGGACGTGCTGCGCGGCCCACGCTTCGCAGGTCTTACGCAGGCGATGGGCGGCGGTCGCACGCTCCTGAAGCAGTTCGATCGAGGCTTCCTGTTCCTCGATACGCTTGTCGATTTCGGACTGTTTGGCGCGAAGCTGCTCGATGCGGCGGCGGATGCTGCCGCGCTCGCTGGCCAACCCGTCGCGGCGCTGTTCTGCCAGAAGCTGGCGACGAACCTCTTTCGAGGCGGACAAGTCCACGTCGAGCGTGGCGCGGGCCTGTTCGAGCGCGGCGTTTTCGCGGGCGCTGATCGTGCCGAGCACAGTCAGGCGGCTAAGGTCGATGGTCATTCGGTATATCCCCGTTGATGATTTGGAAAATCCCAGCCGCGACCTGAAATTCAAACGGGCTCTTGAATTTCACGTTCGAGGATCTGGCGAAGGCGGGCTTCCTGCGGCATCCGCATTCCGGCGTTGAGGACACGCCAGAAGGTCGTGAACGGCTCCGAAGACGGCGCGGAACTGGCGCTTTTCTCGCGTTTCCAGCGCCCGGCCTCGTAGCGCTCGAAGGCTTGCCGCATGCGGCGGCTGGCAACGCTCGGAGCCAAGGTGCTCCACTCCGGGTGAATGTTGCGAAGGTGCCGCAACATGTCGTCGCGCTGGGCGTTCTTCATGGCATTCGCGGCACTGATGCCGCCATGGCGACGCGTTCCGAAGGCTTGATCCAGCGAGATTTCGCCAGCGGTTTCGAGGAAGGGCGAGAGCCCTTGCAGCAGGAAGAGCGACAGGTGGTGAGGAAGCGGACGGCCCGCCGCCACATAGTGCGCGACCTGCCCCAACCAGCGCAGTGTCGTTTTCGGGTCGGTGCTCGCCTTAGTCACGGCCACCACCCGTGCAGATGCGTGCAAAATACGTGTGCACACGTGTATCCGTGTACCGCTTGCGAAGGGTGCAACTGACGAAATCGCGCAGTCCCCCAGGCCCGTCCAGCAGGCTCTTTGGTCGCACGGTCCCTGAATGGGGGGCTTGCCGGCAGTCTGCGCGGCTATGTGTCCGCCGCCGCGCGAGTGTCTCCATCGCGCTAGCCATCCTGATCGTCACTCGTGCGAGCTGAGACGCAGAGAACCATCGGCGCGCGTGTGCAAGTAGGCAGGCAATCGGTGCTGTCGCAAGCATTCGTCACCGCCTTGCGGCACGTAACGGTCGATTGCCTTGAAGGTGAACACGTTGACCCTGCCAAGGGCTATCGACATGCAGCACCTTCAAAGCCTTTTTCACGACTTCGTCGTACTCAAAGAGAGAGTTTTTATCTCTTGTCATTGAAGTGCTCAAACCTTTGAACCCTATCGCCTTCATGATCCAGCGAAGCCACGAGGCGCAAACGATCTTGATGATGTTGGTGAGGCTCTTGCGCCCTTGCTGCGGGCGCTCGCGAACGCTGATATGCGCAAGCTGCTTAGAGCGTGCCTTGCGGATAGCGTTCTGCACCGACGTACGGCCGACGCCGGCTATCTTGGCGATCTCGTCAATGCACAGGTCACAGAAGCCCTTGAGCTTGCACCGCTCTGCGATGACCGCCAACACGGCGCGCTCGGCTTCCGAATAGAGCGCGCGAATGTTCGCCGGCATGTTGCCGCCGCCCGCCCAGGTGCGACGACGTGCAATCTCCTTGTTACGCTGCTCGTCTGTCGGCTTAGCACGTCTTACGCGCTTCACGATACGCTCAGCGGCCATTGCCGCGCCCTGACGCTTGTAGGTCTGAGTGGCGGCCTTAGTGCCGTTCCCGCTTTCATAGTGCTGGTCAAGCGAAGCATCGGCACGTGACATCAGGCGCGGCAAGGTACGCAAGAGTGCATTGCTGACTTGGAAGGAGCTGGCCATCACGCCACCCTCCCGAACTGCAACATGTGGGCCGCCTTCGTAACCTCGATGGCTTCGAGGTTCGAGATACCAAACTTGCTTTTAAGAAACGGAATTACCGGGCCATCGATGGCCAAGCGATTGAGGATAAGCCAGCGTGCAGCATCCTCAATTGATGAGACAGTACCATTTCCGAAACACTGAAAAGCCTCAACTTTTTCAGATGTCTCATTTGCCGCTAAACTATTGTTTTTAGGGGCTTCTTGTGGGCTCTCATCGCCCACCATTTTCCACAGATTGAATTGTCAGTTTGATTGGCCATCGGCGGATCGTTGCGATCGCGATGAACGGCTCCAGGCGGCCGATCCGTTCGGCTTAGTAATTGCCGAGAATAATGACGGCGAGAAGCACCACGGAAACAAGCACGAGGGCCGCTATGATAACAAGCAGCTCCTTCAACATGAATCGTTCCATCTTGCTGTCATCCATGGCGTTTGCTCCCGGCAAACCGTTGTCCGCATTCATTCCCAGTGTCGAATCGCCGCGCTGGGTTCCGTATCAGTCCACATGTAAGCAGCCACATTGTCAATTTCAGCCTGCAGGGCGTCGTCGGGCTACCAATTCCTCGTTCATCGTCCTCACGGTACACGAAGCTTCATCGGCCGCTGTCTCGGCGGCGGGTCGATGTAGGCGTCAGGCAGATTGACCGTCCGCGATAATAACCTCTCAGCGATCTGTGCGGCGGCGGCGCGTGCCCCCTCCCCGGAACAGAAGTTGCCACGCACCTGCAAAGCCGCGGCCAACAGGCGAAAGAATGCGCCACGCAGCTCCGGCGACGGCGCCGCCGGCTCCAGCCAGAACTGATCCAAGCTCCCCTGGTCGCTCAAGCCGTCGATATCGTAGATCGCGGCGCCCAGCACCTTGACCGGCTTGCCCGCCTGCAGGGCCGAAAGCGCTGCAGTCGAATTGACGGTCACCATGCCCTGACTGGCGGCGATCAACCGGTCGAGGCTGCCACCGTCGATCAGATGGATGCGAGACGACAATCCGCATGAGGCGTCGATGCTGTCGACATAGGCCCGCCAATCCACGAGCCCGTGGTCGAGCGGATGGATCTTGAGGACGAGATGCGCGTCGGGAGCGGCATGTTCCGCGAAGGAGCGGAGAATCAGCCGGATGGCATCCTGCTGCTGGTGAAAGGGCGAGTGCGCTCGAAGCTGGAAATCGGTCTGAAGCTGCAGCGGATAGACGAAGAATCGCCTATCGCCGGCAATCAGATCATCGATGACGCCCTCCGCCTCTCGTGCCCTTCTGCTGCTGGAAGGAAGTTTCTTCAGCCACCCGGCATATTCCATCAAGGGATGGTAGAGTCCGTGCCGCCGGTAGCCTGGGTAGAGAAACCACAGAAAGACGGTCGGGAGATAATAGGCGAGATCGTAAAGCGCCTCCGCCAGAAAAGTCTGGCTATAACGGCGCTTCCAATCCGGTTCCGGCAGCTTGGACGACGCCTCCATTATATGGGAGGGGTCGGCCGGAAAGTGCGAATTGGAGGAGAGGCCGTCTCTCTCGAGCGTCACCCAGTCCGGCCGCAGATATCCCATCTCCACGACATTGACGGCGACGCCTGCGCGCTGCGCCTCTTCGATGGCGACCCGATGATAGGGGCGCTCCTCGCCGTGCAGAATCATGTCGGTGACGCTCTCCGCCTCGATTCGCTGCCTGACATAGGCGCGCCAGCCGGCAAGGTCGCCGCGATAATTGAAGGCACCGTGCCAGCGCCACGAAATCCAGTCTCCGGCATTCAGGTTGATGCGGATGCAGCGGCTGCCGGCCGCTCCCAAGATCCTGGCGATCCCGACGAACAGCGGCGAGGACGGCCCCTGCAGGAACAGGAAGACGCGCGGGCGCGCCGCCTCCTCCGCATTGACCATCACTCCGGAACCTCAGTGGCAAGGCCTGCATAGTGCAGCAATGTGCCGATAAGGTTCCAGGGCGCCTCTTCCTGCGCCGGTTGCGGCTTTTGGGAATGCGCGCGCGCGCGACCGAGAGGAACGATGACGTAATCGGTCCGCGGATCGGGGAACGGATCGGCAAAGGCCTTCAGCAAGGGCGCATGATCGCCATAGAAGAGAAGCCATACCGGGCGATCCAGCCTGTCGAGATGATGGGCGAGATTGCCGAGTGCATGATCGGCGCGCATCAGGAGCTCGCCGTAGATATCCACCGGATTGACGAGATCGCCGCAGCGGCCCGGCTCCCACGGGCCGTGATTCGCCATGGATGCGACAAAGAGGAAATTCTTGCTCGTTCCATCGTCATCGATCATCCGAATCACGCTCTTTGTCAGCTGGAGGTCGCTGACATAGGGGCCGTCGCGTTCCGGATTGTGATCGAACTCGTCGAGCATCATCATCCGGTCGAAGCCGAGCTGCGGCAATGCCTTGTGACGCAGAAAGAACGTCTTGTCGTAGGGGTGGACGAACTGAGTCTTCCAACCCGCCTTTTTCAAGCGCGCCGGCCAGACGACATCCTTGTAGTGGCTGGCGCGCAGATAGGGGTAGCTGGCGTCGATATGCACATTTTCGGGCAGCAGCCCGCTCAAGACAGCGAATTCGGTTCGCAGCGTATAGCCGCCCTCGAAGACGCTGGTCATGCGGCCCCATTGCGCGGCCTGCTCACGCAGACGATCGAGATTCGGAAGCTTGATGTTGTCGACCCCGAAATGTCTGAGGTCGATGAAGGATTCGGATTGCCAGATGACAATCAGCGGCTCGTCTTCACCATGCTCCCAAAGCTCTTGAAGCGCCGACATGAAGCGCCCGGAGAGTTCCGCTACGATTGCCTCGCGCCTGACACCGACCCAGATGACGTAGTGAAAGACGACAGAGGCGAAGGTGCCGAATCGCACCGTATCGATCTTCACGTCAACCTTGCCGAGAAATTTCTGCGTTAAACGGCAGACTGGTTCGCTGACGACCCTGCTGAACAATGCAAACCATGGGGCAAAGGCGACAGCCAGCATCAGCAGGACCCATAGCAACCCGTTCGACGCCGGCAACACCGATGGTTCAAGATACATGTAGAGGCCGCTGAGGCCGAAGACGTAAGCGAAGGCGATGATCCAGAAGACTATATTCAGCGAGGTCGCGTAAAAAATCTCCTTGTATTTGAAGACATCCACGACAAGCGCGATGTCTGAAAATACCAGAGGCTCGCGGATGAACTCGAACTTCGCCCTCGATATGCCCGTGAAGATGACGAAGAAGCTGATGACGGCCTGCGTGCTGTAGATCGGCCGCCAGGAAATGGCGAAGAAGGCGGCATAGATCAATATGATGACCGGAATTCTTGCCACCCAGTCACAGGCCACCCGCCGCCAGCTTCTTTTCATGCGGTTCTCGGCATTGATGGCCGCCGGCATCGCGAAAGGATCGGTCAGAAAGACGATGACGCAGGAGAACGCGAAGCCGGCAAGCGTCAAAAGAATTGGAAAATCATGAAGCTTCAAGATTGTGCCATCCAAATGCCCACTGCTTGCGCAGCATTCTCCACATTCGCGAGGAACGGGCCGCCAATTCCCTGACTTACCTTCTCTTGCACTTGTTTTGCCGGCAGCGCAACATCGGCGGTTGTTTCGTATTACTAATCATTATCAAAACCATGCTCGGCGGCATCGGCAAGGCCGCGACCCGATTCCCCACCAAATATTTTTCGCGTCTTGCGCGAAAACCACCATTGCAGCGATGGTTTTATCAGCGGCCCGAAGAAAGCAAGCGCCGTCAGCGAAAATCCGAAATGGATTCTTTGCCGGCCTTGGTCCATTCCCCGGACGATTCTTGCCGCAACCGCCTCGGCACTCCACGGCCTGACGGACCCCATCAACAGCTCCGCTTCGCGAGGTCTCAGAGATATTTCCCGGAGGTATTGCGGCGTCAGCGTATCGGGCGGGAAGCAGATGGAAATCTGCACCGCCGAAGTGGCAGCCTCGGCGATCAAAGCTTCGGCAAAGCCGGCCAGCGCCGACTTGGATGCGCAATAGGCGGTATAGCCGAAGATGCCGATCAAGGCAGCGCCGGAGGAGATCATCATGATCCGGCCGCTGCGCCGGCTCTTCATTCCCTTGTAGACAGCGCGAACCGCATTGGCGGTCCCGAGGAAATTGATCGAGATCTGTTCGTCGAAAACCGATGCCGGCATTTTATCGAAGGCGCGAGGCTCAACGATGCCCGCAGAAGCGATGAGGATATCGCAGGGGCCGAAGGATGCTTCACAAAGCTCCATCGCCTCTGCGGTCTGTGCGGCCGAGGCCACATCAACGGAGGCTGCCCGGATAGAAGCGCCGTCGACACCGGGAAGCGATGTGATCTCGGCTCGCGCCGCCTCAAGGCGTGCCGGATCGCGCGCGAGAAGCGAAACCCGATATCCCCGGGCCGCATAAAGCTTCGCTACCGCCAGACCAATTCCGCTTGAACCTCCCGTGACGATAATATGCATGAGACAATCGCCCCGAACTTAGGAACCGCCTTGAGCCTGGGCCATGGGCAGCAGCTGCATCATTTTGTCCATATCCAGCGAAGCAAGACCGAAATTGCGGTCTTTCAAACTCTTGAGTTTTTCCGCCGTAAGCGTGACCGCATGGCGGATCTGCTCCTCGGTGTGATTGCAGGTGATGAAGAAGCGAAGGCGCGCCATGCCCTCCGGCACGGCCGGATGGATGATAGGCAGCACATTGACGCCTTCGGCCAGCAGGTCATTCGAAAGCTGGGCCGCACGAAGCGAATCGCCGACGATGACGGGCACGACCGAGTGGCCCATGCTGAGACCGGTATCGAGGCCGGCCGCCTTTGCCCGCTCCAGAAACAGATGGCCATTGCGCCTGAGGCGCTTGGTTCGCTCCGGCTCGGACTGGAGAATATCGAGGCCGGCGATGGCTGCGGCGGCGAGAACGGGAGAAAGGCCGACGCTATAGACGAAACCGCCGGCTTCCGCTTTCAGAATATCGACCAGAGCGCCGCTGCCGGCAATATAGCCGCCGCAGCTCGATGTCGTCTTCGAAAGCGTGCCCATCCATATATCGACGTCGCGAGGGTCAAGATCGAAATGCTCGAACGTGCCGCGGCCGTTCTTGCCGAGAATGCCGAGCGCATGCGCTTCGTCGACCATCAGCCAGAAACCGTAGCGCGCCTTCAGTTCCAGCAGTGCCGGCAGGTCGGCAATATCGCCATCCATCGAATAGATGCCTTCGACGATGACCAGGATACGACGAAAATCCGATGACAGCGTCTTGAGGATATTCTCGAGGCTCTCGACGTCGTTGTGCTGAAACAGCCGCCGTGCCGCGCCGGAAAGCTTGATGCCGGCGAGCGCGCTGTTGTGAATGAATTCGTCGTGTATCACCAAGTCCTGCGGCCCCATCAGGCAGCCGATAGCGGCGACATTGGTCAGATAGCCGCTGACGAAGCAGACGGCGGCATCGACGCCGTAGACCGCGGCGAGCTTTCGCTCGAGCTCGACATGATCAGGCCGCTCGCCTGCAACCAGGCGGCTCGCCGACGCCGAGATTCCGAAGCGATCGATCGCTTCCTTGGCACGTTCGGCGACATGCGGGTCGGTATTGGTTGCGAGGTAATCGTAGGAAGCAAAGTTGATGAATTCGCGTCCGCCGATGCGCGTCGTCGCGCCGGCGGCTGCATCGTGGGACCGATAGAAGGGGTTGGCGACGCCAAGCAATTCGCCTGCCATTCGCTGTGTTGCGACGCGCTTATATTCAGGCAGATCCTCAAAGCGCGTCGCCTGGCGCGGCTGTGCCTGCGGCTGCCTGTTCAGCCGTTCGGTTCGATTGCGGCCGGAGGATTCGCCGACGCGGCGCATCTGCTCGAGCAGCTTGCTTTTCTTCTGCTCCGCCGGGTCGCCATCATTGGCATCATACGTTGTCACTGCACGGCCCTTTTTTCCTGTTCCGCGGCATGGCTGCGCGCCAGGCGTTCGACCACGCCGTCGCCAGCTGCTGTGTCGCCGCCGGCGTCATCGCCATTGCGATTCATGACACGGTCACGCAAACGGCTGACGACATCGCCAACGGTCGTGCCCTCGCCGACACCGCTCAAGGGAATATCGAAGCCGGTCTTCTGCTGGAAGCTCATGCCAAGCTCCATGGCCATCAGGCTGTCGAGGCCGATATCCTTCAAGACCTTGTCGGGTGTCACCATGTCTTCGGTCACGCGCAGGATGGCCGCAATCTCCGCAGCGACGAGCGCGTGCAAGGCGGCTTGGGCCTCCTCTTCCGATTTGCCCTTGATCAGCTCCTTGAGATCGATGCTGTCTCCCTCGTTCAGGGCCTGATGGCTGCCCGCATGACGCATCAGTGGTTCGAACAGCGACCGGCCGGAGATCGGCAGCAGACGAACGGCGTTCCAATCGATCTCGGCGATCATGACCGCCGCGGCATCGACTGCGCCCCTGTCCGCCAGCATGTAACGCTCGACCTGCTCCAGCGCGTCGCGCGCCTTCAAAGCTGCCTTGCCGATGCGCTTGGCGAGGAGATCGTTGACTTCGCCGTTGCGAGCCAGAAAGCCCTTGTCGGCAATGGCGCCGAAGCCGACGGCGAGCGCGGGCTTGCCGGCAGCACGACGAGCGCGCGCCAAGCCTTCCAGATAGCCGTTTGCCAGCACATAGTTGGCCTGCCCGGGATTGCCGAGCATGGTGGTTGCCGAGGAGAACAGCAGGAAAAGCTCAAGCCTGTCGTCCCGCGTCAGACGATCGAGGATTTCGGCACCGCGGATCTTGACCTCAAGAACGGGGCGATTGCGCTCCGGCGTCAGGTTGGAAAGAAGCGCGTCGTCGAGCACCATGGCGGCGTGAATGACGCCCTTCAGCGCTCCTTCGGTGCGAAGCAAGGCAAGCAACGCCTCGACCGCGGTCGCATCGGTGATATCGCAGGCATGCAGCGTCGCAACGACGCCCCGCTTTGCCCAGCCTGCCACCGCCTTCTTCGTTTCCGCGTCGGCAATGCCACGGCGCGAGCACAGCGCTATTCGGCGCGCGCCCTTCGAAACAAGCCAATCGGCGGCGGACAATCCGAAACCGCCAATGCCGCCCGCAACCAGGAAAATGCCCTTCGCATCCAAGCGCAAGGATTTCGCCGGTGTCCGCAAAACATTGTCGACGCCGGGAACAGGCGGCCGCACCACGATCTTGCCGATATGGCCGGCGTTCTGCATCAGCCGGAAGGCGTTGCCGATCTCGTCATAGGCGAAGGCGCGGTATGGCAGCGGCGTCAGCTTTTCCTCTGCGAAGAGCTGGCCGATTTCCGTGAAAATGCGCCGCGTGAGGTCGGGAACATTGACCAGAAGCTGATCGGCATCAATGCCGAAATAGCTGACATTGCGCCGGAACGGGCGCAGGCCGATCTTGCGGTCGGCATAATAGTCGCGCTTGCCCAACTCCAGGAAGCGGCCGAAGGGTTTGACCAGCTCGATGCTGCGTTCCATCGCTTCGGAAAAGAGCGAGTTGAGAACGAGATCGACACCTTCACCGCCCGTCAGACGCCGCACGCCGGAGACGAAATCCAGAGAGCGGGAATCGAGCACATGATCGGCGCCGAGCATTTCCAGGAAGCCGCGCTTCTCAACAGTGCCGGCGGTGGCGATCACCTTGGCGCCCTTCAGCTTGGCGATCTGGAGCGCGGCGAGACCGACGCCGCCTGCAGCTCCATGGATCAGAATGGTTTCACCCGGCTGAGTGCGTCCGAGTTCGACCATGGCGTAATAAGCGGTCAGAAAGGCCACCGGCACAGTCGCAGCCGCCACGGCTTCCATCTGCTCCGGCAGCTTGGTGACGCCGTCGCGACGGACCAGCACATGGGTCGAGAAGGCAGCAGGCCCGATCCCCATCACCTTGTCGCCCGGCCGGAGATCATCCACCGCATCGCCCACGGCAAGAATTCGCCCGGCGAATTCCATGCCGATCGTGGCGCCGGCAAAGCCGTCTTCCAAGGCTTCCTCGGGCAAAAGGCCCATTGCCCACATGACATCCCGGAAATTGAGACCGGTCGCCTCGACTGAGACGACAACCTCTCCTTCGTTCGGCATGGGAGGGCTCATCTCCTCCCAGGCGACGCTATCCAGACGACCACCGACATGCTGCCGGATCGTTGCCGCGGCGAAATCGCGGCGGCTTGCTTCGATGGCATCGAAAGGACCAGCGGCGGCCCGGATTTCCCGGACCTTTCCAGTCGAACGATCCAGGAACCATTCCCTATTGTCCGTTTCCCCCGTCATCAGAGTGTCGACGAGAGTGAGCATCCGGCTGCCATCCGCATCGGCATCCAGCAGATGCACATCAAAGGCGTCATACTCGTTCTGAAGGACGCGACCGAAGGCCCATAGGCCGGCATTGGCATCATCGATGGAGGCAGCCGACAACGGGGAGCCGCCCGGCGCAACGATGACAAGTCGGGGTTTTGCGCCGTCGCCACGCTGCGACAGCAGGTTCGCCAATTCCGTGAAGACCGAAAGACGGGACAGCGAGAGCTCCGCCGCATCGCCGCGCTTCACATCCGCAAGATAGACGACCCGGCTGGTCTCGCGGTCCATCGTATCAAGACCGCCGACAAGATCCGTAGACGATACGCCGAGATCGATGACCGTTATATTCTTGCCCAGCTTACCGAGGGCCTTCTTACCCTGCTCCGACAAGATCAGGATCGGCTCGGCGGCTTCCGCGACAGGGGTTGTCCCGGGCTGTCGCTCAGATACGGCCGACACCGTGATCAGCGAGCCCTCGGGGAAGGTCCGCTCACGGATCAGAGGCTTGGCGAAGCCTAACGTACCCAGGAGATCCGCGATCTGCTGCGGCGTGCCAAGCCGTCCGACCGGGAATTCCGCTGATTGGCTGTCGGCGAACCAGCCTTCGGACAGGCCGAAGACGAAATCGTTGAAGGCGCTCGGCGCACGATCGGCGAGCAGGAACTGAACGCCGCCGGCGGCGACCGTTCGGACAATCCGCTTGATGTCGTCATTGTGCCGCATCAGATGCTGGCTCTGATCGCCGGACGCGACGACGATATCGGCAACATGACGATCCGTCAGCTTGGCCGGATCGGCCACGATCACATGCGCATCACGCTCGAAAGCGATCTCCAATGCTCGCCGCGCTTGCTCGCGCGGCTCCGCGATCACGAGACGAGCGCCCGCGGCCGCGGCGATCACCGCCAGCTTTCGGCTGAAAGCAGTCGACACCGAGCCGACCTCAAGAACGTGCTCGATGATCCCAACATTGGCTTCAATGGTGGAAGCCAATGCCTCCGCGAGCATCGAGAGCCGCCGCTCGCTCAAGGGAGAATGGACAAGCACGTGCTCCAGCGTCGCCCCACCCGGATTATTTGCGCCCTGAGCCGCGGGCTCACGCTCCAGCACATGCGGGCGTATCATTGCCAGATGCTGAAGCGTCTCGCGATAGGCGTCTCCAACGAGGACACTCTCGGCCACGCGCCCGGCGTCCTCGCGGTAAATTTCCTGCAGCAATTCGGCCACCGGAGGTAGGGTCGGCTCCAGAGGGATATGCCACTTGCCGTCCTTCGTCTGCGCGATGCCGGCATCTTCAAGAATGTAAAGGCAATTGACGAGGAAAGACCTGAACTCGGGATCGCCGGGAAGGCCGGAGAATGCGACAATGCCGTTGCGGTCGGCAACCTTCAGCGCGATGTCATGGCAGGCGCGATAGATTGCGGCATCAAGAAGAAGGCTTGCATTATTAAGTGCATGGTTTTCGTCCGAGCCGTGTTCCGGGGAAACTTGCCGCGCATCGGCGCCGGCTTTGGCTCCGCCCGCGAAAAGAGCCGAAGGCATGCTCTCGTAATGAAACGCGACGGAATCGAGCGTCGCTCTGCGGCGCAGCTGCGTGCGGCGGAAACGGCTATCGTCAAGAATGACAACCGGCCTACCGCCTGCATCGAGCAAGGTGAAGCGCGCCTTGATCGAATTCGCGCTGAACCGATCGATCTCGATGGCGGCTTTGACGATCGGCCTTCCCTTGCCGAAGGCCCTCACTGTGCCGAAGTGAACAGGAATATAAGGCGCACCGGACTCATCACCCGAGAACTGATCGAACAATGCGACGAGGCCGTGAAACGCCGCATCGACCGACATCGGGTTGAGATTGTATGTCCCGAAGGGATGAGACGGCTGGGCCGCCGGTTTCAGATCCACCTCGATCAGATGGTGACCGAACGCCTCGGCCTTCGACAGAAGCTGGAAATGCGGGCCATAATGCAATCCGAAACGCTCCGCCGTTTCGTAGGTCACATCCGCAGTCAATGCGGATTTGCGCTCTTTGTCCGAGCGCTCCAGGGGCTTGCGATCTCCCTCGCCCGCCAGCGGCTTTCGGCAACGTCCAACCGCATGAACTGTCCATTCGTCATGGCTGAGGCGTTCGCGCGACCGGATCTCGATATCTCCGGTCTCAGGCGACAGGATGGTCGACAGTTCGACCATCCGATCCTGGGACAACTCGAGCGGCCGGATGATTTCGAGGTTGCCGATTTCAACTTCATCCGCATCGTAAAAACGTTGCGCCGCCGTTACTGCGATTTCGACGAAACCGCTGCCAGGCATGATTGCCTTGCCGTCAACCACATGTTCGGCAAGGTCTGGGAAAAGACGGGCATCGAGATGGTTCTTCCAATTCGAACCGTTGAGGTCGGTGCGCCAGCCGAGCAACGTATATGGGCTTTTGCGATCACGACCGAAAATGTCGATCTCGTCTGTCGTCGGGTACGTGCGAAGCTCCACCGGCTCGAAAGGCAGCGGCGGCAGCTTGACGAAGGCGTTGCGCGTGGCGCTGCCGCGTGCCCGCAGCGCAGGCGCGCCATTGGCTACCGCGCGTGCAAACGACTGCGAAACCGGATCATGGTCGGCAACAGGGGCCTCCCGCAGCAGGGTCGGTATCGCAATGACCTGAACCGATGCCGGCTTGGCGATCTCCGCCACATAGTTTGACAGGATCGGGCGAGGCGAAATTTCGATGAAGAGGTTGCATCCCATGGCGATGGCGGCCTGACAGCCGGCCTTGAAGAGCACGGGATCGCGCACGTTGCGCCACCAATATTGCGTATCCAGCAGGCGCCCATCGCGCAGTTCGCCGGTTACGGTAGAAATGAAGATGCCCGTCCCGCTATCCGGCACAAGATCGGGCAGGTCCGCGAAAAACGCCTCCTTGGCACGATCGATGATGGGATGATGGAACGGATAGTTGATATCCAGAACATGTGCGACGATCTGGGATTTGCGCGCCGCATCCCTGTAGGCCTCTATCTCATCGGCCGGACCGGAGATCGTTACCGAGTTCGGCGCGTTGATCGCCGCTATATATATATTGCGGAGGCCGCGGGATTTCGCAAAGGCCAGCGCGGCATCCTCGCCAAGCACGACGGCCGCCATCTTGCCTTCGCCGGCAAAAAGATCCTGATGCAGCGAACGCTTGGCAACGATCGCAACCGCCTCCGCGGCGGTCAGCGCCTTGGCGGCATAGGCGGCCGCGATCTCACCGACCGAATGTCCGAAGACGGCATCCGGTTTGACGCCCATCGACCACAGGCAATCCGAAAGGGAAGCCTGGATCGCGAACAACAGCGGCTGCGCTATCTTGGTATCAGCCAACCGCGCGGAGAGATCCGAAGCGATCAGTATGTCGGTCAGTTTCTCGCCGAGATAATATTCAAAGAGCGCGCTGAAGGATTGGAAACATTGCCGGAAATGGCGATTTTCCTGATAGGCGCCGACACCCATTCCCGCCCATTGCGAGCCGTTGCCGGAAAAAACGAAGGCGATCTTGGCGGCCTGCGCCGGTGCTTCGCCGGCCTCACCGACCGAATTCTTGCCCTCTAGATGCGCGTCGATCGCGGCAAGCACTGCGGCGCTATCCTTGGCGCGAGCCGCAAAACGATGGCGCATGGGCTCGCGATTGGCAGCGGCGGAAGCAACGATCTGGCGAGCCTCCTTGGGCTCGGCAGTTTCAAGACGGGCTCTGTATTCCTCGAGCAACGTCGAAAGAGCGGACGCCGTATGGGCGCTGACGGCGAAAACGACGCCCTCGCCCCGGATCGGCGGCTCCGGCGGCGCGATCGGGTCGGGATCGCTAATGACAACGTGAGCGTTCGTTCCACCGAAACCGAAGGAATTGATCCCCGCAAAGCGGGCTTGCTTTGCCGGCATAAGCTCGATCGTGGACGTGTTGACCCGAACGTTCAAACCCTCGAAGTCGATGGTGTCGTTCGGATGGTCGAAATGCAATGAAGCCGGGAGGAAATTATTCTCCAGCGCGATGACGGCCTTCAACAACCCGAAAAGACCGGATGCCGGTTCGGTATGGCCGATATTCGTCTTGATGGAGCCGATCGGCACCGGCGCCCGCCGGTTGCGGCCTATGACTTCGCCGATCGCCCATATTTCGGCGGGGTCGCCAACTTTTGTTCCCGTTCCATGACCCTCGATGAAGGCGATGCGATTGACATCGATGTTACGCCCTTCATAGATCGACTGCAGAAGAGCAGCCTGCGCCTCACGGGACGGCATGGAAATGCCGTTGGTGCGTCCCGAAGAATTGACGCCGACGGCATGTATCCTGGCATAGCTGCGGTCTTTCTCGCGCAGCGCAACGTCCGTCCGGCGCAATACGATCGCCGCGCCACCCTCCGCGCGGACGTAACCGCGGCCATTATCGTCATAGGCGCGGCAGAGCCCCTCCGGCGACAGCATGCGCGCCTGGGCAAAGCCAACGAAGGACATCGGGTTTAGCAGAATATTGATGCCGCCGACGATCGCGGTATCGATCTCGCCATTCTCCAACGCCTTTACCGCCTGGTCGAGTGCCACCAGCGACGACGAACAGGCCGTGTCGATCGTCATACTCGGCCCGCGCAGCCCGAATATGTGCGAGATGCGGTTGGAAACAATGGAAAGCGTGTTGCCCGTCATGAAATACGGGCTACCCGAGGCGGGGTCCTCGAGCGTCAGATTGCCGTATTCAAGAGAGGATGCGCCGACATAGACACCGACCCGCTGCCCCTCGAAACCGTCGATCGGCAGGTTTGCGTCTTCCAGAGCGCGCCAGACGATATTCAGAAGGATGCGCTGCTGCGGGTCCATCTGCATCGCTTCGCGCTGCGAAAGCCCGAAAACCGCGGGGTCGAAGGCGTAGACATTATCGAAGACGCCGGCTGCAAAACTATAGGTCTTTCCCTGAACACCCACAGCCGGATGCCAAAAGCGCGCAAGATCCCAGCGCTCCTCTGGTATACGGCTTACGGTGCAACGCCCCTCCTTGAGGACGAGCTGCAGTTCTTCAATCGAACCCGCCCCAGGGGCAACGCTTGCGCGCCCGATAATTTCAACTGTCATGATCTCTCAGCAATATTCGAAGAAATGCGCCAAACCGGCCAAGTTCAATATCAACCGTTCACACTATTATTATCTGTGGTTGTCACCGATAAAAAAACTGCGTGTGCGGCCAATATGCGGCAGTGCAACAATCGATGCAATATGCGATCTTCTACACCATCAACCCACGTCAAGGATCGCAATTCTTGCTTGCGACGGTTGCAATGTTTTCCGCAACTCAGTTCGCGATGATTTTCCGTTGCCGACAAGGCATGATCCGTCACAATCATACAGATGTCGGCATCAACAAATGAATAGGGCTTGCAGGTAGACTTGATAGAGCTGCTAACCCCTCTTTCGCCAGAACTACTGCCCCAAATTGACGGCGGTTGCCGCTCCCTGAGACGCGATACCTAGCGGCGTGCCGATAAGATTCAAGAACTTCCTGATGTCGACGGTCGGATGACGCGACACATAGATGACGTCGCGGTTCTTGACCGGGAAAATCTGCCCCACGATCAGGCTGTCGGGATTGGACATGTCGAAGCGATAGACGATCGGATAGCGTCCCTTGGCATCCGGCACCATCCCTTTACGCTGCAAGTCCTGGAAGCGAGCCGGGCCGAGCAGGATCTTGGCGATTTCAGGCTCTTCGTAGCGGAACAGGAAGAAGCCCTTGGCGTTGCTCGAATCGTCGATCGCACCATGACCGAGGGCGACGGCCTCGAGGAGGTTCAGATCGTTCGATCCGAACTCGATTCGTCCGTCCCCGCGGACAGAACCAAGCAGCGTGAAGGTTCTCGGATCGCGTACCAGGAAAATCTGGTCGCCCGGCTGGACATAGATATCTTCCGAAGGGTGCTCGATGATCGACTTCAGCAGAACCGTTCCGGTCCTGCTGCCCCGGACCAGCGTAACATAGGTTTCGTAGGGTTGGGTCGAGGGTCCACCGGCCTTGGCGATGACCTCGGTGATCTTTTCCTTCGTCAGATCCAGCGGCACCATGGAAGGACGGCCAACGGCACCCGAAACCGTGACGGTTCGTGACGGCGTGCCCATGCTCGTTACGATGACATCCGGCTCGACGGCCTTGGTCGCCAAAGCGGCCAGGATTGCCTTGCGAGCCTGATCAAGCGTCTTGCCTACAAATCGAACCGAGCCGGCATAGGGAATTGCCGCCGTGCCATCAGGCTGAATGACGATATCAAGCGACACCTGCTTCGATTGCGCCGTCGAAAACAAGCCATCGGAGCCCGCTTCGAAAATCGTGACCTTCAATGCATCGCCGACGCCGATAACGACGGGACCGACACCGCCGCCCATGCCAAAACGGCGATTAAGTGTCGAGGAAACATAGTCGGAAACCAGGCGCGCACTGCGGCTGTCGATGTCAACAACGTCGAAAACCGCAGCATTCCTGCGCCCCAGCTCTACGCTGGATTGGCCGGCATCTTTCACAATGGCGCCAGCCAGCGGTCCCTCGCTCGAGACGGAATTACACCCCGCCAGAACCACGCAACAAAGTACGGCGCCAATACGAAACAATTGAAAACCTCAAACTATTAGCTGCCGCGATTACCTGATGGCATACATCGACATGGAATGCATCAAATCTATCGACGCCTTGAAAAGCATAACGGGCGCGCGTCAACAAGCCCAAACGCCGGGAATACAATCAAAAAAATCGGGTGCGATCATCCGAACACACTCGGAACTCAGGGAGCGCCCGATCAGATCGGGTTTATAAGCGGCAAAGGCGCATAAGGCAATTTGTACGAGTATTTTTTGGAGATTTAAAATTAAAATTTTCTGAAAGATAAGAAGGACGCGTTAAGTAACGATATCAATAGAGAATCGCCTAACCAGCGACACTAAGTTTGGCCGAATCGCACTTATGCCGCTTTCCTTGGGATTACTATTGCCTGTAAAAGAGCTGAGTCCTGACTAGCAACCGATGCAGAGATGACAAACTACGACAATCGGAACTTGCCGGATTTCTGCCTTCAGCGAGAAGGCGAAATGGCTATCGTCGAAGCAGCCTCGGCAATCCAAGATTGTTCGCCGACATTCATCAATTTTGCCGGCTTGCTGCAAAATATAGCTTCGAGGCGGGGAACGGTTGGGGACCGTTGTGCGTCCGTTTGAGAGCGATCCCGCAATTCCTCCGGATCGGCAAGATGCCGATTGAAATGAAGGTTATGTATTAATGCTTGGGTTTTCAAAACGCTCTCAAAAGAAAGCATCGAAAAGTCCGCTGGAGATATTTGATCAATACGAGCAAGGCAAACCAGCGCATCAAAATGCCGTCGATGCCCTTCAGGGATGGAACTGTGCGTTTCCGCCGGAGCTTGGCCTCAACGCCGGCAAGCTGCCCCTTTATGCGGACGATCGCATTGATTGGGCATTACGGACTTTCGGATCGATAGAAGGCAAGACCGTTCTCGAAGTCGGTCCGCTTGAGGGAATGCATACCTATATGCTGCATAGCCAGCGGCCAGAGCGGATCGATGCAATCGAGGCAAACCGCCTCTGTTTTCTAAGGTGCCTGGTTACCAAGCAAATTCTGAACATCGACACCGCCTCCTTTATGCTGGGCGACATTCAGGCGTGGCTGACCGAACGTGAGGAAGCCTACGACTTTGCGCTTGCATCGGGGGTTCTCTACCACATGGCTGATCCCGGCGAATTTCTTCGCATGCTGGCAAAGCGGTCCAATGCGGTTTTCATCTGGACACACTTCGTGCTCGAGGACGCGATGCCCGAGGGCGACGTCCGGTGGCTGCCCTTCAGCGGCAAAGTGGAAACGAAACTGATAGATGGCATTGCGGTGCGCTATTACGAGCGCAGCTACCACCATGCCAATGCCAATGCGTCTTTCTGTGGCGGCATGAAAGACCGGCACTTCTGGATGCACCGAGATGACATATTGATGATGCTGCGCGCATTCGGTTTCAGTGACATTACCATCAGGGATGAAGATCTGAGCCATCCGGGCGGACCCAGCTTCTCGCTGCTGGCGCGAAAAGCGCCGAGCGACACCTGACGAGGTTCGAATGCCAAGGCCCGACATTCGCGATATCGATAGGCATCGCGATACATATGATGCTATGCAGGGTAGAATGAAGCCATTTCATCGTCAATTTCGGTCCTGCCTCGATCGGGCAAAAGCACCGGAGAAGGTCCGTGCTTTTTAATCTCGAATATGATCATGGCAATGTCGTCGAGGGTTATCTGATCCCCGATGGTTTTTCCGACAAGCCGCAAATCAGGGTCTCGGACGCCGACGGCGATCTGATGATGCTCCCGTGCGACCAGCTCAAACAGGCGGTTATCGATTCGGGGCGGCATGAAGATGGTCTTGTCGGGTTCAGGCTCGATACGGCGATCCTGCCCGATCTGGCGGAACGCACATCACTGATGATCCATGACGCCAAATCCGGACTGCTGATCTATCGGCGGCCGCAAGTCGCCAATACCATTCCGTTAAAAGTCGTGCGGCTTGAAACACAGCTGCTGCCGATGGTCAAATTCGACTATCATTGCGGCCGTCACTTTCAGTACGAGCTTTCGTCCGTCGAGCGCTTCGGTCACGAAACAACCCTCCAGGCCTTTCATCTGAACGCCATCCAGTCGATCTATATTAGCGGCCGGCTGTTGATGCGCAATTATGAAGAGTTCCTCGACAAGGGATTCAAGGCTATCGCTCTGCTCACCGATCCCTATTACGAACTTGCCTTGCGGATATTCCTTCTGAAACGAATGGCAAAAACACAGATTTCCTTCTTCGGCGACCGCGACAAGATCATCCTGGCGCCTGCCGCAGAGCATTTTGCCGAGGTAAATCTCGAAGACGAAGCGTCTCTCAAGGCAGCTTTGAAGAAGGCGCCCCAGAGCGTTAGAAACGTCATGGTGTCGCCCGTTACCCGGCAATTGGCGACGACCATACCGGAACAGACCGTTACACGCAGCGATGTCGCCACAGCGATCGACCTGCTGTCGCGCTTTGCGGTTGTCGGGTTCGATACGGACAGCCTCTATTTTCAACAGGCGGTCAGCGAGCTGATCGGAATTTCGATCGACGATTTTCCGTTGCCGCCCAGGCACACCACCCTTGAAGACGTTGCGACGCGGTTGCGTTCATTGCATATTGCCGAGCTTATGCTCGAAGAGGATTTGATTTTCGATCACTATGTGCGTCAGGCGATGAAACCAACCGCGCCCGAACTGCCGGAAACGATTGCAAGCTGAGATGCCGAAGCCAGTCATTGAAGATGTGATAGTTCAGGACTCTCCGCGGGTAAAAACGAGCCGGCATATCCTGCCGTCGCTGTTTCGGCGCAGGCTACCGGCTCAGCGCGCGCGCACCGATCTCGAGGACATCGAATATATACCGGTGCATGATGGCACCGAGCCTGAAACACAGCCGGGCGGCAAGCCGCCGCTAAGACTTATCGGCTTTCTCCTGCTCGTTATCCTGCCTTTCCTGGCGAGCTCGGTCTATTACGCCTTCATTGCTTCGGACCAATACGTAGCAGAGGCACGTTTCGCCGTTCGCGCCGTCTCGGGAACAGGCGATACCGGCGATGCGAGTGACCCCGGCGGAGCCGGCAGCGCTCTCAACATGCGCTCGGCTTCGCAGGATGCCTATGTCGTCACCAGCTTCATCCACTCGACGGAAATCCTCAATCGAATTGGCAAGAAACTCGATTACCGGTCGATGTTCGTCCGGCAGGATGCGGATTTCCTGTCGCGATTTGGTTCGTCGCAATCCGACGAAGAGTTCCTGAAATACTGGAACGATCATGTCAGCGCCTATATCGACGTCACCTCCGGTATCATCACGCTGAAGGTCAGAACCTTCGCACCCAGTGATTCCGTCCAGCTCGCGGACGCGATCATCGAGGAAAGCGAAAAGCTCATCAACGAGCTTTCCGAACGAGCGCGCAACGACATCGTGCAGAGCATGAAGGCTGATGTCCAGAAGAGCGGCAAGGCCTACGGCGATACATTGATGGCCCTCAATCAGTTTCAAAACGCATCCGGCCTTCTCAGCCCGCAGACGCAGGCCAAGAACAGCGGAACGATTCTGACGGGCTTGCTGGCTCAGAAGCTGGAATTCGAAACCCGCCTCTTCGTCATGCGGCAATCCAACGCCCAGAATTCTCCGACCTATCAGCAGCTCAATCTCGCCAAGGACAGCCTCGATGCGCAGATCGAGAAGATGAGATCGGAATTGACGGGTCCCGAGAATGCGAGCCTCGCGAAGGCCCTGCTGGATTATTCCAGGTTAGAGACCGATCGCATGATCGCGGAAAAGCTCTACGAGAGTGCGCAGAAGAACTACGATTCCGTGCTTGCCGAAGCTTTGCGCAAGACGCTCTACATAGCCGTTTTCGTCAAGCCAGTGCTGCCGGGCGAGTCCATTTTCCCGCGCCGCGTCAGCACGCCGCTGATCATATTGCTTGGCCTGATCGTCACCTGGGCGACGCTTTCCCTTATATGGGCATCCGTGGAGGATCACCGGATATGAGCGGGGAAGCGCCATGATCAGCTTCAAGAACGTCTCGAAATTCTTCAAGACGCAAGCCGGCAAGAAGGTCATTCTCGACCATGTGAATTGCGAGTTCGAGTCTGGCTATTCCTACGGCCTTCTGGGTGTGAACGGTGCCGGAAAATCGACGACGATCCGCATGATCGCTGGCACGATGTTGCCGAATTCAGGCAAGGTCAGCAAGAATGTTCGCGTGTCCTGGCCATTGGGCCTGGGTAGCGGCTTCAATGCCCTCATGACAGGGCGGGCCAATGTTCATTTCGTTGCCCGCGCATATGGCGAGGATGTCAGGCGCGTATCCCGTTTCGTCGAAGAGTTCGCCGAACTCGGAGACTATCTCGATGCTCCGGTGCGCACCTACTCCTCGGGGATGAGCGCGCGGCTGGCGTTCGGGCTCTCGATGGCGATCGAGTTCGAATGCTATCTGGTTGACGAGGTTCTTGCCGTCGGCGATGCGAGATTTCAGGAACGCTGCCGTATCGCGTTCGAAAACAGACGCAAGAACTCCGACATCATCATGGTGTCCCACAGCATGAGCATGATCAATACGCATTGTGACCGGGGCATGGTACTTGTCGACGGCAGACTTATCGTCTTCGATAAGGTAGAGCAGGCTATCGAAGCCTATTATAGATTGAACCGGTAGACTATCAGGGATCGACGGCAAGGCCCAATATGGCTCATGATACCGAAAACGCGCCCAAAACGCTTCAGCTCAGTGCGACTGAGCATAGCCGGAACGTGGCCACGAACCTGTCGGTGACCGCACGCAAACTGCGCTTCTCGACATCGCGCCGAAGCCAGCTGTTCAAGGCCGTCGGTCTGCGGCCACGCCCGATGCAGCAGATCATCAGCAAGGCCATCCTGGCATCGACCTTCCTGCTGCTTGTCGTTCCGAATGTCGCTTCAATCTACTATTTCACCCGCGTCGCATCCGATCAGTATCAGTCGGAAACGCGCTTTACGGTGCGAACGTCCACGCCGGCGCTCGGAAGCAACCAGATCACCAAGGTGACCGGCCTGCCACCGGCGCAGATCGTCCAGAACACCCTGATCGTCACCAACTTCATCAAGAGCAAGGACATGGTTGCCGCGCTTGAGGAGAAGGTCGACTTTCAAAAGATCTATGGGAACGATTCGATCGATCGGATTGCACGCCTGAAGAAGGATGCGAGTTCGGAAAAACTGCTCGATTACTGGGAAGATATGGTTTCTGTCAAAATCGACGCGAACAGCGGCATCGTCACGGTCAAGGCACGCGCTTTCACGGCACCCGATTCCCAGCGAGTATTGCGCGAGGTCGTGGCTGCCGCCGAAGTCGTGGTCAACGACGTCAACACCCGCATCTGGCGTGACGTCATCGCGACTGCCCAGGCGAATCTGGACAATGCAAGGAACCAGCTGCAAAAGGCGCGCGATCAGCTTTTGACGGCGCGCAACCAGACCGGAGTCCTCAGCGTCGAGGGATCATCGACCGTTCTTACGAATCTGATCTCGTCGGTGCAGAAGGAGAGGATAGATCTCCAGCAGAAATACGATGCACTGCTCGGAACGGTTTCGGCCGAAGCGCCGCAGATGCGCGTTCTCAAACGCGAGATCGACAGCAAGCAGAAGCAGATCGACGAGCTCAACAGCCAGATCGCGGGGCAGAACAAATCCGAGCAGAATCTTGCAGACGTCTCCGTGGATATGTCCCAGCGTGAGCTGGAACAAAGCCTTGCCGAGCAGCAATTCGCCACAAGCATGAAGACGCTCGAGCAGGTCAAGTTCGTCAGCAAGCAGCAGCTCCTCTATCTCGATACGTTCCTTGCACCAAGCCTGCCCGATGAGGCCGAATATCCACAACGAGCGCTCTGGATCGCTGGTATCTTTGGTGCGACGCTCTTTGCCTGGGGTGCGGCCTTTGGCATCCTCGCAAATCTTCGAAGTCGTCTGGCGTAGCTCGTTACGGAAGCCTCATGCAAGTTTTACGCGACATCGTCTACCAGTTGCTTCCAAGACCGCGGCCATCCGGAGCCCCGATGGAGGATGGCGAACGCGTTGCGAGACGTCTGCTCATTCTGTCGCGCCACCCCAATCCGAGCTTCAGCTACTATCTCGATGAGCGCGCCAAGACGCTGGGCGATATTCCGGTCATCACGAAAGGCCTCGACGATCCGCTTGACGCAATCGATAGCGACGGGCTTTTCGTCATCATCTGCCGCTACATCAAGCAGCCGCAATTGCGTTGGCTCGAGGAAAAGCGAGGTACGCTTGCCGGCGTGGCCTATTTCGTCGACGACGATATTCCTGCCGTCGTGACCGGCAACGAAGCGAGCTGGCCCTATAAATTGAGGCTGATCAAATTGGCCGTCCGCCCGCTGCCACGGGTCAATAGATTGCTGACCCACGTCTGGACCTCCACCGAAACCCTGGCAAGCGCGCTTTCGATGAGAAGCCATCGGATCGATATTCTGCCCCCGCTTCCGGCGGATGCAGCTGATGTTGCGATCAATGGCAAAGATGATGGCGCGGCGCCGACAAGGATGGTCTACCATGCCACCGGCGTACATCGCCGCGAACATGAGTTCCTGATGCCGATCGTTAAAGCCGCGATGGAAAAGCACGGCAATCTGCATTTCGAAGTTTTTGCCGCCGGCCCGCTCGCCCGCCGCTGGGCCCGGCAAGGGATCGACCCAGCAAGAACAACGATCATCGCGCCGCTATCCTGGCCAGCCTATCTCGCAAAGACAACGCATCACCACGCCGACATTGCCCTGGCTCCACTTCTGTCGGGAAAGACGAATGCGAGCCGCTCCGACACCAAACGGATCGACATCAGCCGCCTGCAGGCGGCGGCCATATTTTCCCAATGCCAGACCTTCGAGCGCTGCGCCATCGCCGGAGAGCTCCACATTGGCAACACCGCAAATGAATGGCTTGCTGCTATCGACCTGCTCGTCGGCGATCGCGCGCGCCGGCTCTCTGCTCGCGATGCCACGCGACACTCGATCGAGAGAATGCGGCGGCATGCGACCCCGACATTTCCCGGCATACGTTTTGAACCTCTCAGCGGCGCGGGCTAAAGCTGGAATTTCACAGACAATGCTCCTCCCAGCATGTGGATGAAACCGATATTTCAATGAAACTCAAAATCATACCGAACGCCGACCTTGAACGAGAAACGTCCGCCGATGCGAATTCCAACCTATGGAAGTCCCTCGGGGATGATCCGGCATTCGAGATCAGATTTTCACCCGTCAGAAAGAAGCTGGTCGTCATCCATGTCGTTGCGACCGATGGACCAATAGATCCGAAATTCTATGTCAATCGCGGTCGCGGTTTCCGGGAGAAGGATACGATTTCCCTTCCGGAAGGGCATCACTTCGTCATCACCGCCAACATCGGCTCGGTCGGCTCGATCTGCGCGTTGCGTGCCGATCCAGCCAGTTTCCCGACGACATTCCAGTTCGCCGCCAAGGCCTTTTCATCCGAGAAATCTGCTGAAAGATACATTTCCGGCATCCTTGGCATGGATGCACGAACCAGGCGCATCGATCTCGGCAGGCTGCCTCAATACTGGATGAAACTGCCAAAGCTGCGCCTGGGAAAACGCCCCGCCAACCTCACCGTGCAATATGCCGACGCGAGCTATCGGCTTGCCTCCGAGCTGGCCGCCACGCCGGTATTGGCGACTGCTGGAACCTGGCTCAGCATCGTCGTCCCTGTCTACAATGCTCCAGCCCGCTATCTGGACGATCTCGTCAAGTCGTTCGAAGCGCAGGGTGAAAAAGGTACCGAACTCATCCTAAGCGATGATGGCTCGACATCGCCCGAAACACTCGGATGGTACGAGACCCAGCAATTGCCAGACAATGTCCGCTTCGTGCTCAACGAGCGCAACGGCGGCATTGCGGCTGCCACCAATTCCGGCCTGTCCCATGCGCAAGGGCAATGGATCGCCTTTCTCGATCATGACGATGTGATCGCCCCGCACGCCTTCAAGCTCATCCGGCATACGCTGGAGCAAAATCCGGAGGCGAATTTCCTCTATACCGACGAACTGGTGGTCGACGACGCCTTGAAGCCGACCGGCATCATGTTGAAGCCGGCCTATGATTCCGTACTGCTGACAGGCGTCAACTACATCAACCATTTCTCCATCTACCGCCACAGCCGGCTTCGGGAGCTCGGCTATCTTCGCACAGGCTATGACGGCTCGCAGGATTACGATCTGTTGCTGCGCTATCTGGAGGGCATTCCTGAAGACAGCATCCTACACCTGCCCTATCCGGCCTACTGGTGGCGGCGCAACGGCAGGACCTATTCGCGCACGTTCATGGATGCCGCCACGACGAACGCCAGAAGGGCGTTGACCGAGAGGTTCGAGCGTCAACAGCAGGTGATCGCGGTGGAGAGCGCTCTCACCAAGACCCTGCATCGGGTCGTCTTCGAAGTGCCCAGCGAATGGCCGAAAATCTCGATCATCATTCCGAGCAAGGATAATTTCGATCTGATCTCGCGTGTCCTCGGCGATCTCTTCGAAAAGACGGATTATCAGAATTTCGAAGTTCTGGTCGTCGACAACGGCTCCACGGATCAATCCGTGCTCGATCTCTATGATCATTACCGCCGAAGCGAGCCGCGATTTTCGGCATCCATCACGCCGGAGGCCTTCAATTTCTCGCGCTCGATCAATCGCGGCCTGAACGCCGCAACCGGTGAGCACTATCTGATCCTCAACAACGATGTCGAAGTGATAGAACCGGACTGGCTGAAGGAGATGGCCTCCTGCCTCGCCTATGACAAGACCGGCATCGTTGGCGCCAAGTTGCTGTTTTCAAACGACAAGATGCAGCATGCGGGTGTGGTGATCGGCTTTGGCGGGCTGGCGGGCCACTGGTACATGAACAAGCCGAAGGAGTTCGGCGGGCCGATGAACCGGCTGCATGTGCGCAACACGATGACCTGTGTGACCGGCGCGGCGATGCTGATCTCGGGCGATTGTCTTCGCAAGATCGGTCTCTTCGACGAGGAGAATTTCGCGGTCGCCTATAATGACGTGGATTATTGCCTACGCGCGCACAAGGCCGGTTTTCGCATCGTCTGGACACCCTTCGCCTGCCTTTATCACCATGAATCGCTTTCGCGCGGATCGGACAAATCCGGCGAACGAAGGAAACGGTTCGAGCAGGAAAAACAGAACTTGCGCCGGCTGCACGCCACGCAGAGTTTCATCGACCGCGCGCTCAACCCGGCCTATAGCCGCGACAAGTCGGAGCCTAGGATCGTGATACCGAAGCAACTGCGTATCCCCTCGATGCCATAGCGCGATCTGCGCGCAGTCTTCGTCAGAGTTCAATCAGATCGAGATCTCTGCCAATCTCGCTTTTGGCGATCTCGACCACGCTCGTCTCGTGGGTGAAGAGAACCGTCTGAAAACGGTCGGCCGTTGCGGCAAGAACCCGCAGCCCGGCACGCGCGCGCTCGTCATCGAACGTCTGAAAGATATCGTCGACGATCAGCGGCGCCGGCTCGTTGCGAGCGGCATAATCTTCGAGAAATGCCAGCCGCAGGGCAAGATAGAGCTGATCGCCGGTGCCCTCGCTCAGGCCATCCAGCGGCACGCGTTCGCCGGCCGCGCGTTCTGCCAGCAGCTGCAGTGCATCGCTTTCGTCATGGGCCTCGACAAGACGGGAGAAGCGGCCACCGGTCAGTTGCGAGAACAGCTCACCCGCCCGCGTGATGACGGGATCGGCCTGTTTCTCGCGATAGGCCTCCATCGAGCCTGCCAGCATGCGGGCCGCAATCTTCAGCACGACCCATTGCCGTGCGAGGTCCTTCGCTTCCTGCTCGGCAGAGAGTTTTTCGAAAACCGCATATTCGGCACTGACGCCTGTTTCCAAGGCCTGCCGCTGACGGCGATTCTCCGCCAACCGCGCCGAAAGCTCGCCATGCATGGCGAATTGCCGCTGATCCTCCTCGGTCAGTCGCTCGATATCGAGATCGGCAGCGACTCGTTCGAAGCCGGCGAGCGCGGCGCGCAGATCGTCTTCGGCCCTGCCATCGGCCTGCTGGCGGAAGCGGTCGCGGCTTTCGACGAGCCGGGTGGCAAGACGCATGCGCTCGCGCAGCCGCGAGAGCAAGGCAGACAGATCCTCGACACCGCCCAGATCCGCAGTCAGTTGGTCGAGATCGGCGGCGATGGAGGCAAGGGCAGCTTCCTGGCGCGCCACCAGCCCTTCCCCGCGTTGCCGCTCCTCTTCGAGGCCGTCGCGCTTCTTCAGTTCGCCACGCATGGCGTTGACGCGGGTGTGAAGCGCCTCGGCAGCGGCATCCGCCGGCAGATGGTCCAACTCATAACCGCTATTGGCGCCAAGCGTTGCCAGCCGCCGTTCGAAATCCGCCATGTCGCGCCGCATGCCATTGACGCGACGCAGACGGTTCTCGCGCTCCGCCAGGATATCGGGCAGTTCCTGCCATGCCTTCAGGGCAGCATTCGCCATGTCCAGGGTCGTGTCGGCCGGCAAGCCAAGGAGCTCGACAGCTTTGCCGAACGCCGCGCGCCAGTCGGCATGCTGCCGTTCCAAGGTCTGCTGCTGGTCGTCGAAGCGGGCCAGCCGGTCGCGCGCCGCGCCGATCTCCCCTTCCCGCGTGCGGCTTTCGCTCCAGCGTTCCGAAAGAAGTCGCAGATGCTTGCGCAACCCTTCCGCAATGGCCGCAGGTGGAAGACGGCCGCTCTTGTAGCCTGTCGCCTCGACGATATCCTGAAGCGTGGGCAGGACCCGGCCCTCCGCCAGCGCATTCTCATCCCGTTCATCCAAGAGATCCCGCAATGCCTTGCGCTCGCGCCGCAGCAGCTCCACGCCGCGCCGCCACTCCAGCATCGTCGAAGGATCAAGCGCATCAATGCCGCAGGGTTCGAAAAGAGCCGCGAAGGTTCTCTGCGCGTCGTTCAACGCCCTCTCGAAGCCCTTGAGCCGACCAGAAGCCTCCTCCTGCTCCTGCAGCAGGCGCGCTTGACGCAGGCGATAATCGGCGTGACGCGCGACACGATCGGCGTCGCTTAGTGCGGCATCGGCCAATCGATCGGCCTCGGCGACGCCAACGGTCAATGCCGCAATCATCTTGGCTTCCGGAGCCGCGCCGTCCGACCATCCTTGCTGAATGGAGGACCATTGCGCATCACGGCTTTCGCGCGCAGCGATGATCTGCTCGCGGGTGACGACCGGCCCGGCGCGCGCGGCATCCGCGAGGGTACGCTCTATTTCCGACAACTGCTCATCATAGGTCTGCAGTTTGCCGGCCGCCTCGCGCATCTTCGAGCGAGCGGCATCGATGGCATCGCGATGTCCGGTAATCTCCGTGGCTTCCGGTAGCGGCACCGCGAAAAGCACATCAATATCACCGACCGGTGGCTGCAACCGTCCCGCCGCCTCATTCAGATCGGCTTCGATGCGGCGGATCTGCGTTTCCAGGCCGTCAAGGCGGGCCAAGGCGGAGAGATCACTGCCCAGCGCCTCGAGCTGATCGCTATAGGGTCTCGGATCGATCAGCCGGCCTGCAAGGCTATCCCTTTCCAGCGCTGCAAGCTGCCTGCGCTCGCTCTCGGACTGCTCCGCAAGAGACTGCATCTGCCGCGCAACCTGCCTGCCCTCATCCACCAATTCGGACAGGCGTGCGCGGTCGATGTCGCTCGGCTGCCGCCGCTCCAATTCAATCTCGGCAAGACCGAGACGGCGAGCAAGCTGCGCAAGCGTCGTGTCGTAACCAGCGAGCTCCTGATCGACGCGCGGCAGGTCCTGACGTTGGGCGCGGTAGTTGCCGGTATCGGCAAAGAGCTGGGTGATATCGCCCGACATCTGTAACAGCGCTTCATCGATCTGGATGCGCGACAGGTCATCCTCTGCGCGCACAACAGCTTGCCGTGCTAGACGCAGCTCCTGTTCGCTCGCCTGTCTGTCGCGCAATCTCTGTTCAAGCGTATCGGCAAAGCTGTCCGGTATGGCGGCAAGGTGGGACAGGCCATCGAGCGCCAGGCTTTCCGCATCGATTTCTGATATCAAGGGCTGCAAAGTCTTCAGCCGCTTGAGCCGGTCCAGCGCCTCCCGCGTGCTGCGCCGCTCAGTCTGCAGGCGCTCCAGTTCCGTCTCCAGTTCGGCCGCTTCGGCGAGAAGCTTCTTCCAGTCGCCGGATTTCAGCTCGCTGTCGCGCTCAGCTTTGCGCGCATCCTCATAGCGGTCGAGGGCCTGGTAGAAGCCGCGATCCTTCGAGCGTCTGGCTGCATAGATGCCGTCGGCCTCCGCTTCCAGCGATTGGCGCAGACGGGACAGCCCGGTCAGCCCGGAAGCGGCAGAGAACAACAAGCTGCCGATCTCGCCGCCACTGCGCAGCATGGCAGTCGCGCCCTGCCGCAGTCGCTGCGAATCGAGGCCGAAGGCGCGCTCAAAAACATCGCGGCTCAAATTGCCAAGGAAAGGCGAAAGCGCATCCTCTGCGAGCGGCGTCTCCTTGTCATCCGGCGCCAGAAGCGTCCCCTTGCGACCTCGGCGGCGGCGGAAACTTAAGCGTGCGCCATCGCGTGCGCTGATGTCGGCGCCGATCCGCAAGGTATTCGGTTCATGCAGGAAGCTTTGCTCGGCAGCGGTCGGGAAGCCGAATAGAAGATCGGAGATCGCGCTCAAGGCCGAGGATTTGCCCGCTTCGTTCGGACCATAGATCACATGTAGCCGCGCGCCGGGGCGGAAATCGAGCGCGCGATCGGTCAGCGCGCCATAGCGGAGAATATCGAGCCGGGTAAAGCGCATCAGGCTGCTCCCTGCCCGCGCGCCAGCAGCAATTGCCGCGCCTCTTCGATGAGGGCTTCCATGCTGTCATCCAGCGGCTGCTCGGTCGCGCCGAGACCACCCGGCAGGCGCACGGCGATCTCGTCGATCAACCGACCCGCCTCTGCCGCGATATCGGTATCGCCGGCATGCTCTGCAAGGAGCTGACGCAGATCGAGCGCGCCGTCTGTTTCCGTAACGAATGCTGCTGGCGGTTCCAGCCGCAGCTCCAGCTTTTCCAGCCAGATATCCTCATGCACGCGATGGCAGGCGGCTTCCACCTCGTCGCGCCATTGCTGGCGATTGGCGGCAATCGCGCCATGCTGCGGCGTGACGCCGGAAAGACGAACGCGTAGCGCAGTCATACGGCCATCCATCTCATCCGCCAGAGGCTGTACGGCCTGCTCGACATGCCGCAGGATCGCCGCCTGATCGTCCTCCGGACCGACGACGACATCGGCCTGTGCGAAACGCGCTTCGTCAACGATGAGCCGCTCATGCGCGATCTGGCCGTCTTCGACGGTTACCAGCACCGCCCCCTTGGCACCGCGCTCGCGGATATTGCGACCCTGCAGATTGCCCGGAAAGATGATGAGCGGGTCCTGCGCCACCACTTCAAAGTCATGGACATGACCGAGCGCCCAGTAATCATAGCCGCGCGAGCGCAGGTCATCGATGGAGCACGGCGCATAAGGCGCATGCGGCTCGCGGCCGGTGAGCGAGGTGTGGAGAATGCCGATGTTGAACCAGCCGGAAACGGGTGCAGGATAGGTAATCGCCAGATTGTCGTTGGCGGAGCGTTCGGCAAAGCCCTGGCCGTGCAGTGCCACCTTCAACGCCTCCAGCCTGACGCTGCCCGGCTTGGCCGTCGGAAACTCGTGAACGTTTGAAGGCAACGTGATGGTCTTGGTGATGACGCTTGCCGCATCGTGATTGCCGCGCAGCAGGTAGACCGGAATTCCCGCCCGCTCCAGCCGCGCCATTTCGCGGTTGAAGAACAGACCGATCTTGTTGTCCTTCCAATCGCCATCATAGACATCGCCGGCAATCACGAAGAAATCGACACGCCTTTCGATGGCCAAATCCACAAGCGTCGAGAAGGCCCTGCGGCTGGCTTCGACGAAGACAGCGGCCACGGCGGCATCCTTCAGGGCCAGCCCCTGAAAAGGGCTGCCAAGATGCAGATCGGCGGCATGGATGAAGCTGAACGAGGGCATGGGCTCCGATAGCAGTCAGATATCCGGTCTTTCCCTTGTAAGGAAAGGGAGGCGCTATGAATACCGTGCCGGCTGATTCATCCAATGGTTTCGTGAGGTGGGCCGAGCCTGTCACATTCCTGGGTCACGCGATTGCGATCCTTGATCGCCGATGTGCGCTTGTGGCCCTGTCGGACGGCTGATACTGCCCTATCATCTTGCAAACAAAGGAGAGGAGACATCTCATGAGACATCATGCTTTCGGACGGACGCCCTTTATCGTGACCGATGTCGGCTTCGGGGCCTGGCAGATCGGCGGCGCATGGGGAGATGTCAGCGAGGCCGATGGCCGCGCAGCGCTCAATGCCGCCCTCGATGCCGGCATGACCTTCATCGACACCGCAGACGTCTATGGCGACGGCCGCTCGGAAAAGATCATCGCCGATGTGCTGAAGGCACGCGGCGGCGAGCGCCCGATGGTCGCGACCAAGGCCGGTCGCCGGTTGAACCCGCATGTGGCCGACGGTTATACCAAGGCTAACCTCGAAGGCTTCATCGATCGCAGCCTGAAGAATCTCGGCGTCGAAAGCCTCGATCTCGTGCAGCTTCACTGCCCGCCGACCGAAGTTCTCTACCGGCCGGAGGTTTTTGCCGGCCTCGATGAACTGCAAAAGGCCGGCAAGATTAGGGGATATGGCGTCAGCGTCGAGAAGGTCGAGGAGGCGTTGAAGGCGATCGAATATCCTGATGTCGTCAGCATCCAGATCATCTACAACATCTTCCGCCAGCGGCCTGACCATCTGTTCTTCAAGGAAGCCAAGCGCAAGAATGTGGCGGTTATCGCCCGCGTGCCGCTGGCCTCGGGCCTGCTGTCCGGCAAGATTACCCGCGACACGCAATTTGCCAGTGACGACCACCGCAACTTCAACCGCCATGGCGAGGCTTTCGATGTCGGCGAGACCTTTGCGGGTGTTCCCTTCGAAGTCGGTCTTCAGGCAGTGGAAGAGGTGCGCAAACTGGTGCCGGCAGGTGCCAGCATGGCCGCCTTTGCCTTGCGCTGGATCTTGATGAACGAAGCCGTCACCGTCGTCATTCCGGGCGCGCGCAATGCTGAGCAGGCAAAGGCCAATGCAGCCGCAGCCGATCTGGCGCCGCTCTCGGCCGACGTCATGGCAGCCACGCGCGAAATCTACGAGCGCCTGATCGCGCCGCACGTTCATCATCGCTGGTAAAGGCCATGCTGAGATGGATGGCCGGAACAGGCTTCCGGCTATCCGAAAAGTGTCTTTCGGCAGGCGGTTGAGCATGATCGGCATGCTGCCCGCCCAAGCCGGATGGCATGTGGGAGAAGAAGCCTGCATTTGCGAGCGGGTTGGAGGAGGAATGTCATGAAAGTAGCGCTGGTAACGGGCGCATCTCGCGGCCTGGGTGCCGTGATTGCCCTGCAGCTTGCGGAGGCAGGCTGGGTCGTCGCCGTCAACTATGCGAGCGACACACAGGGTGCCGAAAGGGTCGTCGAGACCATCAGGCAGCGCGGCGGGCAAGCCCATGCCGCTCAATTCAGCGTGATCGAAAGGGAGCAGTTGATCGAAGGTCTGGCGGAGATCAAGACATCGCTCGGTCCGGTCGATCTGATCGTCAACAACGCGACGGGTCCTCAGCCGGAAATGCCGCTCATGGAGCAATCCTGGCGAACCTATCTCGACCAGCTCGAATTCTTCGTCAAGGCGCCGCTGGAATTGCTTCAGGCGGTGCTGCCGGACTGGCGGGCGCGCAAATCGGGCCGGGTCATCAACATCGGTTCCGAGGTAGCCGAGCTCGGCAATCCCAATTTCGGCAACTATGCCTCCGCCAAGGGCGCCATGCTCGCGATGACACGTTCCTGGGCAAGAGAGCTCGCGCCGGAAGGGATCACGGTCAATCTCGTTGCCCCAGGCTGGATACCCGTCGAGCGCCATGCCGGCGCCTCGCAGCAAGCAAAGGACGGCTATCTCGCGCACACGCCGCTTGCCCATTTCGGCAGGCCCGAAGACATTGCCGATGCCGTCGTCTTCCTTGCCTCGAGCAAGGCGGATTTCATCACGGGCCAAAAACTCGCTGTCAACGGCGGCCGGACGCTGCTCTGACTTGGCCAAGGCCCTTTTCTGCGCTGCACATGAGGACCCGCGCAGCTATCAGCCTATTCTGGGAGGCTACGGTTCGGTCGAGCACCCGGATATTGAAAGGGCGCTTTGGCTCTACACCCTTTTCCATCGGGTCAGCATGTGGCGCTGGCTGACGAAGATTGGTGCCGACGCTACAGCTGAAGACGGCTCTGGCGGCCTCATCGGCGATCTGCGCGAAATGGCTGCTGAAGGATAGCGGAGCGAGGAGCGAAAGAGCGTCCGTCCCGATAATCTCAAGTCTACATTGGGCCGATAACCGACATGGCTCGATGTCGCTGGGCCATTCACGGCGCCCCTTCGCGGCGAAGTCAGGATCGTCGAGAACCACTGCCTCCCTTGTCTTTGCTAGGCAAAGGGATGGGCATATCCTAAAAGAGATCGTCAATCATCGTGAGGACTTCATGCCAATGATCATACCCACGACACTTGCCGATTGGCTCTCTGCCGATCGCACCGCCTTGCTCGTCTATGATATGCAGATCGGTATCGCCAGACAGGTCAAGGGATCGGAAGACACCGTCCGGCACATCGCTCAGATCGTCGCGGCTGCGCGCAATGCAGGTATCCGCATCGCCTTTTGCCGTCATCTTTCGCTACCAAAGCCGTGGATGGGTCTGTTTGCGACCCGTATGGCAATGGCGTGGCAGCGCACGGATGATCCGGGCAAGGTGAGACCCTGGTTTCTGCGTGACACTGAAGCCGTCTCGATCGTGCCAGAGCTTCGCCCTCAGGAGCAAGATTTCGTCTTTGACAAGCTCGGTATGTCGGCTTTCGAGGGGACGCCCTTGGAACTTGCCTTACGCGATGCGGGTCTTTCGTCCCTGGCAATTTGTGGCATAGCGATGGAAATCGGCATCGAACCGACTTGCCGTCACGCGGCTGATCTGGGGATCGTTCCAATCCTGATCGAGGATGCTTGCGGCCATGGGGACGCTGAGGCAGCGAAGCAGTCTGTCGATACGCTACGCTTCCATGGGGACACGGTCGTCACGAATAGAGACGAATTTATCTCCGCAATTTCTCGCAGGATTTAGTGTCCACTTCGAGCTTAAAGCAGCCACGACGGCATTGCTGCACGAGGCCATAAAAAAGGGCCCGCTTTCGCGGGCCCTAATCTTGTCCACCGCACGGCGAAGCCTCGCAGCGGGTGAAAACGAATTAGCTGTTGACCGAGTCCTTCAGGCCCTTGCCGGGCGTGAACTTCGGTACGTTGCGGGCAGGAATATCGACCTCAGCGCCGGTAGACGGGTTACGGCCCTTGGTGGCTGCACGGTGGGAAACGGTGAAGCTGCCGAAACCAGCGAGGCGAATGTCGCCGCCCTTCTTCAGTTCGGCCTGGACAGTATCGAAAACAGCGTCGACAGCGGAAGCAGCGTCAGCCTTCGTGATACCGGCCTTCTCGGCCACTGCGGACACGAGCTCATTCTTGTTCATGTTTCCACCCCTTTCTCTGGTATGAAACGACTTATCAGTAAGCGGGGTGCAAATGGAATGCTCTTACCCGCCGCAACCCCAAAAACCCTGCAAATCAAGGAAAAGCAAGCGTTGCCATACGCTTTTCACAAAAAAAGACCGGCAAAAATGCCGGTCTTTTCGTGCATTTGTGTCAATTCGACAGAATTGAGGCGAAGCGCCTCAATGAGCGATGGTCGAACCCACTTCATCCACGCCTTCGACCGTTGCGATCACAGGCGTTTCGACGGTGCCATCCCACTCGATCGGCTCTGGCCGGCGAACAAGCGCATGCTTGATCACTTCACCCATGCGCGACACGGGGATGATCTCCATCCTGTTCTTCACGTTGTCCGGAATCTCCGCCAGATCCTTGGCGTTTTCTTCCGGGATCAGCACCTTCTTGATGCCGCCGCGAAGTGCCGCCAGCAGCTTTTCCTTCAGGCCGCCGATCGGCAGCACGCGGCCGCGCAGCGTGATTTCACCCGTCATGGCGACATCCTTGGAAACCGGGATGCCGGTCATGATCGAGACGATCGCAGTCGCCATGGCAACACCGGCCGACGGGCCATCCTTCGGCGTCGCACCTTCCGGCACGTGCACGTGGATGTCGCTCTTGTCGAAGCGCGGCGGCTCGATGCCGAAATCGACGGCGCGCGAGCGGACATAGGATGCCGCAGCCGAAATCGATTCCTTCATGACTTCCTTCAGGTTGCCGGTCACAGTCATGCGACCCTTGCCCGGCATCAGCACGCCTTCGATGGTCAGCAACTCGCCGCCAACCTCGGTCCATGCAAGACCGGTGACAACGCCGACCTGATCTTCGCGTTCGGCTTCGCCATGACGGAACCGCGGCACGCCCAGATAGTCCGGGACGTTCTCGGCGGTGACGGCAACCGACTTGGTCTTGCCCTTGATGATCTCGGTGACCGCCTTGCGGGCGAGCTTCATCAATTCACGCTCGAGGTTACGCACGCCGGCTTCGCGGGTGTACTGCTGGATGATGACCATCAGAGCGTCGTCGCCGACCGAGAACTCGCTCGGCTGCAAAGCATGCTCCTTGATGGCCTTCGGCAGCAGGTGCCGCTTGGCGATCTCGCGCTTTTCGTCCTCGGTGTAGCCGGCGATACGGATGATCTCCATGCGGTCCATCAGGGGCGCAGGGATATTCAGCGTGTTCGCCGTCGTGATGAACATCACGTCCGAAAGATCGTATTCGACTTCCAGGTAGTGATCCATGAAGGTAGAGTTCTGCGCCGGGTCCAGCACCTCAAGCAGAGCCGAAGACGGATCGCCGCGATAGTCCTGGCCGAGCTTGTCGATCTCGTCGAGCAAGAACAGCGGATTGGACTTCTTGGCCTTCTTCATCGACTGGATGACCTTGCCGGGCATCGAGCCGATATAGGTACGGCGGTGACCGCGAATCTCGGCTTCGTCGCGAACGCCGCCAAGCGCCATACGGACATACTCACGGCCGGTCGCCTTGGCGATCGACTGGGCGAGCGAAGTCTTGCCGACGCCCGGGGGGCCGACGAGGCACAGGATCGGGCCCTTGATCTTGGTGGCGCGGGCCTGGACGGCCAGATACTCGACGATGCGCTCCTTGACCTTGTCCAGACCGAAATGATCCGCTTCGAGGATCTTCTCGGCGTTGTTCAGATCTGCCTTGACCTTCGACTTCTTGTGCCAGGGGATGCCCAGCAGCCAGTCGAGATAGTTGCGCACGACGGTCGCTTCCGCCGACATCGGGCTCATCTGCCGCAGCTTCTTCAGCTCGGCATCGGCCTTTTCCTTGGCTTCCTTCGACAGCTTGGTCTTGGAGATGCGCTCTTCCAGTTCGGCCATCTCGTCGCGGCCTTCCTCGCCGTCGCCGAGCTCCTTCTGGATCGCCTTCATCTGCTCGTTCAGATAGTATTCTCGCTGCGTCTTCTCCATCTGGCGCTTGACGCGCGAGCGGATGCGCTTCTCGACCTGCAGAACCGAAATCTCGCCTTCCATGAAGCCGAGCGCCTTTTCCAGGCGGGTCTTGACGCTGGTGGTCTCCAGCATTTCCTGCTTTTCGGTGATCTTGATCGACAGATGCGAAGCGACGGTATCGGCCAGCTTCGAATAGTCATCGATTTGGCTGGCGGCGCCGACCACTTCCGGCGAGATCTTCTTGTTGAGCTTCACATAGCTCTCGAACTCGGAGACGACCGAGCGGCTCAATGCTTCCAGCTCGACCTGGTCTTCTTCCGGCTCGTTCAGGACGTGGCCGAGAGCTTCGTAGAAGTCTTCGCGGCCGGTATATTCGTCGATCTCCGCGCGGGCACGGCCTTCGACCAGCACCTTGACGGTGCCGTCGGGCAGTTTCAGCAACTGCAGGACATTGGCAACGGTACCGACCTTGTGGATGGCGTCCGGCGCGGGATCATCATCGCTGGCATTGATCTGGGTGACCAGCATGATCTGCTTGTCCGAACCCATGACCTCTTCCAGCGCGCGAATGGATTTCTCCCGTCCGACGAACAGAGGCACGATCATGTGGGGGAAGACCACGATGTCGCGCAACGGCAATACCGGATAGGCAATGCTGTCGTGTGCCGCAGACGTTTTCTTACTCATGTCATTTCCTTTCCGTCGTCCCGTTCCCGGGCTCTCTGCCGGCTTGGGGGGATTTAGCCGGCTCTCTCACTTGGTAAACAAGTGGAGCTTCACACTGCCTATTTCAAGTCACGGGAAACGCCTGCCATAAGGCGGCGATCCCGCGTATTCGCGAGGAGGAACGCAACAACAAAACACCAAAGCCAGACAACTCGAACACTGCCGGCGACGCTAAAATCCGAAGAAAAAACGCCAGGCCCACGCCCTTGCCGCCGAATGCTCCAGAATCATGCCATCATGGCTGCAGCAGGGGCTCTTCACAACCGGTGCCGACGGCGTTCCGATCAGCTTATCCAAGACTTTATCAGCAAACTGCACGATTTTTCAAACAGAAAGGGGCCCGTCGATGACGAGCCCCCGATTCGTGATCATGGATGTGAATCAGGCCGTGGCGTTGGCCTTTTCCTCCTGCCGGTCGGCATAGATGTAGAGCGGGCGGGCAGACCCGCGAACCACTTCCTCGGAAATGACCACTTCGCGCACGCCTTCCAGCGCCGGCAGCTCGAACATGGTGTCGAGCAGGATCTTTTCCATGATCGAGCGCAGACCGCGAGCACCCGTCTTGCGCACGATCGCCCGACGAGCGATTTCGCGAAGAGCGTCCTCGTGGAAGGTCAACTCGACGTCTTCCATCTCGAACAAGCGCTGATACTGCTTGACGAGCGCGTTCTTCGGCTCGGACAGGATCTGGATCAGCGCATCCGCGTCAAGGTCTTCCAGCGTCGCCAGAACGGGCAGACGGCCGATGAATTCCGGGATGAGACCGAACTTCACCAGATCTTCCGGCTCCAGCTCGCGCAGCACTTCGCCGACGCGGCGGTCATCCGGCGCCTTGACGGTGGCGCCGAAGCCGATCGAGGTCTTCTCGCCACGGGCGGAGATGATCTTGTCAAGGCCGGCAAAAGCGCCGCCGCAGATGAAGAGGATGTTAGTCGTGTCCACCTGCAGGAACTCCTGCTGCGGATGCTTGCGGCCACCCTGCGGAGGAACCGAAGCCACGGTGCCTTCCATGATCTTCAGAAGCGCCTGCTGCACGCCCTCGCCCGAGACGTCGCGCGTGATCGACGGATTGTCCGACTTGCGGGAAATCTTGTCGACTTCGTCGATGTAGACGATGCCGCGCTGCGCACGCTCGACGTTGTAGTCGGCGGCCTGGAGCAGCTTCAGAATGATGTTTTCGACGTCTTCACCGACGTAACCGGCTTCGGTCAGCGTCGTCGCATCGGCCATGGTGAAGGGCACGTCGATGATGCGGGCGAGCGTCTGGGCAAGATAGGTCTTGCCGCAGCCGGTCGGGCCGACGAGCATGATGTTCGACTTCGCCAGCTCGACGTCACCGTTTTTCGATGCGTGAGCGAGACGCTTGTAATGGTTGTGAACGGCTACGGAGAGGATCTTCTTCGCCTGCCGCTGGCCGATGACATATTCGTCAAGAACCTTGATGATGTCCTGCGGGGTCGGAACACCGTCACGAGACTTCACCATCGAGGATTTGTTTTCCTCGCGGATGATGTCCATGCATAGCTCGACGCACTCGTCGCAGATAAATACGGTCGGTCCGGCAATCAACTTCCGGACTTCATGCTGGCTCTTACCGCAGAACGAACAATAAAGCGTGTTCTTCGAGTCGCCGCCGTTGCTGCCGCTGACTTTGCTCATATCACTTTCCTTCCAGCACGCCGCCAATTTCCAGATGAAATCGCGGTCCACTCTATGCGCCCGCCGGACCTGCCCCTCGTTTGCAGATCGCGGCGCCCTTCAGGGTACTGAACGCAGGCCAGGCAACAACCGGAACTGCGTGGCAACGAATCCCCCTTCGAATGCCGAATGCTATGTCATAAAAACGCTACATAGCATTAATGCCTACTATTACCGCGTTCCGTTCCACATTAAACCCCTATTCGATCACAAATGGGATAGAACTGTGGCGTAGAAGTCACCGCCCCGTGGATAAATCACGAGGCGCTTTCTCCCTCTATTTCGGTACGCGACGTCAGCACCTTGTCGATCAGACCCCATTCCTTGGCCTCATCCGAGGACATGAAATGATCACGATCGAGCGTCTGCTCGACCTCTTCGTAGGTCCGGCCGCAATGCTTGACGTAAACTTCGTTGAGACGACGCTTCATCTTGATGATATCGCGCGCATGGCGTTCGATGTCCGAAGCCTGGCCCTGGAAACCACCCGAGGGCTGGTGAACCATGATGCGGGAATTCGGCGTCGCAAAACGCATGTCCTTGTCGCCGGCCGCCAGAAGCAGCGAGCCCATCGAAGCGGCCTGGCCGATGCAGAGCGTCGAAACGGCAGGCTTGATGAACTGCATCGTGTCGTAGATCGCCATGCCGGCGGTGACAACGCCGCCCGGCGAGTTGATGTAGAGCGCGATTTCCTTCTTCGGGTTTTCGGCCTCGAGGAAGAGAAGCTGGGCGCACACCAACGTGGCCATATGGTCCTCGACCGGTCCGGTGAGGAAAATGATGCGTTCCTTCAGCAGGCGGGAATAGATGTCGTAAGACCGTTCCCCGCGGTTGGTCTGCTCGACAACCATCGGCACCAGAGCCATAGCTGTATCGACTGGATTTCTCATGTGCGTCCTTTATCAAACTTGCCCCGACGGTGAAAACGCCGGGAATCGGAGTAAAAATCCTTTACTCCTACATAGAGTGTCCCTGCCCTGCACTTCAAGACGGGCGAAAGCATTACGTCAAAAAGCTCTAATGCCCCAGGAGGCGTTGATAAAGCATTTCTAAACACCGCCACGAGAATGCCAAGACGCCTCGGCGCCGCGCCTTTCGCTGCCCACCGCATTTCCCGGTTGCAAGGTGAAGGAAGCATGAAGGCCATGGTGCCTGGCGGAGATCTCCGGCACAGGCAAAATTTACCAACTCATTTAAGGAACTTGCCATCTTATTGGGCAAGGATGAGCCGATCGCGGAAATCGTTGCGCTGCTTGCGCAGGCGGCCCGAAAACAGTGGAGAAGTGTCGATCGTGCTGAATATGACCACAGGCCTGACCATCTGGTGCTCGGAAGCCATCACCCTGGCGACCGTTCTCCTCCTTGCCTGGCGGCATGACCGCAAATCGCCCTTCTATCTGATATGGGCGCTCGGCTTTACCGTCAGCGCAGTCGGCTTTGCCCTGGTTGCGGCTCGCAGCGTCCTCCCCGACATCTGGTCGATCCAGATCGGCAATGCCGTTGCTTTGCTCGGCGAGAGCGCTTGGATCATCGGATTCCGATTGATGGACAAACGGAAGCTGGAATGGTCCGCCTTTTTGCCGCCTGCCATCTGGCTGATCGGCGTGAGCCTTCCCTGGGTCACCGGCAATTTCGTCCATCGCGTCATCGTCTATGATCTTGCCGGTGCCGTCGGCGCGACCCTGCTCGCCTTTGCCGTGCAACCAGGCGACGGCCGGCGCGAACCGGCGCGCGGACAGCTCGGCATCGTCTTCATGGCACTCGCCTGTTTTTGCTTCGGTTCAGCCCTATGGATGGGGTTCATGGCCCCACCGCTGGAACAGGCGATGATCTATCGCGGCTACATGGCGCTCGGCTACGCGCTCATCGTCATCGTTGCCATCGTTTTAAACGGCAAGCTTCTCATGGAACGCTCCGAACGTCGCTGGCGCGCGATTTCCATCACCGATACGCTGACGGGGGTGCTGAACCGGCGTGGACTTCAGGAGAGCTACGAGATCCTTGCCAGCGAAGCGCCGCAGCGGCCGCAGAAACTCGCCGCGCTGCTGTTTGACCTCGACCACTTCAAAAAAATCAACGACCGCCACGGTCACCAGGTGGGCGATACGGTGCTGGTCGAGTTCGCCCGCATCGCCCGCCAGTTCGTGCCGCGCAGCGGCGCATTCGGCCGAATGGGCGGAGAGGAGTTCGTCGCCTTCGTTCCGATAGACGAGCAGTCACAGGCCGAAGCGCTGGCGGAAACCATCCGTGCCGATTTCTGTCGCGTGCCGCTGCTTGCCGGCCGCTCCCTGGTGCCGGCCACAGTCAGCATCGGCGTTGCGATCATGCCGCGCGACACCGTCAGCTGGGACCGGCTGATCTCCTTCGCAGACCGCGCGCTCTACGCCGCCAAGCGCGCAGGCCGCAACTGCACCATCGTCTTCAACGAAATGGAGACCACAAGGGCGGTCGACGCCGCGCCCGCGGCGGATGAAGGCGATTTGGTGCCGACGCTCGAAGACCAGATCCACGCCTTGCGCCGCATGGGCACGCTCGCCAGGATGTAATCCGCTTATCCGGCACGCCTCCATCCGGTTGCCCTTAGCACAATCAGATCGCGCCACTCCCCGCCAAAAGCGGTCATCCTCAAACGCAAAAGGCGCGCTTGAGCAGCGCGCCTTCGCGAATTATGCGAAAACGTCCAACCGTATCAGCCGTAACGGCCGGTGATGTAGTCTTCCGTGCGCTTGACTTTCGGCGCCTGGAAGATCTGCTCGGTCGGGCCGTATTCGATCAGATCGCCGAGATACATGAAGGCGGTGCTATCGGAGATACGGCTCGCCTGCTGCATGTTGTGCGTGACGATGACGATCGTGAACTCACCCTTCAGCTGCGACACCAGTTCTTCGACCTTGGCGGTCGAGATCGGGTCGAGAGCCGAGGTCGGCTCATCCAGAAGCAGGACTTCCGGACGCAGCGCGATGGCGCGGGCGATACAGAGACGCTGCTGCTGGCCGCCGGAAAGACCAAGTCCGCTCTGGTGCAGCTTTTCTTTCACTTCGCTCCACAACGCTGTTTCCGTCAGCGCCGCTTCGACGCGGACATCCATTTCCGCCTTGGAAATCTTCTCATAGAGCCGGATGCCGAAGGCGACGTTTTCATAGATCGACATCGGGAACGGCGTGGGCTTCTGGAACACCATGCCCACTTTGGCGCGCAAATCGTTCAGATCGACGTCCTTGGTGAGGATATTGCGGCCATCCAGCAGGATCTCGCCCGCAACCGTCTGGCCCGGATAAAGATCATACATACGGTTGAAGGTGCGCAGCAGCGTGGACTTGCCGCAACCCGAAGGGCCGATGAAGGCGGTGACCGCATTTTTGCGGATGTTCATATTCACACCCTTCAGAACGCGATGGCCGTTCTGATAGGTGAAGTCGAGGTTCTTCACCTCAAGTTTCGCGAGCGCGCCGAGATCCGTCTGGGAAGCGGCGTCCTTCCCCGGCTGTGCGTTGACGCTCTGGAAATTGTTGTCGCTCATGTTCATGGTCTCATTCCTATCGTTCGGCGGCTGCGTCATTGGCGGCGCCCACTCAAGACACGGGCAAGGATGTTGAGGGCAAGGATGGCAACGGTGATGATCAGCGCGCCGGCCCAGGCAAGTTGTTTGAGATCCTCGCCTGCATCGGCGGCGAGCGTGTTGATGGCAACCGGCAGCGTGGCGATCGGACCGGTCAGACCTGCATTCATGAACTTGCTGTAGCCGGCCGTGAAGAGAAGCGGCGCGGTTTCGCCGCTGATGCGGGCGACGGCGAGCAGGATGCCGGTGAGGATGCCGGTCCAGGCGGAACGGTAGATCACCATCATCATGGACTTCCAGCGCGGCGCACCGAGCGCGGCGGTCGCCTCACGAAGCGCATTTGGCACCAGCAACAGCATGTCCTGCGTCGTGCGGTTGACGACCGGAAGGGCGATCAGCGCCAGCGCGAGGATGCCGGCGATGGCAGAGTTCCCGTGCATGGGCACGACCACGGCGCCGTAGACGAACACGCCGACGATGATCGAGGGTGCGGACAGCAAGATGTCGTTGAGGAACTTCGCAGCTTCGGCAAGTTTGCTGCCGTTGGCATATTCCACCAGATAGGTGCCGGCGAGAATGCCGATCGGCGCGGCGATCAGGATGGCGCAGCCCGTGACCAGCACTGTGCCGTAGATTGCGTTGATCAAGCCGCCGCGCGAGCCCTGGGCCGGGATCGACATGGTGAAGACGTCGAGGCTGAGCGCCGATACACCGCGATAAACCAGGCTCACAAGGATCACGCTGAGAAAGAATATGCCGAGGATGGCCGCGATGAAGCACAGGGCCATCATCACCCGGTTCTTCGTATAGCGCCTCGACACAAGATTCTGACGAATTGCATTTTCCATGGGCTTTTCCCTTAAAGCGAGTCGCCGCGGCCGATCATCCACCTCGCCACTGCAAGCACGCAGAAGGAAAGGACGAACAGGAGCAGGCCGAGCGCAATCAGGCTCGACAATTGCAGACCGTCGGCATCGCCGAAGTTGTTCGCGATCTGGGCGGAAATGGTGGTGGACGGCGAGATGATCGACGATTGCAGGCGGCTCACCGAACCTATGACGAAGGTAACAGCCATGGTTTCGCCAAGCGCGCGGCCAAGGCCGAGCATGATGCCGCCGACGAGGCCGCGGCGTGTATAGGGGATCAGGATGTGGCGAGCCACTTCCCATGTGGTCATGCCCATGCCGTAGGCGGATTCACGCAGCATCGGCGGTACGGTGGTAAACACGTCGCGAGAGATGGCGGTGATGAACGGCAGGATCATGACGGCCAGCACGAGGCTTGCCGTCAACAGGCCGACGCCGGGCGCCGGCGGCTGGAAGAGCAAGCCGATAACCGGCACCTGGCCGATCGTCATCATAAGGAATGGCAGGATGTAGTTCTGCATCAGCGGCACGAGAATGAACAGACCGACGATGCCGTAGATAATCGAGGGAACACCGGCCAGAAGCTCGATGGCCGTGCTGATCGGACGTCGCAGGCTGCCGGGGCAAAGTTCCGTGAGGAAGATGGCGATGCCGATGCCGAGGGGAACGGCAATCAGCATGGCGATGAGCGAACTTACCAGCGTACCGACCACGGCAGGCACGGCACCATAGATATCGGCGGGAGCACTCCACTTCGTGCCCCAGAGGAACGAAAACCCGAAGGCCTGGAATGTTGGCAGGGCATCGATGATGAGAACCACAATGATTGCCAGCAGCAGAAGCACGACGAGGGAAGCCGAGCCAAGCGTCATAAGATAGAAAATCCGATCCTGTATTCGGAATTTTCTGGTGCTGGCGCTGGTATCCAGTGCCTGGAAGCCAGCCGTCTGAGTCGCGTCAGCCATCGATTTCCCCTTGTCCTGTCACGAAAGGCGGACAGGGTTTTACCCTGTCCGCCGCAACTTTTCAGCCGAAATTACTTCGTGCCGAAGTCCTTCTTCCAGGATTCTTCGACAACCTTAGCAACAGTTTCCGGAACCGGAAGATAGGACAGCTCGGTCGCGTCCTTCTGACCCTTTTCATAGGACCACTTGAAGAACTTCAGCGCTGCTTCGTTCTGAGCAGGGTCGGCCGGCTTCTTGTAGAGCAGAACCCAGGTCGAAGCTGCAATCGGCCAGCTCTTTTCGCCCGGCTGATTGGTGATGATCAGGTTGAAGTTCTTGGCATGAGCCCAATCGGCGTTGGAAGCGGCAGCCTTGAACGTATCGAGGCTCGGCTCGATAACCTTGCCGGCGGCATTCTTCATCTTCGCGAAACCGATGTGGTTGGCGACGACGTAGGAATATTCAACGTAGGAGATCGAACCAGCCGTCTGATTGACGGTGGTGGAAACGCCTTCGGAACCCTTGGCGCCGAAGCCGACCGGCCATTCAACTGCCGTGTTCGAACCAACCTTTTCCTTCCACTCCGGCGAAACCTTCGACAGGTAGTCGGTGAAGTTGAAGGTCGTGCCCGAGCTGTCGGCGCGGTAAACGACGGAGATCGTCGTGGACGGCAGCTTCACGTTCGGGTTCAGAGCCTTGATGGCTGCATCGTCCCACTTGGTGATCTTGCCGAGGAAGATGTCGGACAGCGTCTTGCCGTCGACAACGAGTTCACCCGGCTTTACGCCTTCAACGTTATAGGAAACGACGATGCCGCCGGAGATCATCGGGAACTGGGCAATGCCGTTCTTCTCGAGGTCAGCGTCGCTCATCGGCTTGTCCGAAGCGCCGAATACGATGGTCTTGTCGAGGAGCTGCTTGATGCCGGCGCCCGAACCGACCGACTGGTAATTGACGACATTGTTCGTCGCAGCCTTGTAGCCTTCGGCCCACTTGGACAGAACCGGTGCGATGAAGCTCGAACCGGCGCCCGTGATGTCGGCAGCGGAGGCCGAAACGGACATAGCCGCAATGAAGCCTGCAGTCAGGCAAAGCGAACGAAATTTCTGATTCAACATGATTGAACTCACTTCCCAGAGTGATGAAAGGATGGCGAGCAGAAACTGAGCACGGAGTATCCTATCGTTAGGAACCCCACCTCAATCTCCTGGCGACATGATGGCTCTAATGCCGCATTGTTTCAGTTTGATGACAGTTTAATGAAGCGGCAGTGACACAACCTGTGGCAATCATCGCGACCATCGCAGAACCGCATCGAATGGCCTGCATCCCACTACAGAGGGAAGCGAACTTCATGTTTTGATTCAAGAAGATCGTCAGAGACGGATCACATAGTCCTTGCGAGTCGTTTCAACGACTTCCCAGGTCCCCTTGAAGCCGGGCTTCAAGATCAGGCGGTCACCCGCGCGCAGATGAAACGTCTCGCCGTCATCGGCAGTGACGATGGAATAGCCCGAGAGAATGTTGAAATATTCCCACTCGTCATAGGCGATCTTCCATTTTCCCGGCGTCGCCTCCCATAGGCCGGCATAAAGGCCGCCGCCAGCCTCATCGAGGTTCCAGCTGCGAAAGATCGGGGCACCGGAAACGAGCCGATCTGCCGCAGGCTCGCCCGTCTCCGGTTCGACGCCGTCGATATCCAGTTGCAGGTAGGTCGTCACGCCAGTCTCCCGTTGATCGTGTCTCGACGGCACAATGCCAAGACAGAAGGTCCGCGAGCGCCTTGAAGCGATCGCGGACCGACAGAAACACGAAACGACGGACCATCAAAGATGGCCGGCGCGCTTTTTCAGCCTTTCGTGAGCGCCATCCTCAAACTTTTGCCAGCGCCTGCTCGAGGTCGGCGATGATATCCCTGACGTCCTCGATGCCGATCGACAGGCGCACCACATCCGGGCCGGCGCCGGCTGAGACCTTCTGCTCGTCCGTCAGCTGCTTGTGTGTCGTCGAGGCTGGATGGATGACGAGCGAGCGCGTATCGCCGATATTGGCAAGGTGCGAGAACAGCTCCAGACCTTCGACCAGTCCCTTGCCGGCTTCATAACCGCCCTTCAAGCCGAAGGTGAAGACGGAGCCCGCCCCCTTCGGCGAATAGCGCTGCTGCAGGGCATGGTTCGGATCGTCCTCCAGGCCGGCATAGTTGACCCAGGCGATTTTCTCCTGTGCCTCCAGCCAGCGCGCGACGGCGAGCGCATTGTCGGAGTGGCGTTGCATGCGCAGCGGCAGCGTTTCGATACCGGTCAAAATGAGGAAAGCGTTGAACGGCGCGATCGCCGGACCGAGATCGCGCAGGCCGAGGACGCGGCAGGCGATGGCGAAGGCGAAATTACCGAAGGTCGCGTGCAGCACGATGCCGTTATATTCCGGTCGCGGCGAAGACAGCATCGGGTAATTGCCCGAGGCGGACCAATCGAAGGTGCCGCCATCGACGATGATGCCGCCCATGGAATTGCCGTGGCCGCCAAGGAATTTCGTCAGCGAGTGGACGACGATGTCGGCGCCGTGTTCCAGCGGCCGGATCAGATAGGGGCTTGCCAGGGTATTGTCGACGATCAGTGGCAGGCCATGTTTGTGCGCGATCGCCGCAATCGCGGCGATATCGACGAAGGTGCCGCCGGGATTGGCAAGGCTCTCGATGAAGACGGCGCGGGTGCGGCCATCGATCTGCGCTTCGAAGGTCGCAAGATCGGCCGGATCGGCCCAACGGACCCGCCAGTCGAAATTCTTGAAGGATTGCCCGAATTGATTGACCGAGCCACCGTAGAGCCGCTTGGCCGCGACAAAATTGTCGCCGGGCTGCATGATGCTATGGAAGACGAGCAGCTGGGCTGCATGACCGGAGGCGACAGCGAGAGCCGCAGTCCCGCCTTCGAGAGCGGCCACCCGCTCTTCGAGCACGGCCTGCGTCGGGTTCATGATACGGGTGTAGATATTGCCGAACTGCTGCAATCCGAAAAGGGCTGCGGCGTGGTCCGCATCCTGAAAGACGAAGGACGTCGTCTGGTAGATCGGTGTCGCGCGCGCGCCTGTCGCCGGGTCCGGCTGCGCGCCCGCATGGATCGCCAGCGTGTCGAAACCAGGATTGTTCGTCGGCATGATTTTTCCTCCCGCGAGTTTCCGTTTATCGTGGGAAGATCATAACGGTCGACACATGAAAGTTAACCGCGAACTTTGCCGTGCTTTTCGGCTCGCGGAAAAAACTTGCCATCTTTCAGTGAGATCGCGCGATAAACGGCCGGATGGCTGCCACCGCGCCTGATCTCGGATCAGGCGACCAGACGCGGATATTCGATGGCCGGGCAGCGGTCCATGATGACCCTTACTCCCGCGGCTTCGGCCCTGGCGGCGGCGGCATCATCACGCACGCCGAGCTGGCCCCAGATGACCGGCGGCCGCGGCTCGATCATGATCGTCTCCTCAACGACCGACCGGAGATATTCGGGTGCCCGGAAAACATCGACCATATCCACAGGCTCCGGAATATCGGCCAGACGCGCATAGACCCATTGCCCCAGAATTTCCTTGCCGGCCTGCCCGGGATTGATGGGGATGACGCGATAGCCCCTGTTCAGGAGATAGGCCATCACGCCGTTGCTCGGGCGTGCGGGATTGGGCGAAGCGCCGACGAGCGCAATGGTCCTTACGGACAAGAGGATATCGGCTATATAGGAATCGTCATAACTATCGTGGTTCATCACGAAGCCTCCCACCTCGATCACACTTGCTTTTTCTCACACATATGGAAACCGCAACCACGGTCTCCGCGTATATATATTGTATTATATCAACTTCAGGGAGGATTACTCAGATGAAAAAATTCATCCTGCTGGGCCTGCTCGTCACATCGGCCGCGACGCCTGCGCTGGCCATTTCGCGATATAATTCCATGTCGATGACCTGTGCCGAAGCGAGAGCCGTCATCAACCGCGAGCGCGCGGTCATCATGCGCTACCCGGCCAAGAGAACGCCGAACATGACGCTTTACGACCGCTATGTCGCAGACGGCGACGCGTGCGATGTCGGCTACTATGCCTATCAGGATTACCTGCCCACGAAAGACCGCGCCTCTTGCCCGGTCTACATATGCCGACCGACGACCGACCTCGATGACGACGATTTGATTTTCCGACGCTGATCGCGATAAGCTACCATAGTATACTGTGGACGACTCGGGAGTTTGATACGACCAATGATTGTCCCAGGCACGGTGTGCCTTCGGCACGGCGACCGTGGAGGCGCTTCTATGCGCCTGCGTTTGGATGATCCTTCAAAGCGCTTTCATAGATTTTCTTGACGCAGCAGAGTTGCGTTCTCAGGAAATGCAATCTTTGTTCTCTATTCATTCACATATAAATTAGCAAGATCTCACGAATATTGAATTCAAGTGAGAACCGAATAGGAACGCGAAGCATATGCTATTTCACAATTTTCCCACAGAATAATTTTCATTTTCGCGTTATGCTATACCCTGTGTTTTACCGGCTTCTCGATTCTATACTTAAAATATAGATAACTTTTAATATATTCCTCGTCAGCTGCCAGCACGCGTCGGCTGTAATATTTTTCAGCGATTGCATAATTATCCACTATATTCGTTGGCAAGACAGGGATGCGCGGAGCTCTTGCCGCGATTTCCAGGCGTCTGGCCGCAGGCGGTTCAGCGTCCTGTCGTTTTTAAGTAAGAACTGTCTAATGCTACTCCCGCGTTCACAGGACATGCAATCTTTGTTCGCGCTTCATACTCCAATAAATTAGTTATTTATAATGCGCGAAAAGGTTATACGAAACATAAAGAGAACATGCGCCTGACGCCGTCTTCCGTTTGAAAGGCAAGGCTGGGCCAGCATTTTGACGGATAATTCGTTGCTTTTCGACGGATTGCGGATCATATGGAGCCGCACTCCCACAAAATACCAAGCATTGCCGTCGCGCCTGCCAATTCCCGAGGTTTTCCGTGTCTCTTGACGTTATCGCGCTCGTCCTTTTCGGCGCCCTGTTGCACGCGACATGGAATGCGATCATCAAGGCGGGAACCGACAAGTCGCTCGACGCAGCACTGGTCTCGGCTGGTGGCGCGGTCGCCGCCCTCCCCTTGCTGCCGTTCCTGCCCCTGCCGGCCTCCTCGGCCTGGCCGTTCATCGGTGCTTCGGCCATTCTGCAATTTGCCTATTTCCAACTTGTTGCGGCCGCCTATCGCGCCGGTGATATCGGGCTCGTCTATCCGCTGATGCGCGGCGTGGCGCCGCTCATCATCGTCTCCACAAGCAGCTTCATTCTGAAGGAAACGCTTTCGGGCGGCGCGCTTTTCGGCACCATGACCATTTGCGCCGGCATATTGACACTTGCCTTCGAGGCGCGAAAGGGCAGCCGCCGGGCGATCGTTCTGGCTCTTGCCAATGCCTTCGTCATCGCGACCTATACCTATGTCGATGGTATTGGCGCGCGGATATCGGGCAATGCGGTATCCTATACCCTATGGATGGCGCTTCTGCCTCCGATTCTCCTCTTCGCCTGGGCGATCTCGCAACGCGGCATCAACGCCGTCGCCGCCCATGTCCGTTACAACTGGTGGCGCGGGCTGATCGGCGGCGGCGGGTCCATCGTCTCCTATGGGCTGGCACTATGGGCGATGACCAAGGCGCCGGTCGCGATGGTTGCGGCATTGCGCGAGACGTCGATCCTCTTTGCGCTCGTCATATCCGTCGTCGTCTTGAAGGAGCGGTCCAGCATCTGGCGCTATATTGCCGGCGCAATTATTGCTGCCGGAGTGCTGGTTTTGCGGTTAGGCTGACGACAAATTATGTGGTTTCAAAATACCACACTATCATCGCATTGATTTTGCTTGTTAATTTTTACAAGCGCCCGATCTGGCGATATTGACCCGAGGCCCCATTCACTCTATAAGCCGCCCCAGATCGCAGCCTTTCCGGGCTGCTTTCTTTTTGGCACGCATTTCTGCGCACCAAATCAAGCAACAAGAAACGCCCAGGCGCCTTCGGGCCAAGGGTCCTAAAAGAGAGTATGCAACATGGCAACCTTCTCCCAGAAGCCTGCAGAGGTGGAGAAGAAGTGGGTGCTCATCGACGCCGAAGGGCTTGTCGTTGGTCGTCTCGCTTCTATCATCGCAATGCGTCTGCGCGGCAAGCATAAGGCTACCTTCACGCCGCACGTCGACGACGGCGACAACGTCATCGTCATCAATGCCGACAAGGTCGTCTTCACCGGCAAGAAGTACGAAGACAAGGTTTACTACTGGCACACCGGTTATGCCGGCGGCATCAAGGAGCGTACGGCTCGTCAGATCATCGAAGGCCGCTTCCCGGAGCGCGTCGTTGAAAAGGCCGTCGAGCGCATGGTTCCCCGCGGCCCGCTCGGCCGTCGCCAGATGAAGAACCTGCGCGTCTACGCCGGCTCGAACCATCCCCACGAAGCACAGCAGCCCGTCGTCCTCGACGTCGCCAAGCTGAACAAGAAGAACGTAAGGAGCGCCTGATAATGGCTGATCTCTCTTCCCTGAAGGATCTCGGCACGGCATCGGAAGCTGCTGCTCCGGTTCACGTCCGCAAGGTCGACTCGCTTGGCCGTTCCTACGCGACCGGCAAGCGCAAGAACGCTGTTGCCCGCGTATGGGTCAAGGCCGGCACCGGCAAGATCATCGTCAATGAAAAGGACTACACGGACTATTTCGCCCGTCCGGTCCTGCAGATGATCCTGCGTCAGCCGATCTTCGCCGCTGCTCGCGACGGCCAGTTCGATATCGTCGCTACCGTTGCCGGCGGCGGTCTTTCCGGCCAGGCCGGTGCCGTTCGTCACGGCCTGTCCAAGGCGCTCACCTACTTCGAGCCGGGCCTGCGCTCGGTCCTGAAGAAGGGTGGCTTCCTGACCCGTGACAGCCGCGTCGTCGAACGCAAGAAGTACGGCCGTGCAAAGGCACGTCGTTCGTTCCAGTTCTCCAAGCGTTAATCGCTTATCCGAGACGAGATTTTGGAAAGGCCGGGGTTTCCCCGGCCTTTTTCTTTTGCGGCATGGGAAAACATGCAGATCCGCCAAGGCAAGCGGCGCATTTTGTGGCAAAGTCCCGATACAAGCATCGGGAGAGTTCAATGCGTGGATTCATCTTTTCGCTTCTGCTTTTGATTGCCAGCGCCGCACCCGTTCTGTGTGACGATGCCCAGCCAGCGCCGCCAGCTGGCAAGGCCGCGGAGATGCAGAGCATGAAGGATTTTCTCCAGGCAAACCCGGACTGTCGCGAGTTCAACGACAGCTGCTCCTATTGTGTGGCGACCGATGGGCAGGCCGATTGCTCGACGCCGCAGATCGCCTGCGTGAAAAAGGCATATCAATGCACCGCCAGATCGGGCAAATAAGCATCGAACACCAAAGCGCGTCGCGATCTCTCAGATTCGCTTCTTGCGCTTTAGGCCTTTCATTCAGGCATGTCGTTGTCGCAAAACCGCTGCATATTTTTGCGCGACATGCTTTAGATATCCGCGATTCACAGAACGGAATTCCGTTCCACCCCGTGAGGCACGTCATGAGCACCAACAAAGCATCCCGCTTTGCGGCCACTCCCAAGCCGCCCTACTACATCGTATCCTTCGCCTCGATCCGAACCGCCGGCGATAATGGCTATGGCGCGATGGGCGAACGCATGGAGGAAATGGCGCTGGCGCAGGAGGGCTGTCTCGGGCTCGAAAGCGCAAGGGGAGCCGATGGTTTCGGCGTTACCAACTCCTTCTGGCGGGACGAGGAAAGCATCCTTGCCTGGAAGAATGTCGTATCGCATCTGGCCGCGCAGAAACTTGGACGCGAGCGCTGGTATGAAGAATACAAAGTTCGCGTAGGACGTATAGAAAGAGCCTATGATTTCCAGGTGGGCAAGGGAGACGCGCTTGCCGAGCACATCGATTGATCACGCCTTCACCGCCACCAGCCTGACGTCGGCCGCCAGCGATCCGACCTTTGCCGGCGCGCTATCCTTCATGCGACGCCGCTTTACCAAATCGCTTGAGGGCGTCGACGCCGTGGTCTGGGGCATACCCTTCGATGCAGCCACTTCAAATCGGCCGGGAACGCGCTTCGGGCCGCAGGCGATCCGCCGCGCCTCCGCCATCTTCGACAATGATCCGCAATATCCGTTCAACCGCGATCTGTTCGCCGAGATGGCCGTGATCGATTACGGCGACTGCCTGCTCGACTACGGCAACCATCAGGAAACGCCTGACGCGATCGAGCGACAGGCAACCACCATCCTCGATAGCGGCGCCTTCATGCTGACCCTCGGCGGCGATCATTTCGTCACCTGGCCGGTGCTGAAGGCGCACGCCGCCAAGCATGGGCCGCTGGCACTGGTGCAGTTCGACGCCCATCAGGATACGTGGTTCGATGACGGCAAGCGGATCGACCATGGCTCTTTCGTTGCGCGTGCCGTGCGCGACGGGCTGATCGATCCGGATCGCTCCATCCAGATCGGCATCCGCACGCATGCGCCTGACGATTTCGGCATCCATATTCTCCATGGCCATCAGGTCGAGGACATGAACGCCGCCGAAATCGCTTCGACGATCATTTCCCATACCAAGGGCGCTCCGACCTACCTGACATTCGACATCGATTGCCTCGATCCGGCCTATGCGCCGGGCACGGGAACGCCGGTTGCTGGAGGTCCCTCAAGCGCCAAGATCCTGTCGGTGCTGCAAAGGCTGCATCAGCTCGATATCCGGGGCGCCGACGTGGTCGAGGTCTCCCCTGCCTATGACCACGCCGACATCACCGCCATTGCCGGGGCGACCGTGGCGATGTATATGCTCGGTCTCCACGCCGAACGACGTGCGAGCGGCCGCTGAGACAAGATTTCGGACAGGCGCGGCCACTTTTCAAAGGCCGTCCTGCTGCTTCCGAAGTGGCTGTTATGATTTTGAATCAACTGCATGGCAAACTGAGTCCGGAAACACTCTCAACCTATTGAAAGAGCAGGAATAAGATGGCACCGAAGATCTTCATCGATGGCGAACACGGAACCACGGGCTTGCAGATCCGCACGCGCATGGCCGACCGCCGCGATGTCGACCTGCTGTCCATTCCGGAAGCGGAACGGCGCAATGCCGCCATGCGCGAGGACATGCTGAACACCGCCGACATATCCATTCTCTGCCTGCCCGACGATGCATCGAAGGAAGCGGTGAAGATGGTGGCGGCCAACAACAATGTTCGCATCATCGACACCTCGACGGCCTTCCGCATCCATCCCGACTGGGCCTATGGCTTTGCGGAAATGGACAGCAACCAGGGCAGCAAGATCAAGGCGGCGCGCTTCGTCGCCAATCCGGGCTGCTACCCGACGGGTGCAATCGGCCTCATCAGACCGCTGCGCGCCGCAGGCATCATTCCGGCGGGCTATCCTGTGACCGTGAATGCCGTTTCCGGTTATACCGGCGGCGGCAAGCAGATGATCGCGCAAATGGAAAACCCGGACCATCCGGATGCGATCACCGCGCCGCATTTCCTCTACGGCCTGCCGCTGACCCACAAGCACGTGCCCGAGATGACGACGCACGGCCTGCTCGATCGCGCGCCGATCTTCTCGCCCTCCGTCGGTCGCTTCGCGCAGGGCATGATCGTGCAGGTGCCGCTGCATATCGGCGATCTGGCAGAAGGCACGACGCTTGAGAGCATTCATGCTGCGCTCGTCGACCATTATGCCGGCCAGGATATCGTTCAGGTCATCCCGCTTGAGGAAAGCCGCTCCCTGCCCCGCGTCAATGCCGTCGAGCTTGCAGGCAAGGACACGATGAAGCTGTTCGTCTTCGGCACGCCGGGGGCTGCCCAGGTCAATCTCGTTGCGCTGCTCGACAATCTCGGCAAGGGCGCATCGGGCGCCGCCGTACAGAACATGGATCTGATGCTAAGCGCTTGATTCACCAAGCACTGGTTGAAATGCAATCGGCCCGGCCTGCTCATCCATACTGGATCGATCAGGCCGGGCCTTTTTGATGGGAGTAAGGAGTTTTGCGCAATTTCGACTCTCCAGTCGCCCTCGGCCTTATTTTTGCCGTCGCCCTAAATTAGCCGAAGCTACACGGAAAAGTGAACGACCGTGAGGCTCCGCGACCAATTGTCGGCCGGATTTGCTCTTTAACGGCTTTACTGGCCCGGATGAGTGGGGCGTTCAAAACTATCCCTTTTTTCAATGAATATCGAAGAATGAGCCATCGTAAAGGAATTGGTTACCATAATTCGGCATGCTTCCAGACAGCCGGCAAGTTGGCGATCAAACGCGGAATTCGCGTTAGGGCGCGTGTGCGTTCTTGAGCCGGCGTAGTGTCTGTGTAGTTTGGATAACGAGTATCATGGCGTTCGTGACCGAAACCTTCGGTAACTTCAATTCGCGTTCCAGCTATGCGGCGCGATCGAAAAAATCCTTCAGCATCCGTCCCGGCACCCTGGCCACCGGCGTCGCAGTGGCGGCTTTCGCCTGGGTCGCGGCGACGCTGATAACGACGCAATCGATGGTGCTATCGCTTCCCGGCGCAGCGACATCGACCGACAGCTTCCTGGCGCCGCGTGCATCGGCCTTCATCGTTCCGCAAAATCACGCCATGCGCACCGCTCACTTCGCCAGCCAGACGACATCGCTGCATGGGCAAAGCCGTTTCGGCAGCGTCGCGGAAGCAGAGGTTCAAACGAAAGCCGGCGGCGCGGATGCGGTTCGTGTGCAACTGGCATATGCACTCGCACAACAGACATCCGATATGAAGCAGGCTCAAGATGCCGCCGCAAGTATCAAGAGCGGCCGTCTCGAAGTGGCCGCGGCACCACCGGAGAGGGTCGACCGCCTGCGCAAGGTGATCGCCATAAATTTCGCAACCGCAGTCCAATCGCTGGCCCAGGCGAAATATGCTGCCGCGCTGATGCCGGCCGCAGGTCCTCTCAGGACGACCGGACAACCGGCTGCACTCGCTTCGGCAGCGCCTGAGGTGAGCCTGCCCGCCATCGCTGAAGCCAGGCCGCTGCCCGCCAAGGACGCGGACATTGCCGTGGCAGAAGCCGTATTGAACGTTATTCCCGTGGCCCGCCCTGCTCGTGAAACGCCCGTTCAGCGCGCGAGCGCTACGAGCGCCATCGCCAGGGCGACGGGCAGTGATGCGGCTACACAGCCGCCTTCGCGCGTCATGGCCTATGCCGATCCGGATGACAGTTCCGTGCGCAAGGCGAAGCCCTTCCTCAACCCGTTTGCGGCGATCAGCCCCGGTGCGGGCACGGCGATCTACGATATCGAGGCGAAAACGGTCTATCTGCCGAGCGGCGAGCGCCTTGAGGCCCATTCCGGCCTCGGCCACATGCGTGACAATCCGCGCTATGTCGACCGCAAAAACACCGGGCCGACGCCGCCTGAAACTTATAACCTGACATACAGGGAAAGCCTGTTCCATGGTGTGCAGGCGCTGCGCCTGACACCCGCAAACGGCGCCCGCGTCTATGGGCGCGACGGCTTGCTGGCTCACACGTACATGCTCAGGGGAGCTCGTGGCGAATCGAATGGCTGCGTGGTCTTCAAGGATTACAACCGCTTCCTGGCAGCCTTCAGGCGCGGCGAAATCAAGCGCCTGAAAGTGGTCACACGCGTCTCGTCGGCAGCAAGCGTCGCCTCGTCGCGCTAGAAGGATTGAGGCGCGATGCGCCTCAATCCCTCACGACAATCGATGTTTGGCGCGGCAATTCACCATAGAAGCCGCGCCAATTGGCAATCGCGAAGCCGAAGACGATCAGGGCACCGGCCTGGTGCGCCAGGGCCAGATCCAGCGGCACATGCAGCAGCAATGTCGAAATACCGAGGATTGCCTGGATCAGCACCAGCACGAAGAGCACGACGGACCGCCGCGCATGCGTCGTTTGCACCGCAGCGCGCAGCGAGACGATCATGTTGATGGCGACGACGGCGAAGAGCGCATAGGCGCCGAGACGGTGGACGAACTGGACCGTCTTCGGATTCTCGAACAAATTGATCCAGCCCGGCGACTGCACGAACAGATCCCCCGGTATGATGGCACCATCCATCAGCGGCCAGGTATTGTAGCTGAGGCCCGCATCGAGACCGGCGACAAGCGCGCCGAGATAGATCTGGAACAGGGCCATGAAGGCGATCAAACCAGCGAGTTTCGCCGAATAGCGTGTCGGCGGCGGTTCGTTCGAATGCGGCGACAAAGCGCGCATGAACCACATGCAGGCGGCAAAGATCAGACAGGCTGTGACGAGATGGGTCGCAAGGCGATACTGGCTGACATCGGTGCGCGCTTCCAGGCCCGAGGAGACCATCCACCACCCGATCGCACCCTGGAGGCCACCAAGCACGAAAATGCCGGCCAGCGGCAGCCACAGCTTGCGCTCGACGCGGCCGGTCAGGACGAAGAACAGCAAAGGCAGACCGAAGATGACGCCGATGGTGCGTGCCAGCAGGCGATGCGCCCATTCCCACCAGAAGATGCCCTTGAACTCCTCGACCGTCATATCCTTGTTGAGGATCTGGAATTGCGGGATGCGCTTATAGAGGTCGAATTCGTCCTGCCATTCCTGCGCATTCAGCGGCGGGATGACGCCGTGGATCGGCTGCCACTGTGTAATCGACAGGCCGGAATTGGTGAGGCGCGTAGCCCCGCCCACCAATACAAGGCCAAAGAGAACCAGAAGCACGCAGGCGAGCCAGAGACGGATGGCGCGGCGATTGCGGTCCTGACGAGCCACTTCCTTCAAAATAGCCTGTTCGGTCGTAAAATTAGTGGCAGCCATGGCTTCTCCCTTCGATCAGGCTGTTGATTTGCCCGATAGGGGCGTGCAAAACAAGTCCCGGGAGTTTGCGGCATGCCGTCGCGGCATGTTGTCATAGTGAGGAGAAAACCCGGTGCCCCTTCGCCTGCGCAAATTCATTGGCATGATCCTGCTCGTGCTGCTGGTTGCAATCTATGCGATCGTTGCCATGATCGTTGCAGTGCGAACGCTTGCAGATCAACCCGGTTGGGTACATTTCCTGTATTTCTTTTTCAGCGGCATCATCTGGGTGTTGCCGGCGATGGGCATCATCAAATGGATGGCCGGGCCGCGCCCGCAATGACACTGGCCTTGGCCCGATTTACACAAGGCTAACCCTGATCTGCACCTTGTCCCGCGCGACTGTCCCATCTTAAGTCAAAAATAAGCCGTTACCCGTCAAACTGCGTTCGAACGCCGCCGGAGCGGAGAAGATCGGATGCAGACCCAGAGGCAAGATATCGCCGGCATAGCCGCCGCCGAGGCGGCGGATGGGCGGACTGCGTCCATCGGGACGCCGCCCGCTGCGGCCGATCAACTGCAGGTCGACGTCTTCGATAGCATGGCGCCGCTCGAGGCCGAATGGCGCACGCTGGAACAGGACGATCTCACCTCGCTGCACCAAAGTTATGACTGGTGCGCGGCCTGGGCGGAGACCATCTCGCATCCTCTCGCCATTGTCCGCGGCTCCATCGGAGACCACGTCGCCTTCATCCTGCCGCTCGAGATCATCCGCAGTCGAGGAATAAGACGGGCCGAGTTCATCGGAGGTCACCATAACAACATCAATACCGGCCTGTTTTCGGCGCGGTTCCTGGCAAACGGGAAACTGACGGCCGTTCAGGCAACCGCCATATCCGCGGCTTTGCGCGGCAAGGTGGACGTCGTCATCCTGCGCAACATCCCGCTCGAATGGCGTGGCCGAGGCAACCCGCTCGCCTCGCTGACATCAATCGAAAACCAGAACCATGCCTTTCAGCTACCCTTCCTTGGCAGTTTCGAAGCAAGCCTGAAGCAGGTGAACGCCAAGCGCCGGCGCAAGAAATTCAAGCATCAGAGCAGAATCCTCGATGGCAAAGGCGGCTATGACCATATAATTGCAAGCCCTGACCAGCAGGACGCGCTTCTCGATCTTTTCTTCCGGCAGAAGGCGATCCGCTTCAAGGATGCCGGTTTGCCCGACGCCTTCAAAGATGCCCGGATCAAGGCTGCGCTGCACGCAATGTTGCACCGGCACGGAAAGGGTGGCCTCGACGCAACGCTGCAGGTGCATGCGCTGCGACTGAAGGGCGAGCACGAGGGCCATATTCCGGCGATCGCTGCCCTGTCGCGCAAGGGAGACCACGTCATCTGCCAGTTTGCCTCCATCGACGAGACTCTGGTTGCGGAGGCAAGCCCGGGGGAATTGCTGTTCTGGCTGATGATCGAGCGGCTGCATCGCGAAGGCGTCGCTCTCTTCGATTTCGGCATCGGCAACCAGACCTACAAGCGCTCCTGGTGCCCGATGGAAACCGTGCAGCACGATCTCTTTCTGCCAATCTCAGGTCGGGGCCATCTCGCGGCAATGACGCAGCGGGGCATCGTACGCGTGAAGGTCGCGATCAAGTCCAACCGAAAGCTCTATTCGTTCATCCAACGGCTGCGGGCACGACATGGCGACGGCGCAGCGCCGAATGACGGTGATGGTGATTGATCAGGCTGCATCCCGGCGCGTATCCGGATCATGCTCCTCGCGCCAGCCGGACATCAGGATGATGTGCTCGTAGCCGGCCTTCTGGAATTCCGTCATGGCGGCGATGAACTGGCTTTCATCGGGCTCGGGCATGGAGAGGATGATTTCAGTCTCCTTGCTGCGCGTCAGCCGCGCGACACCGGACACCTCGGCGGCCCCACACTCCACAAGCACGATATCATAGGCCGAACCGAGTGCGTCGAGGATCAGCGACAGGCGGTCGGCGCCGCGCATGGCGCGAGCAAGGTCGCTCATGCCTTGCGGCACGAGATGGGCATCCGACAAGCGATCGGGGTGGATCGTATCGGCAAACGCCGCTTCGCCGCACAGCAGGTCGGTTACGCCAGGAAGCTCGTCATGCTCAGCCATGAACCTTGAGGGACATCCTGTGCCGGTCATATCGACCAGCACGATGCGGCTTCCCGCATCGGCGATGGTCCGCGCCAGCATGACGGTCGCCGTCGAGCCATTGTCACCGGTCGGCGATATGGCGATAGCCAGCCGCGAGCCGCTGTCGATCAGATAATCGGCGACGGATTGGATGGAGAAATCCTCCTCTTCCTCCGCCATATGAACAGTCTGCCTGGGTTCATGGTCCGGGGCGATCGTAGCGTCCGGAGCAACAGCGGCATCCGGGGCGATTACGGTGTCTGGAACCGGAACCGGAATTTCCTCTACCGGTACCGAAAGCATGCTTGCCGGCGCCTCGGCACTGCTCACTCTCGCAACTGCCCGAACTGGAGCCGGCTCGCTGACGGGTTGAGCGCGCTCCACCGCTTCCGGCGCGGCGGCATCCTCCTCCTTGCTGCGTGCGGGTCCGATGGGACGCAATGCGCGACCGCTGAACAGTTCCGCGAGCATAATGACGATGGCCGTGAGGATGAAGGTGGCCAGGGTAGCGACGACGACGATCGGGCCGACCTTCGGGAAGGACGGATCGACCGGCTCGACCGCCGTGGAAACGATGCGCGCATCGGCGGGGCTGGAATTCTTGTCGACGCGAGAGGCCGCCTCGCGATAACGGGCAAGATAGGTTTCGAGCAATTGCCGCTCGGCAGTGGCTTCGCGCTCCAGTGCGTTGAGGCCGACTTCATCCTCCCCTGCCCGGGCGCTGTCAGCCTTCAGGGTGTTCGATTGCGCCAGAAGCTGCTGTTCCCGCAGCTGCGCTACCTTTGCCTCATTCTCGATGCTTGCCAGAATCCTCTGGGTCTCGCGATCGATCTGCTGGCGGATATCGACGAGCTGCGCCCTGAGGCTTTTCAGCCGCGGGTGCCCGTCCATCAGCGACGTGGACAGATCCGAGATCTGCGACTCCAGGTTCGACTGGGTAGCCTTCAACCGCTGAATGGTCTGCGACCCCGCGACATCGGCAAGGGTGTCGGTGGAGCGGCCGCTGGACAAGGCGCTGCGCACCGCCTGCGCCCGCGCCTCGGCATTGGCCCTGTCGCCGCGCACCTGCGCCAGTTGCGTCGAAATATCCGCGAGCTGCTGCGTGGCGAAATTGCTGTTCTGGCTGGTCTGGAGAAGCCCGTTGGCGGAGCGATAGTCAGCGACCTTCTTTTCGGCATCGCTGACCTTGTCGCGCAGCTTGGCGATCTCCGGCTCCAGCCAGCGCGTCGCTTCGCTGTTGGAGTCGAGCTTGGCGCCGCTCTGCATCGACAGATAGACCTGCGCCATGGCATTCGGCACGCTGGCGGCCAGATCAGGATTGCGCGAAGTGAAGCTGACGCCGATCACGCGCGAGCTGTTGATCTGATAGACCTGCAGTCGGCTGTTGAAGGCATCGAGCATCCGCTCTTCCGGCGCCTTGTCGGCTGCCGCCCGCTTTAGATGCAACTTGATGAGAATATCCGAGAGCGCTGAGCCGTTGTTGCCTGCGGCAAATTCGGGACGGTCGTAGAGCTTGAGATTGGTGATGACCTGCTTGACCAGATCCGCCGACTGCAGGATCTGCACCTGGCTGGCGATATTGAGTTCGTCCAGCAGCGGGCCGGCACTGGAATCATTGCCCGAAGTCGTCGCCGCAAAGGCCGGCGCGCGCTGCTCGATCAGGATGCGGGCTTCACTGCGATATTCCGGCGACATGACCTTGGCGATCGCGAATGCCGCACAGGCGCCCGCCAGCGTGATGGCAATGACGCGCACCCGCCGCCGCCAGACCGCGCGAAAGAGCTGAGCGAGATCGATGTCCACATCCTGCTGGGTGTTGTTGACACCGGACATATACAAAACTCCGTAATAGAAAGCCGAAATTAATCGTAAACGACTATGGTAACCCAAGCGTTAATAGTATTTCTCCAGCATTATTTTTGGCATCTCTAATTTTTTCCTGGAATTTTCTTTGCTCTTTACCGACCGTTAACCCTAACGGATTGATAACGACGGCAGTGTCTTCCCTTTCTAATGAGCGCGAAATGCCCTTCGCAAAGTCAAAGATTGTCCTTGCACTCGGCATGGCCGCCGTGAGCGCCGCGCTCACCGGCTGCAACACCTATCAGCCGGCGCCCAAAGCCTTCAACGAGGCCACCATCCAGCCCTATACGCTTGATAGCGGCGACCGATTGCGCGTCACCGTGTTCGATCAGACTGGACTGACCAATACCTACACGGTCGATCAGGCCGGCTATATCGCCTTCCCGCTGATCGGTCAGGTCACCGCTCGCGGCCGGACCTTGCAGCAGCTCTCCGGTCAGATCGCGCAGAAGCTTCGCCAGGGATATATTCGCGATCCCGACGTCACCATCGATATCGACCGTTATCGTTCGGTCTATATCATGGGCGAGGTCGGCCAGCCGGGCCAGTACTCCTATGTGCCTGGCATGACCATTCAAAATGCCATCGCGGTCGCGGGCGGCTTCAGCAGCCGGGCCAACCAATCCAACGCAGACGTCACCCGCAAGATCAACGGTCATGTCATGACAGGACGGGTCAGCATTTCCGATCCGGTTCTGGCAGGCGACACCATCTACGTCAGAGAGCGGTTGTTCTAACCGCGCCCGCTTATGGCCAGACCGCTTCGAATCCTCCATTGCTTCAGATCGCCGGTCGGCGGAGTCTTCCGCCATGTCCGGGATCTGGCGGAAGAACAGAGCAAAGCGGGCCACGAAGTCGGTATCCTTTGCGACAGTCTGACGGGCGGCGAGCATGAGGACCGCCTGTTCGACGATATCGCGCCTTTCCTGGCGCTTGGCATCGTTCGCCTGCCGATCCGGCGGCAAATTACCCTGGCGGATGCCAGCACGCTTTGGAGTAGCTACAAGGAAATCAAGAGTTTGCGGCCGGATGTGCTGCACGGGCATGGCGCCAAGGGCGGCCTGCTTGCGCGTGTTCTCGGCTCAATCCTGCGGGTCAACAAGTGTCGCGTAGCCCGCCTCTATACCGCGCATGGCGGAAGCCTGCATTTCCCGCGCCGTTCGTTGCAGGGCATGCTGGTGCATAGCCTGGAGCGGCTGCTGGAGTTTCTGACCGACGGCCTGATCTTCATCTGCGATTTCGAACGCCGCACCTATGAGAGGAAGATCGGCAAGCCGCGCACCCGTTCGATGATGATCTATAACGGCATCAGCGACAGGGATTTCCGCACCGTCCCGACGCGATCAGACTCCGTGCATTTCGTCTATATCGGCATGCTGCGGGACCTCAAAGGTCCCGATCTGTTTATAGACGCCTTTGCGAGAACCGAACGGCGTGTCGGCAGGCCACTCTCGGCACTGATAATCGGTGACGGACCCGACAGGGACAAATATCACCGGATGATGGTGGAACGAGGCCTCGGTCACCGTATCGGCATGCTGCCGGCCATGCGCGTGCAGGAAGCCTTTACGGTGTCGCAGAACGTCGTCGTTCCCTCCCGCGCCGAGGCCATGCCCTACATCGTTCTGGAGGCGCTCGCGGCCGGAAAAACCGTCATCGCCTCGCGCGTCGGCGGCGTTGCGGAAGCGCTTGGCGAAACCAGCCCCGCGCTCGCCAAGCCGGAGGATGCCGACGATCTCGCGCGCATCATGGCCGAAGCGATTACGGAGCCACAATGGGGGGCCCGCAACATGCCCGATATCGGGACGATACGATCGAAATTTTCTGCCTCGGCCATGGCACGGGATACTTTGAGCCTGTATCAAAATATACTTGGCCTGGACAGCGACGGTTAGAATACAGGCAAGCGTTGTAAGTGTTTCTTAGCTGATATCTGATAGGCCTTGTCCGGTAACGACCGGATAAGCTGCCATGAACACTACCGAAAAGTCCGAGCAATTCAACTTGGACAATCTTCGCAAGCAGGTTTCGGAAATCCGCACCCGCGGTGTCGGCGAATCTCACACCGACCACCCAGACGGCATGAATGCCTATGCGCGGCAAATCGCCGAACAGCTTCGCGAAACCAACCAGTCCCCGGCAATCATCGTCGGGCAGTACCGGTTGTTCGAATTTCTGTCGTTGCTTGCATTCGGGCTCGCGATCCTGTTCTTCGGGACGGTGGACAATCACCCCTTCCTGTCGAAAGCCGTGGTGACCATTGCCCTTTGCGGCCTTGCCATTGTCTTTCTGCAGATTGCGGATGCCTATCAGATACCGGTCTTGCGCTCGCCCCACCATTTCCTGCACCGGATTATTGGGCCCTGGGCCGCCGCCTTCGCGGTCATGGTCATCGCCCTCTTCCCCTTCGATATCGGCAATATCTATTCTCTTCCCCTTCTCGGCCTCTGGCTCGCGGCAGGCGCAGGCTTCCTTCTCGTGGCGCGGCTGCTTTTCGCTTATGGCATTCGCCACTGGGCCCGCAACGGCGTCATGGAACGACGCGCCGTCGTCGTCGGCGGCGGCGAACCGGCAAAGGAACTCATCCGCGCGCTCGAGCATCAGCCCGACAACGATATCCGCATCTGCGGCATCTTCGACGATCGCGGCGAAAAGCGCTCTCCCATCATGGTGGCCGGCTATCCGAAGCTCGGCACTGTGTCTGAACTGGTCGATTTCGCGCGGCTCGTGCGCATAGACATGCTGATCATCGCGCTTCCGATCAGCGCGGAAGACCGCATTCTGCAATTGCTGAAAATGCTTTGGGTGCTGCCCGTCGACATTCGCCTGGCCGCGCACGCCAACAAGCTGCGCTTCCGGCCGCGCGCCTATTCGCATGTCGGCGCCGTGCCGATGCTCGACATCTTCAACAAGCCGATCCGGGATTGGGACGGCGTCGCCAAACGGATCTTCGACGTCTTTTTCAGCCTGGTCGCGCTCGCCTTGCTGTGGCCGATCATGCTCGGCGCGGCCATTGCCGTGAAGGCGACCTCGAAGGGGCCGGTCTTCTTCATGCAGAAGCGCCACGGCTTCAACAACGAGATTATCAACGTCTTCAAGTTCCGCTCGATGTACACGCATATGAGTGATCCATCGGCGCGCAACGCCGTGACCAAGAACGATCCGCGTGTCACACCCGTCGGACGCTTCATCCGCAAAACGTCGATCGACGAACTGCCGCAGCTTTTCAACGTGCTGCTCGGCAGCCTTTCGCTCGTCGGCCCTCGGCCGCATGCCGTGCTTGCCGCCAGCCACAACCGCACCTATGCCGATGTCGTCGAAGGCTATTTCGCGCGCCATCGCGTCAAGCCGGGCGTGACCGGCTGGGCGCAGATCAACGGCTGGCGCGGCGAGATCGATAGCGACGACAAGATCAAGTTCCGCACGGCCTACGATCTCTACTACATCGAGAACTGGTCGCTGCTCTTCGATCTGAAAATCCTGTTCCTGACGCCTTTCCGCCTGCTCAATACGGAAAACGCCTATTGACCACGCTCGATCTGCCATCGCCCCGCGTCGCGCAGCCGCAGCTAGCCGCCATGCGGCTGGTCGGCACGGCCTGCGTCGCCATCGGTGTGTTCCTGTCGGGCTTCGTGATCGCCGAGCCGGCGCCCTACGAGCTGTGGCTCGCCTTTCTGATCGGCACCTGGTTCATCCTCGGGCTGAAGATATCGCGCAGTGTGGCGCCGCTTCTGGCTTTGTTCCTGATATTCAATGTCGGCGGCATGCTGTCGATCACGCAGATGCACGATCTCACCGCCGGCAATCATCTCGACGGTCCGATCTACATCGCCGTGTCCACCTTCCTGGCGCTGAGCTCCGTCTTTTACGCGGCCATCACCGAAGATAGCGAAAAACGGCTGAAGCTCATCTTCAATACATGGGTGGTGGCGGCGCTGATCACCGCCAGCCTCGGTATTCTCGGCTATTTCCATGCAGTTCCGGGCTTCGACATCTTCACCCGCTACGACCGTGCCATGGGTGCCTTTCAGGACCCCAACGTCTTCGGCCCCTATCTGGTGGCGCCAAGCCTGTACCTCATGCATGGCCTGCTGATCGGCGATCTGAAGAAGGCGCCGATCAAGGGCATCTGCCTGTTCGTGCTCGCCTTCGGCATCTTCCTGTCGTTCTCCCGCGCGGCCTGGGCCCTCTTCGCCTTCGCCTCGGCGATGCTGATCTTCTGCATGTTGCTTAAGCATCGCAGCAATACGTTCCGGCTGCGTATCCTCGTAATGTCGCTGGCGGCGATCATCCTCATGGTCGTGCTGCTTGCCGTCGCACTACAGTTTCCGCAGGTCAGCGACCTGTTTTCGACGCGCCTGCAACTCGTGCAGAGCTACGATGGCGGGCATCTCGGACGCTTCGAGCGTCACAGTATCGGCTTCCAGATGTCCATGGAGCGGCCGTTCGGCATCGGGCCGCTGGTCTTCGGTCAGATCTTTCGCGAGGACGAGCACAATACCTGGCTGAAGACGCTGACCACATACGGCTGGATCGGCTTCGTGAGCTGGATCAGCATGATCTGCTGGACCATCTATATCGGCTTCCGCAACCTGTTGAGGGAGCGCCCCTGGCAGCCTTTCATGATGATCGCCTGGATCGTCATTCTCGGCCATGTCGGCATCGGCAACGTCATCGACACCGACCATTGGCGCCATTTCTACATGCTGATCGGTATCGTCTGGGGCTGCGGCGCCCTGGAGCAAAAGTATCAGCGCGACTTGAACGGAAGGAAAGTAGCGCCGTGAACATTCGCACCAACGTCAAACGCCTGTCGTTGCTGCAGGTTCTCGAGCCGAGCGGCGGCGGCTCCGGGCGGCATTTTCTCGATCTGTGCCGGGCCATGCAGCATCGCGGCCATTCCGTGACCGCAATCTATTCCCCGGTGCGCGCCGAGCCCGCCTTCGTCGCCGAACTGGAAAACATCGGCCTGGACAATGTTATCCCGCTCGCCATGCGGCGCGCTCCCGGGCCTTGGGACTTGAGGGCATGGTGGCATCTCCGCAAGATCGCGGCCATTCACGGGCCATTCGATCTGGTCCACGGCCACAGCTCCAAGGCCGGTGCCCTGACACGCTTGCGGCTGCCGGGGCGGCATGTCCCTGTTCTTTACACGCCGCACGCCTTCCGCACCATGGACCCGACACTGGGTGCCAAGGGCCGGCTGATTTATGGCGGCATCGAGCGGCTTCTCGGAACCTGGCTGACGGATCGGCTGGTCTGCGTCTCGCAGGACGAATATAATCATGCCCTGTCGCTCGGCATCCCCGAAAGGCGGCTGCGCGTCGTCGTCAATGGCGTCAGCGCGCCGCCCACCAGCCAGCGCGCCGCCATTCGCAGACGATACGGCATTCCGCAGGACGCCCTGCTCTTCGGCTTCGTCGGCCGAATGACCCGACAGAAGGCACCGGGGCGTCTGGTCGATGCCTTTGCGCGGATAGCCGCCCAACTGCCGCAGGCCTATCTGCTGATGATCGGAATCGGTGAACTGGCCGATGCGACCAGAGAGATGATCAGGGCCGCCAGCCTTGAAGATCGCGCTTGTATCGATGGTAGCGTGTCGGGCGTGACAGCCATCGACGCCTTCGATGTCGTCGTCATGCCAAGCCGCTACGAGGCGATGTCCTATGTGATGCTTGAGGCAGCGGCCGCCGGCAAGCCGCTGCTGCTGACCGATGTCGGTGGCGCACGCACGGTGCTTGAGCACGGCAAGAACGGCTACATCGTGCCAAACAGCGACGATCCGGCAGCACTGGCAGCCGCGATGGCGCGCCTTGCCGATCCAGCGCTGTTAGCAAGCCTTGCCGCCGAAGCGCGGCGCCGGAAGGATGGCTATACGCTCGCGGGCATGGCCGATGCGACCGAGAAGATCTACCACGACCTGCTCGGCTACCCCGCTCCGGCTCCATTGGATTTAGTAGCGAATTCGAGATTGGACAATACGGTCGAAGACCGGGAGAGAAGCGCGGCTGCCTTTTAGATCCGCACGCGAATTTCATCCGAAATCGGTTCCGCTTTTCGAGCCGATGCTATAGACTTAACTCATGATTACTTCAGCACAATTACGCGGCGCGCGCGCCATGCTCGGACTGACGGCGGAAGCGCTCGCCAGCGAGAGCAAGCTCCCGGTTTCGACGATCGAAGCACTTGAAACAGGGAGCGGTTCGCCGGACATGAGGGCGCTTGCGACGGTTCGCTCCATCCTCGAAAGCCGCGGCGTCCTTTTCCTTGCCGGCGGCAGCGACGGGACGGGCGGTCCCGGCATACGCTTCAAGCACTGGTCGGAAAATGATGGCATTCGGCCGGAAAACCTGAATGCCACCAATGATGATTAACGGCTAAAGCGCAATCGCCAGGCGTCGCTCCCTGCGCTTTAGATCGTCGGTCCTTCACATGTGTTGCCGCAAAATCGCTGCGCCGTTTTACGCACCTTGCTTCGGGCTTGCCAGCTTCCAGCCCTTGACAAGTTCTTCGGGCGCCGACAAGACAGCAGGCAGGATGTAGCGTTCGGTGTCGTTGGCAGGCTCCCTGCCCTCGACGACCGCGCTAACAGGCAGGCCATGCCCGAAACCGTTCAGCGTTATGAGCTCAAGGATCGTGTGGCCGTAACTGTCGCGCCACTCGCGCCGCTCGCCGCCTTCGAAAAGACGCAGCCGACCCTTTGTGCGCGGACGCTCGCGTGCGGCCAGCCATTGCGCGACGGAGGCCTCGGCATTGGCAAAGGACACGACCTCATCCTCATCGCCATGCCAGATGGAGACGACCGGATAACGAGTGGCTTCAGGAGATACTTCGCGAACGAGCTCTCCCCATTTTTCGGCCGGGCGGGTGGAGCCGCGCTTCATGACATCAAGCGCCGACATGGCATCGCGGGCAGCGCCGAAAGGCAGGCCGCCGATAATGGCGCCTGCGGCAAACAGCTCCGGATAGGTTGCGAGCAATGCGGCTGCCAACGCGCCGCCGGCCGACAGGCCCATGACGAAGATCCTGCCGTCGTCGATCGCATGGAGGCGACGGCTGAAATCGATCATTTCTCTGATGGAGCCGAGCTCGCCGCGGTCACGGGTTACCAGGCTTGGGCGAAACCAGTTGAAACACAGGTTGGGGTTGTTCGATGCCTTTTGCTCAGCATAGAGCACGGCAAAGCCATGCTTGCGGGCGAGCGCCGTCCAGCCGCTGGCGCCATCGAAATCCTCGGCGTTCTGATGACAGCCGTGCAGGACAACGACGAGCGGCATCGGGCCTTTCACGCCCGGCGGCACATATTCGAGCATGCGCAGATTGCCGGGATTGCGACCGAACCACAAAACTTCCGTCAGTTGCTGCGGCGCCGGCCGCGTCGAAACGCGACGGCGCGACGGCTGAGACAGCGGCTGCGTCATCGGAAATTTGAGCTGCGGCAGCTCGACGGAATCAACGAGCAAGCGGCGAAGCCGGCTCGGAACTTTAAAATTCATCATGGACCTTTCTATCCACGCCAGCCACGGTCGGATTTTGCTCCGCTGCGGGAAGGCGCGCACTGTTCCTTTCCAGAATCAGTGACATCGAGAAATCGAATCTCTTTGTGCAACGCAGCAAATATAGGGAGGCCGGCCTGCTTCGAACAGGCACAAAGCATCATTGCTGCTATGTGAAATCAGCTTAAATCGATTAGATTTCCGACGACAAAAAAACGCAGCTGTGTCAGAAATAAGCCCGTGCAAGCGCAAGGAGCTTTGCGTCGTCCTTCACGCCCTGGCGATAAAGCTGAATGATCAAGGCCCCGAGGCGCTCGGCTTCAGGGCTGCGCGGGTTCATGCTGCGATCCTTGCAAACGGTGTCCAGCACCTTCTCAAGGCGATCCAGATCCTCTGAAAACAGAGGGAGATCTCGTGGGTGGATAGGAGTGTCCAGCATTTGCGTGTCTCGTCGTCCGTCGGGTAGAAGCACGCGGTACTTCGCCGGCACCCGTTTTGCTCCCGACGACAGGTCTGGACTATGCGCTTCGCGTACAAGGTTGGCAAGGAAGCATTTCCGCCCGACGCATTTCTGATTCGCAAATTATGCGGCAAATTCACTCAAGAATACAATTTTAAGTTAGCGCATCCCCAAATCTTTATCCACATCTGCGATAAGCGGAAAAACAGAGGCACGATGATGACCAGATTTCTTATCCGCACCGCTCTCGGCCTGATGCTTGCAGGCATAGCCCTGCCGGCCGTCGCGCAGAATTTTTCAAACCTGCCGCTGCGCAATCCCCGCCAGCCGCCCGAAGGATATATTTCCGTCCAATCCGGAATATCGATCTCCTATCCGGTCGCCGACGGCGACAGCGAGGAACAGCAGGAGAAGGCCTTGAAATCCTTCTACAAGGTCGCCGCGAGCAGTTGCGCTACCCTGCTCGACACCATCGCCGACGCCTGCGAGATCAGCGCCATGTCGAGCAATAGCTCGGTCAACAATCTCGACAATCGCGGCACGAGACTTTCCATCAATGGACAGGTGACGATGTCGGTGAAACTGAAGCCGCCGGCAGCGGCAGCGAAGTAGTCCTCCCCTATCGCAGTTCATGATCTCTGCCGAAGCCAACGGATCGGTAAGAAATGGCGGCGATAATCCCCCTCGCAATCGAGGGACGATACCATGGCGAAAGCGAAACGACGCACGCGGCGCAAGCCGCAGTCCAAGGCGGGCAATTCGATGTGGCTGTGGGGCGTTGTCGGCCTGGCGACGATAGCCGGGATCTACGCCTATCAGCATCGCAAGGACGTGCCGTCAATGTTGGCCCATGCCGGCGCAGTCGCCGGCATGCCGCATATGGCCGGAGAAGCGCCTGTGCCGGCGGCAAAGCCGCAGGTAAGAACGGCGGCAATCACTCCGGAACCGCGCGCGACATCGGCCCTTCCGGTGCCGCCCGCCGCCATTCCCGTCGCGATGCCGGTCAACAAGATACCGGTCGAGCGGCCCATACCCAGCCTGCGAGCCCAGTCCGGCGGTCGCTTCGTGCTTTGCGGCGCCGGCTCAGGAACGAATTGCGTGGTTGACGGCAACACCTTCTGGCAGGACGGCATCCGAATCCAATTGGCCGACATCGATGTGCCGGATGCCGGGACTGCGCGCTGCCCTGGCGAAAAACAGAGAGGCATGGCCGCGAAACTGCGCCTGCAGGCCATCCTCAACGATGGAAGCTTTGTGCTTTCCGGCAGCAGCCGCCGCGATGATCCGGATGGCGGCAAGCTGCGAATCGCCATGCGCGCGGGGCGCTCGATCGGCGACCAGATGGTCTCCGAAGGACTGGCACGCCGCTGGACCGGCCAGGCGTCATCCTGGTGTAGCTGATTTTCAGAAATTCGATTGGGAGTTCAAGGAGATAAATGGTCGGGGCGACTGGACTCGAACCAGCGACCCCTTGACCCCCAGTCAAGTGCGCTACCGGGCTGCGCTACGCCCCGACCTGCCGAAACGGCTTGTTTCGTTTAGTGTTTAGCGTTTCCAGACGCAAGCGAAAAGTAGCGGCCCGCCCAGAAAAAGTTGCCGTTCAGCGGCAGGCCTGCCTCGGTCCGTGGCTTGGCTGATAGGTGTTGTCCGAGGCGCGGTAGGAGCGATAGCGGCTTGCGCAGTCGCGCGCGTGGCCGTCGTAATAGCTTTGCGAGCCCTGCCTGTTGAACAACGTGCCGGTCACGAAGGATTTGAAGAGCAGTCCGCTGCCCGAATCGTCGTCATAATAGCTATCGGAGCCGTGCAACCGGTGGCCGCTGCCCCAGCGATTGTGATGATGCCAATGGCCGTGGCCGTGATCGCGAACCTGGATGATGTCCGACTGTACGGTTGCAGGCACGGTCAGGGTCGGCATGGTGATGGCGCTCGCCGGCATGGTCGCGCCCGCCGCCAGCAAAAGACCAAAGCCTGCGGCAGTTATCGATCTGGCAATCGTAAACATATGCGACTCCTTCGAAATCCGTCGGCGTCGTCAAGTAAATCAGCACGGAAACCTTGCTGCCGAGCGCGCCGTCATTATCTGTATATAGTGATTTGAATCCACACTCATAGATGCCCTTCCGCCTTTATTGTGCGACTGATTTCGCAGGGCGGTTAGGGCGTGGAAAGTCAAGGCAATGAAGCCCTTCCTAGCTCTTATGATCTGCGCACCGCTGCTTGCCGCATGCAACACAACCGAAACGGTGCAGCCCATTCCGGGCAGCATCACCTATGGCGGCCAGCCGCATATGAAACTGACGCTATCGCCCCCCGGCTCGCAATTCCAGCACCACTTCACCAATCAGTGGGGCGAGGATGTCGTGGAGACCTACATTATCCAGCCGGACCGGAGTCTAAAACTCGTCAATCGCGAGGTAATGACTCCGGAGGATTAGAGCATGTCCGGGAAAAGTGCGCGGTGATTTTCCGTCCGGAACGCGCAGAGGAACGATAGGATAGATTTCGCTATCCGAGAACAGCGGCACTGCTCTGTTGGTCTCTCCAATAGAACTCCGTCGGTAAAAGCCGACGGAGGATAGTGCGGGACGGATAAAGGATCGTGTTTACCAGCAACGATAGCAGCGGCGATAGTAGGGGCGGCCGTAGTAGCCGCGATGATGGCGATTGTCGCTGACGGCAGCTCCGACCAGAACGCCGCCGATGATGCCGGCCGCGGCCAGCCCGGCAGCCTGATTTTCAGCCTGTTGCGCCTGGACGCGATTTGCCTGATAGGTCGCGCCGACGCAGCGATTGTAGCGCTGCGTGCCGGGGCGAAGGCCCTGCGACTGGCACGTCATTTCGGCATTCATCGCAGATTCCTGCGGCGTCTGACAGCTCGATAGAATGGTTGAAATAGCGACGAGGCTCGCCGCCATTGTGGCACGTATGCGCATGTTCCCTCCGGCAATTTAAGATACAACCCCGAGGAAACGAAATACAGCCAAAGGTAAGCCTTAGCAAGCTAGGCTTATCAAGCTAGGCGCGAAAATCCGTCAAACAATGACAAAACCGCACGCAAGGATAGCATCGTGCTTAACAGGCGGATAGCATCCTAGCGCAAAATGAAAAGGCCCCGCGTAATCGCGAGGCCTTCGCATCCGATTTGAATGCCTGCAGCCTGTCAAAGCTGCAGGCCCCGTCTTTGATCAGAAGTTCCGCTCGAAACGGAGAATGCCCGCGACCGTATCATCCTTGATGTAGTCGTAATGCACATAGCTAAGTTCCGGCTCGACCAGGAAATCCTTGACCGGATAGATCTTGAGGTTGGTGGTTGCCTCGAAGATCTTCGACTCCGTATAGGCAAGCTGCAGGTTCCACTTCAGCTTGTCGTTGATCGGAACGCCAACGCCACCCCACAACGCCCAGTCGCCCCAGCCGCATTTGCCTGGATTGACGGCACCGCTCGACGTCGTGCAAGCCGAGATATCCTGGTTCGTGCCCGCATATTTGTTCAGCTTGTCACCGTCCGTATTCCAGCCACCCATCAGGAAAGCCTCCACGCCGCCAAACTTGGCGTCGAGACGAGCCTTGATGGCTCCCTGCTCAACGATGGAGTCATAGCCGCCGATGATCTTGATGCCCCAGTTATCGGTCTTGTAACCGGCACCGGCAACGACGTCGGGAGCATAGTGGTTGGATTTGTCGTCCGTCCACCAGCCGGCACCGTAAGAGGCCTCACCGTCGGAGGTGGAGTTGCTGTCTTCCAGCGAGATCACAGCCGAGAAGCCGTTGCCGGCATCGTAGTTGTAGGTCAACTGGTTCAATTCATACGGACCGTCATAGATCACGTCGTCGTTGATGACGTCGCCGGCATAGCCGACGTAAAGATTGAATTGAGAATCGAGTTTGCCGACCGTGAAGCCCGCAAGGCTGATATTGGCAAACAGAAGCTTGGGGGACGTTGCGCCCCCATCGTTCCACTCCCAGCGGAAGATGGTGTTGGTCTTCAGCGGACCGTATTCCGTATCGGTCGCCGTATCGACGTTCAGCTCGACGCGTTCGTGCCAGAGCGTGCCGACCTTGCTGTTGGGGTTGTAGGCATCATACCACTCGCCTTCGGTGCGAACTTTTCCGCCAATCTTGAGGCAGGTTTCCGTACCGGGAATATAGAAATAGCCTGTTCCGTATCCATCGCAGATACGGACATATTCAAGCGGTTCAGGTTCGGCGGCTACTATAGCGTCAGCGGCATGGGCAGCGCTCGCTGCGGCAATGGCAGCGGCGGAGCCAAGAAGAAGGCTCTTGATGTTCATGGTGTCTCCATTCGACTATCCGTCAGAGATGGAGTCTCCCGGCAGACAATAGCTTGCCCCTCCATAGCCTGACTGTTCCCCTCACACAGGGCGAAGCAAATAAGCTTCGCCGTCAAACTGAACCCGTGATGTTGTTACAGCAAATTAATAAGGCTGCCGAACTAATTTTTACAACGCAAAAGAGTAGCTGCGTGATAAAAATATCACTCACTTGCAGCAACAAGACGCATGGCGATACACATCCAATACATGCGCTATACCGGATAATACGCACTGTAGTTGCGTATTCGCAAAACACAATATACTCCCACAGCAATCGCTACCGTGGCGAGGATGGCGCTATCGCACCTGATCGAGCAGGCGCTTGCATTCCAAAAGGTCGTAGAGCGTCTCCTGGAGCAATGCGCGATCTTCCTTGCCGACACTCGATTTCCCGATGGAAACGTCCGGCACCCCATCATCGCCGCTGACGAAATTGAAGAAGCGGCGGCTGATCGGCGCCTTGGCGCGGCCAACGATCTGATCTTCCTCGGAATTGGCGGAGCTGACGCGAGGCTCGGCCGTGGCGGGTTCCTGCGCAGCGGCAAGTGCCTCCACGCTGGCAAGATCACCATGCCCGACAGCGATGACGAACTTGTTGCCGTTGGTCTTCAGAAGCTTCTGGACACCCTTGATGGTATAGCCATGATCATAGAGAAGATGGCGGATACCGTTCAGCAGATCGACATCATCGGGTCGATAGTAACGCCTGCCACCGCCCCGCTTCATCGGCTTTATCTGCGGAAACCTGGTCTCCCAGAACCGTAGGACATGCTGCGGCAGGTCAAGGTCTTCCGCGACTTCGCTGATCGTGCGAAATGCATCCGGGCTCTTGTCCATCATCATACTCCCACACTGCGCATGCGGTGCCGTTTAGCCGGATCACACAAAAGCGGATGCCGGCATTCGTACCGCTCCGTGATACGACTCACCATATTTCAACGGTTTGGCGGCGGAAATTCAAGTCACATATTCAGCCGCTGCACAGGCTTGCGATAAATCCGCAAGGAAGCGCCCTAAAGCGACCGCACGACAAGGCGTGCGGTCAAACGAAAATGGAAATCTCGAAGATGGATCAGGAGGCAGGATTTGCCGGCTTGGCCTTCGCCTTGCGGCTCGCATGCGCTTTCAGAATGCGGGTCTTGAGGACGTTCGACGCCTTGAAAGTCATGACGCGCCGCGGAGAGATCGGCACTTCCTCGCCGGTCTTCGGATTGCGGCCAATCCGCTCATTTTTGTCACGGACCTGAAACGTCGCGAACGAGGAGAGCTTTACGGTTTCCCCACGCACGATGGCGTTGCAAATCTCATCGATCACAGTCTCGACGAGTTCTGCCGACTCTGTTCGGGAGAGACCGACTTTCCGGAATACCGACTCGGCCAGGTCTGCGCGCGTCACTGTCTTGCCCGTCATAGCTCCCCGCCCATATTGCTGCTTAATCTTCTTCAATTTTCGCGAGACTATTGCCGTTGCGCCAAACGGTCAAGCTCTTGTTAGGAACGGCTTTTAGAGATGTGGCGCTACCAGCGTAGCAAGACCGCGCCCCAGGTGAAGCCACCGCCCATGGCCTCCAGCATCACGAGATCGCCCTTCTTGATTCGTCCGTCACCGGCGGCAACGGCAAGCGCGAGGGGAATGGATGCTGCCGACGTGTTGCCGTGAAGGTCCACGGTAACCACAACCTTCTCTGGAGCGATTCCGAGCTTCTTGGCGGAGCCGTCGATGATGCGACGATTGGCCTGATGCGGCACCAGCCAGTCGAGATCGTCGGGCGTGGTATCAGTCGCATCGAAGGCGGCCTGGATGACATCGGTAATCATGCCGACGGCATGCTTGAACACTTCACGGCCCGCCATATGCAAAACGCCGACCGTTCCCGTCGTAGACGGGCCACCGTCGACATAGAGCTTGTCCTTGTGCGCGCCATCGGAACGCAGGCTTGCCGAGAGTATGCCACGGTCCGTATTGGCGCCGCTCCCCTCAGCTACCTCGAGAATCAACGCGCCGGCGCCATCGCCGAAGAGGACGCAGGTCGTGCGGTCGGTCCAATCGAGAATGCGGGAAAACGTCTCGGCGCCGATCACGAGGACGCGCTTGGCAAGGCCGCCGCGAATATAGGCGTCAGCCGTGGTCACAGCATAGACGAATCCGGTGCAGACGGCCTGAACGTCGAAGGCAAAGCCATGATGCATGCCGAGCCGGTTCTGGATGTTGACCGCGGTTGCCGGAAAGGTGTTATCCGGCGTCGAGGTGGCGACGATGATCAAATCGAGATCATCGGGCGTCAACCCGGCATTGGCAAGCGCGGCGCGCGCCGCCCGTTCGCCAAGCGACGCGGTGGTTTCGTCTGCGCTGGCAATGTGTCGCTGGCGGATACCCGTACGCTGGACGATCCAATCGTCGCTGGTATCGACAACCTGCTCCATCTCGGCATTGGTCATGACGCGTTTGGGGAGCGCCGCCCCGAAGCCGCGAACAACTGAACGGATCATTCTGCTTGTACCCCGTCTCTCATGCCGCTTCCGGCCCGATCGGGGGCAGCCGTTTGGCATGATATCTTTTCAGATCGTTTTCGATTTTCTGCGTGAGCCCATTCTTGGCCATATCATAGCCAACATCAATGGCAGCTGCGAAGGCTTCGGCATTGGCGCCACCATGGCTCTTGATGACGATACCGTTGAGACCGAGAAAGACGCCGCCGTTGACCTTGCTGGGATCGAGTTTTTCGCGCAGCAAATCGAAGGCACCCTTGGCAAGGACATAACCGATGCGCGCCAGCAAAGTGCGCGACATGGCGGCGCGCAGATAAGTGCCGATCTGCTTTGCCGTTCCTTCCGCCGTCTTCAGCGCGATATTGCCGGAAAAGCCTTCCGTGACCACGACGTCGACGGTGCCTTTGCCGATATCGTCGCCCTCAACGAAGCCGGAATAGTCAAGCGATTCGAGATTGGCTTCCCGAATGAGACGGCCGGCGTCCTTGACGTCTTCCTGGCCCTTGATTTCCTCAACGCCGACGTTCAGCAGGCCGACAGTCGGGCGCTCGATCTCGAAGAGCGCGCGCGCCATGGCGCCGCCCATAAGGGCGAAATCGAGCAATTGCTGCGCATCGGCGCCGATCGTGGCGCCGACATCGAGCACGATGCTCTCGCCGCGCAACGTCGGCCAGATCGCCGCGATTGCCGGACGTTCGATATTGGCCATGGTGCGGAGACAGAATTTCGCCATCGCCATCAGCGCGCCGGTATTGCCGGCTGATACGACGACATCGGCCTCGCCCGTCTTCACCGCTTCGATCGAACGCCACATGCTGGAGACGTAGCGGCCGCGGCGAAGCGCCTGGCTCGGCTTCTCATCCATGCTGATGGCAATTTCACATTCGTGAAAGACCGACTTTTCGCGAAGCTTGGGATGTTTGGCGAGGACCGCTTCACAGCGATCCTTCTGTCCGTACATGATGAATGTTATATCGGGATGCCTATCCAGCGCCTTGGCCGCGCCGGGAACAACAACCTCAGGGCCGAAGTCGCCACCCATTAGGTCAAGAGAAATTCTGATCACGCGTCCCTAGTCCTTTTTCTCCGCCGCGACCGGCGAATTTGGCGTCAAAATACCGTTTTCTCCCCCGGTTACAACTGAATTGTGCTCGAATGGCACCGGGGCCTATTCCTTTTTCCAGTCTTTCAGAACGGCGAAGGGCGAAGGCTTCCTGTCGCTCTCGCCGGTGTCCTCTATATGCCCTTCGAACTCGATACCGGGCTTGCGCGGATAGGGATCGATGGCAAGTGCCGCAAATTCCGCAACGACAGCGCCGGCATCGATCGTATCGCCGGTAAAGGTCTCCGGAAGATCCGGACCATCGGGATCAAGTACCATTTCTCCGGCATCCATCGAGGGCGCACGCGCCAATTTGGAATCCTCGGGCACGAAGATGTGCTCGAAGTCCTCGTCGATATCAGATTCGACCGGCTCGAGTGTGACAACGCAAGCCTGAACGATCCTGGCCTTCACATTGCCCTTGATGCGCACGCCGTCACGCTTCCAGCGCGAAATCTTGAGATCGGCTTCGAGCTTGCCGACCGAGAGAACATCCCAGAGGGTAGCAAGCCCGGCAAGCTCACGATCATCGGCCTCGACATGGACGTCTACCGGATTGGCGGAGATATGCCCCACCTTCACCGGATAGGAAAATGGCGTTTCAGCGGAGTCGTGTCTTTTCATTCTTATCTCCTAACCGGCCCTTTGGCCGACCTTATCTGGCAATGGCAGCGTCGCCGAGCCCGTGGCGATCTGATTTTCGGTTACGGTCGTCAGATGCGCTTCCGCAATCATCATCCAATCGGCCAACAAGCGCATGGATGCCGTGTCTTCATTCGCTTTGGGATAAATGTTGCGCTGTAGCGCCGTGGCAAGCGCGGCGCGATCATCGCCATCCATGGCACCCGCGTAGCTTTCGAGCCGCCCATAGAACATACCGGCAAGCTTCTTCATGCGCTTCGGTACGCTGTTGTCGCCGATCCCGAGTTCGCGGATCGAATAATCGATATCCTCGAAGAAGGCATCCACGATTTCCTGCGCCAGTTCCTGGCCGCTCGTCACCGAAGAGCGTGTACGGCGGAAGAACAGGATCATCATTACCGACAGCAATTCGAAACGCCCCATCACGGTATCGGGCACATCGTAATCGGTGTAGAAAACCGGCTGCCGCGCCATTGATGTCAGGACCTCATACTGCCTGACGACGATGATCTGATTGTGATTTCTTTTGCGGAAGAGCCCAAAAATCATGAAAATACCCGGAATTGGCTCACTCGGAGCGCGCCGATTTTGCTTGGCCTTGTTGCATCCACGCAAAAGCTGGTTTACCGAAGCAGGCGCGAATTGCAATGCCGTTTGTGCCCGCTTCGAGGCTCCTGCCCTTAACCGTCGTCACGTTGTGCATGATCGGTGACGAAGAGTGCCGAACAACATGATTGTGCGCTTTTCCATCGCGGAAAGGCCACAATGATGTGAATAGCAAGGTCATATCGGCCACTCGGCCATCGGATTGATTCATTAGGGGAGATGAGATGTCGTTGACCAGACGGTATTTCAAGTCTGACATTACTTTCAGCAGCACCGCCGCCATCGCCCTGGTGATCGCGACCTTGGGACTTTCAGGTTGCAAGACCAGTGAGGTCATGAACAACGGCTATATCTTCGATCCGCAGTCGCTGGCACTTGCGCCGGTCGGCTCCAGCCGCGAGCAGGTTCTGCTCTCGCTCGGCACGCCTTCGACCACCGCGACCTTCGACGGCGAAGTCTTCTACTATATTTCCCAGAAGCGCACGCGCGCCGTCGCCTTCATGAAGCCGAAACTGGTCGACCAGAACATTCTGGCGATCTATTTCGACAAGGACGGCATCGTGAAGCAGGAAGCCAACTACACGCTGAAGGATGGCAAGGTCTTCGACATGATCGGCCGCACCACGCCGACAGGCGGCCGCGACATCACCTTCCTGCAACAGATTCTGCAGGGCGGCGCCGCCGGCGGCGTCAATGGTGCGAGGAACTTCCTCAACAACCTCAATCCCGGCCAATAAGCCAGGAAGGCATGCCAAAGAAAAACCCGCGAAGCATTTCGCTCCGCGGGTTTTCTTTATGTGTTCGTTTTGCTTCGGTTAGAGCGGATGATTTCAGGTCGAGCCGACCTAAAATCTATATCCGCTCCACAGTTTTCGGCACCATGCTCTATCCGGCAAGGACAGCCAGCAGCAGCAGAGCGACGATATTGGTGATCTTGATCGCCGGATTGACGGCCGGACCAGCAGTATCCTTGTAGGGATCGCCGACGGTATCGCCGGTCACCGAGGCCTTGTGAGCCTCCGATCCCTTCATATGGCGCGTGCCGTCCTTGTCGACGAAACCGTCTTCGAAGCTCTTCTTGGCATTATCCCACGCACCGCCGCCAGACGTCATCGAAATGGCGACGAAAAGGCCATTGATGATCACGCCGAGCAGCGAAGCGCCGAGGGCGGCGAAAGCCGAAGCCTTGGAACCGGAGAGCAGCAGTACGCCGAAATAGACCACGATCGGCGCAAGCACAGGCAGCAGCGACGGAATGATCATTTCGCGAATGGCGGCCTTGGTCAGCAGATCGACGGCGCGGCCGTAGTCGGGACGTTCCGTGCCCTGCATGATGCCGGGCTTTTCACGAAACTGCTTGCGCACCTCCTCGACGATCGCGCTCGCCGCCCGGCCGACGGCCGTCATGGCGATGCCGCCGAAGAGATAGGGGATGAGGCCGCCGAACAGCAGACCGGCAACGACATACGGGTTCGAAAGCTCGAACGAGATCGTCCCCACATTTGCAAAGTATGGATACTTGTCGCCGTGAGCGGCAAAGTATTGCAGGTCGTTCGAATAGGCCGCGAACAGAACCAGCGCGCCGAGACCGGCCGAACCAATGGCGTAACCCTTGGTGACGGCCTTGGTGGTATTGCCGACCGCGTCGAGTGCATCGGTGGATTTGCGCACTTCCGGCGGAAGATGCGACATTTCCGCGATGCCGCCGGCATTGTCGGTGACGGGGCCGAAGGCGTCTAGCGCGACGATCATGCCGGCAAGGCCCAGCATGGCGGTGACGGCAATGCCTGTGCCGAACAGGCCGCCGAGCTGATAGGTGGCGATGATGCCGCCGACGATGACGATTGCCGGCAGAGCCGTCGATTCGAGCGAAACGGCAAGGCCCTGGATGACGTTGGTGCCGTGACCGGTCACCGATGCCTGGGCGATGGAATTGACCGGCCGCTTGTTCGTGCCGGTGTAGTATTCGGTAATGACGACGATCAGCGCCGTCACGATAAGGCCGACGATGCCGCAGGCAAAAAGCTTCGTGCCGGTGATGTCGAAGCCGGCGACGGTACCGATAGAGCCCCAGCCGATCGTCAGCGAAGTGGCGGCAGCCAAACCGACGATCGACAAAACGCCCGTCGCGATGAGGCCCTTGTAGAGAGCGCCCATGATCGAGCCATTCGCACCGAGCTTCACGAAGAAAGTGCCGATGATCGAGGTGATGATGCAGGCGCCGCAGATCGCCAGCGGATAGATCATGGTCGAACCAAGGAGCGGCGAACCGGCGAAGAAGATCGCCGCAAGGACCATCGTCGCGACAACGGACACCGCATAGGTCTCGAACAGGTCGGCGGCCATGCCGGCGCAATCGCCGACATTGTCGCCGACGTTGTCGGCAATGGTGGCGGGGTTACGCGGATCGTCTTCCGGGATGCCGGCCTCCACCTTGCCGACGAGGTCGCCGCCGACGTCGGCGCCCTTGGTGAAGATGCCGCCGCCGAGACGGGCGAAAATCGAAATCAGCGAAGCGCCGAAACCAAGCGAGACCAGCGCGTCGATCACGTCACGCGAACCTGCTTCATGACCCAGAATGCCGGTCAGGATATAGAAATAGATGGAGACGCCGAGTAGGGCCAGACCTGCAACCAGCATGCCTGTAATGGCGCCCGACTTGAAGGCGATGTCGAGGCCTGCGGACAGGCTCTGCGACGAGGCTTGCGCGGTGCGGACATTGGCGCGCACGGAAACATGCATGCCGATGAAACCTGCGGCGCCTGAGAGGATTGCGCCGATCAGGAAGCCGAAAGCGGCTTCGGACGACAAGAGAAGCCACGCGACGATGAAAACAACGATCCCGACGATGGCAATGGTTCTGTACTGGCGCGCCAGATAGGCCTGCGCTCCTTCACGAATATAACCGGCAATCTCTTGCATGCGGGCGTTGCCCTGATCGGCGGCGAGCACCGACCGGGTTGCCCATACGGCATAAATCACCGAGAGCAGTCCGCATGCGATCACTCCTAAAAGAATCGACATTTCGCTTTTTCCCTCCAAAAAAGCCGGCGGTTCACTCCATCCCCCGGCCGCCTGCGACAACCGTCGCCCCCTCCTCCAGGGGATCGGCTGCTGTGCAGTTGCGAGATTGCTGTTGGGAAAACGTCGCGTCAAGACCGCCCGCAGGTAAAACACCCGCAGGAGGTTCAAAAGAACATTCCGAGATGAAATCAGGCGCGAACGAAGGAAACGAAAATGCGCTCCGCCGCCATCCGAACGTCAGACGAAGCCTATTTCTTCGCTTCGCCGCGAACCTGCTTGGCGATTCGGTCGAGCACGGCATTGACGAGCTTCGGCTCATCCTCCTCGAAGAAGGCATGCGCGATCTCGACATATTCGGTGACGATGACCGGTACCGGCACGTCCTTGCGATCAATAAGCTCGAAAGTGCCGGCGCGCAGGATGGCGCGCACGGTGCTGTCGAGGCGCGACAGCGCCCAGTCGTCCTGAAGGGCGGAGCCGATCAGCGGATCAAGCTTGGTCTGCTCGCGCACGACGCCTGACACGATGGAGCGGAACCAGGAGGCGTCGGCCTTCAGATAGGTCTCGCCATCCAGCTCCTGTCCGAGACGGTGGGCCTCGTATTCAGCCACCACCTCGAGAACGCCGGTTCCGCCGATATCCATCTGATAGAGCGCCTGCACCGCCGCAAGACGTGCTGCGCCTCGCTGGTTAGCGGGCTTTGCCGGTCGCTCATTATCCTGATTGCTCATGTATTATGCACCCAACTTCTCTTTCAGCGCGATCATGGTCAGCGCTGCGCGAGCGGCAAAGCCGCCCTTGTCCTTGTCCGAACGGCGGGCGCGGGCCCAAGCCTGCTCGTCGTTTTCGACGGTCAGGATGCCGTTGCCGATCGCGAGAGATTCGCTGACGGCCAGATCCATCAGCGCCCGCGAGGATTCATTGGCGACGATATCAAAATGATAAGTCTCGCCGCGAATAACCATGCCGAGAGCGACGTAGCCGTCATAGACTACATTGCCATTGTCACCGCCGTCGAGCGCCATGGCGATCGCAGCCGGGATTTCCAGCGCGCCGGGGACGGTGACGATGTCATAGGTCGCGCCTGCCGCATCGAGCGCGGCCTTGGCGCCGTCAAGCAGGGCGTCGGCCATGTCATCGTAAAAGCGGGCTTCGACGATGAGAATGTGGGCATTCGAAGAGCTGGACATACATCACCTGCGGTTCAAGAGGGGCGCGGCACCTTATTAGGCCGGGTCAAACCACGGCGGGCCTCGCTTGGCAAGTGTTTTTCAATGGCCCGCGCCGATTCCGACCCTATTTGGAAATGATCGGCGAGCCGCGAAAATTGTGGCTTTCGCGCGCGCAACCGCTTCGATAATAATTTGAGATCTGCGAAGGGGAGGTTCATGACAAAGAAATCCACACCCGCCGTCAACGTCGGCGAGCTTGAGCTTGAACATTGGCAGCAAGGCAGCTTCTTTGCCGGCAGCGACACGTCCTTCGGGGCTAAGCTCGGATTGAAGCAGCTCGGAATCAGCTATAACGAGGTGCCCTCAGGCAAATCCGGCTGTCCGTTTCACAATCATCACGTCGAGGAGGAAATGTTCGTCATTCTCGACGGCGAAGGCGAATATCGCTTCGGCGAGCAGCGTATCGCGGTCAGCAAGGGCGACGTGCTCGGCGCTCCCGCCGGCGGCCCGGAAACGGCGCATCAGCTGATCAATATCGGCCCCGCCGTGCTCGTCTATCTTGCCATATCCACGAAGGCGCAAACGGAAATCGTCGAATACCCCGATTCCGGCAAGTTCCTCGCCAAGACCAACAGCGACGGCAAGACGGCGTTCCGTGTGATCGGCCGCGCCGCTGCCACCAATCTCGATTACTGGGACAGTGAGCCCGGTGCATCGACCGACTGACCGTCACCATAGTCATTTTTTCGGCAAAGACCTTGTATCCCATGACCCATATTCCAACACTGACCACCGACCGGCTCCTGCTGCGCGGCCATAGGCTTGAAGATTTCGACGAATTTTGCGCGCTCTGGAAGCACGAGGAAATCGTCCGCTTTATCGGCGGCGAAATGCCGACACGCGAGCAGGTATGGGCCCGCCTCCTGCGCTATGCCGGCCTGTGGCACCATCTCGGCTTCGGCTTCTTTGCCGTCGAGGAACGCCAAAGCGGCCGATTGATCGGCGAAGTGGGATTTCTCGATCTGCATCGCGACATGACGCCAATGACGGAAGGTACGCTGGAGGCCGGCTGGGGCATCACGCCGCCGATGCAGGGCAAAGGCTATGCGACGGAAGCCATGAACGCGGCGATCGCCTGGGCGGACGGACAGTTCGCGGGCCGACGCATGACCTGCATCGTGGACCTGGAAAACGCACCATCCCTGCGGGTTGCCGAGAAGATCGGCTTCCGCCGCATCGGCGAACTCGCGATCAAGGACAGGTCCAACGCCCTATTCGAGCGTTAGACATTGCAGGGAGGACTATCATGCCGGTTTCGCAGGATAGGTTTTCCGTCAAACCTTACGAACCGGGTGACGCCCAAGCCACGATCGACATTTTCCTCGGGGCCATTCGTGAGGTCGCGTCGAGAGATTACAGCCCGGCCGGGATCGCTGCCTGGGCACAGGTGGAAGACGCCGAAATCTGGGCGCAATATCGGGCAAGCCGGCCGACCTGGCTTGCCATGGATGGCTCGAAGCCTATCGGCTTTACCGACCTCAAACCGGATGGCTGTCTCGATATGCTGTTCGTTTCACCCGACTATCAGGGAAAGGGCGTCGCCAGCCTGTTGCTTGCGACTGTCGAAAGGACTGCCCGCGAACAGGGCTTTCAACGGATCTTCACCGAGGCGAGCCTGACCGCCCGCCCCTTCTTCGAGCGCAACGGCTTCGCCGTCGTCACCGCGCAACAGGTGGAAAAGCGCGGCCAGATACTGTCGAACTTCCTGATGGAAAAAACGCTTAAGTAAGATGCGAAGGCGCCCGCAAGCGCCTCCCTGCAGCGAGCCTATGAAATTCAGGCTTCTCGGACGACGGGGAACTCCGCCAGCCGTGCGGCATAGCGCGCCATGGTATCGACTTCGAAATTGACGAAATCGCCAGCCTTGCGCTCGCCCCAGGTCGTGACCTCAAGCGAATGGCGGATGAGCAGCACATCAAATTCCGTTCCATCGACGGCGTTGACCGTCAACGAGGTGCCGTCGAGCGCGATCGAACCCTTTGGCGCCACGAACCTGGCGAGATGTTCCGGCGCGCGCAGGCGGAAACGGGTGGCATCGCCCTCCGCCGTCACCGAGAGGATTTCCGCCTTGCCGTCGATATGGCCGGAGACGATGTGGCCGCCGAGTTCATCGCCGATCTTCAACGAGCGCTCGAGGTTGATCTTGGCTCCCGTTTCCCAGGTGCCAATGGTGGTCAGGCGGAGCGCCTCTTCCCAGGCCTCGACCTCGAACCAGCGTCCGTTGCTGCCTTGTTCCGGCAGGCCGGTGACCGTCAAGCAGACGCCGGCGTGCGAAATAGAGGCGCCCATGTCGATCGTTGCCGGATCGTAATTGGTGGCAACGCGCAGCTTGATGCCTTCCTTCATCGGGGAAATGGATTCGACCGTGCCGACATCGGTGACAATTCCGGTGAACATCAAAAACCTCTTTCAAATTCGTCGCAAAGATCGCCGCCGAAGCGGCTCTCGCCGACATGCATAAAGTCAGCTGGGATATTGGTTTTGAGGACCGGCGATTCAATACCGCCCTCGCCGATATCGGCTGGCCCCTGAAACAGCAGGATACGATCGACCATTCCGGCATCGAGGAAACGCCGCGCCGTCCTGGCGCCGCCTTCCACCAGTAGAGACGAGATGCCGCGCGTGCCCAGCGCCTCCAGCAACTCGCCCGGCTCATTCGAATTGGACTGCAGCACTTCGACGCCGGCGGCATCCAGCGCCGCACGGCGCCCCAGGAAGGCCGCATCGGTGTTCTCGTCGAAGGACGGCGGATGGCCGGCAACCGCGATGACTGGATGCTTCCGCGCCGTTTGCACCAGTTTGCTGCCGAGCGGCAGCTGAAGGTCTTCATCAACAACGATGCGCAGGGGCGAGCGGTCTTCAAGGCCGGGAAGCCGGCAGGTCAATTCCGGATCGTCTGATATCGCCGTACCGATGCCGACGAGAATGGCATCGCTTTCGGCGCGCAGCATCTGCACCTGTGCCCGTGCGACATCGCCGGTGATGCGAACCTGCCCCTCGCCCGTCTTGCCGATCATGCCATCGGCGGAAATGGCAAGTTTGAGAGTCACATAAGGCCGGTTTCTCGTTTGCCGCATGAGATAGCCGGCGAGAGACCGCCTGCCCTCCGTCTCCAGAATGCCGGTATCGACCTCGATGCCGGCGTCGCGCAGCATGGTGATGCCGCGCCCGGAAACGCGCTGGTCGGGGTCGGTAACGCTGATGACGACGCGCGCCACGCCATAAGCGATCAGCGCCTCGGCGCAGGGCGGCGTCTTGCCGTAATGCGAACAGGGCTCGAGCGTTACGTAGGCGGTGGCTCCCCTCGCCGCCTCACCGGCATCGGCCAAGGCCTGTGGCTCGGCGTGCGGACGGCCGCCCAACGCCGTGACGCCACGACCAAGGATGACGCCATCCTTGACGACGAGGCAGCCGACGGACGGATTTGTAGAGGTCAACCCCAGATGCTGGCGCGACAGACGGATGGCCGCAGCCATGAAACGCTCGTCTTCGGGCCGCAACACCATGGTCAAGGGTCCAGCGGATCGCGCGCGATCTTGGCGTTGATCTCGTCGATCACGTGCTCGAAATCTTCCGCATGGGAGAAATCGCGGTAGACGGAGGCATAGCGCACGAAGGCGACGTCATCGAGGCTTTTGAGCGCTTCCAGCACCTGGAGGCCGATCTGCTCGGAGCTGATTTCAGTTTCGCCGGAGCTTTCGAGGCGACGCACGATGCCGGATACGGCCCGTTCGATCCGGTCGCGGTCGACCGGCCGTTTGCGCAGCGCGATCTCGAAGGAACGCACCAGTTTGTCGCGATCGAACAGCACCTTGCGGCCGGTCTTCTTGATGACCATGAGTTCGCGCAGCTGCACGCGCTCGAAGGTCGTGAAGCGACCGCCGCAGTCGGGACAAATGCGGCGCCGGCGGATGGAGGTATTATCCTCCGCCGGGCGCGAATCCTTGACCTGGGTATCTTCTGAGCCGCAGTAAGGGCAGCGCATGCGCTCTCCTTAGCCCATATAGCCGTACATCGGGAAGCGGTCGGTGAGCTTGACCACCTTCTCGCGCACGGCAGCCTCGACAGCGGCATTGCCTTCATCGGAATTGGCGACCTTCAGGCCATCGAGCACTTCGATGATCAGATTGCCGATTTCGCGGAACTCGGCTTCCTTGAAGCCGCGCGTTGTGCCAGCCGGGGTGCCGAGACGGACGCCTGACGTGACGAAGGGCTTTTCAGGATCGAACGGGATGCCGTTCTTGTTGCAGGTGACGTAGGCGCGGCCGAGGGCAGCCTCGGCGCGCTTGCCGGTGGCGTTCTTCTTGCGCAGGTCGACCAGCATCAGGTGGTTGTCCGTACCACCGGAGACGACGTCGACGCCGCCCGAGATCAGCGTTTCGGCGAGAGCCTTGGCGTTCTTGACGATCTGCGCGGCATAGTCCTTGAACTCAGGCTGCAGCGCTTCGCCGAGGGCCACGGCCTTGGCAGCGATGACGTGCATCAGCGGGCCGCCCTGCAGGCCGGGGAAGACGGCCGAATTGAACTTCTTGGCCAGATCCTCGTCGTTGGTGAGGATCATGCCACCGCGCGGGCCGCGAAGCGACTTGTGCGTGGTCGTGGTGGCGACGTGGCAATGCGGGAACGGCGACGGATGCTGGCCACCGGCGACGAGGCCGGCGATGTGGGCCATGTCGACCATCAGATAGGCGCCGACGCTGTCGGCGATCTCGCGGAAGCGCTTCCAGTCCCAGATGCGGGAATAGGCGGTGCCGCCGGCAATGATCAGCTTCGGCTTGGTTTCTTCGGCCTTGCGCTGAACAGCATCCATGTCGAGCAGGTTGTCGCCTTCGCGCACGCCATAAGAAACGACGTTGAACCACTTGCCGGACATGTTGACTGGCGAACCATGCGTCAGGTGGCCACCCGAATTCAGGTCAAGACCCATGAAGGTATCACCCGGCTGCAACAGCGCCAGGAAGACGGCCTGGTTCATCTGCGAACCGGAATTCGGCTGGACGTTGGCGAAGTTGACGCCGAACAGCTTCTTGGCGCGCTCGATGGCAAGTTCTTCGGCGATATCGACATACTGGCAGCCGCCATAGTAGCGCTTGCCTGGATATCCCTCGGCATACTTGTTCGTCATGATCGAGCCCTGCGCTTCCAGCACGGCGCGCGAGACGATGTTTTCCGAGGCGATCAGTTCGATTTCGTGGCGCTGGCGACCCAGTTCCTTGCCGATCGCGCCAAAGATTTCCGGATCGGTGTCGGCAAGCGAGCGATTGAAGAAGGGTTCGGTGGACGCATTGGTCATCGTGAAAGCTCCTGAACGGGCCGGAAAGGCAATGCAAACGGTATTAGCGTCCGGGTCGCCGGAGAGCAATACGACCAGCGACATTTGCTGGGCATTCTACGCAGAGCGACGCCGGCAAACGAAAAAGCCGCACCCCGGGGTGCGGCTTCGATAAGAATGCATTTGAAACGCCGATTATTGAACCGGCTGCTCCATGCCCTGGGTCGTGTCCAGCGCCAGCTGGGAATTGCCGTCGAGATTATAGATGTCGTCGCGGAACTGGACGATGCCGTCGGCAGCGCTCCAGGCCGAGATATAGACGAAATAGACGGGCACTTCCGACGCCAGCGTAATCGGCGTGTTGACGCGAGTGGAGATGACCTGCTCGATATGCTGCCGCGGCCAGCCCGGGGTTTCCGAAAGAAGCCAGGTCGCCAGATCACGCACGTTCTGAACGCGCACACAGCCAGAGCTGTCGAAACGCATCAGCTTGTTGAACAGGCCCTGCTCCGGCGTGTCGTGCATGTATTCGTTGTTGGGGTTATGGAAGTTGATTTTCGTGGACGCCATGGCGTTCGTCTTGCCCGGGTCCTGACGGAACATCAGGTCCGGCGCCTTGTCCGAATTCCAGTCGATCGTCTCCGGCGCGACTTCCTGGCCCTTGCCATCGAGAAGGCGGATATTGCTCTTCGCCAGGTAGGTCGGGTCCTTCCGCATCAGCGGCATGATGTCCTTGATGATGATGGAGCGCGGCGCCGTCCAGTAGGGGTTGAGGATGACCTCGTAGATCTTTGAATTGATGATATGCGTCGGGCGCGATTCCCGGCCGACGATCGCCTCGTGGCGCAGCGCCACCTGACCATCCTGCACGGCTTCGACACGGGTCGCGGGGATGTTGACCATGACGTGACGGCGGCCGAGGTCTGACGGGAACGTCTGGAGGCGAACGAGATTGGTGTTCAGCTGCTGCAGGCGGACATTGGCGGGAATGTTCATCGCCTTCAGCGTGAAATCGCCGATGACGCCATCCGGCGGCAGGCCATGACGAGCCTGGAAACGCTTGACCGCGCCGTCCACGTAGGAATCGAAGGAAGACGAGATACCCGCCTCGCGCGGCAGGTCGCCTGAAACCATCAGATGCTGACGAAGCGGCTGCACGGCGGGATCAGTGACGCCAAGCTGCAGCGGCTGCTGGCCGGTCGGACTGATCTGCGGCCAGCCGCCATTGGAAACGATGTTTTGATACTGGGCGATCGCCTGCTGAATGTTCGGTACGGAATCCGGCCCGAGGATTGGCGTGTTCGACTGGACGGCCGCGGCCGTACGCGCCGCAGCCTTGGCGTCGAACTGATCGTCCCAATTGCCGCGAGAACGGTCGTTGATGAGCGCTTCCAGCGGAGTCGCGTTTTGCGCAAGGGCCGGAGCAGCCAATGCGGCAGCGCCAAAAGTTACGGCCGACCGCAGGAAGGAGCGGCGCGAGAAAGGTTCAATTCCGTTTTTCTTCGACATATCCCAACCGTTCAACGCTGCGATCCAATCATGCGCAGCCGAGAGAGGAAGCAGTAAATAGCGCAAGCTTGCGCCAAGTAACGCCGCTCAGTATCAATCCGTTCCCTTAATGCACCACCAAAAACTTGGCCACGAACTATCACAATATCGCGAAGCCGAGACCTTCAGGCGGGAAGATCATATTTCGAGAACGGTGCTTGCAGTCGATTTCCGCTGTCATATCAATATGGCCAATTCGTGTCTCCCGGCATGAAACTTGCCTTCCCGAGCGGCACTGAAATGAAAGCCATGCTGCATTTGCTAAAATACCACAGCTGCGCGTGGTTCATAGCGTGTCCTGAACCGGCGTCAATGGCTGAGCTGCCGCGGAGGTTACATGTGACGGAAGGAGAAGCGCGGACGTGGCAAAAAGCGCACAAAGGCCAACTGGCAACGCGTTCAAGCCGGACACGCAGGGAACGTGTCCAGCTTGCCTTTACTGGAAGGTCTTATGATCGACCCATCGCCGTTACTTACATGCGATAGGCGATGCTGTCGTTCCAGAAGCGGTCGAGGCGCTGCAGGAGCTTGTTCATCTGCGTGAACTCGTCGGTGCCGATGCCGCCGACCTTGTCGATCGAGCCGATGTGGCGCTCATAGAGCTTGGCAACGGTTTCGGCGATGTCCTGGCCGGTCTCCGTCAGGCTGATGCGGACCGAGCGACGGTCGATGCGCGAGCGCTGATGGTTGATGAAGCCGAGGTCGACCAGCTTCTTGACGTTGTAGGAAACGTTGGAGCCGAGGTAGAAACCGCGGGAGCGCAGCTCGCCGGCCGTCAGCTCGGAATTGCCGATGTTGAAAAGGAGAAGTGCCTGGACGGCATTGACGTCGTCGCGACCCTGACGGTCGAACTCGTCCTTGATGACATCAAGCAGGCGGCGGTGCAAACGCTCGACCAGATGAAGGGATTCCATGTAGAGAGCCCGGATATCGTCAACCTGCTGGTCCCGAGCGTTCGCAACTGCCTGCGGCTTGATTTTCGTGTTCATCATGACTTGGCCTCACTCTGTTTTGTTTGGCGGTGTCGTTTTCTTCCCGCCTTGAGTGAGACCCTATCGAATACACATAAAATTCTACTTAAACTGCAGGCTTAACAGCACCTTACCGCGAAGCGTTGCTGTCTCAGGGTAAATCAACCATTACCTGCTGCTGACGGCGCCTGCGCTTTTCCTGCCATAACAGGACGCGGAAAAGGCAATAAATCAAGGCGACGCAGGCATGCAAGATCATGATCAGCGGATTGGAGCCGAATATCTCCGGCCAGACTCCATACATCAGTCCCTGCCCGCCTGCAGCCAGCACCCACATGACCGGTCCCCAGGATACGGTGAGCCATAATCCAAGGGCTGCGACAGGGAAAACGACCGCGAGCCCCGCGCCCGCGACCTTCCAAGGCAGAGTGAGCAGATCGAAGCGTGCATGGCCTGCGAGCGAATAGCCGACCAGCATCGCCCAATATTGCAGGCCGAGCCAGAAACAGGCGATCGCGATCAGCCGCAGGAACAGCACGAACAGGATGTCCGTCAGCGTATTCTTGGGTACGGTCGAAGAATCAGGTTCCATGCGCGAACAATACGTAGGAGGCATCTGCCTCGCCAGAATATAATGGCTGCGGCCTTTCGCCTGGTTTTGAATCCTGGGGACAGCGTGATAGGTACGCGGCCTATATACAATGCCATAAATAGACGAAGAAGGATGGCGGCATCATGGAGAACAAGACGCATCTGGTTGACGAGATCACCGGGCATCGCCGCATGCGACGCAACCGCAAGGCCGATTGGACGCGCCGCCTCGTGCAGGAAAACAGGCTGACGGTCGATGACCTGATCTGGCCGATTTTTCTCATTCCCGGCACCGGCATCATCGAGCCAATCCCCGCCATGCCCGGCGTCAACCGCATGACCGTGGACAAGGCCGTCGAAGCGGCAAAGGAAGCGGCCGATCTCGGCATCCCCGCACTCGCCACCTTCCCGAACATCGAAATGGAGCTGCGCGACGAGACCGGCTCCAACAGCCTCGAGAAAAACAATCTCATCAATCTTGCCAGCGCCGCCATCAAGAAGGCCGTGCCTGGCATCGGTGTCATCACCGACGTCGCGCTCGACCCTTTCACCAGCCACGGCCATGACGGCATTCTCCGCGGCAACGAAATCGTCAACGACGAGACGGTCGAACAGGTGGCGCGCGCTGCCGTCTATCAGGCCGATGCCGGCGCCGATATCATCGCGCCTTCGGAAATGATGGACGGGCGCATCGGCGCGATCCGCCGCGCGCTCGATGCCGCCGGCCATCAGGGCGTCGGCATCATGAGCTATGCGACGAAATTCAGCTCGGCCTTCTACGGCCCGTATCGCGAGGCGATCTCGACCGGCGGTCTGCTGAAGGGCGACAAGAAGACCTATTATATCGATCCGGCCAACGGCACCGAGGCTGTGCGCGACGCCACGCTCGACGTCGAGGAAGGCGCCGACATGCTGATGGTCAAGCCGGGCCTGCCCTATCTCGACATCTGTTGGCGGCTGAAGGAGGCGTTCGGCCTTCCAACCTTCGCCTACCAGGTTTCCGGCGAATACGCGATAATCAAGGCCGCGGCCGCCAATGGCTGGATCGACGGTGAGCGGGTGATGCTCGAAACCCTGCTCGCCTTCAAGCGTGCCGGCTGCGACGGCATCCTCACCTATTTCGCGATGGATGTGGCCAAACACTTGGCAAAGAAATAGCTCCGAGCCGGGCTTATTGTATTTGCCGGGCCCGACACCATATGTTCGGCAAATGTTTCCCTTGCTGCGGCTTTTTGCGCCTACCGGTCGCATAAAAGTCGCAGAAGGATCTTTAACTGGCGCATAAGCCTTCTTCATATCGGAACGATTGAAGGAGCACGCGAAGGAGCCAAAACCGATGAGCCTGAACCCCAGCCCGCTCTATGCAGCACCGGACGACTGGCGCGCCTATAGTGGCGTGCTGAGCCGGCGCATCTTTGCGTTCATCGTCGACTATATCATCGTCGCGCTGCTCTGCATTCCGGCGGCCGTACTGCTGTTCTTCGTTTCGATCCTGACACTCGGGCTCGGCTTCTTCCTCTATCCGGTACTCTTCATCCTCGTCGCGGGCTTGTATTTCGGTTGGACGCTCGGCGGACCCTACCAGGCCTCGCTCGGCATGCGCGCCATGGGCCTGACGATGGTTCGCGTCGATGGTCAGCGGATGGACTTCCTGATGGCGATCGTTCATCTGGCGCTGTTCTGGATACTGAACTCCGTCCTGACGCCGCTTATCCTGCTGGTGGGTCTCTTTACCGACCGCAGTCGGCTGGTGCACGACCTGCTGCTCGGCACGGTCATCGCCCGGACGGCTTAAAACAACACATAACCATACGACACCGCATGCTCTCCCGCGGAGCCCTCAGGCGCGCGGGAGACTTTTCTGTGCATGGTCAATTAGGAAACTTCGATCTTTCGTGCAGGACATGGTTGACGTTTTCCAAACTTGGGCCATGCTTGTGAAAAACAGGTGCCGGAAGAAAGGTCAATCAACGGCAGATGAACACGCAGTCGACGCCATCTCCGCAGTTTTATCTGACGGCACCGGCTTCCTGCCCGTACCTGCCGCACGAGATGGAACGCAAGGTTTTCACGCACCTTGTCGGTCCGCGCGCCGCCGAGATGAACGATATCCTGACGCAGGGCGGCTTTAGGCGTTCTCAGAACATCGCCTATCGACCCGCATGCGAATCTTGCAGGGCCTGCATATCGGTCCGCATTCTCGCCCAGGAATTCGAACCCACGCGCTCGATGCGGCGCGTGCTGGCCACCAACAGCGACATCATCGCCACCGAATTTCCGGCGCAGCCGTCCAGCGAACAATATTCGCTCTTCCGCCGCTATCTCGACTATCGCCACCAGCAGGGCGGCATGTCCGACATGACCGTTCTCGACTATGCGATCATGGTCGAGGATACGCATGTGAATACCCGCATCATCGAATATCGTCGCCGCGAAGAAGGTTCCGGACTGGAACAGCGCCCGAAAGGCGAGCTGCTGGCGGCGGCTTTGACCGACGTCATGAGCGACGGGCTGTCGATGGTCTACTCCTACTTCAATCCCGATTTCGATGAACGATCGCTTGGCACCTTCATGATCCTCGATCACATCAAGCGGACGAAGGCGCTGGGGCTCCCTCATGTCTATCTCGGCTATTGGGTTAGGGGATCGCGCAAGATGGACTACAAGACACGCTTCCAGCCGCAGGAGCATCTGACACCGCGTGGCTGGGAACGTTTCGACCCGGCCGCGGACGGCGACAAAGACAACGCACGCTGAATGTTCGCCAATCTGTCAGACCATAGGAAGGGCCTGCTGCTGACCACGCTCGGCGGCCTGGCTCTGTCAATGGACATACCGCTGATCCGGCTGTCCAGCGGCGAGGTCTGGTCGGTGCTGTCGGTGCGCAGCCTTGCGACGATCGTCGTGGCGCTGACCACCCTCTTCGTCATCCGGCGGGTCACTGGTTCGCTGCGCGGCGTGCTGCCGGGCTGGCTCGGGCTTCCGGTCGGATTCTTCTACGGGCTGACGACCATCAGTTTTCTTCTCGCCGTCTATTACACGACGGCGGCAAACGTCGTCTTCATCATTGCCCTCAATCCGATGTTCACCGCGCTGCTGTCGTGGATTTTCCTCAAGGAGCGCCCTGCCCTTTCGACCTTCATCACCATGGCCGTCATGATCGTCGGTGTCGGACTGATCGTCGGGGACGGCATGGAGGGTGGACACCTGCTTGGTGACGCGCTTTCCGTGGTTGCGTCCTTCTCCATCGCCTGCGCCATCACCATCAGCCGCGCCTCACGGCAGGATATGGGCTTCGCGTCGCTGTTGGCAGCCGTCATTCCAGCGGCCGTGGGACTTTATCATCTCGTTCCCTCCGGCTTTTCCATCGACCATCCTGGCTGGATACTCTTCGACGGCGCCGTGCTGATGCCGCTTTCCTTCTGGTGCCTTGCGACAGGCACGCGCTTTCTCTCTGCTCCCGAAGTGGCGATGTTCTATCTCCTGGAAACGATCCTGGCGCCGATCTGGGTCTGGCTGATTTTTGCGGAAGCACCGACCGACATGACCCTGGCGGGTGGCGCCATACTGATCGTGGCGCTTGCCGCTCATTCGCTCTGGCAGGCACGGGTGAAGGCGAGAGCGGCGATGGCTGGATGATGTGTCCACGTTGATATCTTGGTCGCTCAATGTTATAACTTCGTTGTTACATCAGGAGCCGAGATATGAACGTCGTCATCCGCAAGATCGGCAATTCCGAGGGAGTTATTATTCCGAAGGAAGTTCTCGATCAGCTCGGCCTCGGCGCTGGCGATACATTGGAAATTAGCTTGAAGGATGGTGGCTTGCTTATGCAGCCGACCGACGCTGATTTTATGCGTCAGATGGAACACGCACAGCGATTCATGGATCAATATAAGGTCGCACTCAAGAAACTGGCTGAATAATGTCGGTTACTTTCCTGACGAGAGCGCTCATCGAGCAGTTGCATAAGATACAAATCAAGCGTTTCGGCGGCTCCTATGGATTGAGAGACGAAGGTATTCCCGAATCCGCCTTGGCGCGCCCTATTAATAAATCCCAGTACGGCACAGAGGATACTATAGAGCCGGCAGCGGCCTACCTGTTTGGCTTAGCGAAAAACCACGCTTTCGTGGATGGCAATAAGCGCATCGCCATCGTTGCCGCGGCAGTCTTTCTCATGGACAACGGCTACCAAATTCAGACGACGGACGCCAACCTCTACAGTTTTGTCATTGCCGTCGCCGCCGGCGAGATCGATGAGGAAGGCGCGGCACGTTTCCTGCGCGACGTCTGCGTACCCTACACCGATTGATTTTCCATCTGCCGGCTGCGCCCGGCCCTTCATAGGGCTCGGGCCATTTCGTCGACCGTACCTATCTTACTTACCCCGAGAACCTGCCGCTTCTCGGGAAGCCCTTCGGTACGGCGCGGCCGGCGCCGGCGCGGTCGCCCAACCATTCCGTCAGTTCGTCCTTGGTCTTGGTGAAGGTGCGGCCGGCGCTGTCTTCCCAGGTCAGGCCATCGGCAATGACGAAGCAGCGGATGTCGGAAATGCCGCCATCCTTGTAGCGTTGCAGGCGGACGCCCTTTCCGCGCGACATTTCAGGTACCTGCGCCAGCGGGAAGATGACCATCTTGCGGTTCTCGCCGACAACAGCGACGTGATCGCCGGAAACCGGAACCAGAAGCTTCGTCTCATCGGGATAGGAGACGTTCATGATCTGCTTGCCCTTGCGGGTATTGGCGACCAGTTCCGCCTCGGCCACGATGAAGCCGTTGCCCTCTGTCGAAGCGATCATCTGCTTGCGCTGCGGATCGTGGACGAAGGCGGTCAGCACGTCCTGATCGTTCTCCATATCGATCATGATGCGCAGCGGCTCGCCGTGGCCACGGCCGCCTGGCAGCTTGTCGCCGCCGAGCGTATAGGCCTTGCCGCCGGTGGTGATGATCAGGATCTTGTCCGTCGTCTGCGCCGGAAAGGCAACCTTCAGACCATCGCCTTCCTTGAAGGTGAGCGACGAGGTATCGGAAATATGGCCCTTGAGGGCACGAATCCAGCCCTTTTCCGAGACGACGACGGTGATCGGTTCCTTCTCGATCATCGCCTGCTGGATGGCGGCATCGTCGGCTTCGGGCGCTTCGGCAAATTGCGTGCGGCGGCGGCCAATCTCGGTCGCCTTCGCGAATTTCTTCTTCACCTCGCCGATTTCCCAGGCGACCGTCTGCCACTGCTTCTCTTCCGAGGCGAGCAGTGCCTCGATATCGGCCTTCTCCTTGGTCAGGCCGTCGAATTCCTTGCGGATCTCGAACTCTTCCAGCTTGCGCAAGGAGCGCAGCCGCATGTTGAGGATCGCCTCGACCTGATTGTCGGTGAGGCCGAAGCGTTCCATCATGACAGGCTTCGGCTCATCCTCCTCGCGGATGATGGCGATGACCTCATCGATATTGAGATAGGCAACGAGCAAGCCACCGAGGATTTCGAGCCGCTTTTCGATGGCCGCCAGGCGGAAGCGCGAGCGTCGCAGCAAGACTTCGCGGCGATGGTCCAGCCATTCCTTCAGCACCTCGTTCAGCGCCATGACCTTCGGAATGCGGCCCATGGACAGAACGTTCATGTTGAGCGGAAAGCGGCTCTCCAGCTCCGTCAGCTTGAACATCGATTCCATCAGGATCGTCGCATCGACGGTACGGCTCTTCGGGATCAGGACGACGCGGATATCCTCGGCGGATTCATCGCGGATGTCCTCGAGCAGCGGCAGCTTGCGCGCAATAAGCAATTCGGCGATCTTTTCGATCAGCCGGGACTTCTGCACCTGGAACGGGATCTCCGTGACGACAATCTGGTAGCCGCCGCGACCAAGATCCTCGATCTCCCATTTGGAGCGAACGCGGAAACCACCGCGGCCGGTCTTGTAGCTTTCAATGATGCTCCGGCGATCATCGATGATGATGCCGCCGGTCGGAAAATCCGGACCGGGAATATAAAGCTCCACCAGTTTCTCGACGGTGACATCGCGATCCTTGATCAGATGCAGCGCGGCGTCGCAAAGCTCGTGGGCATTGTGGGACGGAATGGAGGTCGCCATGCCCACCGCGATGCCGGAAGAACCATTGGCAAGCAGGTTCGGGAAAGCGCCCGGCAGGACGATCGGCTCGGAATTCGACTCGTCGTAGGTGTCGCGAAAATCGACCGCGTCCTGATCGATGCCTTCGAGCAGCAGTTCCGAAACCGCCGTCATCTTGGATTCGGTGTAGCGCATCGCGGCCGGGCTATCGCCGTCGATATTGCCGAAATTGCCCTGGCCGTTGACCAACGTGTAGCGCTGCGAGAAATCCTGCGCCAGACGCGCCAAGGCGTCATAGATCGATTGGTCGCCATGCGGATGATAGTTACCCATCACCTCGCCAACGATCTTGGCGCACTTGCGGAATGCCGCATTGGGGCGAAGTCCCATCTCGCTCATCGCGTAGACGATGCGGCGATGCACCGGCTTCAACCCGTCGCGAACGTCAGGAAGCGCGCGTTGCGTGATCGTCGACAAGGCATAGGCCAGGTAGCGCTCTTCGAGCGCGGCCTTCAGATCGACCGGAAGGATATTGTCGTCGCCATCACCGGACGGCGGTGTAAGATTTTGTCCCATGGCCCTTGACTATCGGAGATGGCGATTCCCGGCAAGAAATCGGTGGAAAGCACCTGTGGATGAAGGCGTTTCGGGCGCCTTGCGAAGTGGCGACCGATACATTTTTGCTGCACCTGCATTCAACGCTCATTGTCATTGGATTTTCAGAGAAAGATCAATATAAGTCAGCGCAGTACATGCTCAATCTGTACGCCCCCGCCAATATACCACCGGCTCAACGAGGAAACGCCATAATGACTTTCTATCGGACCACGCGGCTGATGCTGTGCAGCGCCGTCATCCTATCTTTCGCCAGCTCGGCCTTCGCGCTTGACGGCAACGATCTACTGAAGAAGATCAACGACGTCTATGGCCAGCAAGGCGGTTCGATCGCTGCCGCGGGTGTCGATATCGACGGCAGCACGGTGACGCTGAAGGGCGCAAGCTTCAAGGCTCCCGGCATGGACGACAGCATCCCGCTCGGCGACATCACACTGGACGGCGTCGAGGAAAACAACGGCGGCTACACGATCGACGAGATCGATTTCGCAGATGTCGATTTCACCAAGGATGGCGCTGCCATCTCCGCTACCGACCTCAAGCTGACCGGCGTCGAGATCCCGGCCGATACAAGCAAGGGCGACCTGAGTTCGCTGCTCTACTACAAGAGCGCCCATGCCGGTGCCGTGTCCGTGACCAAGGACGATACCGAGGTGTTCTCGATCGAGGGCGCCGACGCCAACATGAAGAAGCGCGACGACAAGTCGGGCCTCGACTTCGACGCCAAGATCAATGGCGTCAAGGCCGATCTCAGCAAGGTCGACGACGCGAAGACCAAGGAAGCCATCGAAGCGCTGAAGCTGCAGCAGATCGACGGCACGGTCTCCATGAAGGGCAGCTGGGAAATCGGACCCGGTACGATCGACATCACGGAATACTCCTTCGACTTCAGGGACATCGGCAAGCTGAACCTCGCCTTCAGCATTTCCGGCTATACGCCAGCCTTTGCCAAGTCGATGCAGGAAGCGCTCAAGACGGTTCGCTCCAACCCGAACCAGCAGGAAGCACAGCAGTCCGCCGGCCTTGCCATGCTCGGCCTGCTGCAGCAGCTGACCTTCAACAGCGCCCAGGTTCGCTTCGATGACGCCTCGATCACCACGCGCGCGCTCGATTTCGCCGGCAAGCAGCAGGGCGTCAGCGGCAAGCAGCTGGCTGATACGCTGAAGGCGATGACGCCGATCATGATGGCGCAGCTCAACATTCCGGAACTGCAGAACGCCGTCTCTTCGGCAGTCAACGCCTATCTCGACAATCCGAAGAGCCTGACGGTTACCGCAGCTCCCGGCAAGCCGGTACCGGTCCCGATGATCATCGGCGCCGCCATGGGTGCGCCGCAGACCATTCCGCAGGTCATCGGCCTCAAGGTCTCCTCGAACGACTAATCGGTTGCTCTCGATGCAATTCCGAAACCCGGCGATCTCGGTCGCCGGGTTTTTCTTTGCCTTGGCTCAGGCTTCCTGCCGCAGCTGATACGTTTTCAGTTCGCTGAGCGCATGAGACAAGAGGGCAAGCAATTCCTCCGTGGTCGCACCGTCGCGGGCCTGAACGGACATGCCCTGCACGATTGCGCCCAGAAAACGAGCAAGCGAGCGAGCATCGGCATCCGGCCGCATGTCACCCTCTGCAATGCCCCGCTCGATCCGGGCGGTAAAAATATCCAGCGTCTGCAGGCGCATGGAGGCGACATGGTGGGCGATCGGCTCGTTTTCCTCGGCGCAGTTCAATACCGCCGTCGATATCATGCAGCCCTTGGGATGTTCGGGCGCCGTAAAGATCTTGGCGGAGTTCGTCAGGAAGCGCTCGAAGGCTGACACCGTATCCAGCTCGTCCTGAAAGGGATTGCCGGGCTCCGGTCGCGGCATGCGCCGATATTGATCGAGGGTCTCCCGATAAAGCTCGGCTTTCGAACCGAAGGCGGCATAGAGGCTCTGCGGCGTGATCCCCATGGCGGCCGTCAGATCGGCGATGGAGGAACCGTCATAGCCATGCTTCCAGAAGGTATCCCGCGCCGAGGCAAGAACCGTTTCGCGATCGAACGCGGGCGGGCGTCCACGTTTACGGGGCGATGAATTTTCGGTCACTTCATTATTTTTCACAATGGTCACTCTAGAATTATTTCCCAATCTGGTTTATTCAGGAATAGTCATTGTGATTATAGAAGGTTTTGCCCCATGAGTCTTCCCCTGGAAAATTCCGCGCGTCCCAGCGACGGCAGCCTTGCTGAAGGCGTCGATGCCGCGATTGCTTCCGCCCTGGCGGACAAGAGGCTGGTCGGGGCGGTCATCCTGATCGCTCGAGACGGAGAACTGGTCTACACCCGTGCCGCCGGTCTGGCGGATCGAGAAAACAAAGTAGCGATGCGCGAAGATGCCATCTTCCGCCTTGCCTCCATCACCAAGCCGATCGTCACTATTACCGCTATGCGGCTCGTCGAACAGGGCCGCATCGGCCTCGACGACCCGATCACCAAATGGCTGCCGGATTTCCGGCCGCGTCTGCCGGATGGTGGAGAAGCCACCATTCTCATCCGGCACCTCCTCACGCACACATCCGGACTGGGCTATACATTCGCGGAGGAGCAGGACGGCCCTTATCATCGCGCCGGTGTCTCCGATGGCCTGGACACGCCGGGCCGCTCGGTGGCCGACAACCTCAAACGCCTCGCGAGCGCTCCCCTTCTCTTTGCGCCCGGTGAAAACTGGCGGTATTCCCTGGCGATGGATGTCCTCGGCGGCATCATCGAGAAGGAAACAGGCGGCGCTCTCGGCGATGCCGTTGCAGAACTCGTCATGAAGCCACTCGGCCTTTCCGATACGGCATTCTCGGTGCGAGACCGCAGCCGCCTGGCGGCCAATTACGTGAACGGAACTCCCGAGCCGCAGCGAATGGAAGACGGCACGCTTGTTCCGATCCTCGACGGGGTGATCCGCTTTGCGCCTGACAGAATATTCGATCCGACCTCCTATCACTCCGGCGGCGCGGGCATGGCTGGGACAGCTAGCGATATCCTCGCCATACTCGAAACCATCCGCAAGGGCGGTGCGCCACTGCTGTCAGCCCATACGGTGAAGACGATGATGACCGATCAGGCCGGCGGCCATATGCAGGCGCTGCAAGCCGGCTTCGGCTTCGGCTATGGCTGGTCCGTCGTCACCGATCCGGTTGCCGGTCAAGTCCCCTTCTCGGCTGGCACGATCAAATGGGGTGGCGTCTATGGCCATAGCTGGTTTGTCGACGCCCAAAAGGGCCTGACGGTGGTTGCCCTGACCAACACGGCTCTCGAGGGCATGTGGGGGCAGTTTACGACGGATCTGGCGAAAGCGGTCTATGCCGGGATCTAAAGACATCAGCAGGCAAACAAAAAAAACCGACGATTTCGGTCGCCGGGTTTTGCATTTCTGAAAGCCTAAGGAACCTCAGTCCTTCTTGACCGGCGGCACCGGGCGGATGGCGAGTTCGCGCAGCTGCGTCGGCGTTGCGGCCGAGGGAGCGCCCATCAGCAGATCCTGTGCCTGCTGGTTCATCGGGAACAGCGAGATCTCGCGCAGGTTCTTGGCGCCAACCAAGAGCATGACGATACGGTCGATGCCGAAGGCAGCGCCGCCGTGCGGAGGCGCGCCGTACTGGAAGGCGCGATAGAGGCCGCCGAAGCGCTCTTCGACGTCGGTTTGGCTGAGGCCGACCTTTTCGAAGGCGGCGACCATGGTTTCCGGCGACTGGTTACGGATCGAGCCCGAAGCGATTTCGAAGCCGTTGCAGACGGCGTCGTACTGGTATGCCTTGATCGTCAACGGGTCTTGGTTCTGCAGCGCCTCAAGGCCACCCTGCGGCATCGAGAACGGGTTGTGGGCGAAATCGACCTTCTTTTCTTCCTCGCTCCATTCGAAGAACGGGAAGTCGACGATCCAGCACAGCTCGAAACGGTCGCGATCGACCAGGTTCAGCTCTTCGCCAGCCCGGGTGCGGGCTTCACCGGCGAACTTGTAGAACTTGGCAGGGTCGCCGGCGACGAAGAAGCAGGCGTCGCCGTCATCGAGGCCGAGCTGGGTGCGGATCGCATCCGTGCGCTCCTCGCCGATGTTCTTGGCAAGCGGGCCAGCGCCTTCGAGCTTCTCGCCTTCCTTGCGCCAGAAGATATAGCCGAGGCCCGGCTGACCCTGGCTCTGCGCCCAGGCGTTCATGCGATCGCAGAACGCACGCGAACCACCGGTTTTGGCCGGGATTGCCCAGACTTCGACCTTCGGGTTGGAGGCGATCATGTTGGCGAAGACCTTGAAGCCCGAGCCGGCAAAGTGCTCGGTGACGGCCTCCATGACGATCGGGTTGCGCAGGTCCGGCTTGTCCGATCCATACTTGCGGATCGCGACGTCATAGGGGATGCGCGGCCATTCCTTGGTGACCGGCTTGCCGTCGGCAAACTCCTCGAACACCTGGGTCATCAATGGCGCCATGGTGTTCCAGACGTCTTCCTGGGTCACGAAGCTCATTTCGAGGTCGAGCTGGTAGAATTCGCCCGGCAGACGGTCAGCACGCGGGTCTTCATCACGGAAGCACGGCGCGATCTGGAAGTAACGATCGAAGCCGGCAACCATCAGCAGCTGCTTGTATTGCTGCGGCGCCTGCGGCAGCGCGTAGAAGGTGCCGGGATGGATGCGGCTCGGCACCAGGAAGTCGCGGGCGCCTTCCGGCGACGAGGCCGTCAGGATCGGGGTCGTGTATTCGGTAAAGCCGACTTCGCCCATGTGGCGGCGCATCGAGGAGATGACCTGCGTGCGCTTGACGATGTTCCGATGCAGCGTTTCGCGGCGCAGATCGAGGAAGCGATACTTGAGGCGGACGTCTTCCGGATAGTCCGGCTCGCCGAAAACAGGCAGTGGCAGCTCCTTGGCGGCGGAGAGCACTTCGATCTCCTGCGCGTAAAGCTCGATCTCGCCGGTCGGCATGTTCTTGTTGACGGTGTCTTCCGTGCGCGCCTTCACCAGACCGTCGATGCGGATGACCCATTCGCCGCGCACGGTTTCGGCGAGCTTGAAAGCCGGGGAATCAGGGTCGGCGACGACCTGGGTGATGCCGTAGTGATCGCGAAGGTCGATGAACAGCACGCCGCCATGATCTCGGACGCGATGAACCCAGCCGGAGATGCGGACGGTCGAACCGACGTCGGACTTGCGCAGGGCGGCGCATGTGTGGCTGCGATAGCGATGCATAGTATATATCCTGGACTTGGCGGACCGCGGCGAAAGGACATGCAAGCCCCTCGCCTGCCGACGAGAAAATCGGGCGGAAAAGCGCATGGTGCGTCCGATTTGTCAAGGCTCGAACGTTTGGCCAGTGCCGGAAGTCGGCTTAAAACCGTCTCATCCGCCGCCCATATCAACATCCGCAAGTAGCCGCTGCGGCGGTTTGGCTACCTCGATGCTATTGCTGAACGCTGCGGTCAACTTTAAACAGGCATGCATATATCTTCGCCCCTGGAGCCTGACATGCCGATCCTCACCCGCCGCAATCTTTTAAGAGCTTCAGCCGTTGCCGGCGCCTATGGCGTGGGCCTCGGGATTGCCGGAAGGTTCGCGGGCAGAGCGGCCGCGGCCGAGCCGCGCGTGTTGAAGACGGCCAAGATCGAAGCCAATCTCGCCGATGGCGGCACGACAAAAGGCGTGTTGACCTATGGCGAGGCCGGCATGCCGCCTGTCGTGCATATGAAGAAGGGCGAATCCTTTGCGGCGCGGCTGATCAATGGCATAGACGATCCGACGACCATCCACTGGCATGGTATCCGCCTTCCGAACAACATGGACGGCGTGCCCTTCCTCACCCAGCCCTACGTCTATACCGGCGATCATTTCGACTACGCCTTCACGCCACCCGACGCCGGCACCTTCTGGTATCACCCGCATTGCAACACGCTGGAGCAGATGGGTCACGGCATGACCGGCGTCATCGTCGTCGAAAATCCCAAGGACCCGGCTTTCGATTCGGAAGTGGTGCTCAATCTGCGCGACTGGCGACTGGGCGGAGACGGGCAGTTCATCGCGCAGTTCCGGCCGCGCGATGCCGCCAAATCCGGCACCTATGGCACGGTCCGGACAGCCAACTGGCAGCAGGAGCCGCAATATGATGCGCCTTCCGGCGGTCTGGTGCGCCTGCGCCTTGCGATCACCGACGTCACGCGCATCTATTCCTTCCGCATTGATGGAGCCGAGGCGACCGTGATCGCCATCGACGGCAATCCAGTGCCGCAGCGCTTTCCGCTGGATATCCTGCAGCTCGGGCCTGGACAGCGGCTGGAGCTCGCCGTGCGCATGCCCGATAGCGAAGGCGCGGTCGTCAAGCTCGAGGATATCAAGGGCACCAACCCGAAAGTGCTGGCAACATTGCGGGCGGTGGGGACTTCGCTGAAGCGCGATGTCCGCGATCTCGCGCCGCTGGAAGACAATCCCGTGCAGAAGGCCGACCTGAGTTCCGCAACCCACATTCCGCTGATCCTTAGCTCGACAGCCGAGAATACGGCCGATAACACGATCTGCGGCTCGCTCGGCTACAGCTTCTGGGCCATCAACAAGGTGCCGTGGCCGGGCGATACCCCCGATCCGACCGCGCCGCTTGCCGAACTGAAGCTCGGCAAGAGCTATGTCATCGACATGGAAAACGTCACCCCGCACAGCCATCCGATCCATATGCACGGGATGAGCTTCACCGTCCTCTCCTCATCGACGCGGCCGGTGCAGCCCTTCGTCTCCGACACCTATCTGATCCAGCCGGATGAAAAGGTGCAGCTGGCCTTCGTTGCCGACAATCCCGGCGACTGGCTGCTGCATTGCCACATTATCGAACATCAGAAGACCGGCATGACCAGTTACGTGCGCGTGGCATAAGCAGCTGCGAGCCGCTTCTATGGCGAGCGGTTTCGCGCGAAACCGTCACAGTTCCCGGCAATTTCAGCCAAAAGCGAAATGCTGCAAGGCTTTGTCCGCGAAAGTATTGACATATCCGGCTGAAAGGAGAAGGAAGTTAAAGAAGTATTTTACCATTGAATGTGTTGAGATGATCGAAACTACCGCCCAATTGGAGGCGGCCTGCCGAGAGCTGGCCAAGTCGGAATTCATTACCATCGATACGGAATTCCTGCGAGAAACGACCTTCTGGCCGGAACTGTGTTTGATACAGATGGCAAGCCCCACCACCGAAGTGTTGGTGGACCCGCTGGCCAAGGGGCTGGACCTGGCACCCTTCTTCGAGCTGATGGCCAACCCATCGGTCCTGAAGGTGTTTCATGCCGCGCGCCAGGACATCGAAATCATTTTTCATCGCGGCAATCTCATCCCGCATCCGATCTTTGACACACAGGTCGCGGCGATGGTCTGCGGCTTCGGCGATTCCGTTTCCTACGACCAGCTCGTCAGCCGCATCAAGAACGTTCATATCGACAAGTCATCACGCTTTACCGACTGGAGCCGGCGTCCGCTTTCGGAAAAGCAGCTGGACTATGCGCTTGCCGACGTCACCCATCTACGCGATGTCTATCTTTCTCTCGATGAGCAGCTGAAGCGCGAGGGACGCGCCTCCTGGCTGCAGGAGGAAATGGCGATCCTCGAGGCACGCGAGACCTACGACCTGCATCCCGACGATGCCTGGCAGCGGCTGAAGATGCGGCTGCGCAAGCCGCAGGAACTGGCGGTCCTCAAATATGTAGCCGCCTGGCGCGAACGCGAGGCACGCGCCCGCAATGTTCCACGCGCTCGTGTGGTGAAGGACGATGCCATCTATGAAATCGCCCAGCAGCAGCCTAAGGACAGCGAAGCGCTTGCCCGGCTGCGCACCATTCCGAAGGGCTGGGAGCGTTCGGCTGCCGGTGCGGCCGTGCTCGAAGCGATCAACGCTGCGCTGGCGTTGCCGAAAGCCGAAATGCCGCATCCGCCACGCCATCAGCAGGCCCCAGAGGGCACTGCCGCCGCTTCCGAACTGCTGAAGGTGCTGCTGAAGCTCATCGCGGAAAAGCATGGCGTTGCGCCGAAAGTAATCGCCAACAGCGACGATCTCGACAAGATCGCCGCCGAGGGCGAGAAGGCCGATGTCGCAGCCCTGACCGGCTGGCGACGCGATCTCTTCGGCGAGACGGCCCTGCAGCTCATCCAGGGCCAGGTGGCGCTGCGCTTCGTCGGCAAGCGGGTCGAGACCGTCACCCTCTAGTCGCAACATTCCGCTTTCCCGGCGCCCTGCGATTGCGTATGATTCGCTGATCGAGATGCCGGTCGCCATCACGATTGCGCCGCAAATCTCGTGGAATGAACGTCTGATGTAGTCGTTCTATTCGATGACGTTCCAGTTTGCCGGCGCAATCCCGCGTCGATGACAGACGTCGCTCTCGGCGGAAAAGTGAATGGGCATTCTCCATTCGATGCGGAACTGGATTCTGACGTCGTTGCTTGTCGCCTCGACCGGCGTCATTTACGGCGAGATATTTTTTCCGCAGGCGCCTATGTATATCGGCGCAATCTTCGCCCTGTTCTGTGGCATGCCGCTGCTCGTCTTCGAGCGTCGGATGATCCTGTCGCGGCTGAACGTCTGGATGCACCGGTTGCCGACGCCGGCCTTCATCCTTTCGGCTCTTATCGTCGACTTCCTCTTGATGAGCGTCGGCTACGCCGTGGCAGGCAGCCTGATGAAGTTGCTGGGTCTGGTCGACGGCTCGTGGGAAGATCTCACGCTGCTGAAGATGGACGTCTATCTCTATGCCGTCGCCGTGACTGCCGTCATCATCTTCATCGGCCGCGTGCGGGAACTGCTCGGCCGTGATGTCTTCATCAGCCTGCTGACCGGCCGATACCGCAATCCGGTGCAGGAAGAGCGCGTCTTCCTGTTTATCGATCTCGTTGGCTCCACGGCCTTTGCAGAGGAACATGGCGACCTCGAAACACAGGAATTTCTCGGTGCGGTGTTCGGCGCCATGGCGGAGCCCGTGCGTCGGCACAAGGGCGCGATCGACGACTATATCGGCGATGCCGCCATCATCACCTGGCCGCTTCGTCGCGGCGTCAAGAATGCCAATTGCGTGCGCTGCGTCTTCACGATCCTCAACGATATCGAAGCGAATGCCGAAACCTGGCTGAAATTATACGGCCGGGTGCCGCGCCTTCGAGCAGCCCTGCACGGCGGCGGCATCGTGACGGCCGAAATCGGCGTCGATCATCACAAGATTGCCTATTTCGGCGACACGGTGAATACGACGGCAAGGCTGGAGTCGCTCTGCAAGACGCTGGAGCGTCAGGTGCTGATTTCCAGCGACCTGGCCAGACGGCTCGATCTGCCTGAAGGCGTCATCAAGGAAGAGCTGGGCGAACATGCCGTTCGCGGCCGCGATCAGACCCTCGGTGTCATCGCGCTCCACACGCAGGATCGGCAGGCTCTGAAAACGATAGGCGGTAGATCGTAAGCAATACAAACCTTCAGCTGCGGTTCGATATCGATGCACGCCTGAGCTTCACAGCCTATGGGTTGTCCACAGTCACCAAATATTCACCTAAGCGTTAATTCGCGGACATGGGTCGCCTGTTAAGCGGGATTGTTTTCGCCAATCCCACCAACAAGGTGACATGATGATCCGAATTCTTTCCGCCTCCACGGCGCTCTTCATTTTGCTTGCCGCATCGGCTCAGGCCGACGAGCAGCAATTCAAGGCAAAGCTCGTCGGACAGGCCATCCTGCCGGCCAACACCATCGCAGCTGCCCCTGCCGATGCGTCCGACTTCCTGAAGACTTCAGGCAAGTTCACGACGCCGGACCGCAAGCGCACCGAAGCCATCGGCACAGTGCCGGGCAAGGATGGCGCCCGCGTCACCGACCTGAAGCTGCCCTTCGCCGGCCAGCCGATCCAGGGCTTCTCCGGCATCAAGACCATGCCCGACGGCACGTTCTGGACGCTCTCCGACAACGGCTTCGGTTCCAAGCAGAATTCGAGCGATGCGATGCTCTTCCTGCATCAGCTGAAGTTCGACTGGAACAGCGGCAAGGTCGAGGTCGTCAGGAACCTGTTCCTGTCCGACCCGAACAAGAAGGCTCCCTTCCCGATCGTTATGGAAGGCGCCGACAAGCGCTATCTGACCGGCGCCGATTTCGATATCGAATCAATCCAGCCGGTTGCCGACGGCTTCTGGATCGGTGAGGAATTCGGTCCCTATCTGCTGAAGTTCGACACGAACGGCCAGCTGACCGACGTTTTCGCGACGACGATCGACGGCAAGCCCGTGATGTCGCCCGACAATCCGCTGCTGCAGCTGCCCGGCAACCCCACGCAGAAGATGCCGGCCTTCAACCTGAAGCGCTCAGGTGGCTTCGAAGGTCTTGCCATGTCGAAGGACGGCTCCAAGCTCTACGGCCTGCTGGAAGGTCCGATTTACAAGGAAGACGGCCAGGTAGAGAACGTCGACGGCAAGACGGCCATCCGCGTCATCGAATTCGACATCGCCTCCAAGGGCTGGACCGGCCGCAGCTGGCTTTATCCCTTCGCGGACAAGGGCGCCTCGATCGGCGATTTCAACATGCTCGACGAGAAGACCGCCCTGGTCATCGAACGCGACAACGGCGCCGGCACGAAGGACAAGGCTTGCGCCGATCCGAAGCAGCCGAAGCCGGATTGCTTCGAGGCTCCTGCCGAGCTGAAGCGCGTCTACAAGATCGAGTTCAGCGACGCCAATGTCGGCAAGTCCGTTCGCAAGATCGGCTACATCGACCTCATGCGCATCGAAGACCCCGACCACAAGCGTCGCCAGGGCGGCGGTGAAGGCTTCTACGACATGCCGTTCGTCACCATCGAGAATGTCGATCACGTCGATGCCACGCATATCATCATCGGCAACGACAACAACCTGCCCTTCTCCGCAGGCCGCGCCGTCAACAAGGCCGATGACAACGAATTCAGCCTGCTTGAGGTCGGCGATTTCCTGAACGCGAAGTAAGTTGCAAGAAACTGCCTCTCCCTGCACCGCGGGCGGGGAGAGGTTTCATGCCTGTTCGAAGCAGTAAGACCTATTCTTCGAAGCAGAAGGCCAGCCGGCGGTTTGTGAGCTTGCCGAGCTGTTGCAGGCGCCCGTCCAGCCTCTCACCGGCAAAATCGTGATACTCGGCGGGAACGACGAATTCGAGATCGAGATCCGGATTGGTCGAGCGGCGGAACGACAGGTTGCGGACGATACCGGGCATCGACGCCGAAAACAGATAGACAACGCGCAGCAGACCACCGAGCAGCTTGGCGCGCTCGATATAGAGCGGCGTCGCGATGGTCGCGAGCGGTTCGGTCGCGCCGTCGTCGTTCAATCCCTCGAAGCGGTAGTAATTGGCAAGCGCGATAAAGGCACGGCCGGCATGGGTGATGCCGACAAAGGATGTGTGGGCGATGATGTTCAAGGCCTGCAGGCCGCGATAATCCGGATGCGCACGCCAGCTGATGTCGGCAAGCAGACAGGCTGCTTGGCGATAGCGGCTCTCCTCATCGGTCTCGGTGATGCCGAAGAACGGCATCATCCGCCCCGTCCATTCCGCCAACTCGCGGGCATGTTCCGGCGAACGGGCACGCAGAATGGCAAGCTCGCCGGCCGCCACCAGCAGCGGATCGCTGTTGCGCTCGGCCTCGGTCAGCAGCGAATAGAGATAGCCTTCGCGCACGCCCTGTGCGGAAAACGAGATGACGGACGGCTTCATGGCCGCCAGCACCTCGCGCATGGCAACCGCGCCGAAGGGCAGCAGCGAACGGCGGTGCTTGGAAACCGCCTGCAGCGCCGGGTCCTTCGAATCCTTCGATTCGACGATCTGATCCAGGAAGCGGATCATCTCGTCGAGCGGCACTTCGTAGCCCTGCATCATGTGCAGCGGATATTTGCGGATCTCCATGTGCAGCTTGGCGATGTTTCGCCATGTGCCGCCGACGGCATAGAAGGTGCGCCCCTCGCCCTTGCTTAGGAGCTTGGCGGTCTTGACGTGCTTGCGCGCAAAGCTGCGCGCCTTCTCGATCGAGCCGCCGGCATATTCCGACAAGCGCAGGCCGCCGAGCGGCAGCGTGATGCCCTTGCCGATGTCACGGTCCTTGATGTCGATCAGTTCCAGCGAGCCGCCGCCGAGATCGCCGGCAATGCCATCGGGATGGAAGAAACCGCTGACGATGCCGAGCGCCGAAAAGCGTGCCTCCTCCTCACCCGAGAGTACGCGCACCTTGCGCTGGAGGATGGCCTCTGCCTGATGAATGAAGTGCGGACCGTTGCTGGCTTCACGCGCCGCAGCCGTCGCCAGGACATAGATCGTCGAGGCGCGCGCCTGATCGGACAACGCCTTGAAGCGATGCAGCGCGGCAAGAGCCCGCGCTACGCTTTCCTCATCCATCTTTCCGGTCAGCGCTATGCCTCGGCCGAGGCCGCACAGCACTTTCTCGTTGAAAAGAATGGTCGGAGACCGCGAATGGCCTTCATAGACGACGAGACGGACCGAATTCGACCCGATATCGACAACGGAGACAGGGGCAATACCCGGAAGGCGTCCCTGGGCTTCTGATTCAACCATGCAGGTCCAATTTTATGTGTTGCGGCCCGACAGCAGCCCAGCGATCAGTTTCGGCGCGCTGGATTTCAAGGCTTCACCGCGCCCCGACAGGCTGGGATTGGTCATGAAATACTGCTGCGCATTGAATGGCTCTTCTCCCTTGCGCACTTCCACGCGCCGCGAGGTTCCGTCCGGCAATATCTCGTAGCTTTGCTGATTGTCAATGATATTGCCCAGCATGATCTGTGAAAGCACCTGCTCATGCACGGTCTTGTTGGTGAGCGGCACAAGGGTTTCTACGCGGCGGTCGAGATTTCTCGGCATCATGTCGGCCGAACCGATATAGACGAGCGCCTTGTCCGACGGCAGGCCATGACCATCGCCGAAGCAGAAGATGCGGCTATGCTCAAGGAAGCGGCCGACGATCGACTTGACGCGAATCTTTTCCGAAAGACCAGGGATCTGCGGGCGAAGGCAGCAGATGCCACGCACGACCAGATCGATCTCGACGCCGGCATTGCTGGCGCGATAGAGCGCATCGATAATATCCGGATCGACGAGCGAATTCATCTTCATCCAGATCGCCGCCGGGCGGCCATTCTTTGCGTGCTCGATTTCACCTTCGATGTGCTGGAGGATGCGGGAACGCAGCGTATAGGGCGAAACCGCGATCTTCATGCCGTGCTCCGGCTCGCCGTAACCGGTGATGAAGTTGAAGATGTTCGCCATGTCATGGGCGATCGCCGGATCGCAGGTGAAGTATGAGAGGTCGGTATAGATCTTGGCGGTGACCGGATGGTAGTTGCCGGTGCCGAGATGGCAATAGGTGCGCAGCTTGCCATCCTCGCGACGCACGACCATCGACATCTTCGCATGGGTCTTCAGTTCGATGAAGCCAAAGACGACCTGCACGCCGGCGCGCTCCAGATCGCGCGCCCAGCGGATGTTTGCCTCTTCGTCGAAGCGGGCTTTCAGCTCCACCAGAGCCGTGACCGACTTGCCGAGGTCGGCCGCGTCGATCAGCGCGCGCACAATCGGACTGTCGTTCGAGGTACGATAGAGCGTCTGCTTTATCGCCAGAACGTCAGGATCGCGCGCAGCCTGGAGAAGGAACTGGACCACCACGTCGAAGGATTCGTAAGGGTGGTGGACGACCATGTCCTTTTCGCGGATCGCGGCGAAGCAATCGCCGGCATGTTCGCGGACGCGCTCAGGAAATCGGGCATTGTAGGGCTCGAAGCGAAGATCGTCGCGCGGTGCCTTGCAGATTTCGGAGAGCGTGTTGAGCGCCAGCAGGCCCGGCAGAACCGCGATGCGGTTTCCCGGCACATTCAGCGATTCCACCACGAACTGACGAAGCTCAAGCGGCATTTCGGAGTCGGTCTCGATGCGGATCACCGAGCCGCGGCGGCGGCGCTTCAGCGCTGTTTCGAAGAAGCGCACCAGATCTTCGGCCTCTTCCTCGACTTCGATATCGCTGTCACGGATCAGGCGGAACGTACCCGAACCCTGCACCTCGTAGCCCGGATAGAGCCGGTGGATGAAGATGTTCACCACGTCTTCAAGCGTGATGTAGCGGATGACGTTGCTCGCATCAGGCAGACGGACGAAGCGATCGAGCGCCGGCGGCAGTCGCAGCAACGCCGTCATCGGCTCGCGGCCGTTCATGCTCTTCAGCTGCAGCGCGATCGAGAAGCCGAGGTTGGGGATGAACGGGAACGGATGGGCCGGATCGATGGACAACGGCGTCAGAACCGGGAAGATCGCCTGTTCGAATTCAGTGTGCAGCCACTGCCGATCCATGTCGGAAAGGGCGGCCGGGCGGACGATCAGAATATCTTCCTTGGCAAGATACTGCTGCAGGACGGCAAGCGAGGCCTGCTGCTCCATCTGCAGATTGTCGATCTCGCGCAGGATATCGTCGAGCTGCTCGGCCGGCGTCTTTCCATCGGGCGTGCGCACGAGGATCTTCTGGCGGACCTGGCCTTCGAGACCGGCGACGCGCACCATGAAGAATTCATCGAGGTTAGCGGCGGAAATAGAGAGGAAACGGACCCGCTCCAGCAATGGATGCGCCGTGTTCAACGTCTCCTCGAGGACGCGGCGATTGAACTGCAGCCACGAAAATTCCCGGTTGATGAAGCGCTCGGGACTGGTCAGCAAGTCGCTGACGGGAGGTGCTGCCTCCGGGGCCTGCGGGTTGGCATCCTGCTGTTCCGTGAGTGCCGAGTCCATGTTCCACCTACCCTCTTCTAATCTTGTGCCACGTATATCAGTTTGACGACGGAACTGTGACAGTTGGCACCAGCTCAATCCGGCTGGCCGGGACTGCCCAGCTCATTCAAGACTTCAGCGGCCAACAGGCGCGTGATCCTTGTCCCTCGCGCAAGGGCCAGCCGGTCCAGCCGGTCGACGATCAGCTGCGCTGCGTTCAGGGAACGCTCCATGCGATTGACGATATAAAGGACGAGTTTGTCATCGATATAAAGCTGGCGGTCGGCAAAGAGCTTGACGATGACCTGCGACAGCAATTCCTCGTCCGGCTCGCCGATCTCGACCACCGTTGCCGCCTTCAGGCGCGAGCGCAGGTCGGGCAGCGTCACCGGCCAGGACATCGGCCAGAGCCGGCTTGTCATCAACAGGCTATTGCCGTTTTCGCGAACGCTGTTGATGACGTGGAAGAGCTCGGTATCGTCAAAGCCGAGGCGATCCACATCCTCGAAGACGACCGGACCGCTCGCTGCGGCCACCGCAGCATCGGAGCCAGCCACCGGATGAATGTGGACGGCGCCGCACCGCTCGCTCCAGATGCTGGCGAGATGCGATTTGCCCGAACCGATGGGACCGGCGAGAATAACGACGGGCGACGGCCAATTCGGCCAGGAGTCGACGATCTTCACCGCCGCACTCAAGGGATCGGCGACGAGCAGGTCGTCACGCCCGTTTGCAGGATCGTGCGTAAAGGCCAAGGGCAGCTGTTCGGCGGCCTTGCGCCTGAGATCAGCGTTCTTTGCGTCGGTCATGTCTAGCTATTCTCGGGCTTGCCGGCCTTGGCTCTGCGCGCCTTGCTGGCTTCCGAGCGTCCATAATAGAGATCGCTCTGAAGGTAGCGCGAAAGGGCGAAGCGGACAAGGACGCCGCAGGCGGCGGCCGCCGGAACCGCAATCAGCAGCCCCACAAAGCCGAAGAGCGCGCCGAAGGCAAAAAGAGCGAACATCAGCCAGACCGGATGCAGGCCGACGCTTTCGCCGACGAGCTTCGGCTGCAGCACATTGCCTTCGAGGAACTGGCCGGTGAAGAAGACGGCGAGCGTCAGGCCAACCCAGAGATAGTCGGGCCAGAACTGAACCAGCGCAACGCCGACCGCCAGGATGAGGCCGACCAGCGAACCGACATAGGGAATGAAGCTGATCATGCCGGCAAATAGGCCGATCAGGAGGCCGAAGTTCAGGCCGACCAGCGACAGTCCGACACCGTAATAGACGCCGAGGATGATGCATAGCGAGCCCTGCCCCCGGATGAAGCCGGCGATCGCCTGATCGATCTCGCGGGCGATCTGACGGACCGTGGCGACATGATCGCGCGGTATCCAGTCATCCACCTTGGCGATCATGCGATCCCAGTCGAGCAGGATGTAGAAGGCAACGACCGGCGTCACGACCATCAGCGAGATGATGTTGACCAGCGCCTTGCCGGAACTCCAGAGCTGCGCGAAAAGACCGCCGACGAAGCTCAAGCCATCGGACATGATGCTGGAGAAATTGTCCTTGATGGCACCGAGCTGGTTGCGAATCCAGTCCGGCAGGACCATCGTCTGCGCCTTGGCGACCAGTTGCTGCGCCTGCTGCACATAGGTCGGTATGTGCTGAATGAAATCGTTGAACTGGTTGATGATGATCGGGATGACGATCGTCAGCGCCAGCGCGAAGACCAGCACGAAGGAGACCAGGATCACGACCGTCGCCATCAGGCGGCTGAGGCCGATGCGCTCCAGCCGATCGGCGACCGGATCAAGGAAGTAGGCGACCGCCATGCCGGCGATGAACGGCAGCAGGATCGTGCTGAAGATGTAAACAAAGGCGACGAAAGCAACGAGCACGATCACCCAGAAGGTGACTTGACGCTTGAGGCTCGCCCCGCTGACCTTCTGCTCCATCGTCTTCCCCGTTGCTCCCAGCCCGTTTGCCGTGTGCTTAGGACATAGGATGATGCCGCAATTATGGTCAAGCCTGAGGTCGGAAATCTCCCTCAAGCAATGGGAAGCGGGGAAAATCGAGGGGGTGCGGCGCTTACGCCTTGCATAAACGCCCCTATCATGCAATGGCGACCCGATCAAAGCCCTGTCATTATGGACGGGCGGCCATCGGAGGCGGAAGCATGAGCCAGTCTGGAAAAAACGGTCTGACCTATAGCGACGCGGGTGTCGATATCGACGCCGGCAACCTGCTGGTCGAAAAGATCAAGCCTGCCGTCCGTTCGACGCGCCGGCCTGGCGCCGACGGCGAGATCGGCGGCTTCGGTGGCCTGTTCGACCTCAAGGCCGCGGGCTTCACCGATCCGGTGCTGGTCGCCGCCAATGACGGTGTCGGCACCAAGCTGAAGATCGCCATCGACGCCAACTATCACGACACCGTGGGCATCGACCTCGTTGCCATGTGCGTCAACGATCTGGTCGTCCAGGGCGCCGAGCCGCTGTTCTTCCTCGATTACTTCGCCACCGGCAAACTCGATCCCGACCAGGGCGCTGCTATCGTTGGCGGCATTGCAGCCGGCTGCCGCGAGGCAGGCTGTGCGCTGATCGGCGGCGAGACAGCTGAGATGCCCGGCATGTATTCCCATGGCGACTACGATCTGGCGGGCTTTGCCGTCGGCGCCGCCGAGCGCGGACAGCTTTTGCCCTCGGGTGACATTGCCGAAGGCGACATCATTCTCGGCCTCGCCTCGTCAGGCGTCCATTCCAACGGCTTTTCGCTGGTGCGCAAGATCGTCGAGCTTTCCGGCCTCGGTTGGGATGCACCGGCTCCCTTCGCTGAAGGCAAGGCACTCGGCGAAGCGCTGCTGACGCCGACGCGCATCTATGTGAAGCCGCTGCTCAAGGCGATCCGCGAGACCCATGCGCTGAAGGCACTCGCCCACATCACCGGCGGCGGTTTTCCCGAAAATATTCCGCGCGTGCTGCCGAAGCATCTGGCCGCCGAAATCGATCTTGCCGCCGTCAAGGTGCCGCCGGTCTTCTCATGGCTTGCCAAGACGGGTGGCGTCGAGGCCAAGGAAATGCTGCGCACCTTCAACTGCGGCATCGGCATGATCGTGGTCGTTGCTCAAGAAAACGTCGAGGCTGTGAAGGCCGCGCTCGAGGCCGAGGGCGAAGCTGTCGTTACGCTTGGCCGCATGATCGCGCGCGAAGAAGGCGCCCACGGCACCGTCTATAAGGGCACGCTCGCTCTATGACCACGCCGCGCAAACGCGTCGTCGTCTTCATCTCCGGCGGCGGCTCCAACATGCTGGCTCTTCTGAAAGCCACGAAGGCAGCCGACTACCCGGCGGAGATCGTCGGTGTCATTTCCGACAAGGCCGATGCCGGCGGACTGGCAAAGGCTGCCGCAGAAGGCATCGCCACCTTCGCCTTCGTCCGCAAGGAGTTTGCCAGCAAGGAAGCCCATGAAGAGGCGATCCTTTCGCAGCTGGAGGCTCTCTCGCCTGATATCATCTGCCTTGCAGGCTATATGCGGCTGCTTTCCGGCCGCTTCATCCAGGCTTACGAAGGCCGGATCATCAATATCCATCCTTCGCTGCTGCCGCTTTTCCCCGGCCTGCACACGCATCAGCGCGCCATCGACGCCGGTATGCGCATAGCCGGCTGCACCGTGCACTTCGTCACCGAAGGCATGGACGAAGGCCCGGTCGTCGGCCAGGCGGCCGTGCCTGTCCTGACCGACGATACCGCCGACAGCCTTGCTGCCCGCGTGCTCACGGTCGAGCATCAGATCTATCCGCGTTCGTTGCGGCTGCTCGCGGAAGGCAAAGTCAGGATGGAAGGCGGCAAGGCCGTCAGTCCTGCCGAGACATCTGCCGCCCCGGGGCGGCAGATCGTGTCACTACTTGGTGACGCAGGCTAACCTTCAAGCAGCCATTGCCATCAATGGATGCAGCGTGCCGTCGCTATAGACGATGCGGCCGCCGCGGAAGGTTGCGCGGATGCGGTGGACCGAGCCCGGCTCGACGGCAACCAGATCGGCGAGCTGGCCGACAGCGATTTCACCGCGATCCGTAAGACCGGCCGAGCGTGCGGCATTGGAGGTTGCCGTTGCAACGGCTGCCGGCAGACCGCCTGAAACGACCTCTGCAATCTTGAAGATCGCAGGCACGAAGGCAGCCGGGTGGTAATCTGCGGCGATGATGCCAAGCAGACCGGCACGGGCCGCATCCAGGGCGCTCAGATTGCCGGACATCGACTGGCCGCGCAGCGCGTTTGGTGCGCCCATCAGCGTCCAGAGACCACGGCGGCAGGCTTCTTCGGCGGCCGCCTGCGTTACCGGAAACTCGCTGATCGTCACGCCGAGATCGTGCATCGCAACCACCTTCTCGGCGCTGTCGTCATCATGCGATGCCAGCGAGAGCTTGTGCTTCAGCGACAGCCCGACCACGTCATGCAGCTTGCGCTCGATCTCTGGGTCCTGGCGCTGCGCGATGCGCTTTGCCACCACTTCCTCGGCAGCCTCGCGCGACATGGAGCGGCGCTCGGACATGCTGCGGATATAGCTTTCGATGTCGTTGTACTGGCCCTGCCCCGGCGTATGGTCGGTGAGCGAAACCATGTCGACGGAGCCTTCTTCCAGCAGCCGCTCCAAGGTCGGCGCTGCGCCCAGATTGGTGATTTCGTAGCGCGCATGGACACGATGGTCGATCAGAAGCTCGTCGCGCAGGCTGCCGATGCCGCGTATGACTGCCGAGGTGGTTTCGAGCGAGCGGACGTGACCGTAGACGCTTTCGGTCGCAAAGGAGAGCGCGGCGAAGGCCGTGGTGACGCCGGCCGCCGCCAACTTCTTGTCCAGCTCGTGAATGCCGAAATCGATCGGCATCATCGCATTCGGCCGCGGCGCGATCTCGCGCTCCACCATGTCGCAGTGCAGATCGACAAAACCCGGCATCAGCAAACGGCCGCCACCATCGAAGGTTGGCTGCTCCACCGGCTCGGAGCGGATTTCGGCAATCACGCCGTCCTCGATGCGCACTGCGCCGCTCTCGACGACTTCATTGGGAAGAACGAGCGTGAAATTGCTGAGCCACATCGGCTTTCTCCTGAAACAGCGTCCATGATCGAAGGAGGCTCGGAAACATTCGAATGTTTCCGGCCAGCACGCCCCGGTAAGCTCGATTCGTGACATTGTGATGAATGGGGAAGCAGAGTTTCAACAAAGCTCCCGCCCATGCAGCGGTCTACTTCAGGCTGGCGACATTCAAGCTTGCCCATTGCAGCAGCATGATCGTCTTAGCGTCGTAGATATCACCATCGCCGATCATCGCCATCGCATCAGACAGCCGAACCTCCAGAACCTCGATATCCTCATGCTCCTCGGCAAGCCCACCACCATCTGCAACGCGGTCGGATGTATCGATCACGGCGGCGAAGAAATGGATGACCTCGGTCGAGGAGCCGGGAGACGTCATCGCCTTGAAGAGGAAGCGGACGTCACGTACACGGAAGCCGGTTTCCTCCATGGCCTCGCGGCGGATGGCTGCTTCCGGATCGTCGCCATCGAGCAGGCCGGCGGGCGCTTCGATCATCCAGGCCGGCTCGCCGACCAGCTGGGCCGGCAGACGGTACTGCCGAACAAGCACCACCGTTTCACGCGCGGGATCATAAAGCAGGATGCACGCAGCCGGCGTGCGGTGATAGATCTCACGCTTCAGCCGATGCTTTTCGCCGCGCGAATCCGTGTAATCGAGATCGAAGCTGCTTAGCCGCGTCCATTGATCCGCCAGCGTCTTTTCGCTGACGATTTCGGCTTTCGCCTCTTCGAATTTATTCATGCCACATCCCTGCGGAGCCATACCTTGTTGTCATGAACAGCCGCGCCGCCATAGGGTGCGACGGGATCGGCGCCGGTGAGCACGTTGATACCCTCGCCATCGACATGGGCCTTGTTCGGCCACAGACCTTCGGCGATCAACACGCCCGGCTTCACTTCGGTCGTCACGCGCGCATGAAGGCGGATATCGCCTCTCATATTGCCGATACAAACCAGCTCGCCATTGATAATCTCGAGCGCCTCGGCATCGGCCGGACTGATCATCACTTCGGGACGACCTTCCTTCTGCCTCGACGTCTTGGTCTCGGCGAAGCTCGAATTCAGGAAATTGCGCGATGGCGAGGTCGCAAGCCGGAACGGATGTTCGGGATCGGCCACCTCGATGACATCGACCTGATCCGGAAACTCCGGCAGCTCGACATGGGGACCGAGCAGACCGACCGCTGCGGGTGGGCGGTTCGGTGCCGGCTGGTTGACCCAATCCGGGCGGAAACGGAACCTGCCGTCAGGATGGGCGAAGCCATTGATGAAATGGGCATCGTCAAAATCCGGCTGACGGTCGAACCATTTGTGTTCGAGGAAATAATCGTAATCCGGCAGGCCGCTCTTCGACAGAACCCGGTCAATCATCTCGCGGGCCGAGAAGCCGAAGCCGGGACGATCCGCCACGCCGAGGCGCTTGGCGAGCTCCTCGATGACGAAGAGATTGCTGCGCACGGTCGGCGGCGGCTCGACAAGTTTCGGGCCGAGGAGAATATGGTTCTGGCCGCCGGCGCGGTAGATGTCGTCATGTTCGACGAACATGGTGGCGGGGATGACGATATCGGCCATGTCGGCCGTATCGGTCATGAACTGCTCATGGACGGCAACGAAGAGGTCGCTCCGGGCGAAACCGCGCTTCACCAGCCGCTGCTCCGGCGCGATATTCATCGGATTGGTATTCTGGATCAGCATGGCCGTGACCGGGCCGCGATGACGCAGCGCCACGGCATCGCCGGTCAAGGCGCGGCCGATCTGCGACTGGTCGATCATGCGGACATCGAGATCCTTCATGGCGCGGCCGGTCAGTTCGCTCGCATCCATGCGGAAAATATCGCTGTTCGAATGAAAGGCGCCGCCGCCTTCATACTGCCAGGAGCCGAGAACGGTGGCGATCGACGCGGCCGCGTGCATGGCAATCGCGCCGTTGCGCTGGCGCGTAAAGCCGTAGCCGAGGCGGAAGTAAGTCTTTTTCGTCGCTCCCACGAGCTTGGCGAAGGCTTCGATCTCGTCCACCGAAAGGCCGGTGATGCCTGCGGCCCATGCCGGCGTCTTCGATTTCAGATGCGCCTCGAGGCCCGACGGATCGTCGGCATATCGAGCCATATAGGCGCGGTCGGCATAGCCGTCTCGGAAGGCGATGTGCATGACGGCGCAGGCAAGGGCGGCATCCGTGCCCGGCTTGACGATCAGGGCCAGGTCGGCCTGTTTCATCGTCGGGTTGTCATAGATATCGACGACGACGATCTTGGCGCCGCGTTCCTTGCGGGACTTGATCGCGTGGGTCATGACGTTGACCTGGGTCGCGACAGCATTCGTACCCCAAATGACGACGCAGTCCGTGCGGCCCATCTCGCGCGGATCGGGACCGCGCAGCACGCCCGTCGCCATCGTATATCCCGTCCAGGCGGGATTGGTGCAGATCGACGAGAAGAAGCCGGAATAGCGCTTGGCATGGCGGAGGCGCTCGATGGAATCGCGCTGCACCCAGCCCATGGTGCCAGCATAGAAATAAGGCCAGATCGCCTCGCTGCCGTCCCTGGCCTCGGCCTTGACGAAGGCTTCGGCGATCTCGTCCAGCGCGTCGTCCCAGGAAAGCTCCTGCCAGCGCCCCTCGCCCTTGGCAGCGGCGCGGCGCAGAGGCTTCATCAGACGATCGGGGTGATAAAGGCGTTCGGCGTAGCGCGCGACCTTGGCGCAGATAACGCCCGAGGTATAGGAATGGTCGTTGGCGCCGCGAACCCGGCCGACCCTGCCGTCCTCGGTCAGATCGACCTCCAGCGCGCAGGTGGAGGGACAGTCGTGCGGACAGGCCGTGTGACCAATGCGGGGCTTGGCTTGAATAGGGGTCGCAATGTTCATGATATTTCTATATTTCAAGCGGTGACCGGCCACTAGGGATAATCCGGCCCATCTCAACAATTCATGCGGACTTCACCGACAATGAACTATCGGCATATCTACCACGCGGGCAATTTTGCCGATGTCTTGAAACATGCTGTCCTCGCGCGTCTCGTGCGCTACATGCAGAACAAGGACAAGGCGTTCCGCGTCCTCGATACCCATGCCGGCATCGGGCTCTACGACCTCTCCTCGGAAGAAGCGCAGAAAACCGGCGAATGGCAAGACGGAATCGGCCGGCTGCTGGAGGCGGAACTCGTGCCTCAGCTGGCCGATCTGCTAGAGCCCTATCTTACCGCCGTCCGCGAACTGAATCCCGAAGGCGGTCTCAGGCTCTATCCCGGCTCGCCGAAGCTTGCGCGCATGTTGTTTCGCCCGCAGGACCGGCTTTCGGCGATGGAACTGCATCCGGATGATTTCCAGCGGCTGCACCGGCTGTTCGAGGGCGATCACCACGCGCGCATTACCGAACTCGACGGCTGGCTGGCGCTCGGCGCGCATCTGCCGCCGAAGGAAAAGCGCGGCATCGTGCTCGTCGACCCGCCTTTCGAAGAGGAAGGCGAATATGAGCGGCTGATCGATGGCCTTGCGAAGGCCTGGCGTCGTTTTCCGGGCGGTACCTATTGCCTCTGGTATCCGATCAAGAAGGACGCGCCGATCAAGCAGTTTCACGAGGCATTGCAGGCGCTTGAAATCCCGAAGACGCTCTGCGCGGAGTTGACGATCAAAAGCGATCGCGGCTTTACGGGCTTGACCGGTTCCGGCCTGATCATCGTCAACCCGCCCTTCACGCTAAAGGACGAGCTGCATGCGTTGCTGCCGGCACTGAAGGATCTGCTGGCACAAGACCGTTTCGCCTCGCAGCGCGCCTTCTGGCTGCGCGGCGAACACTAGATTTCATCCCGCACATACCCATAGGTGATTTCATGAGACTTCTTTGCTCGTCCACCTCGCCATTTTCCAGCAAGGTTCGTATGGCGGCGCGCCATCTCGGCATCAAGCTCGAGGAAATCCATGTCGACACGAATGCCGGGCCGACGCTTCTCATCGACAACAATCCGCTCGGCAAGATTCCGACATTGCTGACCGGCGACGGCGAAGCCATTTTCGATAGCCGCGCCATCATGCACTATTTCGACCGGCGCGAGGGTGGGCTCTATCCTTCGAAGAAGGGCAAGCGCACCGAAATCGAAGTTCTGGAAGCGCTGATCGACGGCACCAACGAGTGCCTGCTGTCGATCGTCTACGAGCGTCGTTTTCGCGAGATTGAAAAGCAGTATCAGCCGTGGATCGACCGGCAGTGGACGAAGGCCAGCCGCGCCCTCACCCATCTCGATGCGGAGCCGCCGAAGATCGGCAAGAAGCTGCATGCCGGCCATTTCGCACTGGCCGCCCTCGTCGGCTATCTGCAACTGCGCTTCGAAGGGCAATGGGAAGCCGATCATGCCGGGCTGATCGATTGGGCCCGAAAGTTCGAGAAGCATTTTCCCGACTATCCGGCGATGAAGCCGCAGAGCTGACTCTGCCTAGAGAATTTCCGCTTTTCTTCGAATCGCGAAAACGCTCTATCCTCTTGTTTCTTTACGCATTCCGGACGGAAAACCGCTGCGCACTTTTCCTGGAAATGCTCTAGCCCTGGCGAACACCATCGGCCTTCACGAAATCGACAAAGGCGCGCAGGGCCGTCGGCAATTGCCGGCGGCTCGGATAATAGAGAAAGAAGCCGGGATAATACGGGCACCAGTCCTCCAGCACCCGGATCAGCCGGCCATCCTTCAAGGCCGGCAGCGCGTGATCCTCAAACAAGAAAGCAAGACCGGAACCGTTGACGGCGGCATCGAGCATGATGTCGAGATCACCAAGCGTCAGTGGCCCCTCTACCTCGATCTCCAGCTCGATACCCCCGCGTTCGAACTCCCAGCGATAATAGGTGCCGCTCGCGAAACGGTAACGGATGCAAGGGTGATCCTTCAGGTCGTGCGGCGTGACCGGTTTGGGGAAGCGCTGGAAATGTTCGGGCGAGCCGACGATCGCCGTCCGCTGGCGAGGGCCAATGGGAATGGCGATCATGTCGGCAGCAATGCTTTCGCCGAACCTTATGCCGGCGTCGAAGCCGCCGGAGACCGTGTCCACGAGCGCATCGTCTACCACGATCTCGATTTCGACGGCCGGATAAGCCCTCAAGAACCGTGACACGATCGGCAGCAGCACCATCTTTGCGGCCGGACGCGGGGCGTTGATGCGCAGCTTGCCGTAAGGCTGGCCACGGAATTTATCGAGATCTTCGAGCGCATCGTCGATATCGAGGAATGCCGGCCGGATGCGGTTGAACAGGCGCTCGCCGGCCTCCGTCAGCCCGACGCCGCGGGTGGTGCGATTGATCAGCCGCACGTCCAAGCGCTCCTCGATTGCGCGCAACGAATGGCTGAGCGCGGAAGCCGTCACGCCGAGTTCCACCGCGGCTCTACGAAAGCTGCGGTGTTGGGCAATCGCGAGGAAGATCGCCAGATCGGTGGAACGGATGCGTCGCATTGATGAGATTTTCTCAATACTTCATGGAGAATAAGGTAGATTATCTCAACGATGCCATCAAGCTACCTTTCTCCTGCAAGCGAATTCCACCCACGGAATTGCAAACCCACGAAGGAGAAAGTTCATGCGTGTTTGGTTCATCACAGGTGCATCCCGCGGCTTCGGCGCCCTTATCGCTCAGGAAGCCCTCACCGCTGGCGACGCCGTTGTCGCCACCGCCCGCAATCCCGCCGGCCTGGCTGAGAAGTTCGGCAACCATCCGAACCTGCTGCCCGTCGCCCTCGACGTATCGAACGAGGCACAGGCCCATGAGGCGGCGGCCGCCGCCGTCAAGCGCTTCGGAACGATCGATATCCTCGTCAACAATGCCGGCTACGGGCTGCTGGGTGCCGTGGAAGAGGCAACTGCTGAGGAAATCGAGAAGCTCTATGCGACCAATGTCTTCGGCCTGCTCAAAGTGACCCGCGCCATCCTGCCACATATGCGCCGGCAGCGCTCAGGTCATGTCATCAACATGTCCTCGGTCGGCGGTTATCAGAGCTTTGCCGGCTGGGGCGTCTATTGCTCGACGAAGTTCGCCGTCGAGGGCCTGTCCGAGGCAATGGCGGCTGAATTGCAGCCGCTCGGCATCAAGGTCACGGTTGTCGAACCCGGCTTCTTCCGAACGGATTTCCTTGACGAAAGCTCGCTTGCCGTCAGCCCGGGCTCGATTGCCGACTACAGGGGCACGCCGGCCGGGGCGATGCGCGATTTTGCCGCCGGCCACAATCACGCCCAGCCTGGCAATCCCGCACGGCTTGCAAAGTCGATGATCACGCTTGCACATTCGGCCAACCCGCCGCTGCGCATGCCTTTCGGTTCGGATACGGTCAGCGCGATCGAGAGCAAGAACGCATACGTCGCCAAGGAGCTGGTTGACTGGCGCGAACTCGCGGTATCGACGGACTTCCCGAAGGACGCCGCCTGAACACTCAGAGGCATGACACAAAAAAGCCGGGGCGAAACCCCGGCTTTTTCTTCATTCCATATCGTCGAGCGATTAGAACTTCACGCCGATACCGACCTTGACGCTCTGCTCGTCGAAGCCACGCGAGAAGCTGCCGGAGTCGAGGTTGAAGGTCTTCTTGCCGTAATCGGTGTAACGGTACTCGAGACGAGCCGTGATGTTGCTGGTGATGAAGGTTTCAGCACCTGCACCGACCGTGTAGCCAACGCCCGTCTTGCTTTCAGACGACGTAGAGTCGGAGAGCTTGTTCTGGCCGAGAGCCAGACCGGCCGTGCCGTACAGCATGAAGGGGTTGAAGTCGTAACCGAGACGACCGCGAACCGAGCCGTTGATGCCGTTCTTGGCAGTGAGACCGTTGCGGCTCGTTTCGGAGTCGGCGTAACCGAGGTCACCTTCGACACCGTATACGATCTGGCCCTGCTGCCAGTTGTAGCCGGTGTAGGCACCGCCGCCGAAGGCGTAGCTATTGCCGGTGCGGTTGAAGTGACCTTTGTTCCAGTCGCCTTCGCCACCGATATAGAAGCCGGACCAGTTGTTGATGGCCGGAGCTGCTTCCTGGGCGACGGGCGGCTGCGGAATCTGCTCAACAGCGTCGGCAGCATGAGCTGCGGTGAAACCGCCAAAAGCGAAAGCGGAGACCATGAGGGTCGTTACGAGAGTACGCATACTTTTCTCCTTATCAGTCCCGTGTGCTTCGCTTACTGTCCTTGACTTCGAAGCGCCACGAGCAATTAAACATATCCCTCCCGGATCGAGACTGAAATTGGAATGCAAATGAGGAATTGGAAGAGCCAAAATATGATATCATTGTGGCACAGACGTGGCTGAATTTCGATGTTGCTTCACCGCAACAGATGAATTGTTAACCATAACCAATGGTTAAAGCGTGTATACTTATTTTAAACAAAATATATCTCAAGCTTTACATAAGAAACCTCAAAGAGCGTCATTCGCTCATCCATCTTTTCATATGGTGTATCGACGCCCTATATGAGCGTCAGTTGGGTAACGACGAGCAAAAGGCGATCTCTTGAGCCAGGAAAAACTACGCACGGCACTGATAACGGGTGCCTCCAAAAGAATAGGCCGGGCAATTGCCGAGGATTTGTCGGCTAACGGCTTCGCGGTGGCGTTGCATGCCAATCAGTCTCTTGCCGAGGCGACGGAAATTGCGGCAGAACTGCGGCAAATGGGCCGGAGGGCCATTGCGATCAAGGCGGATCTGCAGAATTTGGGCGAGACATCAACCCTTGTCGAAAGGGTCGCGGATGCCCTCGGTCCACTTGATCTTCTGGTCAACAACGCGTCGGCCTTTCTCGGCGATTCCGCCGACCGTTTCGACGCGGAAGCCTTCGAGGCGCATTTCGCGGTGCATGTGCGTGCGCCGTCGATTCTAGCCGCGGATTTCGTCCGGCAGCTTCCCGCGCCGCATCCGGGCCTGATCGTCAATATCGTCGACCAGCGGGTCTGGGCGCTCAATCCGCGCTTCTATTCCTATACGCTATCGAAGGCCGCCCTCTGGACCGCGACTCAGACGATGGCGCAGAGTTTCGCGCCGCGCATCCGCGTCAATGCGATCGGGCCAGGACCTACCGTGCGCAGCGTGCGGCAGACCGAAGAGGACTTCCAAGCGCAGATCGACGGCCTCATATTAAGGGCGGCGCCGGGGCTGGAAGAATTCGGCCGGACCATCCGCTTTCTTTTTGACACGCCCTCGATCACGGGCCAAATGATAGCGCTCGATGGCGGCCAGCATCTTGCCTGGGAAACGCCAGACGTGTCGGAGAGTGCGGAATGAATGGAAGAAAGCTGCCTGACGGCGGCATTCTCTACGACGAATCAGACGATACCGACGACGACATCGAGGTGGAAAGCGATGCCGCCGCCGGCCCTGCCGCGTCCATCGACTGGAACGAAGGCGGCAAGAACGAGACAGGACTTCGCGGCGCCGAGCTGATTGCCGAATTCGTCAAGCGGCTGCCCAATAATCCCGGTGTCTACCGTATGTTCAACGAGGCCGGCGACGTCCTTTATGTCGGCAAGGCGCGGAACCTGAAGAAGCGCGTCTCGAACTATGCTCTGGGCAAGGTGCATTCCAACCGCATCGCCCGCATGGTGCGCGAAACCGCCAATATGGAATTCGTCACCACGCGAACGGAGACGGAAGCGCTTCTACTGGAAGCGAATCTGATCAAGCGCCTGCGCCCGCGCTTCAACGTTCTGCTGCGCGACGACAAATCCTTTCCCTATATCCTGATCACCGGCGATCAACGCGCTCCGGCCATTTTCAAGCATCGCGGCGCCCGGGCCCGCAAGGGCGACTATTTCGGCCCCTTCGCCTCGGCTGGCGCCGTCGGCCGCACTATCAATTCGCTGCAGCGCGCCTTCCTGATCCGCACCTGCGCCGACAGTGTTTTCGAAACGCGCACCCGCCCCTGCCTGCTCTATCAGATCAAGCGATGTTCCGGGCCCTGCACGCACGAGATCAGCGATGCAGGCTATGGCGAACTGGTGCAGGAGGCAAAGGACTTCCTTTCGGGCAAGAGCCAGAATGTCAAGGCGCACATGGCCGAGGCGATGAACGCCGCCGCAGAGGATCTCGATTTCGAGCGCGCCGCCGTCTTTCGCGACCGGCTGGCGGCACTGTCGCATGTGCAGAGCCATCAGGGCATCAATCCGGCCGGCGTCGAGGAGGCCGATGTCTTCGCCATCCACCACGAGGGCGGCATTTCCTGCATCCAGGTGTTCTTCTTCCGCACGGGTCAGAACTGGGGCAACCGCGCCTATTTCCCGAAGGCCGACCCCTCGCTCTCGGGCGCCGAAGTGCTGAACGCCTTCCTGGCGCAATTCTACGACGACAAGCCCGTGCCGCGGCAGATCCTGCTTTCGGAGACGATCGAGGAAATCGACCTGCTGGCGGCGGCCCTCAGCGAGAAAGCCGGCCACAAGGTCGCGATCCTCGTGCCGCAGCGCGGCGAGAAACGCGATCTGGTCGAACATGTCATCGCCAATGCCCGCGAGGCGCACGGACGCAAGCTTGCGGAGACCGCCTCGCAATCGCGGCTGCTCGAGGGCTTCAAGGAAACATTCAAGCTTCCCTACGTGCCGCAGCGCATCGAGATCTACGACAACTCCCACATCATGGGCACCAATGCCGTTGGCGGCATGGTCGTCGCCGGGCCCGAAGGTTTCGTCAAAGGCCAGTACCGCAAGTTCAACATCAAATCGACCGACATCACGCCGGGCGACGACTTTGGCATGATGCGGGAGGTCATGACCCGCCGCTTCTCCCGCCTCTTGAAGGAGGAAGGCAAGCCCGATCGCAGTGCCGCAGCTGACGCGACCATCGACGCAGCCGACCGTCCCTTCCCTGCCTGGCCCGATATCATCCTCATCGACGGCGGCCAGGGGCAGATGACGGCCGTGCGCGCGATTCTCGAGGAGCTCGGGATCACCGACAGCGTGATTGCCATCGGCGTCGCTAAGGGTGTCGACCGCGAGGCCGGGCGCGAGCGCTTCTTCGCCCCATCGCGCGAAAGCTTCTCGCTGCCGCCGCGCGACCCTGTGCTCTACTTCGTCCAGCGCATGCGCGACGAGGCGCACCGTTTCGCCATCGGCTCGCATCGCGCCCGGCGCAAGAAGGAGATGGTGAAGAACCCGCTAGACGAGATCGGCGGCATCGGCCCCTCGCGCAAGCGGGCGCTGCTGCAGCATTTCGGCACCGCCAAGGCCGTCTCGCGCGCCGCCCTCTCGGATCTGATGACGGTGGAAGGCATTTCGGAGGCCGTCGCACGGCAGGTCTACAATCATTTTCACGAGGACGCCGCGAAATAAGAAAAGCCGGTCGCAAATTCCACGCAATAGCGGTGAAAAAACAGAAACAATATTGACGATAAACTGACCAAACCATCATCTAGGGCGTGACCACCAAAAAGTGCGGAGCGTTTTTTGGAATCACACCCAATCACACGACTTCAGCCGGATGAGATTCAACAGAGCCCATCCGGCCCGTCGAGACAACAGAAACGAAACGATTTCCATGGCTTCGCGCGCTTATAGCATTCCCAATCTGCTCACCTACGGCCGCATTCTCTGCGTACCCCTGATCGTTCTCTGCTTCTTCATCGAAGGCAAGCTTGAGGGTTCCGATTTCGCGCGCTGGGTCGCGCTCTGGATCTTCGTCATCGCTTCGCTCACCGACTTCCTCGACGGCTATCTCGCGCGCATCTGGAACCAAACCTCGAATATTGGCCGCATGCTCGATCCGATCGCCGACAAGCTGCTGGTCTCCGCGATCCTGCTTCTGGTCGCGGCTGACGGCACCATCGCGGGCTGGTCGCTCTGGGCCGCCATCATCATCCTTTGCCGCGAGATCCTCGTCTCCGGCCTGCGCGAATATCTGGCGGCGCTGAAGGTCAGCGTTCCCGTAACGCGCATCGCCAAATGGAAGACGACCGCCCAGCTCGTGGCCATCGCCTTCCTGCTGGCTGGGCCAGCGGGCGACAAGGTGCTACCCTATACGACGGAGATGGGCATCGGCCTGCTCTGGATCGCGGCGCTTTTGACCATCTATACCGGCTACGATTACTTCCGGGCCGGGTTGAAGCATGTCGTGGACAATGAATGATGACGAAGCTCGTCTATTTCGCCTGGGTGCGCGAGCGGATCGGCAAAGCGGAAGAGGAGATCTCCCTTCCCGTCGACGTCGTGACCGTTGCTGATCTCCTGAGTCATTTGAAGGGCTTGGGAGAGGAATACGAGGCAGCGCTTGAATTCCCCGAGGCGATCCGCGTCGCCATCAACATGGAACATGCAGATCACGATGAACCGATCGCCGGGGCGCGGGAGATCGGGCTCTTCCCGCCGATGACCGGAGGGTGAGGAGCGATCGGGCTTTGCCCGAGCAATCGATCCAGTGAATCGATTGCAGCGACGAACGCCCTGAGCCCTAGCGAAGGGCCGGCGGTCTCCGCAAACTCTTTGAGAGAGGGCGATAAGGAAATTGCAATGAACGCACCACTCGTCAAAGTCCAACGCGAGGATTTCGACCTTCAGACGGAGAGCGATCGCCTGACGGCGGGGCGACACGATGTCGGCGCGGTCGTCACCTTCTCCGGGCTTTGCCGCGACGAAGGCGGAACGCTCGGCGCTCTCGAACTCGAACATTATCCCGGCATGGCGGAGGCAGAGATCACCCGTATCGCCAATCTCGCCATCGAGCGCTTCGGGCTTCTCGGCCTGACCGCCATCCACCGATACGGCAAAATCGCTCCCGGAGAGAACATAGTGCTCGTCATTGCAGCCGCCTCACATCGACAGGCGGCCTTTGACGGAGCCAATTTCGTCATGGATTTTCTGAAGACATCCGCGCCCTTCTGGAAGAAGGAACATGGCAGCGACGGCGCTGAAGGCGGCTGGGTCTCGGCTAGGGATGCCGACGATGCGGCGCGGGCCAAATGGGCCGGCGACACCTAAGCCCCAGCGGCACATGGGCCTCAAGGCACGACCCTTTCGCGCCGGCTCGCTATCAGCAGCAGCACAAGCAGCGAGAAGATGACAAAGTCGCGCCACAGGAACGGGCCGTAGGCGCCCCACATGGTCTCGGTGAGGCCAAGGAGGGCCGCGCCGCCGGCCGACCTCAGCGGATCGGAATAGCCGCCGACCGCCGCGATCATCAGCACCTTGAGCCCGAACATCAGCCCCGCCCCGAAATCCATCGTTCCGTAGTAGGATGTTGCCAGCAGCCCGCAGATGGTCGCGACCACGGCAGAGGCGACATAGGCCAGCAGGAAGACGCGGTTGGCGCTGGCGCCGCAAAGTTCGGCGGCGAGAGCATCGTCCGTCACCGCCCGCCAAATGCGGCCCCAGCCGGTGCATTTGAGGACATAGGCGCCGGCAAGAATCACCAGGATCATCAGCGCCGTGTTGAGCAGCTGGATTTCGGTCAGCGTCACGCGGAAATCGCCGCTGTCCCAGAAGACGACTGCGCCATTCAGGAAAGGCGGCAGCCAGATGCCGCGTGTATTTGAAGCCAACCGCGCCGTTTCCATCAGGATAATCATCATGCCGAGTGCGGCGACGATGACGGTATTCGGGGATTTTCGCGACAGCGGCAGCATGATCGCGCGGCCAACCAGAAAGCTGGTGCCGAGCGTATAGCCGACAGCGATCAAGGCGCCAAAAGCGAAGGCAGCCGGCAGGACAAGATACATTCTGGTGTAGCCGACATCGGTGAACAGCACGAGCATCTGGCCGGCAAAGGCAAACAGCGCGCCATAGGTGATATCGGCCCGCTTCATGACCCCGAATGCGATGGAATAGCCGAAAGCGAGCGTCGCATAGAGCGCAGCGAGCGGAACGGCATTCGCCAGTTGCTGCAGAAGATAAGCCATCCACCCCTCCGAGGAACGAGCAAATAGTAACTGGCAAAATTGATTTTACCAGTTATAATTTTCGTCATGAGCTTTTCCTGGACCCCACATCGCTTTTCCGGTGGCGCGCTTGCGCTCGATGTCGCCAACAGCGTGATCCTGCGCCATGACGACGAGCGCCGGCTCGACCGTTTCGAGACGCCGGGGCAGATGGACAGCTTTCCGAAAGCGGCTATCAATTTCTGCGCCGAACGGGCGCTCTTCGGCGATATCCTGCCGGTGCAGAGGGAAAACCGGGGCGACTTCATCTCGTTGCGCGAGACGATCGACCGGTACTTCCGGGCACGCGTTCTCGGCGAGGCCGCCGACTTGCTGCTTGCGGATCTGCTTGCAGCGTTGGCGAAGGTACTGAAACGGGCGGCGACCGAGGGGCTTGATGCGGCGACCGTGCATTCGACGCTGCGGCTCATCGCCATGCCCGATCCGGAACGAATGAAGATCTGCCGCAACTGCGGCTGGCTCTTCATCGACCGCAGCAAGAACAAGAGCCGCGCCTGGTGCGACATGGCGGTCTGCGGCAACCGCGCCAAGGCAAGCCGGCACTACCGGCGCAAGAGGGAGGAGACTGCACCATGACAATACGAGGGATCATGCTGACAACGATGAGCGTTGGGATCATCGCTGGCCTGGCGCTGGCCGGCTGCCAGAGGAAGGACGATGAAGGCCCGACCCAGCTTACCGGTCGCCTCTTCGTGTTCAACTACCGCGTGGCGAGCGCGAGCTACATGATTACGCTCAAGAAGATCGCCCCGATCCCCGAGGGCACGACAGCCGTTGCGGAATTCGAAAATCCGGCCGGCGGCGATCCGCTTGTCGTCAACCAGAAGATTTATACGTTCTGGGACAAGATCACGCTGGAAAGCCCAGACCTGCGCTGCGTGCGCAAGGACCGCCCCTATGCAGTGTCAATCAAGCTGGTGGATGCCGGCGACAAGACGATCCAGACGATCAAGACCGAGGTCAAATCCGATCTCGACCAGACGGTGCTGCCGACGAAGCCGCTGGTCGTCGGGCCAGCCTACACCGCCAATCCGGATATTTTCAAAGGTGACGGCAGCGCCGATTATGGGAAGGATACGGCCTGCCCGGCGTGAGGCAGCTGCGGGATAGTCCCCTCTGCCCGCTTGCGGGGAGAGGGAGGCTAGTGTGCCCCGCATGAAAAAAGCCGGGACGCGAAATCCCGGCTTTCATGAGTCATTTCAAATCGTTCAGCGCTGGAGCTGAGAGGCCGATTCAGCCGACGATTTCGGTTTCTGCGAACCAGTAGGCGATTTCGACGGCAGCCGTTTCCGGAGCGTCCGAGCCGTGAACGGAGTTTTCACCGATCGACAGAGCGAAGGTCTTGCGGATCGTGCCTTCGTCAGCGTTAGCCGGATTGGTGGCACCCATGATTTCGCGGTTCTTCAGGATGGCACCTTCGCCTTCCAGGACCTGAACGATGGTCGGGCCGGAGGTCATGCCTTCGACGAGTTCGCCGAAAAACGGACGTTCCTTGTGAACGGCGTAGAAGCCTTCAGCTTCGCGCTTGCTCATCCATACGCGCTTGGAGGCGATGACGCGCAGGCCGTTGTCTTCAAAAACCTTGGTGATGGCGCCGGTCAGGTTGCGCTTCGTCGCGTCCGGCTTGATCATCGAGAAAGTACGTTCAATCGCCATGGGTCCATTCCTTGTAATTCAGAGAAAAGTGGGCGGTGTTTACCTGCCTCAAAGCCCGAAAACAAGGGGGATCGCCCAATTTCACGCCGCTGTCACAGTAGGAGCATCCGATTCGCAACCCACTGCGTGGCAAAGCGGTAGCTATCGGCGTGCTTCGCGATAACATCACCAAGACCACGGAGGAGAACCATATGCTCAGACATTTCAGAATGCTTGCCGATTACAATCGCTGGGCCAATGTTCAGGTCTATGATGCCGCGGCAGACCTCAGCGATGCGGAATTCCACGAAGATCGCGGCGCCTTCTTCGGTTCGCTCCACGGAACGCTGAACCATCTGCTGGTAGCAGACCGGCTGTGGATGCACCGCTTCAGCGGCACCGGCGAAGTACCGAGGGCGTTGGACGTCGCCCTGCACGACGATCTAGCCGGGCTTCGGACTATGCGAGAAGTGGAGGATCGGCGCATCACGGAGTGGGTAGAAGTGCTCGATGCCGATGCCCTTGCCGCCGACATCACCTATACATCCGTGCTGCGGCCAAGCGCCATTACCGTTCCTCTCCATCTGGCAGTGGCACATATGTTCAACCACCACACCCATCACCGCGGTCAATGCCACATGATCCTGACATCGATGGGCAAGCCGTCTCTGGTGCTCGACCTCCTGCACTTCCTGCGCAGCGAAGGACAGCAGTGGTTGTAACCGGGAGGCGAGCCATCATTTCCCGCCTTCGCTCAAGCGTTGAGCACATGCTTCATTTTGTTGCGCCGCAACGTGGATAAGACATTTTGTTCATGTTCCCTTAACCTGCCCGCCCGCAGATTGGTAAGATATATCAGCTCACGGTCAAAAGCAGGCATGAAGAATTCGCAGACAAGCGTTTCGGCATATTCCATCGACGATGATGAAACGGAAACCGAGCTCGAGGTTATCGGTCGCTTCATGACGCGGCTGAAGATCAAGAGCCTGCCGCGCAACTATCAGCTCTTTCACGAGGCGCTCTATGGACAGGACAGCCGTCTTGCCGAAGAGATCGAAGCGCTTGGTCCTCTCCCCCTGCAAAGCGGGCTCGACGAGATCGGCCTGAAACATCGCCTTGTCAGCCATTGCGGTCTGGTAGCGCGCAAATCGGAAAGTGACGCGGCGGAGATGCTGCGCGAGGTTGCGGATCAGCTGGCCAAGGGCCTGATGAAGAAGCAACATTTTGCCCGAGAGATCGACGCGGCCCCGCATGCCAATGCTGCCCTCGACTGTCTTAACGCTTCGCTCAGCAATCTCATGCTCTACGAGACCGAGCTGACCGAGAGGCTGAGGAACTGCGTCAACCTGCCGAAGTCGCCGCCCAGCGCGGGCGTCTGAACGCTTTCACACTCTTGCCTTCGGCGCCGAGTTCGGCCAAAACCGCGCCATGATTTCGATTTCAGACCTTTCCGCCCGCATTGCCGGCCGCCTTCTCATCGATCATGCCAACGTGACGCTTCCGGCGGGCACGAAGGCAGGTCTCGTCGGCAAGAATGGCGCCGGCAAATCCACGCTGTTCAGGATCATCACCGGCGATTTCGCCGCCGAGAGCGGCTCGGTCTCGATCCCGCGCAATGCGCGTATCGGTCAGGTCGCGCAGGAAGCGCCCGGTACCGAGGAGCCGCTGATCGATATCGTCCTGGCAGCGGACAAGGAACGCGCGGCATTGCTGGCGGAAGCCGAGACGGCCACCGATCCGCATCGCATCGCGGATATCCAGACACGCCTTGCCGATATCGACGCACATTCGGCCGAAGCGCGCGCCGCCAGCATCCTTGCAGGCCTTGGCTTCGACCACGAGGCGCAGAAGCGCCCTGCCTCCTCCTTCTCGGGCGGCTGGCGCATGCGCGTCGCTCTTGCCGCGGTCCTGTTCGCCGAACCGGATCTGCTGCTGCTCGACGAACCCACAAACTATCTCGACCTTGAAGGCACGCTCTGGCTCGAGGACTATATTCGCCGCTATCCGCATACGGTCATCATCATCTCGCACGACCGCGACCTGCTGAACACGGCGGTCAATTCCATCGTGCATCTCGACCAGAAGAAGCTCACCTTCTATCGCGGCTCCTACGACCAGTTCGAGCGGCAGAAGGCCGAGGCCGACGAGCTGCAGATGAAGGCGAAGGCGAAGAACGATGCGGCGCGCAAGCATCTGCAGAGCTTCATCGACCGCTTCAAGGCGAAGGCCTCCAAGGCGCGGCAGGCGCAGTCGCGCGTCAAGGCACTGGAGCGGATGGGAACGGTCGCGGCCGTCATCGAAGACCATGTGATGGGCTTCAGTTTTCCGGAGCCGGAAAAGCAGCCGGCGTCGCCGATCATCGCGATCAGCGGCGGCGCCGTCGGCTACGAGCCGGGCAAACCGATCCTGAAGCGCCTCAATCTGCGCATCGATGCCGACGACCGCATCGCTCTCCTCGGCTCCAACGGCAACGGCAAATCGACCTTTGCGAAATTCATTTCTAGCCGCCTCGATGCTGAGAGCGGCGATGTGAAGCTGGCACCGAACCTGAAGATCGGCTTCTTCGCCCAGCACCAGCTCGACGACCTCATCCCCAACCAGACCGCTGTCGAGCATGTGCGCCGCCGCATGCCCGAAACGCCGGAGGCCAAGGTGCGCGCCCGCGTCGCGCAGATGGGACTGGCGACGGAAAAGATGGACACGCAGGTCAAGGATCTCTCCGGTGGCGAGAAGGCGCGTCTCCTGATGGGCCTTGCCGCCTTCGACGCGCCGAACCTGCTGATCCTCGACGAACCGACCAACCATCTGGATATCGATAGCCGCAATGCGCTGATCCAGGCGCTGAACGATTATTCCGGCGCTGTTATCCTCATCTCGCACGATCGCCATCTGATCGAGGCGACCGTCGACCGGCTGTGGCTGGTGCGCGACGGTACCGTCTCGACTTTTGATGGCGACCTGGAGGAGTACCGCAACCTCGTCGTCGCCAGCCCGAAATCCAGGGACGGCAAAGCGGCGGCAAACGGTATCGACGATTCCGTTTCCAAGGCGGATCAGCGCAAACTCAATGCCGATCGCCGTGCCTCGCTCGCCCCGCTCAAGAAGAAGATCAACGAAATCGAATCCTTGACCGGCAAGCTTGAGAAATTGATTCAGGCGCTTGACGTGGAACTTGCGGACCCCGCCCTTTACGATAAGGCACCTGCCAAGGCCGCGGAAAAGGCAAAACAACGCGCCGATGCCGCCGAAAAGCTCGCGGCAGCCGAGGAGCAATGGCTGGAACTTTCATCGGAATATGAGAGCGGTATGGCAGGCTGAAACCTCGCCGCCGCCTGACGAATTAGGACCTAATCCTAACCGTTCATTAACCATAACTGCAGAAAATGCGCTCAACTTTCATAGACATATTGTTGAGCGATTCTGATGAACTACCGTGTGTTGCTGGCTGGCCTTGCCGTGTCTCTGGCTCTCGGAGGGTGTGCCACGAAACCAGGCAATGAAGCATCGCTCAAGAGCGGCTATGCCGCCGAAGAGCCGCGCCACAAGCCGCTGAAGGCCAATGATCCCGTGGAGATGGAGCCGAAGAAATGGCTCGTCGCCGATCTCGAGACCAAAGAGCTGGAGGATGCCAGCGGACCGCACAATTTGGCCGGCCGGACGCTGGAAGTCTCTTCGCTCAAGGATATCAGGCTCGCCGACAAGGAGGTCATCCTCACCTTCGACGATGGCCCTGCCCCCGGCAAGACCGAGCGCATTCTCGCCACACTCGACAAGTTCGGCGTCAAGGCCGCCTTCATGATGGTCGGGGAGATGGCGCAGGCTCATCCGGCAACGGCGCGCGAGGTGCTGGCGCATGGCGATGCGATCGGCAGCCATACCTTCCGCCATCCCGATCTCGACAAGATGACCTTCGACGCGGCGATGACCGAGATCGCCCGCGGCAAGGATGCCGTCACCAAGGCGATCGGCACGGACGTTCCCTTCTTCCGCTTCCCCTATCTTGCCGACTCCAAGCGCCTGCGCGCCGCCATCGCCGCCCGCGACATGGTCGTCATGGATGTGGATATCGACAGCAAGGATTACTTCACCTCGACGCCCGCCTCCGTGGTGGATCGCACCATGAAGCAGCTCCATCAGCGCGGCCGTGGCATCGTTTTGATGCATGACATCCACCAGCGCACCGTCAGGATGCTGCCGGTTCTGCTGAGCCGCCTCGAGAAGGAGGGCTACAAGGTCGTGACGCTGAAATACCGGCGCGAACAGGCCCCCGCGACGAATCTGATAGCCCAGGCCGACACCAGAATAATGCGCTGAAGGCGGTCAGCGCCGAAAAATATATCGCAAATACGGGCGCGGAAGCACAGTTGCTTCCGCGCCCGTATTTTGATTTGCTGGCAGGCGACCACTACCAACAATGGAATGGCGAGCCTCCATGCACCTCCACCTTGAACGTGACGACGATCCACAAACCCTGCAATTCGTCGCCGAGAAGGATGCCCAATCCGAGCAGCTGCTGACGACGCCGGAATTCGAGGCGGACCGCGTCGCGATCAAGGAGATGATCGAGCGCGAGGACCGGCTGATCGCCACGACCCGGCGCGGCAACTGGCTGTTCGATTTCCATCGCAGCGCCGATCATCCGCTCGGCCGATGGTATCGGCTGCCGGCCGATCTTGCTCCCCTGCCCGAAGCACCCTGGGAGCCGATCTTCGATCTCGACGCTTTCTGTGCAAGGGAAAACAAGCTGTGGCTGTGGCGAGGTGCGCTCACCTGCCCCTGGGAGCCGACACGGGTGCTGATCTGCCTTTCCGACGGCGGCTCCGATCCCATCCGCATGCTCGAATTCGACTGCGAGACCAAGAGCATCGTCGAAGGCGGTTTCGATACGCCCGCGGTGCGCAGCCACGCGACCTGGCTCAGCCACGACGAAATCGCCTATTTTGGCTCGATCGACCGTGAGTCATCAACGCGGTCGGGTTGGCCGCGTGTTGGCCGCCGCCTGAAGCGCGGCCAGGCGCCGGCGGATGCGCCAGTCCTCTATGCCGCCGCCGACAGCGACATCTACGGTTCCTGTTCGATCTTCGACCCGGTGCTTGCCGATCTCGTGACGGATGCCACAACCCGGCCGATCCGCATCTTCAGCGCCGGTCACGAAATCGGCAGTGCCAGCCACTTCATCGAGGATCGGGACGGCTCGCTGCGAAGGATCGATCTGCCTGAGGATATCGATTTCGGGTTCAATCACTCCCATCTCATCTGGCTTGCCAAGACCGACGAACGGATACCGACCGGCAGCCTGGCGCTGCAGCCTTTGCCGCGTGAGCCCGGTGACGCAGGCGCCGAGACGACACGCATCCTGTTTTCGCCCGGCGAGCGGCAATCGGTTTCGCAATTCCTGCTGATGCGCGAATGGTGCGTCTTCATCGTCTCGGACAATCTGCAGCCGCACCTTTTCGTTCTGGACCTGACAAAGCCGAACGCCGAAATTCAGGAAATCGCACTGCCCGAAGATGTTCAGGCCGTCTCCTTCCAATCGCTTTACTCGGACCTGCATCTCGGAGACGACACGCTGCAGATCTATGGCTCAGGCTTCCTGAAAACGCCCTCGTGCTATCACCTGAACCTCAGCAATCGCCGGGAGCCGCTGGAACTCAGGCATGTCGCCAACTCCCCCAGCTATTTCGACAGCGAAGGCATGACGTCCTTCCTGCTTGAAGCCACCTCCGAGGACGGTACGAAAGTTCCCTATCATATCGTTCTGCCGAAGAGCTGGACCAAGGGTGAGCTGCCTGTGCTGCTATACGGCTATGGCGGTTTTGATATCTCGCTCGGACCCTATTATTCCGGCGGCATCGGCCGTTGGTTGGAACAAGGCAACGGTTTTGTGACGGCCTATATTCGTGGTGGCGGCGAATTCGGCCCGAACTGGCACCGCGGCGCCAAGGGGCACGGCCGGCACAAAGCTTTCGCGGATTTCGCCGCGGTCGCCCGCGATCTCGTCATCCGCGGCTACACCAAGCCATCCCGCATCGCCGGAAACGGCGGCAGCAATGGCGGGCTTCTGACAGGCGTCATGACGACGCGCTATCCGCAGGATTTCGGCGCCATCTGGTGCCAGGTGCCGGTGCTGGATATGACCCGCTTTCATGTCTTCCCGGCCGGGAAAGCCTGGATCGACGAATATGGCGACCCGGACAATCCGATCGACCTTGAATATCTGCAGTCCTATTCGCCGCTGCACAACGTCAAGCCAGCTTCCGAGATCAGCTATCCATCGATCTATATCGAAAGCTCGAGCAACGATGACCGGGTTCATCCGTCCCATGCACGGCGGTTCGCAGCACAGCTGGAGGCGCTTGGCCACCATCCGCTCTTCCATGAGTTCGCCTCGGGCGGGCATGGCGGCGATGGGGCATCGATGCAGCTCGCAACGCGCACGGCGCTGGGCTACAGCTTTCTGCGGGAGACGATCGTGAAAGGGAAGAACCTCTAAGGCCGTCTTCCGGCTCCCTGCGAAAATCAATGGTTGTACCCGCTTCCGATACGCTTGAAACGCGTCGAGGGGCGTGGTTAGCTGCGGCCGTGATCACGAAGAGCGGGCGAGCCCGCCCGCTCGTATCCGGGGGGAGTCATACATGGATCGTCGTTCATTTCTGCGGAAAGCCGGCGTCGCCGGCGCCGGCTCGGTTGCGGCTGCTGCAACCCTTGCTGCTCCGGCCATTGCCCAGAGCAATCCGAAGATCAATTGGCGCCTGACGTCATCATTTCCAAAGTCGCTCGATACGATCTATGGCGGGGGCGAAGTGCTGTCGAAATACGTGTCTGAAGCCACCGATGGCAATTTCAACATCCAGGTCTTTGCGGCCGGTGAAATCGTGCCGGGCCTGCAAGCCGCCGACGCGACTTCGGCCGGAACCGTCGAGGCCTGCCATACGGTCGCCTATTACTACTGGGGTAAGGACCCGGTTTGGGCGCTCGGAGCGGCCGTTCCCTTCGCGCTCAATGCCCGCGGCATGAACGCCTGGCAATATCACGGCGGCGGCATCGACCTCTTCAACGAATTCCTGGCAACACAAGGGCTGATCGGCTTTCCCGGCGGCAATACCGGCGTGCAGATGGGCGGCTGGTTCCGCAAGGAGATCAATACGCTCGCCGACCTCAAGGGCCTGAAGATGCGCATCGGTGGCTTCGCCGGCAAGGTGGTGGAGCGCCTCGGCGTCGTGCCGCAGCAGATCGCCGGCGGCGACATCTATCCGGCGCTGGAAAAGGGCACGATCGATGCGGCCGAATGGGTCGGCCCCTATGACGACGAGAAGCTCGGCTTCTACAAGGTGGCGCCTTATTACTACTATCCCGGCTGGTGGGAAGGCGGCCCGACCGTGCATGTCATGTTCAACAAGGCAGCCTATGATGGCCTGCCGAAGGCCTATCAATCGCTGTTGCGCACGGCAGCCCAGGCGACGGACGCCAACATGCTGCAGAAATACGATTATCTGAACCCCGCCGCCATCAAGCGCGTCGTCGCCGAAGGCGCGAAGCTCAGGCCGTTCAGCACGGAGATCATGAACGCCTGCTTTGAAAAGTCGAACGAGGTCTATGCCGAAATGGAAGCCTCGAACCCGACCTTCAAGAAGATCTGGGAATCGATCAAGGGCTTCCGTGGCCAGCACTACCTCTATGCGCAGGTCGCCGAATACAGCTACGACGTCTACATGATGACGCTGCAGCGCTCAGGCAAAATCTGACCGGTTCGTAGTTCCGAAACAGAAAGCCCCGGAGCGGCGCTCCGGGGTTTTCGTTGTCGCTGGACCAAAAACGATACGAGCTATCTCGTTCAATTAAAGGACGGCGGCTGGCTGAGATCGTTGACCGGCGGCTTCGGCTGATCGCCTCCGCCCTGCCCGGCCGGCTTTTCGTCCAGCGGGCTGCCTCCGGGAAGCTGCAGGCCCGGCAGGCCGAGGCCGCCGCCATTGTCCTGGCCAGGTGCGCCAAAGCCCGGCACCTCGATCTTGATCGTATTGGGATCGACGCCCGTGCCTGCTCCCTTGTAGTGCATGACCATCTGCGGGAACATGATCGTCAGCGCCACCATCAGGATCTGGATGCCGACGAAGGGCACCGAACCCCAATAGATCTGTCCCGTCGTCACCGGCGCGATCTGCTTGCCTGTCACCTTGTCGAGATACGGCACGCGCGCGGCCACCGAGCGGAGATAGAACAGCGCGAAGCCGAAAGGCGGATGCATGAAGCTCGTCTGCATGTTGACGCCGAGCAGAACGCCGAACCAGATCAGGTCGATGCCCAGCTTGTCGGCCGCAGGTGCCAGCAGCGGCACGATGATGAAGGCAAGCTCGAAGAAATCGAGGAAGAAGGCCAGCACGAAGACGAGGATGTTGACGGCAATCAGAAAACCGACCTCGCCGCCGGGCAGCGACACCAGCAGATGCTCGACCCAGACATGGCCGTTGACGCCATAGAAGGTCAGCGAGAAGACGCGCGAGCCGATCAGGATGAACAGCACGAAGGAAGACAGTCGCGTGGTCGAGGCCAGTGCCGAGCGGATGACCTCCATGTTCAGCCTGCCCTTGGCCGCAGCCATCGCCAGCGCGCCGACCGCCCCCATGGCGCCGCCTTCCGTCGGCGTGGCGATGCCGAGGAAGATGGTGCCGAGCACGAGAAAGATCAGCGCCAAGGGCGGGATGAGCACGATGATGACCTGCTGCGCCAGCCGGGACATCACGTTGAACTTCAATCCCTTGTCCAGAACCGCAATGGCATAGATGAAGGCAACGCCGACGGTGGCGCCGAGAATATCGGCATTCTCGCCATAGGTCGGGGTCAGATAGATGTGGGCGGCATAGGCCATACCGGCGCAGATCAGCAGGGCGATCAGCAGCGAGGTCACGCCGGAGCCGAGCGAGCGGGCCTCCTTCGGCAGCGCCGGCATGGAATTCGGCCGGACGATCGACATGATCAATACATAGAGCATGTAGAGGCCCGTCAGCACCAGGCCGGGAATCAAGGCGCCGGCATACATGTCGCCGACCGAGCGGCCGAGCTGGTCGGCCAACACGATCAGGACGAGCGACGGCGGAATGATCTGCGCCAGTGTGCCGGAGGCGGCGATGACGCCGGAGGCCACCCGCCGGTCGTAACCATAACGCAGCATGATCGGCAGCGAGATCAGACCCATGGCGATAACCGAAGCCGCAACGACGCCGGTGGTGGCCGCAAGCAGCGCCCCGACGAAAATCACCGCATAGGCAAGACCGCCGCGGATAGGCCCGAAGAGCTGGCCGATCGTGTCGAGCAGGTCTTCGGCCATGCCGGATCGCTCCAGCACGATGCCCATGAAGGTAAAGAACGGGATCGCCAGCAGCGTGTCGTTGGACATCACGCCCCAGAACCGATCCGGCAGCGCGTTCAGCAGAGGCCAGGACAGGTGGATGGAGCCGCCCGAATAGGGCGCGAGCTCGACACCGATCCAGAAAAACAGCAGCCCGTTGGCCGCGAGCGCGAAGGCGACGGGATAGCCTATGAGCAGGAAAACAATCAGCGAGGCGAACATGATCGGCGCCATGTTCACGGCAATGAATTCGATCATCAGCGCAGCTCCCCTGTCGGCGTTTCGACCTCAAGGGGCGCGTGCGTCGGCACGTAGGGGGTTGGATCTTCCATATCGCCGCGCATGACGGCGATCTTCTTGATGATCTCGGAGATGCCCTGCAATGCCAACAGGAAGAAGCCGGCCAGCAATACCGCCTTGCCCGGCCAGATGGTCAGGCCGCCGGCACTGGAAGACACCTCTCCCGAGAGGAAGGAGGTGCGGACATAGGGCACGAGATCATAGACCATCAGGAGCACGAAGGGCATCAGGAACAGGCAGTGGCCGAGCAGGTCGATCCAATGCTGCACCCGGCGCGACAGCGAGCCGTAGATGATATCGATGCGGATATGCTCGTTCTGCCGGAGCGTATAGGCGGCGGCAAGCATGAAGGCCGCGCCGAAGAGATACCATTGCGCTTCCAGCCACGCATTGGACGAGGTGTTGAAGACCTTGCGGACGATGGCGTTTCCGGCGCTGACCAAGACAGCGACCAAGATGAGCCATGAGACCGATTTGCCAATAATCTCGGTCACATAGTCCACCATTCGGCTGAAGCCGAGTAATGTTTTCATGATTTTCCCCCCGCGGCGATTCTTCCCGGATCTTTTTGCCGCGCTGAGGCAGAGTGCCGATTTCAGGCTGTGAATCAAGAGCCGGTACTCGTTTTCCAAGCAGGATGGCACACGGGCATGATGGCCCAAGATTGGACCTTGGGCCTTCCCTTGCGATTTGCCGCCCCTTGCCCGAATGTGGCATTCTGTTAAAGATCGCATCAATAATCATACTAATCGAGAGACACCCATGTCCCCCATCAAGCTCGCCATCGTCGGCGTCGGCAAGATCGTCCGCGATCAGCACCTTCCATCCATTGCCAGCAACCCCGATTTCGACCTGATCGCCACGGCAAGCCGCCACGGCACGGTCGAAGGCATTCCGTCGTTTACCACCATCGATGCGATGCTGGAGGCCGTGCCTGAAATCAGCGCCGTTTCGCTCTGCATGCCGCCGCAATATCGCTATGAAGCTGCCTACAAGGCGCTGTCGGCCGGCAAGCATGTTTTCCTGGAAAAGCCGCCGGGCGCGACGCTGAGCGAAGTTGCCGATCTGGAAAACCTCGCGAAAGCCAAGGGTGTTTCGCTCTTTGCCAGCTGGCATTCGCGCTATGCGCCGGCCGTGGAGGCGGCAAAGAGCTTCCTCGCCGGAACGACTATCCGCAGCGCCCACGTGATCTGGAAGGAAGATGTCCGCCACTGGCATCCGAATCAGGAATGGATCTGGCAGGCCGGCGGCCTCGGGGTCTTCGATCCCGGCATCAATGCGCTGTCGATCGTCACCCATATCCTGCCGCCGCTCTTCTTGACCGGCGCGACGCTGGAATTCCCGGAAAACCGGGATTCGCCGATCGCCGCCGATCTGCATTTCAAGAGCGGAGCCGGCCTTCCCGTCCATGCCGAATTCGACTGGCGCCAGACCGGCAAACAGAGCTGGGACATCGTCGCCGAGACGGATGCCGGCCAGATGGTTCTGGCCGATGGCGGCTCCAAGCTTTCCGTCAACGGCGAGCTGACATTCTCCGCGCCCGAGGCTGAATATCCTTCGCTCTATCGCCGTTTTGCCGAGATCGTCAAAGCCGGGACCTCCGATGTCGACGTTTCGCCGCTGCGCCACGTCGCCGATGCCTTCATGCTCGGCAGGCGCAAATTCGTTGAAGCATTTTACGATTGATAGGCATTTCCTAGTGAAGACAATGCGGCCCGCGACGTGCTAGCGTGGCGCATTGTCTTCATCGGGGAGTTGCCGATGGCAACGGAAAATGAACAGCCTTTCGGGCTCGGCGTCGGTCACAAATCCGTCAGGCTCGCCGACCCGAACCAGAGCTGGCACGAGGCCTATTTGCTGGAGGAATCTGCCATTCGCAAGGCTCTCGGCGACCTCGCGGTCGATGTCCAGCATTTCGGCAGCACCTCCATTCCGGAGATCAAGGCCAAGCCGATCATCGACATCGCCGTCGCCGTGCGGCGCTTCGAGGACGGCCTTGCCTGTGTCGAGCCGATGGCGTCGATCGGCTATGTCTATGCCGGCAGCAATATCGTACCGGACGACCATATTTTCGGTCGCGATATCGAAGGCGACACCCGCACGCATCTCGTGCATGTGGTCGAACATGGCGGCCAAAATTGGCGCAATTTCCTGATTTTCCGCGATAAGATGCGCAGACGTCCGGACCTCGCTCACGCCTATGAGGCGTTGAAGATCGAGCTGGCCGCAAAATACGCCAATGATCGCGCGTCCTATACCGCGGCGAAGAAGGACTTCATCCAAAAAATCCTGGCAGAAGGCGAGTAGCACGCCGCTTCCCGGCAAGGCGAGAAGGAACTAGGCCTTCTTCTCCCAACGGCCTTCCTGCGTCTGCTGCCAATAGGTGAGGTTGTGCCCCTCGCCTTTCAGGCGCTTCCATTGCGCGCGCGCGCTTTCCAACTGTTCCTGATCGTACCCGTCGAACATCAGCACCACGCGCTGATAGGCGCCGACATCAGCAACCTCGGCGCCATCGATGAAGAAACGCACGGTGGCATTATTGATATTGTCCGTGGAAACCGTCAGCAGCACAGGCTGGCGGTTTGCCATCTCATCTTCATCGGTACCGTGCGGCAAAAAGCTGTCCTCGCGATAGATCCAGAGATGGTTATCGAGAAGATCGCGTCGTGCCGGCTCGCGCATCTGCACGGCGACCAGCCAGCCGCGCTCGACACTCTTGTCGATCAGCGGCGGCAGGGCGTCTTCGAGCTTCGATTCGGTCAGGTGATAGAAGAGAACGTCTGTCATGCCGCCTCTTCTATCTTACAAAGCAAGGCCGGTCACGATTCGTAATTGGTGCGGACCAGCTCATCGAGCAGGCGCACGCCGAAGCCTGAACCCCAGGACTGATTGATCTCGTCCTGGACCGATCCCATCGCGGTACCCGCGATGTCGAGATGCGCCCAGGGCGTCTCGCCGACGAAACGCTTGAGGAACTGGGCCGCGGTGATCGAACCGGCATAGCGGCCGCCGGTGTTCTTCATATCGGCGAACTTGCTGTCGATCATCTTGTCGTAGTCCTTGCCGAGCGGCATCCGCCACAAGCGCTCGTCGGTTTCAAGACCCGCCGCAGTCAACTCGCCCGCCAGCTTGTCGTCGTTACAGAACAGGCCAGCCTGCAGATTGCCGAGCGCGACGAGGATAGCTCCGGTCAGCGTCGCCAGATTAATCATGAATTGCGGCTTGAAGCGGTCGTTCGTATACCAGAGCGCATCACAGAGAACGAGCCGGCCCTCGGCATCGGTATTGATGATCTCGATCGTCTGGCCAGACATGGAGGTAACGATGTCGCCCGGGCGCTGCGCATTGCCGTCGGGCATGTTTTCCACAAGACCGATGACACCGATGGCGTTGACCTTGGCTTCACGCGCGGCAAGCGCATGCATGAGGCCGGTGACGGCCGCTGCGCCGCCCATGTCGCCCTTCATCTCCTCCATGCCGGCGGCCGGCTTGATGGAAATGCCACCGGTGTCGAAGACGACACCCTTGCCGATGAAGGCCACGGGCTTGTCCTTCGCCTTGCCGCCCTTCCACTGCATGATGACCAGACGAGGCGGGCGGGCCGAGCCCTGCGCCACGCCGAGCAACGCTCCCATACCGAGCCGGCGCATCTCGCGCTCCGTCAGGATCTCGATCTCGACGCCGAGCTTTTCCAGCTCCTTGGCCTTCGCTGCAAACTCCACCGGGCCAAGAACATTCGGCGGCTCGTTGACGAGATCGCGCGCGAGAATCACGCCGCCGGCCACGGCTTCGGAGGTCGCATAGAGCTTCTTGGCGGCCGCCGCCTCCTGGGTAACGATCGTCACCTTCACCGCTTTGCGGGAGGCACCCTTCTCATCGTCGTCACCCTTCTTCGTCTTATAGGTATCGAAGCTATAGGCGCGCAGAAGCATGCCCAGGGCAAAATCGGCGGCTTGCCGGGCACCGACCTCGATATTCGGCGCATCGAGGAAGATCGCGACTTTCTCCGTGTTGCGGATTTTTGCCGCCGCGCTGCCGCCAAGCTTCAGCCAGTCGTGCGCAGTCAGATCCTTGGCCTTGCCGGTGCCGATGACGATGATCCGGTCGACCGGCGACGCTTCAGGCGCGATGATATCCAGATTGCTCAGCGCTTTGCTCTTGAAGCCGGATACGGGTGCGGCCTTGGCGAAAACATTTGCCGGATCGGCGCTCTCGGCGCCAGCCGGCAGCTCACTGTCCGTGCCTTTCAGGAGAATGGCCAGACCGCCGCTGAGGCGAGCCGACTTGGCGAAGGAAATCTCGAATTTCACAGACATTTCTGCTCCGATAAATATGCGTCGTAGTGAAAGAACATTGCACAACCATCATTCAAGGTCTGGCTAGGGAATACAAGCGTTTGGCGCAGCATTCCTTATGTAGGGCGCCCGACGGCTTCAAATCCCTGTCATTTAGCGCAGCTAGACTGCACGCGATGGTGTTCTAGCCGCCGCGCGCGGTACAATCCTTGTCGGAAAGCCGCATTGATCATAGATTTCAACAGCCTCAATCGCGAAGATCGCTTTCCAGAGATTTTGCGTCCGCGCACCGCAGGCGATGCCTTCATCGCCCTCTTCTGTCTCTGGTGGGCTCTGCTGGGTCTGTTTTCGCTCTTTCCACAGATCGACCTTAGTGTCGCGAACATGTTCTTCCTGCCGCAACAATGTCTTGCGAGCGTAAAGCCCGATCAGATCTGCGGCACTTTCCCATTAAGCGGCGATCGGCACATGCAGTTGCTGCGGGAAGTGTTCTTTCAGCTGCCCTATATCGTCGCTGCCGTGCTGGTTTGGATGCTGTTCCAATGCTGGCAGCACCACGGAGCAACCTTCAACAAATTGCATGCGCGCAATCTCAAAGTCGCGCTCGGCTCCTTGCTCATAGGCCCGGTGTTGATCGTCAATCTGTGGCTGAAAACCTTCTCCGGCCGCCCCCGCCCGCGCCAGACGGATCTCTTCGGCGGCACGTTCGATTTCGTGCATGCGGGATCTTTCGCCGGCAAATGTGTCAGCAACTGCTCGTTCATCTCGGGCGAAGCCGCGGCGGCGGGTTGGCTGTTCTGTCTGATCCTCATCATCCCTCAGCCGCTCAGATCAGCTGCCGCTCCGCTGATTGCAGCCGTTTCACTGCTGATTCCAGCACTTAGAGTAGCCTTTGGCGGGCATTATCTCTCCGATGCTATCCTCGGTTGGCTCTCCTCGCTTGTCATATTCGCCGCCCTGCTGGCGTTATCTCAAACGACACACGACAGAAGAATCTCGGAAAATTAACGAATTTTTTTCGAGTTGGTTGTCGCCAAAAAAACGTAAACAGCGTAGAGGAGGGTGAATCTCTGTCGGCTCGCTCGGCAGCTGTTGCGTTTAAGGGCCGGCATGAAGTTATTCGAGACATATATCGTACGGCGTGTCGGTATGATGTTCCTGGTGGCCCTGCTGCCAGTGCTCGCCATTATTTGGACCACACAGGTTCTGCAGCGCATCAATCTCGTGACGGATAGCGGTCAGTCGATGGGGTCCTTCGCGAAGCTCGCGACGCTCATTCTGCCGACGATCATTCCGATCGTTCTGCCCTTCGCACTTGTCATCGGCATCACCCAGACATTGACCGCGATGAACAGCGATTCCGAGCTGACCGTCATGGAGGCCGCGGGCGCAAAACGCAGCATCATCATCCGGCCGATCATGATTCTCGCGATCGCGATCAGCGCGTTTTCGTTCTTTGTCGATAATGTCGTTGAACCAAAGGCGCGCGTTGCCGCCCGTCAGATGGTTGCCGAAGCCTATGCGGACCTTCTATCCACAGTGATTGAAGAGAAGAATTTCCGACGCATCGAAGACGGTCTCTACGTCCAGATTTCCCAGCGCATGTCGGGGCGAATCCTCAAAGGATTGTTCGTAGTCGATTCTCGCGACCCAGCCTTCGACCTTATCTATTATGCGAAGGAAGGAGCCGTCGATCCGAGCGGCACGTCGCTGCTGATGAAGGACGGCGAGGTTCATCGCAAGACGCCCGATGGCAACGTCTCCGTCATCAAGTTCGATTCCTACTCCTTCGATCTATCGGACATGACGCAAAGCCGCGGCCAGGCAAATGCACGAGCCAGCGATCGCAGCCTTGGTTTCCTGCTCAATCCGGACACCAATGATCCGGATTACAAGCAAAGACCTGGCGATTATCGTGCCGAATTGCACCGCCGCCTCAACGACTGGGCGCTGCCGGCAATCTTTGCTCTCATATCCCTGGTGATTGCCGGTGACGCGCGGTCACATCGCGAGGCGCGGCTACATCCGATGGTGTCGGCGCTGACCATATCCTTCGCGCTGCGCTGGGCAGATTTCTACGCTGCCAACCAGATCGACAATTCAGCCAAATTCATCGGCGTTCTCTACGCGTTCAACATCGTTTCGGCCCTTGTCGCCATCGCCCTGCTGTTGCGGAACCGAAAGATGTCAATGCCTGTCTCGATCCGCAATCGCCTCAGCAACTGGCGGCAGAAAGTTCAGGACCGTATGCCGACTGCCCCGGGCAGCTCCAACGGGGGCGGTGCATGATTTTCGGCACGCTCGGGCGCTATTTCTTCACGCGTTACATAGTGACGACGTTCTGGTTCTTCCTCGGCGTCATCTCGATCGTCTACCTCGTCGATTTCAGCGAAACCGCTGGCCGGCTTGCGGGGCTGCCTGGATATACCGTCTCCATCGGCCTGCTGATGACGGCAGTCCGACTGCCGTTCATCCTGCAACAGACGGTACCGTTCATCGCGCTCTTCGTGGGCATGACGGTACTGATAGCCCTCAATCGCCGCCGCGAACTGGTCATCGCGCGCGCGGCTGGCATCTCGGTCTGGCAGTTTATGATGCCCTTCGTGATGGGTGCCTTCTGCGTCGGGCTCATGACCATGCTCGCCCTCAATCCGGTAGCTGCATGGGGCCAGCGGCATGCCGAAGCGATCGAAGCCGATCTGCGCGGCGACCCGTCCTATCGCAATACACTTTCTATTCCGTGGCTGCGGCAGTCCAACGGAAAAGACGACACAATCATCGGTGCCAAGGCCATCCTGGACAATGGAACGACGCTGATGGGCGTCGTGTTTATCCACTTCGATTCACAGGGAAATATCGTCCTGCGGCAGGATGCGCAGTCGGCAAAATTGGAAGATGGTTACTGGCTTCTTAACAATGTCGTCGAACGGCGGCCGGGGGAGATTCCCGACCATAAGAGTTCGATACAAGTCCGTACGAATCTGAAACAAGATTTCGTCTCGCAACGTTTGGCTCAACCGGAAACCATTGCTTTTTATGATCTTTCTAATCGAATAAAGGTCGCACGCTCCTTCGGCATATCGACCAACGCACTTGAGACACAGTTTCATTCGCTGCTGTCACAGCCATTCCTTCTCGTGGCAATGACGCTGATAGCAGCAACTGTGTCCCTAAAATTCAGTAGATTCAATCAATCGCGCTCTGTGATTCTGGGTGGAATACTCTCCGGCTTCGTGCTTTATGTTGTCACCGTGCTTGTAAAGGCATTCGGGAGCAGCGGAGTGGTTCCTCCCTACGTGGCGACATGGATACCCGTGATCGTCGCATTGGCATTCGGAGCAACGATCCTGCTTCATCAGGAGGACGGCTAAGTGGCGGCAGGCAACCGCAAGAGTATCAGAAAATTTGTGGCTGCCCTCGTTACGGGCACGGCCACGTGTGCATATATTTTGAGCCCGGTCGTCGCTTACGCCCAGGTCAACAATAATAATGCCAGCAATAACAATGGCGCTGCCGGCACTGCTACCTCCCCTATCAAGGTGAAGGTGCCGGAAGGCGCAAAGCTAGTCCTTTCGTCCAACGAACTGGTCTACAACAAGGATACTCAGATCGTCACCGCAAGCGGTGCGGTCCAGATCAACTATGGCGGCTACAAAATGGTCGCCCAGAAGGTCGAGTATAATCAGAAATCCGGGCGGATGACAGCTCTCGGCAATGTGGAGCTGATTACCCCGGACGGCAATCGCATGTACGGTGACAAAATGGACGTCACCGACAGCTTCTCCGACGGCTTCGTGAACGCCCTGCGCGTCGAGATGCCTGACAATACCCGCATGGTCGCCGAAAAGGGCGAGAGGGTCGGCGGCACACAGCTCATTCTGACGAAGGGCGTCTACACCGCTTGTATGGCCTGTTCCGAACAGGGGCGCGCGCCACTGTGGCAGGTCAAAGCCCAGCGCGTCGTCCAGAACGGCGTGACGCATACCATACGTCTCGAACACGCTCGCTTCGAGCTGTTCGGCCTACCGATCGCCTACGTCCCGTGGATTGAAGTTCCCGACAACACGGTCAAGCGCAAGTCCGGCTTTCTGTTTCCATCGGCGAGCGTTTCTCAGCGTCTCGGCGTCGGTGTAACGGTTCCTTATTATTATGTCATTTCGCCGAGCATGGATGCGACGGTTACCGCAACGGGCTATTCGAACCAGGGCCTGTTGCTTCAAGGTGAATTCCGTCAGCGGTTCGAGAATGGCACGCATGTCCTGCATGTGGCCGGCATCAATCAGATGGACCCGGGCGTCTTTAGCTCCGGAACCAGCGATGCCGAGCACAAGACTCGCGGCATGATCAATTCCAAGGCGGACTTCAAGATCAATCCCCGCTGGTCTTTCGGCTGGGATGTGATGGTGCAGAGTGATAACAACTTCTCGCGCACCTACGGACTGGACGGGGTGAACCAGAGTACCCATACCAACCAAGCCTACCTGACCGGTATCGGAAAGCGCAATTTCTTCGATATGCGCGCCTTCTACTATAACGTGCAGGATGCCGACAATAACAGCACTGCGCAAAAGCAGCAGGCATACGTCTATCCAAGCATCGACTATGATTATGTCGATCCCAAATCGGTTTACGGCGGTGAACTGTCTGCGAAGATGAATTTCACGCACCTGTCGCGTGACAAGACATCCGTGCTCGATGCCACTACCGCGCTTGGCGACTCCAGCCTGAATGACCGCTATCTTGGTCTTTCCGGAGATTATACCCGCCTGAGCACCGAGGTGCAGTGGCAACGTACATTCACCACGGACCAAGGCCTGGTGTTGACACCGCTGGCGGCGCTTCGCGGCGATGTCTACGGCCTGGACATGAATGGGCCTGCAGCCGGAACTTACTCGGGCAATTACGACACGAGCGACTATGCCTCACGCGGCATGGCAACCTTGGGCCTCGAGGCCAAGTATCCCTTCCTCATCACGACAAGCAACAGCACGCATGTGTTCGAGCCGATCGCACAGATCTATGTGCGCCCGGACGAACAGCTTGGCGGGCGGCTGCCGAACGAGGATGCGCAGAGCCTGGTCTTCGATGCGACCAATCTGTTCGACCGCGACAAGTTCTCCGGCTTCGACCGTGTAGAAGGCGGCACGCGAGCGAACGTTGGATGGCGCTACACGGGCAGCTTCGACAACGGCTACAAGTTGCAGCATATTTTCGGTCAGTCCTATCAGCTTGCCGGACGCAACTCCTTCGCCACCACGGATCTTGCGGGCGTCGGCTCGGATTCGGGCCTTGAAACGACCCGCTCCGACTACGTCACCATGTTCGGCCTGACGACGCCGCAGGGGATCTCGCTGGCAACGTCCTATCGCTTCGACGAGAAGGATTTTGCCTTCCGTCGCGGCGATACATCCGTCGGCTTCTCGAACGATATATTCCAGACATCTCTGATCTACACGCATATTGCTGCCCAACCGCAGTACGGTTTCACCAGCAATCAGGACGAAATCCAGTCGCGCGCGCAGATCAAGTTCAAGGAATACTGGTCTGTCTTCGGCACGGTCAGCTACGATATCAACAATAATCAGATCACCCGCCAAGGCATCGGCCTTTCTTATGAGGACGAATGCACGATCCTCAACATTTCGTTCCTCAATAAAAAGGATACGACCGCCAATTCGGCAAGCGACTGGTCGATCGGCGCCCGCCTGACCTTCCGTACGCTTGGCGATGTCAACCTTGGCAGCGTCCAGGACGCAACGTTCTGACATGGATCGAAACTGCGTGGGAGCCGGCTTCACCGCCGGCTCTTTTGCGTCGAGGCGGTTTGCCGCTTCCGGCGTCATTGTTTCGCCGCAAGGATTTTGCAATTCATCGCGCTTGATGTAGACATGTGGCGCAAAGTTGCCGTATTGCGCGACAGGCATGCCGATACGGCACAATGCTGGCAGGAAATACCTTTGGGAAGGGGTAGTTGATGTTTTCTGGAAAGACACCGATGCGCGCTCTGGTGTTCGGGGCAGTGGCCTTGGTTATGGCGAGCTTTGCCGTGCCGAGCAGCGATGTTGCTTTCGCGGCAAGCGAAGTGAAGGTCCTCGTCAACAGCCAGGTGATCACATCCGGCGACATTGCCAAGCGCGTTGCCTTCCTCAAATTGCAGCGCCAGAAGGGCGATCTGAACAAGCTCGCCAAGGATCAGCTCGTCGACGAAACGCTGAAACGTGCGGAGATCTCCCGCCTGCGCATGTCCGTTTCGACGACGGATGTCGATGCCGCCTTCGGCCGTTTCGCCGCCAGCAACAAGATGACGGTCGCACAGCTCAGCCAGATTCTGGACAAGACCGGCGTCACCGTCGATCATTTCAAATCCTATATCGCCGTTTCCATGAGCTGGCCGCGGATTGTCAATGCACGCTTCGGCGCCAGAAGCCGGATGTCGAACGACGATCTTGTGACACGCATGACGGAAAACAAGACGAAGCCGGTCACGACGGAATACTTCCTGAAGCAGATCGTCTTTGTCGTGCCGGCCGCAAAGCGGAATGCCATCCTGAATGCGCGCAAGGCTGAAGCCGAAGCGTCGCGGTCCAAGTTCCCGGGCTGCGACCAGGCAAAGGTCTTTGCCGCAACCATGCATGACGTCTCCGTCCAGGATCTCGGCCGCGTGCTTGCACCGGAGGTTCCGGAAATTTGGAAGCCGCTGCTGGAAAAAGCGTCCGGCAACACGACCTCTCCCATCATCACCGATCGCGGCGTCGAGTATGTGGCCATTTGCTCGCAGCGCCAGGTGAACGATGACGTCGCCGCGGCTGCCGTGTTCCGCGCCGAGGATCTCGGCAAGAACAATGCAGAAGGCGTCAGCGCCAACGACAAGAAATACATGGATGAGCTGCGCTCCAAGGCGCAGATCGTCTATCGCTGATTGACGATGCCGCCGCGTTCCTCCCTTCCCCTTGCGCTCACGCAGGGGGACCCGGCGGGCATAGGTCCCGATATCACGCTCGCCGCCTGGCTTCGCCGTGGTGAGCTGGATTTACCGCCCTTCCTGTTTTTGGGTGATGCCACTGTGCTGGCAGCAAGGGCGTCCCAGCTCGGTCTGAGCGTACAACTCGCAATCGCCGATCCGGAAAATACCTGCGATATATTTCCGGATGCGTTACCGATCCTGCCTATCGAAGCTGGCATGGAAGTCACCGCCGGCGAACCGCACGTGGCGACGGCAAAAGGCACGATTGCCGCCATCGAGACGGCCGTCTCACTCAGCATGAGCGGCCGGACATCCGCCGTAGTCACCAATCCGATCGCCAAATCAGTGCTCTATGAAGCCGGCTTCGGTTTTCCCGGCCATACGGAATTCCTGGCGGATCTCGCGACGCGTGCGACTGGGAAGCCGGTCATGCCCGTGATGCTGCTGGCCGGTCCGAAGCTCCGCGCGATCCCGGTCACCATCCATATTCCGCTGAAAGAGGTGCCTCAGGCACTGACCTTCGATCTGATCGTCGAGACGTGCCGGATCACAGATCACGACCTGCGCAGCCGCTTCGGCATCGCCACGCCACGCCTGGCCGTTGCCGGCCTCAATCCACATGCCGGGGAGAACGGCGCACTCGGCAAGGAGGACGACGAAATCGTCAGGCCTGCAATCGACACGCTCCGCAGCGAAGGCATTGATGCATTCGGTCCCCTGCCCGCCGACACCATGTTCCATGATGACGCCCGTCAACGTTACGATGTCGCCATCTGCATGTATCACGACCAGGCTTTGATTCCCGCCAAGGCGCTCGGTTTCGACGATTCCGTCAATGTCACGCTTGGCTTACCCTTCGTCCGCACTTCCCCGGATCACGGCACGGCCTTCGGCATCGCCGGCAAGGGTATTGCCAAGGAAAACAGTCTCGTGGCAGCCCTCAAGCTGGCTAGTGAGATTAGCAGCAAGATCGGAAATAATCGCTGATGGCCGCACTCGATGGCTTGCCGCCCCTCCGCGATGTGATCCAGCGCCATGGCCTCGATGCGCGCAAGGCGCTTGGCCAGAACTTTCTTCTCGACCTCAATCTGACCCAGAAGGTCGCACGCACAGCCGGATCGCTTGAAGGCGTCACCGTCTTCGAAGTCGGACCTGGGCCTGGCGGTTTGACGCGCGCCATCCTGGCGCTCGGTGCGGCCAAGGTCATCGCCGTCGAACGCGATGCGCGCTGCCTGCCGGCGCTGGCGGAAATCGCCGATCACTATCCGGGCCGGCTTGAGGTGATCGAAGGCGATGCGCTGAAAACGGATTTTGCGGCAATGGCACCAGAAGGCCCCGTCAAGATCATCGCCAACCTGCCTTACAATGTCGGCACCCAGCTGCTGGTCAACTGGTTGCTGCCGGATCATTGGCCACCTTTCTGGCAGTCTCTGACCCTGATGTTCCAGAAAGAGGTCGGCCAGCGGATCGTGGCGCAGGAGGATGACGACCACTACGGCCGGCTCGGCGTGCTCTGCGGCTGGCGCACGGAGGCACAGATGGCCTTCGACATATCTCCGCAGGCCTTTACGCCGCCGCCCAAGGTGACGTCGACGGTGGTGCATCTGACACCAAGGGAAAATCCCATTCCCTGTGCCGTCGACAAGCTGGAGAAGGTGACCCAGGCCGCTTTCGGCCAACGCCGCAAGATGCTGCGCCAGAGCCTGAAGCCGCTTGGCGGCGAAACGCTTCTGCTGAAGGCCGAGATCGACCCGCAGCGCCGCGCCGAGACGCTTTCGGTGGAGGAGCTCTGCCGGCTGGCAAATTGCCTTTGATCAAGATCAGAGCGTCCGATCGGCTTCAGAGCTGCGGCGTCTCTTCCAGCAGTTCGCGAACGAAATCGAACATGCCATGCCGACGGTCGCGGCGCAGGCGCTCGGCCTTGACGATCGACTGGACCGCATTGAAGGCCAGGGTCAGATCGTCGTTGACGATGACATAGTCATATTCACGCCAATGGGCGATTTCGGCCCGCGAATTGGCGAGACGCCTGGCGATCACCTCCTCGGAATCCTCGGCGCGACGATGAAGGCGCGATTGCAGCTCGGTCATGGTTGGCGGCAGCACGAAGATAGAGACGACATCGGCCGGCATCTTCTCCTGCAGCTGCTGGGCACCCTGCCAGTCGATATCGAAAAGCATGTCGCGACCTTCGGCCATCGCCACCTCTACCGGCTCGCGCGGCGTGCCGTAGAAATTGCCATGCACCTCGGCCCATTCGAGCAGTGAGTCTGAATCGCGGAGGCGCTCGAATTCGCGCTGCGACACGAAATGATAGTGCACGCCTTCGATCTCGCTCGGCCGCCGCTGTCGGGTGGTAACGCTGACCGAAAGGCTGACTTCGCCGTCCTTCTCCAGCAGGTTACGCGCAATTGTCGATTTGCCGGCGCCTGATGGAGAGGAGATGGCAAGCATCAGCCCCCGGCGGGCGATCGGAATGGATGTGGATGTCGCCGGCTTCATGGCCTACTCCAAATTCTGGACCTGTTCGCGGAACTGGTCGATGACCACCTTCAGTTCGATCCCGGCAGCCGTTACGGCCGCCGCGTTCGACTTCGAACAGATAGTATTCGATTCCCGGTTAAATTCCTGTGCAAGAAAATCAAGCTTGCGGCCGACGGGGCCGCCCTTGGACATGAGATCGCGCGCTGCTGCCACATGCGCCTTCAGGCGGTCGATCTCCTCGCGCAAATCCGCCTTGGTGGCAAGCAGGGCGGCTTCTGCATGCAGCCGGTCGCGGTCGAGGCCGGATGAGCCGTCCAGAAGCATGGAAACCTGCGTTGCCAATCTCGCTGCGATTTCCTGCGGCGAACGGGAGGGATCGCCCTCGACTGTGGTCGTCAGCGCCTCGATCGTCGCGACTTGCCCGAGCAGAACCCTGCCGAGCGCATCGCCCTCCTGCCTGCGCATGTCGCGGAGATCGCCGAGTGCCGCCTCAAGGCCGGCCATGATGTCGGCATCGCGCGCTGCGACCGCAACCTCGTCTTCTTCGGCCTCCTTGAACTCCACCAGGCCGCGCACGGCCATCAGGCTTTCCAGCCTCAACGGAGCGGGATCGACGATGCCGACCAGTTGATCGCGCAGCGCCAGGATCGCCGCCAGCGCATCCTGGTTCACGACCACCTCGACACGGCTCTCCTCGACGGAAAGCGACAGGCTGACCTGCAGATTGCCGCGTGAGAGCCGATCCGCAATCGACTTGCGAACATCCGCTTCGAGACGCTCCAGGCCCGGCGGCAGGCGCAGGCGGATATCCAACCCCTTGCCGTTTACCGAGCGCAGCTCCCATGCCCAGCGGCCACGACCGCTCGTTCCCTCACGCCGGGCAAAGCCGGTCATGGACTGCAATGCCATGCAAGCCTCCGATAGTTCCTATCCCCAATCCAACGAAAATCTTCGGATTATGGGGCAATGTAAAGTGAATCCGCGCTGGACTCCTTGGGCGAGCCACAGCGCAGTGGGGATTAGTTGGTCTTCTTCTTCTGTTGCGCGCCCGAGCCAGGGGCCACGGCAGAGTCGTCCGGCTGGCCATCCACGGCAATCGCGCTGGGGTCCTCGCCCTTTTCGGCAACCAGCTTGCGCCAGCGCCTGACATTGGCGTTGTGCTCGTCCAGCGTCGCCGCGAAAACATGCCCGCCGGTGCCGTCAGCCACGAAATAGAGATCCTGCGTCTTCCAGGGATTGGCGACGGCCTCCAGAGCATCCTTGCCCGGATTTGCGATCGGCGTCGGTGGCAAGCCCTTGATGAGATAGGTATTATAGGGCGTGTCCTTCTTCAGATCGGACTGATAGATCGGACGATCGGACGGCTTGCCTTCACCGCCGAAGAGCCCGTAGATCACAGTTGGGTCAGACTGAAGGCGCATGCCCTTGCCGAGGCGGTTCAGGAAGACGGAAGCAACATGCGCACGCTCATCGGCGAGGCCGGTCTCCCTTTCCACGATCGAGGCGAGCGTGATGAAATCCTGCTTGTTCGCCAGCTGCACGCTCGAGTCGCGCTTTTCCCAGATCTGATCGACCAGCTTCGTCTGAGCCGCCGCCATCTGCTGAACGATCTCGCCGCGTTTGGTGCCGCGCGTGAACTTATAGGTGTCGGGTCTGAGGCTGCCTTCCGGCGGCAGGGCCGATGGCAGATCGCCTTCCAGCACGGGATCGGCCTGCAGCTTGTTGAACATCTGCCGCACCGTCAATCCTTCCGGCAGAGTGACCGAATAGAGGATCGACTTGCCAGACTTCAGCAGCTCCATAATGTCCTTCATGGAGGCGCCGGCCTTGATCTCGTACTCGCCGGCGCGAAGGGTCTCGCCGTCATGCAGATAGGTGGCCGTCAGCCAGCGGAAGATGCGCTGATCCGTGATGATGTTATTGGATTCAAGGCGATTGGCGATCTCGCTGAGGCCGGCACCATTGCGAACGATGAAGTTGGTGTTGGTCGTCAGCGGACCGGAACCCTGATAGATCGAAAACGCATAATAGGCGCCGCCGACCGCGGCAACAGCGACAAAAACCGCCAGCGTCATCAGGAAATTCAGGAAGATGACCATCTGGCTGCGAGCTTTGCGCGAACGCTTCGGCGGGTCCGGAACACGTTCCGGACGCAAGGCTTCATTGGCCGATTTCGGGATAATCGGTCCTTTCTGCCCGTTCGGAGTTCCGTTGCTCTGGTTCGTATCGCTCACCGGCAATCCCTTCCCTTTTATGATTGCCTGCTCTTTGGCCAAGCAATGCGGCAAAAAGCAGGTTCAGAAGATAAGGCGGAACTCAGCTCCGACTTCGACCGATCAGACATTCCCGCACCGTATTCCCGAGAAAGACGAAGGCGCAGCAACAATCAAGGACGCGGGCGAGATTGCCGAAAGGCACCCTCGCCCTAACAGTTACGCGTTGTTATTAAGCCTCATAGCGACGCAGGACAAGCGACGCATTCGTGCCGCCGAAGCCGAAAGAGTTCGACAGCGCAACGTTGATTTCGCGCTTGCGAGCCTTGTGCGGAACGAGATCGATGGTGGTCTCGCGCTCCGGATTGTCCAAGTTCAGCGTCGGAGGGGCAATATTGTCGCGGATGGCGAGCGTCGCGAAGATCGCCTCGATGGCGCCGGCAGCCCCAAGAAGATGGCCGGTCGCCGACTTGGTCGATGACATCGAGATCCTCGACGCGGCATCGCCGACCAACCGCTCGACGGCGCCGAGCTCGATCGTGTCGGCCATGGTCGAGGTGCCATGGGCGTTGATGTAGTCGACATCGGCCGGCGTCAGTCCCGCGCGCTTCAGCGCCGAAGTCATGCAACGGAACGCGCCTTCGCCGTCCTCGGACGGAGCGGTGATGTGATGGGCATCGCCCGAAAGGCCATATCCCACGACCTCGGCGTAGATCTTGGCGCCGCGGGCCTTGGCGTGTTCCAGTTCTTCGAGAACGACGACACCGGCGCCCTCACCCATGACGAAACCGTCACGGTCGCGGTCATAGGGGCGCGAAGCCTTCTGAGGCGTATCGTTGAAGTCAGTCGACAGGGCCTTGCAGGCGGCAAAGCCAGCCAGCGAGATACGGCAGACCGGAGCTTCGGCGCCACCTGCCACCATGACGTCGGCATCGCCGAGCATGATCAGCCGGGCGGCGTCGCCGATCGCATGCGCACCTGTCGAGCAGGCGGTGACGACGGCATGGTTCGGGCCACGCAGCTTGTGGCGGATCGAGACCTGGCCGGACACGAGATTGATGAGGCGGCCGGGAATAAAGAAGGGCGAGATGCGGCGCGGGCCCTTGTCGCGCAGCGTATAGCCGGCTTCGACGATGCCTTCGAGGCCGCCAATGCCCGAGCCGATCATGACGCCGGTGGCGATCTGGTCCTCGTCCGTTTCGGGGTGCCAGTGGGCATCGCGCAGCGCCATATCAGCGGCCGCCATGCCATAGATGATGAACGGATCGACCTTGCGCTGTTCCTTCGGCTCCATCCAGTCGTCGGCATTGAACGTGCCGTCGCTGCCGTCGCCGACCGGAATGCGGCATGCGATCTTGGCGGGGAGATCTTCGACCTCGAATTCGGTCACGAGGCGCGCACCGTTGTGCCCAGCGAGCAAACGCGTCCAAGACACCTCCGTGCCGCAGCCCAAAGGTGATACCATGCCGGTACCCGTGATAACGACACGTCTCATCGCCCGCAGACCCCCGTCTTTTTATGATGATATGCGTATAAATATGCTTCGTCCGACTTTATCGGACGAAATAGGGCGGACTCTTCAGCCCGCCCCGTCAAAAAGCGCAAAAGATTAGGCCTGAGCCTTCTCAATGAACTTTACCGCGTCGCCGACCGTCAGGATCGAGTCAGCAGCGTCGTCCGGGATTTCAACGCCGAATTCTTCTTCGAAGGCCATGACCAGTTCGACGGTGTCGAGCGAGTCCGCGCCCAGATCGTCGATGAAGCTTGCGCTTTCAACAACCTTGTCGGCGTCAACGCCAAGATGATCAACAACAATTTTCTTTACGCGTTCTGCGATATCGCTCATGTCGGTTTCCTCGACTTTATATCCTGATCAGAATGCCCTGTGACATCCCTACCTATTCAAACCTGCAGCGTCAGTCCTGACACCGCTGGCAAACCCGTTCAACCCGGCATTGAGTTCCGGTCCAGCGCCTTGAATGCGGCCCAGTCCGTCTGCATTTTCCGGACGACTGTTCTCAGTCATGGCCCGCTTAACACGGTTTAAGTCCGTCGCAAAGCCAGAAAATAGCCGGCTCCGGGTTGCTCAACATGCTATTGGAGGGAAAGTTCCCTCCAATAGCAATTCCTTTAGATCATCGCCATGCCGCCGTTGACATGGATCGTCTGACCCGTGACGTAGCTGGCTTCGGAAGAGGCGAGATAGGCGACCGCCGAAGCGACTTCCTGACCCGTGCCCATGCGCCTCATGGGAATGGCACCCATGATGGCTTCCTTCTGCTTGTCGTTCAGCTTGCCCGTCATTGCGCTCTCGATAAACCCGGGAGCGACACAGTTAACCGTGACGTTGCGGCTCGCGATTTCCTGCGCCAGCGACTTGCTGAAGCCGATCATACCGGCCTTGGAGGCGCAGTAATTCGCCTGGCCGGGATTGCCTGTCACGCCGACGACGGAGGTGATGTTGATGATGCGGCCATAGCGGCGGCGCATCATCGGATGAGTGAGCTCCCGCGTCAGGCGGAAGACCGCCGTCAGATTGACTTCCAGCACCGCGTCCCAGTCCTCGTCGCTCATGCGCACGAAGAGGCCGTCCTTGGTGATGCCGGCATTGTTGACGAGAATATCGACGCCGCCGAGCTCTTCTTCGGCCTTGGCGCCGAGTGCCTTTACCTCGTCACGATCCGACAGGTTGGCCGGGAAGATCTTGACACGATCGCCGAGTTCGGAGGCCAACGTCTCCAGTTTTTCGACGCGCGTGCCGTGCAGGCCGACGATGGCGCCCTGCTTGTGCAGGAGCCGGGCAATTTCTTCGCCGATGCCACCGGATGCACCGGTTACCAGGGCCTTGCGGCCGGTCAAATCAAGCATGTTTGTCCCTCGTTCCTTATTCTATCAGCCGAGCAATGCGCCGAGCGCCGTATCGATGTCTGCAGCATTGTTGACGGCGATGCCGTTGACCGACTTGTCGATGCGACGCGCCAGGCCGGTCAGCACCTTGCCGGCGCCAATTTCATACAATGTTGTCACATTGTTGGCGGCAAACCACTCCACCGTTTCGCGCCAGCGAACCTGACCTGTGACCTGCTCGACCAGCAGCCTGGCGATCTCATCGGCGTCCGTAACCGGAGCGGCCTTGACGTTAGCAATGACGGGCACGACCGGGTTGGCCTTGGCGACGCCGGCAAGTGCCTCGCGCATGGCGTCCGCGGCCGGAGCCATCAGTTTCGAATGGAAGGGTGCCGAGACCGGCAGCAGGATGGCGCGCTTGGCGCCTTTGGCGGTTGCGAGCTCCGTGGCCTTTTCAACGGGAGCTTTCTCGCCGGAGATGACGATCTGGCCGCCGCCATTGTCGTTGGCGATCTGGCAGGCGCCGAGGGCGGACGCTTCGGCACAGACGGCGATGACATCGGCATGTTCGAGCCCAATGATCGCGGCCATGGCGCCGACGCCGACCGGGACCGCCGCCTGCATGGCATTGCCGCGAATGCGCAGCAGCCGCGCTGTGTCCGCAAGCGAGAAAGTGCCGGCGGCACAGAGCGCCGAATATTCGCCGAGCGAGTGGCCGGCCACATAAGCGACCTTGCTCTTCAGATCGAAGCCGCGCGCCTGCAGCACGCGGATAACGGCCATCGACACGGCCATCAGCGCCGGCTGCGCATTGGCCGTCAAGGTCAGCTTGTCTTCCGGGCCGTCGAAGATGACGTCGGAGAGCTTTTCACCGAGCGCTTCATCGACTTCCTCGAAGACGGCGCGCGCCTCGGCGAAATTGTCGGCAAGGTCCTTGCCCATGCCAACGGCTTGGCTGCCCTGGCCGGGAAATGTGAAAGCAACAGTCATTATAAAGCGTCCTTTTGGGGGTCGTTTCGCTTCCCAATGACATTGTTTACAGCGGAGTCAATAGTGCAAGCCCTGTCGCCACAGGCTTTTGCGCCTGCGAAGCACAATGATTTTTTTCTTGCGCTTGCTCAGATCGAGCCTAAATTTGCGCGACCTCATTCATTTTGGCTTTCTCCCATCCCCCAAGGTTTTCCCATGAAATATAAGAATTTAGGCCGCACAGATATTTCCGTTTCGCAGATTTGCCTGGGCACGATGACCTGGGGCACGCAGAATAGCGAAGCCGAAGCTCACGCGCAGATGGACTATGCCGTCCAGAAGGACATCAATTTCTTCGATACCGCCGAAATGTATCCGACGACGCCGGTGGGACCGGAGACGCAAGGGCGCACCGAGGAATATATCGGCACCTGGTTCGAGAAGACCGGCAAGCGCAAGGAAATCGTACTTGCCACCAAGGTCGCCGGCCCTGGCCGCGAGTATCTGCGCGGCGGACAAGGTCCGGATGCCGCCAATATCAACGCCGCGATCGACGCCAGCCTGAAGCGACTGAAGACCGATTATATCGACCTCTATCAGGTCCATTGGCCGAACCGCGGCCATTTCCATTTCCGCCAGAACTGGCGCTACAACCCCTTCAATCAGGACCGCGAAAAGGCGATCGCCGATATCACCGAGATTCTGGAAACGATGGGCGAGCTGGTAAAGGCCGGCAAGATCCGCGCCATCGGCCTGTCGAACGAGACGACCTGGGGCATCCAGAAATACCTGACGATCGCCGAACAAAAGAACTTGCCGCGCGTAGCGACCACGCAGAACGAATACAATCTGCTCTACCGGCATTTCGATCTCGACCTGGCCGAGCTTTCGCATCACGAGGATGTCGGCCTGCTTGCCTATTCGCCACTCGCCGGCGGTATTCTCAGTGGCAAGTATGTCGGCGGCGCCCGGCCTGCCGGTTCGCGTGGCTCGATCAATCAAGACATCGGCGGCCGCCTGCAGCCGCTGCAGGAACCGCCGGTCAAGGCCTATCTCGAAATCGCCGCCAAATACGGCATCGACCCATCGAAGCTGGCGCTCGCCTACTGCCTCACCAAGCCCTTCATGGCCTCCGTCATCATCGGTGCCACGACGATGGCGCAGCTCGAAACCGATATCGCCGCCGCTTATGTGACGCTGCCAACAGAGGTATTGGCCGAGATCGAACAAGTTCACCGGAAATATCCGATGCCGATGTGAAGCTGAAAAGCGCCCCGTTTTCACGCGGGGCGCCCCACTATAAAGTGCCTTGGAGCAGAATGTGCTCAGCACTATTCTATTCCTCCGCCTCCGGCGCGGTCGTCAATTCGGATCCATACGCCTCGCGCAACTCTTCCTGCCCTTTCATGCGGTCCTTGGCCTTGTGAAGCAGGATCGACCGATAGCCTTCCGAACTGCATCCCTCGATCAGGGTGACGTCGGCGTTTCCAGGATTGTCCGAGCGCTCAAACCAATCGACCGGGTGATGCAGGAAGTTCATCTCGAAGGCGCGGTTGGTGACGCCGTGGCCGACGATGATGACATTGTTTCTGCCATTCTCGGCGTCGTGCATGACGGTCTGCAGGAACAGACGGAGGCGCTGGGCGACATCGGCGCGGCTCTCTCCATCGGGCGGCCGTGCATAGAACTTGCCGTTATTGTTGCGCAGCCTCGCCCATTTCTCGAATTCGTCGGGGAACTTCCGCTTCTGTTCGGCATGGTCGTAGATCTCGGTGAAGAGCCCGAAATCCTGTTCGCGCAGCAGATAATCTTCCCTCACATCCCCGATCAGATCGGCCGGCAAAACTTCCAGCAAGGCATCCTTGCTCTGGCGCGTCCTCATGAACGGCGAATACCAGACGCTCAGCTTGCGCAATTCGGCTGATGGCAGTCCTTTCAGATAGGCTGATATCGCCTCCCCCGCCGTCAGCACCTGCCGATACCCCCACTCGGTCAGCGGAACATTGTGATCGCCGAATTGCCGATAGGCCCGGTCGTCGATATTGCCGAGGGATTCGCCGTGCCGAACGAGGAAGATGCGCATGAACCATCCCTATTGCTGTCATTCGCGGCTCATCATATTGGAGAGCGTGGCGGGCGCAACGCTGCTGCCGGCGGGCACTCGCAATTTGGCTTGAGCATTCCCAGCGATCGCATGCCGTCGTCGAGCAAAACGGCATAATTTCGTTCCCACCCTTGCCTTTCGGAGAAAAATCCGTATAAGCCGCCCTGTTCGCAACCCGGTCTTCTGGCTGGTGGCTGAACGGAGGGCCGGTTTTCCGATAAGGGGAATCGTTCGGAACGGAAGCGTTCCAGCCTCCCGTGTCTCCGCTCTCGACCGTCTCGGAAACGCTTTTCTTGCCTGGGTTTATCCCTCTCAGGAGCAGTCGTTGAGGCTTAGCCGCCGAATATCGGGTCAGATCAACGCAAGAAAGGCAAAGCTATCCATGGCTCTTTATGAACATGTATTCCTTGCTCGACAGGATATTTCCGCTCAGCAGGTCGACGCCCTCGTAGAACAGTACAAGGGTGTTATCGAAGCTAACGGCGGTAAAGTCGGGCGTATCGAAAACTGGGGCCTCAAGTCCCTCACCTACCGCATCAAGAAGAACCGCAAGGCTCATTACGCCCTGATGGACATCGATGCTCCGGCCGCTGCGATCCAGGAAATGGAACGTCAGATGCGCATCAGCGAAGACGTCCTGCGTTACATGACGATCGCTGTCGAGAAGCACGAAGAAGGCCCGTCTGCCATGATGCAGAAGCGCGACCGTGACGACCGTCCGCGCCGCGATGGCGACCGCCCGGAGCGCAGCTTCGGCGACCGTGACCGTGGTCCTCGCCCGGATCGTGGTGACCGCGAAGACCGTCCGCGCCGTCCGCGCGAAGACCGCGTATAAGGAGATTTTGAACAATGTCTGAAGTTTCCTCCGCACCGGTCCGCCGCCCGTTCCACCGCCGCCGCAAGACCTGCCCGTTCTCGGGTGCCAATGCGCCGCGCATCGACTACAAGGACGTTCGTCTCCTGCAGCGCTACATTTCCGAGCGTGGCAAGATCGTTCCTTCCCGCATCACGGCCGTTTCCCAGAAGAAGCAGCGCGAACTCGCCCAGGCGATCAAGCGCGCCCGTTTCCTCGGCCTGCTGCCCTACGTCGTCGCTTAATAGCGACCGACGCAGAATGAATTAGAGGGAAGGCAGTCATGCCTTCCCTTCTCCCTTTCGCGATGGGCGCGGATCGGAATATTGAAACCCCATGTTGGGGACGGCTTCCAGAACCGAATTTCGGAAGCATCCTCTAACTGCTCATACGAAGCAGGACAGCGACGTGAAGAAGTTGAACGCAAAAGAGCTTGGCATCGGCGCACTCGCCGGTCTGACCGCCGCCCTACTCGTGTATGGCGCGACGATACAGCCGTTGCTGTTCATCCTGTTCGGCGCGCTTTCCGCTCTCCCGATCCTGATCGTCGGCCTCGGCTGGGGCAACATGGCCGTCATCGTCGCCGTCGTGGCTGCCGGTATTGTCGGCACGGTCGCGCAATCGGTCTATTTCGGGCTGTTCGTCGTTCTGCTGGCCCTGATCCCGGCATGGCTCAGCCATCTTGCCAATCTGGCGCGTCCCGCCTCCGAACTCGGCGGGCCGGATAATCTGACCGCCTGGTATCCGCTCTCCGACATCATGCTGCACCTATGCGGCCTTGCCGCCGTCGTCATCATCGTCGCCGGCGCGGTCATGGGCTACAGTGCCGACCTCGTCGGCCAGGTCGTGGATCTCTACGTCAAGGCCGTCGGCGAGCAGCAGCCATCGTTGCCGCTCGACCCTGTCGCGATCCAGAAGACCAAGAGCCTCATGCTTTATGCGATCCCCGTCGCCTGGGGCATGATCTGGGTCATGATGCTGCTGGCCGCCTATTATGTGGCGACACGCATCGTCGCGACGTCGAGCCGCAATCTGCGCCCCCGCGAAGACATCCCCTCGGCGCTGCGCATGAACCGCAATGCGATCTTCGTCTTTCTCGCGGCGATCGTCGCCATCTTCTTCGGCGGCGTCGTGGCCCTCATCGCCGCCGCCGTGCTCGGTGCCTTCGGCGCGGGCTTCATCGTTTCCGGCTTTGCATCGTTGCATTACCGGACCCGCGGCAAGGACTGGCGCCTGCCGGTGCTGGTCATCTGCTACCTGATGTCCTTCGTGCTGACGCTGCCGCTCTTCATCATTCTCGTTCTCGGCCTCTACGATGTCCGCAAGGCAATATCGCTCACTCCGAACAAGAATGCCGACACACCCAAACAAGACACGAAACTCTGAAATCGAAAGGAACAACGAAAATGGAAGTCATTCTCCTCGAACGCATATCCAAGCTCGGCCAGATGGGCGAAACCGTCAAGGTTCGCGACGGCTTTGCTCGTAACTACCTGCTGCCGCTCGGCAAGGCGCTGCGCGCCAACGCCGCCAACAAGGCCCGCTTCGAATCCGAGCGCGCAACGCTCGAAGCCCGCAACCTCGAGCGCAAGAGCGAAGCCCAGAAGGTTGCCGACGTTCTCGGCGGCAAGTCCTTCATCGTCGTTCGCTCGGCTGGCGAAACCGGCCAGCTCTACGGTTCGGTCGCGGCCCGTGACATCGTCGAAATCCTCGCCGCCGAAGGCTTCAACATCGGCCGCAGCCAGGTTCACATGAACACCCCGATCAAGGCTATCGGCCTGCACGATGTCGCGATCGGCCTGCATGCCGAAGTCGAAATCAAGGTCGAACTCAACGTTGCCCGTTCCGCTGAAGAAGCCGAGCGTCAGTCCAAGGGCGAGACCCTCACCTCCGCCGATGCCATCTACGGCATCGACGAAGACGCCCTGCGTCCGGAAGACTTCTTCGATCCGGAAGCCGACGGCAACGCCGAAGAAGAAGCTTGATCCTCAAGCCTTCTTTAGAGATTACGAACGAAAAAGCCTGGGTCTCGGACCCAGGCTTTTTTATGTTCCAGGAGAGGATAGGACGAACCCTTCGGTCAGTCGCTATCCTTGGCCTCCGGCAGCGGAGCCGAATCCTTGTTGATCGAAACGACGACGGACATGCCGGGCGCCAGGTCATCCGCCAGCGGCTGCCCATCCTCGATCTTGATCCTGACGCCGAGGCGCTGGGCGACCTTGGTGAAATTGCCCGTGGCATTGTCGGGCTTGATGACGGCGAACTCGGAGCCCGCGGCCGGAGAGAAGCGCTGGATACGGCCCTTGATCTCGCGATGCCCGAGAGCATCCACGGAGATCGTTGCGGGCTGATCGAGTTTCATGCCGTCGAGCTGCGTCTCCTTGAAATTGGCGATGACCCAGATGTCCTTCGGGACGAGGTTCATCAGTTGCGTGCCGGGTGTCACATATTGACCGAGACGCACGCCGATTTCCCCGACGCGGCCGTCCTGCGGCGCCCTGATGGTCGTGTTGTCGAGATCAATGTCGGCAAGCTGCACCGCCGCTTCCGCACCACTGACGCCGGCCTCTAGCGAGGCGCGGTTGACGATGATGGTCGTCAGATTCTGCTGCGACACATCCAATGCGGCCTTGGCCTGATTGACCGATGCCTGCGCCTGCTGCAACGTTGCCTGTGCCTGTTCGGAATCGCTTGTCGTCGATACGCCTCTCGAGACCAGTGTCGTCACGCGATCGGCGGCAAGCTGCGCGCGCTTCAACGCGGCATTGGCGCTGTCGATCTGCGCCTGGCTGGAGACGATGCCGGCCTTGGCCGCCTGCTCCTGCTGCTGCGAATTGGCGAGCGCCGCCTTCTGCCCGGCGAGCGTTGCATTCGCCTGCGCCACCTTCTGCTTGTAGATGCGATCGTCGATCTGGGCGAGCACGTCGCCCTCCTTGACGAGCTTGTAGTCCTTGATCGGCACGTCGGTGATATAGCCGCTGACCTGGGGACTGATGGTGGTGACATAACCTTTCACATAGGCATCATCGGTGGTTTCGACCGAGCTTTTGAACGGCGGCAGGTGCCAGGCATAGAGTATCAGCATGACGCCGCCGATGCCGGCGAGAACGGCGATGACTTCGATTGGAGAGCGAACGAGCCTCGACATGGACCTATTTCATATCCTCAAGGGTTGGATGCGATGGCCTGCGACCGACTTTCGGCGAGCCGAGTTCTGACGAAGCGGACAAATACATGCAGCGAAAGTACGGCGAGCGACACAAAGGCGATGGCGGCGGCGACAAAGAATGCATCGCCATAGGCGAGCATATTGGCCTCGCGGCTCACCTGTGAACCGAGCAGCGCCAGCCCTTCGCCCTTCAAGAGCGCGCTATCGCCAATCACCTTACCATAAGACGATGAAAGCTGGCTGACACGCTCGGCCACGTGCGGATCGGTCAGCAGCACCCGCTCGGTCAAGACTGCCGAATGAAACTTCTCGCGAATGATGATCAGCGTGCCGTAGAAAGCCGAGCCGATCAGACCGCCGACGCTTTGCGTGAAGGTGAAGATGACGAAGAAGGTCACCAGATAGGGCGGCCCCTTGGACAGAGCCGCCTTGAAGCCCTCGGACATGGACGGCGGCAGGAAAAGCGCGGCACCGGCCGCGACCAACGCCTGACTGAGATACATCTGCTCAGGTCGGATCAGGTTCGTCACCTGCGAATCCATCAGCGACCCCACCCCCATCAGGATGAGTGCGACGAACTGAATCTGCCAGCTGAAACCATAGCACATGAACACGGTGCAGATGAGCCCGCCGACGACCGAGAAAGCCAAAATGATCCAGTAAAGCAAGGCCAGCTGATCGTAGAGCAGACCGACCGCATTCTGATAGAAGGTCATGATGACCGAGGTCTGCTCGGCGACAATCAGGCGGTACAACAAAAGAACGCCCGTCAAGTGGAGGATCTCCGGCTGCACAAGCCAGCGAATGTCGATGAGCGGTGTCGACCTGCGCAGTTCGGTGACGATGGCAACGGTCAGCGACGCGATGCCGACGGCCAACACGACGCCGAGCCAGGGCACTTCCAGCCACCAATACAGGCGCCCGACCGACAAAACGACCGCGAGACAGCCGAATCCGATCGCAACCAACAGATAGCTGAAGATATCGCCAAGAACGATGATCTTGACGCGCGGCGGCGGCGTTAACGGCAGCAGGTAGATGATCGGCATGACAAGCAACGCCAGGGCCATTTCCAGCGTATAGAGGCCGCGCCATTCGCCATTATCGAGAAGCGAGGGCGATACGAGGCGGGTGATGGGCGCCGCCAACAGCGTATTCATCATCGCCAGACTGACGCCGATTGTCATCTTCTTGGCCGGTTCGAAGGCTTCCAGCATATAGAGGAAACCGAGCGTCGAGAGCGGCGCGCCAGCGATGCCGCTCAAGAAGCGGACCACGATTGCCGACTGCAGATCGGAAACGAAGAGATTGAGCAGCGAGGCGACGACGAAGCCGAGAATGCTGACTTCGGCGAAATTGCGAACGCCATACTGCAGCCGGATCTTTACGAGCGCGATGGCGAGACTGACGTTCGGCGCCATATAGGCGGCGGAGAGCCATGCCGACTCGGTGGTCGTTGCTGCGATGGTTCCCTGAATCTGCGTGAGATTGGCGAAAGCGAGATTGAGGCCCAGACCCTGGGTCAGAAAGAACATGACGGATGCCGCAATATAGAGTGGCACCTTCCAGCCCGGCATAGGCGGCGGAGCGGCAGGGACGGCGTTGGCTTCCGCGTTGGCAACCGGGCCTGGCTCACCGCTCATGCGCTACCTCATGACTTGCCCACGTTCTGGAGGTTGACAGTCATGGCGCGGATAACCTTGAGCGCCATGCTGACATCCTCGTCCGAAATCCCTTCCAAGATATCTGCGCGTACACCGGTGGCAAGAGCCTCGACCTCGGCGGCGACGACTTTTCCGGATTCCGTCATGAAGATCTGCTTGGCGCGGCGATCGGACAGCGCGGCCCGACGCTCGATGAAGTTCTGCGCTTCCATGGCATCGAGAATGCGCACGAGCGTCGGCGTTTCCAGCTCCAGCTCGTCGGCGAGCTCCCTCTGGTTGATTCCGTCCCGGCGGGAGAGCTTGCGAAAAACCCTTGCGCGGGAGAGCGTCATGCCGTGTTCGCGCACAAGGGCGTCAAAAGCCGCCCTCAGCTTGCGATTGAACGCGGAAAGGTCGTCGAAGAGTTCTTGTCTTGATGGCGCACCTGGCATTATTGCAACTCTATACTATTAGCATCCTACCCTAATTTAAAGGAAATACCCGGATTTTCCCAGCTTTTCAAGCATGATAGCCGCAACAATTGATGCACACGGCGAAAGACCCGGCTAAAATATTCCCCACGGATGGTTTGCGTATGTGATTCGTGTGTCGATCCTTTCGTTGCAAAGTGGCCACAAGAGATTTTTTACGTGGCAGAAATCTGTCCCTGTGGACGAGTGGAAAAACGTTGATAGGCCAGACCTATTCGCCCCAGTTCGGGCGGCAGCACATTTGCACGGTTGACCATGACATCGGATCATCGCAAACCAGTCGATACCCTAAAGCACGAAGAGATGGAAAATGAACGAAGCGCCGCGCAAGCTCGCCGCCATTGCTCCCGCCGACCAGCACTATCGCGAAGCGCCCAATAACATCGAGGCGGAGCAGGCTCTGCTCGGCGCCATCCTCGTCAATAACGATGCCTATTACCGCGTCTCCGACTTCCTGAAGCCGACCCATCTCTACGAACCGCTGCACCGGAAGATCTTCGAAGTCGCCGGCGACATCATCCGCATGGGCAAGACCGCCAACCCGGTCACCATCAAGAGCTTCCTGCCGGCGGAGGAGAAGGTCGGCGACATGACGGTGGCGCAATATCTCGCGCGCCTTGCCGTCGAAGCCGTGTCGATCATCAATGCCGAAGACTATGGCCGCGCTATCTACGACCTGGCACTGCGCCGGGCGCTCATCACCATCGGCGAAGACATGGTTAACATCGCCTATGACGCGCCGCTCGACATGCCTCCGCAGACGCAGATCGAAGACACCGAGCGCCGGCTGTTCGAACTCGCGGAAAACGGCCGCTACGATGGTGGTTTTCAGGCTTTCAACGACGCCGTGGCGCTCGCGATCGACATGGCGGCCGTGGCCAAGGAGCGCGATGGCGGCCTCTCGGGCATCTCCACCGGCATCCACTCGCTCGACAGCAAGATGGGCGGCCTGCAGCGCTCCGACTTGATCATCCTCGCCGGTCGTCCCGGCATGGGCAAGACGTCGCTCGCCACCAACATCGCCTACAACATCGCCGCCGCCTTCGAAGGCGAAGTGCAGGCTGATGGTTCCACTAAGGCGAAGAACGGCGGTGTAGTCGGCTTCTACTCGCTGGAAATGTCTTCCGAACAGCTCGCCACCCGTATCATCTCCGAACAGACGGAAGTCTCTTCCTCGAAGATCCGCCGCGGCGACATCAACGACGCCGATTTCGAAAAGCTGGTGGCCTGCTCTATGATGATGCAGAAGGTGCCGCTTTACATCGACCAGACCGGCGGTATCTCCATCGCCCAGCTGTCCGCGCGGGCGCGACGCCTGAAGCGGCAACGCGGCCTCGACGTTCTCGTGGTCGACTACGTTCAGCTGATGACCGGCTCGGGGAAGTCAAACGAGAACCGCGTCCAGGAAATCACACAGATCACCACGGGCCTGAAGGCGCTCGGCAAGGAACTGAACGTGCCGATCGTCGCGCTTTCCCAGCTCTCGCGTGCCGTCGAAAGCCGCGAAGACAAGCGCCCTCAGCTTTCCGATCTTCGCGAATCCGGCTCGATCGAGCAGGACGCCGACGTGGTGCTCTTCGTGTTCCGCGAGGAATATTACGTCAAGAATGCCGAACCGCGCGATATCAACGACCCGAAATATGCGGAATGGGAAGCCCAGTTCGAGCGCGTCAAGGGTACGGCCGACGTCATCATCGCCAAGCAGCGTCACGGACCGACGGGCACGGTAAAGCTCGCCTTCCAGTCGGAATTCACCCGCTTCGCCGATCTCGCCGATTCCTCGTTCATTCAGTATGAGGAACATTGAGGGGAGCGCCTTGCGGCGTATCTATGCGATCTTTGTACCAATGCTGCCGTCAGACCCTAGCTTTGGGCCCGAGGCGAGGGTCCACCCTACAACGGCAGGCGCAGTTCACCTATTGAGATGCGCCTAATGAGATCGATGAAAAGCTGGCATTCGGCAACCATGACCCGTTGTTCTAGCGAAAGCACGTCATCGTCCTGATAGATTTGAACAGTCGAGGTGACCACAGTTCGTCCGTGGTCATACTCTCCGTCAACGAGATGGATCGTTGCACCTGTTTCTGTCTCTCGATTGTCGAGCACGGCTTGATGAACCCTTCGCCCATACATCCCCAACCCGCCATATCGCGGCAACAGTCCCGGATGAACATTCAGTATCCGCTTATCAAACGCGGCTAACGTGAGTGGGCCAAGCTTCTTGAGATAACCAGACAAGACAACTATTTCAGCACTGTGGGCGATGAGCATATCACGAAGCTGCCTGTCCGCTTCAGCCTCCCTACCCTTCGTCGGAATGTGAAATGAGGGGATACCGTTTGCCGCGGCATAAGCCAGCGCTGCGGACGAAGCCTTATTGCTGAACAGCACGACGGCGGCAGCGTTCATTTCATTCGCTCGGATGGCCTCGTTGACAGCACGAAACGATGTTCCATTGTTTGATGCAAGGAACGCTATTGCGAGTTTATCCATTTGAGACCTCGTTGATCGATGCTATCGCGGCAATCAAGATTCCCATTAATGGCAACCGGCGAAGATTTTCAATGAGCGCAAATCGCGCGAAGTTGCCGCCTAGTTACGCATACTTGCTTCGCAGCACTTTTTCTTTTCATCGACGACCGGTATCCTCACCCAGCCAAATCACCTCCGGCCATTTCCTTGTTCAGGCGGCTCCATGACAGACAATTTCAATGACAATGATGCTTTCGCTTCCGCCGGACTGCGGCTGACGGTGGATCTCGGCGCGCTCGTCGAAAACTGGCGCGACCTGGCTCGCCGCTCGGGGAAGGCCCGTACATCAGCCGTCGTCAAGGCGGATGCCTATGGGCTCGGCATCGAGGATATCGGCGAAACGCTCTACGCCGCCGGTGCGCGCGATTTCTTCGTCGCGACCGTGGATGAAGGCGCAACCTTGCGGCTCTATGCTCCCGAGGCGCGCATCTTCGTCCTGAGCGGCATCTGGCCGGGCATGGAGCGCCGATTCTTCGAAAACGACCTGGTGCCCGTCATCGCTTCGGAGGAGCAGCTGACCTTCTGGATGTCGGTTCTGTCTGATTATGGCGACTATCCTTGCGCGCTGCAGGTCGATACGGGCTTCAACAGGCTCGGCCTGCCGATGGAGGATGCGATCGCGCTTGCCGACGACGTCTCCCGTCCGGCCAGCTTTGCGCCTGTTCTGGTGATGAGCCACCTCGCCTGCGGCGACGACCCCGCAAATGCGATGAACAAGCAGCAACTCCAAGCCTTCCGCAAGGTCAGCATCGCCTTCGAGGGCATCGAGGCGAGCCTTGCCAATTCCGCCGGCATCTTTCTCGGACCGGACTATCATTTCGATCTCACCCGCCCCGGCATCGCCACCTATGGCGGCGAGGCGGTTCCCGGCATGGCCAATCCGATGCGTCCGGTCGCGACGGCGGAGGCCCGGATCATCCAGACCCGCTCGGTCAAGGCAGGCGAAACGGTGGGCTACGGCCGGGCCTTGCAATTGACGCGCGACAGCCGGCTGGCGGTCGTCTCGGCCGGCTATGCCGACGGCTACATGCGTAGCCAGTCGAGCGGCGGCGTGCCGCTGCGCCAGACCGGCATTGCCGGCGGTCATGGCTTCATTGCCGGCCACAAGGTGCCCGTTGCCGGCCGCATCACCATGGATCTCACCATTTTCGATATCACCGACCTGCCGGAAAACCTTGTCCGCGCCGGCGATTATGTCGAGCTTTTCGGCAACAACATCTCGGTCGACGAAGCTGCAAGGGCGGCAGGCACGATCGGCTATGAGATGCTGACCAGCATGGGACTGCGGCATGAGCGCCGGTATATCTCGGAAGAGACCGAGGAATAGCCCGGCGTTCCGGATGGAAAGACGCAGCGCCGTTTTCCTGCGATGCCCTAGAGCGGTTCAGTTTTTCACGGAATCTCTGAACCGCTCCATCTCTTTGTTTTCACGCAATTCCGGATGGAAAACCGCTGCGCACTTTTCCTGAAATTGCTCTAGCGATCCATGATCGCCAGCCGGACGCCGAGGGCGACGAACAGCGAGCCGAGCCCACGATCTAGCCACAGGCCAAAGCGGCGATTGCGCCTCAAGGCTTCGCTCAGGCGACCACCGAGCAGGATGATCGGCGGCTCGATGAAGGCGGCAACGACGATGATCAGGCTGCCATGCAGCAGAAGCTGCGCCCAGACCGGACCGGCGCCGTCGACGACGAATTGCGGCAGGAAGGCAAGAAAGAAGATCGCCATCTTCGGATTGAGCAACGAAACCATGATGCCCTGGCGATAGAGGCGGCTCAGGGGTAAAGCGTTGCCAGCCTCCTTGATCCACGCCCCCTCGCCCTTCGAGCGCAGCGCCTGGATGCCGAGCCAGATCAGATAGGCGGCGCCGACCCATTTGATCGCCGAGAATGCCATCGCGGAAGCGGCGAGAACTGCCGAGAGGCCAATGGCCGCCATCAGCACATGCAGGCACGCCCCGCTCCAGATTCCGAACAGTGCCGCAAAGCCGGAGCGGATGCCGCTTCTGATCGTATGGCCAAGAATGAAGGCGAGATCCGGCCCTGGCGACAAGTTGAGAAGAACCGCAGCGGTGAGAAACCCGATCCAGTGCGCAAGCGAATAGTCAAACATCGATCATCATCCATAAAACCCGGCATAAAAGCTGACACGATCGCCATTGATACGGAAATCATTAGTTTTGATAGGCCGGGAAAGACATTATCTGTCAGCCGATCACGATTCGCTGCGAAGAGCGCAGCATTTGAACTTGAGAACAGCATCCGATGGCCAAGGCCCGCACACAATTCATCTGCCAGAACTGCGGCACGGTCCACAATCGGTGGGCCGGCAAGTGCGACGGTTGCGGCGCATGGAACACTATCGTCGAGGAAGATCCGATGGGCGGGATCGGCGGCGGCCCCGCAAAGACACCGCGAAAGGGAAAGCCTGTCACGCTGACGACGCTTTCCGGCGAGATCGAGGAAGCGCCGCGCATCCATACCGGCCTATCCGAGCTCGACCGTGCGACCGGCGGTGGTTTCGTGCGCGGTTCGGCCGTTCTGGTCGGCGGCGATCCCGGCATCGGCAAATCGACGCTGCTGATGCAGGCCGCTGCCGCGCTCGCCCGCCAGGGACACAAGGTCGTCTATGTCTCCGGTGAAGAGGCCGTCGCGCAGGTTCGCCTGCGCGCCCAGAGGCTGAAGGCCGCCGATACCGAAGTGCTGCTCGCAGCCGAAACCAATGTCGAGGATATCCTGGCGACGCTCGCGGAAGGCAAGCGGCCGGATCTCGTCATCATCGATTCCATCCAGACGCTATGGAGCGAGCTTGCGGAATCCGCGCCCGGCACGGTCACACAGGTGCGAACCGGCGTTCAGGCGATGATCCGCTTCGCCAAGCAGACAGGCACTGCGATGGTGCTGGTCGGTCATGTCACCAAGGACGGCCAGATCGCCGGGCCGCGCGTCGTCGAGCATATGGTCGATGCCGTGCTCTATTTCGAAGGCGATCGCAGCCATCATTACCGCATCCTGCGCACGGTGAAGAATCGCTTCGGCCCGACAGACGAGATCGGCGTGTTCGAAATGTCCGACGCCGGCCTGCGCGACGTGCCCAACCCGTCGGAACTTTTCCTCGGAGAGCGCAACGAAAAGTCACCCGGTGCGGCGGTCTTTGCCGGCATCGAGGGCACGCGTCCGGTGCTGGTCGAAGTGCAGGCGCTGGTCGCGCCGACATCGCTCGGCACACCGCGTCGCGCCATCGTTGGCTGGGATTCGGCGCGTCTGTCGATGATTCTCGCCGTCCTGGAAGCGCATTGCGGCGTGCGCCTCGGCCAGCACGATGTTTACCTCAATATTGCCGGCGGCTATCGCATTTCCGAGCCGGCTGCGGACCTTGCGGTTGCCTCTGCACTGGTTTCCTCGCTGGCCGGTCTTGCCCTTCCCGCCGATTGCGTCTATTTCGGCGAAGTCAGCCTGTCGGGCGCCGTCCGGCCGGTTGCGCACACCGCCCAGCGCCTCAAGGAAGCCGAGAAGCTGGGATTTTCCGCGGCCGTTCTGCCTGCCGCTTCCGCCGACCTGCCAAAGGTCAATGGCGGACGCTGGAGCGAGATCGACAGCCTGCCGGATCTGGTGGCGCGCATTGCTGGATCGAAGGGTGCGCTCAAGCGCGCGGAAGATGAGGACTGAGCCTTACTTCAGCCGCTCTTGGCGAAGAAGAGGCTCATGATTGAGGCCGATGCCGACCATGAGGTCTGGCAAGTCTTGAAGTGGATTATAGATGCCCATTACGATTTTCGACGGTATTGTTATCGGCGTTCTTCTCTTCTCCGCCGTTCTGGCCATGGTTCGCGGCTTCTCGCGCGAAATTCTCTCGATCGTCAGCTGGGGCGGCTCCGCGGTCGCCGCCTTCTATCTTTATCCGCTGCTCGTTCCCTATGCCCTGCAATACAAGGCCGATACCAAGATCGCCACGATCGCGTCTGCCGCCGTCATCTTTCTGCTGGCGCTGATCATCATTTCCTTCATCACCATCCGGATTGCCGATTTCATCATCGACAGCCGCATCGGCGCGCTTGACCGGACGCTCGGCTTCCTCTTCGGTGCGGCCCGCGGCCTGCTCTTGATGGTCGTCGTTGTGGCCTTCTGGAATTGGCTGGTGGCACCGGCTGCGCGACCGGACTGGGTCAACAACGCCAAGTCGAAGCCTTTCCTCGATTCGATGGTCGAAAAGCTGAAGTCGGCGCTTCCTGAAAACGTCCAGGCCATGCTGCCGCCGGAGATCATCAACAAGATCGCGCCGAACCAGCAGCAACAGCAGCAGCAAGGAGGTGGCGACAATGCCGCTCCGAACGATACCGCGCCGTCGGATGACGCACCTGCGCCGCAGACAAACAATTGACGGTGCGTTTACAGGCTTGACCTGCCGCCCGAGAATCGCCATTTGAGCGGCGTGACAACAGAAGATCCGGCCCGATATTTTTTCCGGCCGGATTTTAGGCTATTTTAATGGTCACTCGTGACGCCGCCCCGATCCGCCCACGTTGAGAGCAAAGGCCCGCAGCCATGAACCATTCCCATTCCATCGAGGACGATATCGACGGCGACACGCTGCATGAAGAATGCGGCGTCTTCGGCATCCTGGGACATCCCGACGCGGCGACGCTGACGGCGCTAGGCCTGCACGCGCTGCAGCATCGCGGTCAGGAAGCGGCCGGCATCGTCTCCTTCGATGGTCAGCGCTTCCATTCGGAGCGCCGGATGGGTCTGGTCGGCGACCACTATACCGATCCCGCGACGCTCGCACGGCTGCCCGGCGACCGCTCGATCGGCCATGTACGCTATTCGACCACGGGCGAAACCATCCTGCGCAACGTCCAGCCGCTGTTTGCCGAGCTGGAAGTCGGCGGCATCGCCATCGCTCACAACGGCAATTTCACCAACGGCCTGACCATGCGCCGGCAGCTGATCGCCGATGGCGCCATCTGTCAGTCGACCTCGGACACCGAAGTCGTCCTGCACCTCATCGCCCGCTCCAAGCAGACCTCTTCCTCCGACCGCTTCATCGACGCCATCCGGCAGATGGAGGGCGGCTATTCGATGCTAGCCATGACGCGCACGAAGCTGATCGCCGCCCGTGACCCGATCGGCATCCGGCCGCTCGTCATGGGCGAACTCGACGGCAAGCCGATCTTCTGCTCGGAAACCTGCGCGCTCGACATCATCGGCGCGAAATATGTTCGCGACGTCGAAAACGGCGAAGTGGTCATCTGCGAGATCCAGCCCGACGGCTCGATCACCATCGATGCCCGCAAGCCGGAGGTTTCCCGACCCGAGCGCCTCTGCCTGTTCGAATATGTCTATTTCGCCCGCCCCGATTCCGTCGTCGGCGGCCGCAACGTCTATGTCGCCCGCAAGAATATGGGCATCAACCTCGCCAAGGAATCGCCAGTGGCAGCCGACATCGTCGTGCCCGTGCCGGATGGCGGCACGCCCGCGGCCATCGGCTATGCCCAGGCAAGCGGCATTCCCTTCGAGCTCGGCATCATCCGCAACCATTATGTCGGCCGCACCTTCATCGAGCCGACGCAGCAGATTCGCGCCTTCGGCGTGAAGCTCAAGCATTCCGCCAACCGCGAAATCATTGCCGGCAAGCGCGTGGTGCTCGTCGACGATTCCATCGTGCGCGGCACGACCTCGGTCAAGATCGTACAGATGATCCGCGATGCCGGCGCCAGCGAAGTGCATATCCGCGTCGCCAGCCCGATGATCTTCCATCCTGATTTCTATGGCATCGACACGCCGGATGCCGACAAGCTGCTTGCCAACCAGTACAGCAGCCTGAAAGCCATGTGCGATTTCATCGGCGCCGATTCCCTGGAATTCCTGTCGATCGACGGGCTCTATCAGGCTGTCGGCGGCGAGACGCGCAACAATGCGCAGCCGCAGTTTACCGACCACTATTTCACCGGCGATTATCCGACGCGCCTGCTCGACAAGGAAAGCACCAGCAACGTGCGCAAGCTTTCCGTTCTCGCCAGCAACGGCTAACAAGGGGCGCCCTGCCCCTTTCTTCTTCCCACGCATTCGGATCAAGGCAGCATGAGCGTCAATCTCAAGGACAAGATCGCCCTCGTCACCGGCGCATCGCGCGGTATCGGCTATTTTACTGCACTGGAGCTGGCCAAGGCCGGCGCGCATGTCATTGCCTGCGCCCGCACGGTCGGCGGACTTGAGGAACTGGATGACGCCATACAGGCTGCCGGCGGTTCCGCCACGCTCGTTCCCTTTGATCTCGCAGACATGAACGCCATTGACGCGCTCGGCGCCTCGATTTTTGAGCGCTGGGGCAAGCTCGATATTCTCGTCGCCAATGCCGGCGTGCTCGGCGTCATCTCGCCGATCGGCCATGTCGAGGCGAAAGTGTTCGAGAAGGTGATGACGATCAACGTCACCGCCACATGGCGGCTGATCCGCTCGGTCGAGCCGCTGCTGATGCGCTCGGACGCCGGACGCGCCGTCATCCTGTCCTCGGCCGCTGCGCATCGCTGCCGGCCGTTCTGGGGTCCCTACTCCGCATCCAAGGCTGCCGTCGAGGCATTGGCCCGCACCTGGGCCGGGGAAGCGCAAAACACGCCGCTGCGCGTCACCAGTGTCGATCCGGGTGCAACCCGCACCGCCATGCGCGCCCAGGCCATGCCCGGCGAAGATCCGGATACGCTGCCGCACCCTCGCGAGGTCGCCCAGGCGATCCTGCCGCTCGTCGGCCCTGACGTCACCGAAACCGGCAAGCTTTTCGTCGTGCGCGAAAACAAGCTCGTCGACTATCGTATGCCGGAATAAAAAACACCCTTTCCCCCTACCGGGGAAGCTCTCTCCCCACTTGACCAAATTCATCCGGCGCGCGATAAAGCCGCCCATGAAAACGGTTATCTGCATTATCTGCCGGAAAATTATTCGCTAGCGTTTCGCTGGCCTGGCCGTTTTCGTCTCCCAAAATCCAAGATGACAAACGTTCCGGCCGGCCGGTGACGATTTTTTCGGATTTATGCCTTGGGAGAGTGATATGGGCGCCGAGCTGCAATTGAAGTTCTACAACACGCTGACGCGCGAAAAGGTCGATTTCCGGCCGATCGATCGCGAGAACGTCCGCATGTATGTCTGCGGCCCCACGGTCTATGACTTCGCCCATATCGGCAACGCCCGCCCGGCCATCGTCTTCGACGTGCTGTTCCGGCTGCTGCGGCATGTCTATGGCGAAAGCCATGTCACCTATGTCCGCAACATCACCGATCTGGACGACAAGATCAACGCGCGCGCGCTGCGCGACCAACCTGGCCTGCCGCTGAACGAGGCGATCCGCCTGGTGACGGAAAAGACCGAACGGCAGTACCGCGAGGATACCGCGGCGCTCGGCTGCCTTGAGCCGACAGTGCAGCCGCGGGCGACCGACAGTATCGCTGAGATGATTGTGATCATCGAGACGCTGATCGCCAAGGGCCATGCCTATCGCGCGGCCGGCGAAGTGCTGTTCGACACCAAGTCGATGGCCGATTACGGTCAGCTTTCGAAGCGCAATCTCGACGAGCAGCAGGCGGGTGCCCGCGTTGCGGTCGACGAGCACAAGAAGAGCCCCGGCGATTTCGTGCTGTGGAAGCTGTCCGACGAGAACGAGCCCGGTTGGGAAAGCCCCTGGGGTCGCGGCCGTCCGGGCTGGCATATCGAGTGCTCGGCCATGAGCGGACGCTATCTCGGCGACGTCTTCGACATTCATGGCGGCGGGCTCGACCTGATCTTCCCGCATCATGAAAACGAGATCGCCCAGTCGCGTTGCGCGCATGGCACGCATGCGATGGCAAACGTCTGGATGCATAACGGCTTCGTGCAGCTCGAAGGCCGCAAGATGTCGAAATCGGAAGGCAACTTCGTCACCATCTACGAATTGCTGGAGACGGATAAGCTCGGTAGCCGGACATGGCCGGGCGAAGTGCTCCGGCTTGCCATGCTGATGACGCATTATCGCGAGCCGATCGACTTTTCCGTCAAGCGTCTCGAGGAGGCAGAGCGGCTGATCGCCAAATGGCCAGCGGCTGATGTCAGCGATACCGCACCGGATCAGACAGTCCTTGCCGCACTCGGTGACGATCTGAACACCGTTGCCGCCATTCAAGCACTGCATGCGCTGGCGCAAGCGGCCAATGCCGACGCGAGCCTGCTGCCAGTCTTCGCGGCCAGTGCCGATCTTCTCGGTCTGCTGCGGAAAAAGGCGGAGGTCGACGAGGCCGTGGTTGCAGAGATCGATGCCAAGGTACGCCAGCGTCTGGAATTGCTGAAGGCCAAGAGCTTCGCCGAGGCCGACAAGCTTCGCGACGAACTCGCGGCAAGAGGCGTTCAGCTCAAGGACGGCAAGGATGCGGCGACGGGTGAGCGGACCACGAGCTGGGAGATCAAGCGGTGAGCTTAGTTACCCCCCTCTGTCACTTTCGTGACATCTCCCCCACAAGGGGGGAGATTGGGGGGAGGTTGCCGCGCGTCTTCACAAAATCACAGAGCTTGATTTCCGCAGATTCGATCTTCGTTTGTGCCGAGCGAATGCCGCGGGTTAACGATCTCCCCCCTTGTGGGGGAGATGTCCCGACAGGGACAGAGGGGGGTACCTTGCCACACACTCCAGTCCCGCCGAAAACCCGAAACAATGCCCGCCGCATGCGCAAGGTCATGACGGACGCAGAGCTGCGCCTTTGGAATGAACTCCGTGCCCACCGCCTCATGGATCTCGGCTTCCGCCGACAACTACCCATTGCCGGCTATATCGTCGATTTCGCCTGCCCTGCTGAAAAACTCATCGTCGAGGTCGACGGCTCTCAACACGCAAACGGCCGCGATCAAACCTATGACCAGGTTCGCACCCGCCGTCTCGAAGCCGACGGCTGGACCGTTCTGCGCTTCTGGAACGACGATATCCTTCGGGACATCGACAATGTCTGCATGCATATCCTCATCGTCGCTGGAAAGGATCAGGCATGAGCGTCTCGACCCATACCGGCGGCTGCCAGTGCGGCGCGGTTCGTTTCCGGGTGCGGGGCGAGCTGAAGGATGCGTCGATCTGTCATTGCCGCATGTGCCAGAAGGCCTTCGGCGCCTATTATGCGCCGCTGGTCTCGACACGTGGCGCCGAGCTTATCTGGACACGCGGCGAAAGAAAAACGTTCCAATCGTCCAACCATGTGAAGCGCGGCTTCTGCGGAGATTGCGGCACGCCTCTGACCTATGAAGCGCCCGATGGCATCGCCGTCGCGGCCGGCGCCTTCGACGATCCATCGCAACTGCCGCCTCTCGTGCAGTACGGCACGGAAGCCAAGATCGACTTCGTCGACCGGCTGCATCTGCTGCCGGGCCACCGGACGGAAGAGGATGCCGAGCAGGCGCCTTTCGTACTTGATATCGTGTCCTATCAACATCCCGATTACGATACCCAAAGCTGGCCAGAGGAGAAGAGCCATGAGTGAAGCCACCAGAAGCGGCGGATGCCAATGCGGCGCGGTGCGGTTCCGTATTCGCGGCGAGCTCGGTCGTCCGTCGATCTGCCATTGCCGCATGTGCCAGAAGCAGTTCGGCAGCTTCTTCTCGGCACTAGTGACCACACCAAGCGATGGCCTTGAATGGACACGCGGCGAGCCGACCTACTTCCAGTCCTCCGTCAACATCGACCGCGGCTTTTGCAAGAACTGCGGCACGCCGATGACCTATCGCCATCCCGGCGGCCTGGAGATTGCCATCGGCGCCTTCGACGAGCGTGACGATCTCGCGCCGCAGATCCAGGTCAATCATGCTTCGCGCCTGCCCTGGGTCGAGACCATCTTCGAAAAGCCCGTCCATCAGGACCTCGATTTCTATGCCCAGCAAGAGCGGATCATTTCCTTCCAGCATCCCGATCACGATACGGACGTCTGGCCGGCGGAGGGGCTGAAAATATGACGGAGATCCTGCGGACATTCTATCCGGAGATCGAACCCTATGCCTCCGGCCATCTCGATGTCGGAGACGGGCACGTGATCTATTGGGAACGTGTGGGAACGCCCGGCGCCAAGCCGGCGGTCTTCCTGCATGGCGGACCGGGTGGCGGCATTTCGCCCAGCCATCGCCGCGTCTTCGACCCGGCGCTTTACGACGTGACTCTCTTCGATCAGCGCGGTTGCGGGCGATCGACGCCACATGCAGGGCTCGACGCCAACACGACCTGGCATCTGGTTGCCGATATCGAACGGCTGCGCGAGATGGCTGGCGTGGAGAAATGGCTTGTCTTCGGCGGCTCCTGGGGCTCGACGCTGGCGCTTGCCTATTCCCAAACGCATCCGGAGCGGGTTTCGGAGCTGGTCGTGCGCGGCATCTACACGCTGACGAAAGCCGAACTCGACTGGTATTATCAGTTCGGCGTCTCGGAGATGTTCCCCGACAAATGGGAGCGCTTCGTCACCCCGATCCCGCCGGAAGAGCGTCATGAGATGATGGCGGCCTACCATCGGCTGCTAACGCATCCCGAAAAATCAGCCCGCCTGGAGGCGGCCAAGGCATGGTCGATCTGGGAAGGCGAGACGATCACGCTACTGCCGGAACCATCCGTCAGCGCCCAGTTCGAGGATGCGGAATATGCACATGCCTTCGCCCGCATCGAGAACCATTTCTTCGTCAATGCCGGCTGGCTTGAGGAAGGCCAGCTGCTGCGCGATGCCAACAAGCTGAAGGACATTCCCGGCGTCATCGTTCATGGGCGCTACGACATGCCCTGCCCGGCACGCTATGCCTGGGCGCTGCACAAGGCCTGGCCGAAGGCGGAGTTTCATCTGATCGAGGGCGCAGGCCATGCCTCGTCGGAGCCGGGCATTCTTGATCAGCTGATCCGCGCCACGGACAAGTTTGCAGGAAAGATCTGACCTCGGAAGGCCCCTCACCCCAACCCTCTCCCCGCCGGCGGGGAGAAGGAGCGACTGAGCAAGAAGAAACCGGTTCGCCGGAGGAAACAGTATGACACGCGAAAAAATCTATCTCTTCGACACGACGCTCCGCGACGGGCAGCAGACGCCCGGCATCGATTTCTCGGTCGAGGACAAGATTGCGATTGCGACCATGCTGGACGAATTCGGCCTGGATTACGTCGAAGGCGGCTATCCCGGCGCCAACCCGACCGATACGGCTTTCTTCGACGACAAGCGCACGAAATCGGCCTCGTTCGTCGCCTTCGGCATGACGAAGCGCGCCGGCATCTCCGCCTCCAACGATCCCGGCCTTGCCAGCCTGCTGCAGGCGAAATCCGATGCGATCTGTTTCGTGGCGAAGAGCTGGGACTATCACGTCAAGGTGGCGCTCGGCTGTACCAACGAGGAGAACCTCGAAAGCATCACCGAGAGCGTCAAGGCGGCCGTCAATGCCGGCAAGGAAGCGCTTGTTGATTGCGAGCATTTCTTCGACGGCTACAAGGCCAACCCGACCTATGCGCTTGCCTGCGCCAAGACGGCTTACGACGCCGGGGCGCGCTGGGTGGTGCTCTGCGACACCAATGGCGGCACGCAGCCGCCGGAGGTCCGCGCCATCGTCGAGGCCGTCATCGCCTGCGGCGTTCCCGGGCACTGTCTTGGCATCCATGCCCATAACGACACCGGACAGGCGGTTGCCAATTCGCTTGCCGCGGTCGAAGCCGGCGTGCGGCAGATCCAGGGCACGCTGAACGGTATCGGCGAACGCTGCGGCAACGCCAATCTCGTGACGCTGATCCCGACTCTGGCGCTGAAGAGGGCCTATAGCGAACGGTTCGAGACGACGATCGATGCTGAACGGCTGGTGGGCCTGACCGGCCTTTCGCACGCCTTCGACGAGCTGCTCAACCGCTCACCCGACCATCAGGCGCCCTATGTCGGTGCTTCCGCCTTTGCGACCAAGGCCGGCATTCACGCCTCGGCGCTGCTGAAGGACCCCCGCACATACGAACATATCCCGCCTGAAAGCGTCGGTAACTTCCGCAAGGTCATGGTCTCCGACCAGGGCGGCAAGTCGAACTTCATCAACGCGCTGAAGCGACGCGGCATCGAGGTCGGCAAGGATGACCCGAAGCTGGACCAGCTGATCCAGATCGTCAAGGAACGCGAAGCGACAGGCTATGCTTACGAAGGCGCCGATGCCAGCTTCGAACTGTTGGCACGTCGCACGCTCGGCACCATTCCGGAATTCTTCGCGATCGACGGTTTCCGCGTGATGGTCGAGCGCCGCTTCGATTCCCATGGTCGGGTGAAGATCGTCTCGGAAGCCGTGGTCAAGATCATCATCGATGGCGAGACCATCATGTCGGTTGCCGAAGGCGATGGCCCCGTCAACGCGCTCGACCTGGCGCTGCGCAAGAATTTCGGCAAGTACCAGCACGAGATCGACGACCTGGAGCTGGCCGACTTCAAGGTGCGTATCCTCAATGGCGGCACGGAGGCCATAACCCGCGTGCTCATCGAATCCACCGACAGCGACGGCGTGCGCTGGTGGACGGTCGGCGTTTCGGAAAACATCATCGACGCATCGTTCCAGGCATTGATGGATTCCGTCATCTACAAGCTGATGAAGAACCGCCATATGGCCGGCAAAATCGCGGCGGAGTAATCCGCCGCCTATCAAAAAGCTTGACGATGCCGTCAAGGAAATGAATTAGCCATGCGTCACGCATTGGAGTAATCCCCTCTCAAATAACAGTGAGAGACGGGAAAATTCATGGCCACCGATGCGGTGAAACCGGAAATCAAGAACAATGACGCTGTCCGCGGCTTCGGCTTTGCGATGACGGCCTATCTCTTCTGGGGCATCCTACCGCTCTACATGAAGGCACTCGCGCATATCCCGGCTTTCGAAGTCATCGCGCACCGCATCTTCTGGTCCGTGCCCGTCGCCGGCATCGTGCTTCTGGTGCTTGGCCGCATGGGCGACGTGAAGGCGGCGTTTCGCAACCCGCGCACGATCGCCATGGCATCGCTGACGGCGACGCTCGTCACCATCAACTGGGGAACCTATGTCTGGGCGATCGGCGCCGGCCATTCGCTCGACGCCGCCCTTGGCTATTTCATCAATCCGCTGTTCAGCATCGCGCTTGGCGCCATCCTGCTCAAGGAAAAGCTGGCGCCGGCGCAGATCGTCGCGATCTGCCTTGCGGCCGTTGCCGTCGTCATCCTGACCGTCAAGGCCGGCACCCTGCCCTGGGTCGCGCTGTCGCTGACCTTCTCCTGGGGCTTCTACGCCTTTTTCCGCAAGACGCTACCCGTCGGCGCCAATCAGGGCTTCTTCATCGAGGTGCTGCTGCTCTGCATTCCGGCCGCGCTTTACATCGTCTATCTGGAGGTACGCGGCGAAGGCCATTTCTACCAGACCGGCCTTTCGGACACCGCGCTTCTGCTCGGCTGCGGGCTGGTGACGGCACTGCCGCTGATGATCTTCGCCAATGGTGCGAAGCTGCTCAGGATGTCGACCATCGGCATCATGCAGTACATCGTGCCGACTATGGTCTTCCTGATCGCCGTCTTCCTGTTCAAGGAACCCTTCGGCACGACGCAGCTGATCGCCTTTTCGCTGATCTGGGCCGGCCTCGTGCTCTATAGCTGGTCGTTGCTGCGTCAGAGCAGAGGGCGCTAACGACGTGATATGGTTAGTAAATCGCTAATCAGAGCGGTTCAGCTTTTCGTGGAAACCCTGAACCGCTCTTTCTCATTGTCTTTGCGCAATTCCGGACGGAAAACCGCTGCGCACTTTTCCTGGAATTGCTTTTAGAGCTTGGAGATGACGGCCTCTTCGCCGCTGCGGTCGCCACGGGTCTCGGCAGCATGTTTGCGGATGGCCGGAACGATATCCGCCACCTTGTCGATGACGAGCGGCTGGACGCGGTGGGTCGTATGGACGAAGCCCTCTTCCGTCATATGGCGGATGAGTTCCATCATCGGGTCCCAGAAGCCGTTGATATTGGCGAAGACCATCGGCTTTTCGTGGCGGCCCAGCTGACCCCAGGTCATGATCTCGACGATCTCTTCCAAAGTGCCGATACCGCCCGGCAGCGCCACGAAAGCGTCGGCGCGCTCGAACATGCCATGTTTGCGCGTATGCATATCAGGCGTTATGATGAGTTCGTCGAGTTGCCCGAGCGAATGGCGCGTCGCTTCCATATCGACGAGAAATTCCGGAATGATGCCGGTGACCTGACCGCCGTGCGATAGCACGCCGCTCGCGACAGCGCCCATGATGCCCTTCGTACCGCCGCCATAGATCAGGCGCAGGCCATTTTCGGCAATGCTTTTGCCCAGTTCGCGGCCGGCAGCCATATGGGAGGGATCGCGCCCCGGCCGTGAGCCGCAATAAACGCAAATGGATCGAATTGGCGCAGAATCGTCGGTCATGGATGCAAACAACTATGCTGCAGATGCTCAGTCAAGATTTTTCAAAGGAAAACTTGTGTCGGAACATGCGAAAATGGCTGAGAAAGCTTGTAAAAGCAGGCGAAATCGCTAGCAATTTCAGGAGTTGCGACGACTTCGCCGCGTGGAGATGAATGATGATGAAGAACCGTGCCGGTTGGCTGGCTCTGTTGGTGTTGGTGGTTGCGACCCTGTTGATGGTCTTCTTCGTGATGCCGCGCATCAACGGTGACAAGAGCCCGATCGGCAATGCTGTCAATCAGGCCGGCGACGCGGTGAAGAATACGATCGACGAAAACGCGCAGAAGGCAGGCGAGACCGCCCAGAACGCGACCAAGGCCACGCAGAATGTCGTATCGACCGCCGCCAGCACCGCAGACCTCGCCCAGAAGCTGACAGGCCTGACGGGTGCGGCAACCGCCTCGCTCGCCGATCTCAAGGCGCTGTTCAAGGATGGCGGCGCACCAGCCCAGGATATCTTCACGGCTGCGAAGACGAAGGCGATCACCGCGCTGCAATCGATCGTGGGATTTGCGCTTCCCGAGGGGATCGACGCGGCGACGACGGGGATCGTGAAGAAAGCGCAGGACGGCGCGGGCAAGGCGCTCGCCATCATCCAATCTCTGCCTGACAATGCCGCAGAAGCCAGTGCGGCGATCGACAAGGCTTTCGCAGCGCTGACCGGTCAGCCGGCGCCTGGGACCGACGCTGCTGCCAATCCTCGCGTACCATCATTCGACGTGTTGCGTGTCGAGCCGGACGGCTCCACCGTTATCGCTGGCTCGGCCGAGCCGAATGCCAAGCTGGAAATCGTCGACGGCGAAAAGGTCGTCACGACCACCAATGTCGGCCCCAGCGGCGATTTTGCCGCCGTGCTCGACAATCCGTTGCCGCCCGGCGACCACGAGTTGGTGCTGCGTGCCACAGGCAAGGACGGCAAGCCTGTCAATTCCGAGGAAGTCGCGACCGTCTCGGTGCCGAAGGATGATTCCACGCAGCTTCTCGCCATGGTTTCGAAGCCGGGCACGGCAAGCCGCATCATCACGGCACCCTCGGCCAAGCAGGGCCGCGTAGCCTCCGGCGAACAGGATGCTCCGGCTGCCGACCTGCAGGCCAAGCCAGATGCCAAGCCGCAGCAGGACGGCACGGCGGTCGCATCCGCCAACCCGGCCGCCGGCGCAGCAACACCGCCGGCTGCGAAGACGGATGCGGGCGAGGACGTCGTGGTCAACGCCGTGGAGATCGAAAACAACCATATCTTCGTTGCCGGCACCACGAAGCCGAATGCCAAGGTGCGCGCCTACGCCGATGAAAAGCTCATCGGCGAGAACGTTGCGGGCGCGGACGGTCATTTCGTCGTCGACGGACCGATGCCGCTTGCCGTCGGCGATCACAAGATCCGCGTCGACGTGCTCGACGGCGCCGGCAGGGTCGTCGTGCGCACCAGTGTCAACTTCACGCGCCCCGAGGGCAATCAGGTGACGGTCGCGGCGCAGACGCCGGCTGCCGCCAGCGCTCAGGCGGCTGCGACAAGCATGGTGCCGCTCGACGAAGCCGAGCTTACCAAACTCAGGGAAGGCGCCGGCAAGGCTTTCGCTCTGCTCAAGGGTCTCTTTACCGACGGCAAGCAACCGAATGCGGAGCAGCTCGCGGCCGCGCGATCCGGCACGGAAATCGCGCTGAAGTCGCTGTCGGAATTCCGCCCGACCATCGCCGCCAGCGCAGCACTCAAGAAGGCTGCGGCCGATGCCTCCAGCGCTGCCGCCAAGGCGCTTGCCGCTCTTGTCACCCTGCCCAATGACCCGAAATCGATCGGTGCCGCCCTTCCCGGCCTGGAACAGATGATCGCCGTCATCACGGCTCCCGTCCAGACCGCGCCGGCGCAGCCGAATGCGGAGGTATCCTCCAGCGACAACGGCCCGAAGACGCTCGAGCAGGCGCCGCTGTCGCAGGACAGCAATGCCGTCATCATCCGCCGCGGCGATACGCTCTGGCAGATCTCGCGCCGCATCTATGGCGCCGGCGTGCGCTACACGACCATCTATCTGGCCAACGAGGACAAGATCAACAATCCGGACCGGATCTTGCCGGGCCAGGTCTTCGGCCTGCCGAAGGATGCCTTGCCGAATGCCGAGGAGCTTCACCGCAAGCGGCTTTCGGGCGAGCATCTCTAGCGGCAACTACCGTCCATCGTGAACATTGCCATTGGCCAGGCGCCATCAACGCCTGGCCCCTGCTTTTATACGGGATAAAAATAGTATAAGCGTCGCCCGACCCTCATCGCCTTCACGCAACGGCCATGCCTTGGCTGCGAAGGCTTCCCAGTCGGCCGCGCATTCGTTGCTGCGCCCGGCTGCTTCTATCTTTGGCCGGAGACGGACATGGCAGACGGCAAGAAGACCATATCGGCGGATTCCAGCAATCCGTTGAGCACCATCGTCAATCTCTGGCCCTACATGTGGCCTGCCGGCCGCATGGACCTGAAGATGCGGGTGGTCTGGGCGACCGTCTTCCTGCTGGTCTCGAAATTCTTCCTGCTGCTGGTTCCCTATTTTTTCAAATGGTCCGTCGATGCGCTGAACGGCAAGCTCGACATGCAGGGCATCCTGCCGGCATTCATGGTCGGCGCCATCGCCTTGATCGTCGCCACGAACATTACCCGTCTGATTCAGCTCGGGCTCAACCAGCTCCGCGATGCACTGTTTGCAAGCGTCGGCCAATATGCCGTCCGCCAGCTCGCCTACCGGACCTTCGTGCATATTCACGAGCTGTCGCTACGTTTTCACCTCGAACGCAAGACAGGCGGCCTGTCACGCGTCATCGAGCGTGGCACCAAGGGTATCGAGACGATCGTCCGCTTCACGATCCTCAATACGTTTCCGACCTTCATCGAATTCTTGCTGACCGCCATCATCTTCTGGCGCGGCTATGGCTTTTCCTATCTCGCGGTGACGGCCGTCACGGTCTGGCTCTACATCTGGTTCACGGTGAAGGCGAGCGACTGGCGCATCTCCATCCGCCGGACGATGAACGACAGCGACACCGACGCCAATACGAAGGCGATCGATTCGCTGCTGAACTTCGAAACCGTCAAATATTTCGGCAACGAGGAGATGGAGGCCAAGCGCTTCGATCAGTCGATGGCGAAATATGAAAAGGCCGCGACCGGCGTCTGGACGTCGCTCGGCTGGCTGAACTTCGGCCAGGGCGTGATCTTCGGCCTCGGCACGACAGTCATGATGGTCATGTCGGGCTGGTCGGTCCTCAACGGGCATCACACGGTCGGCGACTTCGTCTTCATCAACGCCATGCTGCTGCAGCTCTCGGTGCCGCTGAACTTCATCGGCTTCGTCTATCGCGAGATACGTCAGGGCCTGACCGACATCGAAGAGATGTTCGATCTGCTCGAGGTCAGGCCGGAGGTGGTCGATGCACCCGACGCCAAGGAGCTCATCATCGGCAATGGCGCGATCTCGTTCAAGGACGTGCATTTCGCCTATGATGCGGCGCGGCCGATCCTCAAGGGCATTTCCTTCGAGGTGCCGGCCGGCAAGACGGTCGCCGTGGTCGGACCTTCGGGTGCCGGAAAATCCACGCTGTCGCGCCTGCTCTATCGCTTCTACGACGTGCAGAGCGGCACGATCACCATCGACGACCAGGATCTTCGCACTGTCACGCAGAAAAGCCTGCGCAAGGTCATCGGCATGGTGCCGCAGGATACCGTGCTGTTCAACGACACCATCGCCTACAATGTCCGCTACGGCCGGCCAGGTGCGAGCGATGCGGAGGTGACTGCGGCCGCAGAAATCGCGCAGATCGGCGAGTTCATCCGCCATCTGCCCGAAGGCTTCGAGACCAAAGTCGGCGAACGTGGCCTCAAATTATCCGGTGGCGAGAAGCAGCGCGTGGCGATCGCCCGCACCGTCCTCAAGTCGCCGCCGGTTCTGATCCTTGACGAAGCGACCTCGGCGCTCGATACGACCACCGAGCGCGAAATCCAGACCGCTCTCGACGTCGTTTCCAAGAACCGAACGACGCTCGTCATTGCGCACCGCCTCTCGACCGTCATCGGCGCAGACGAAATTATCGTGCTGAAAAGCGGCGTCATTGCCGAGCGCGGCACGCACGCCGACCTGCTGGCGCAAAATGGGCTCTACGCCTCCATGTGGAGCCGCCAGCGCGAGGCAACGCAGGCCGAGGAGCATCTGAAGCAGGTGCGTGAGAATGACGACCTGGGCGTGGTCAACAGGCTGGCACCGGCAAGCTGAGAAAGCAAATAGCGAGCGCCACGCCACCACCCACCGTAAGCATGGAGCTATGCGGTTATGCACCGGCTGTTGTCACGAGGCTGAGATAACAGCTTGCTAGGTACGGGTCTCACATATAGGGAGCCCCAAAATGCGTACTTTTGCCAAAGCTTTGAGCCTGTTGCTCGTCGTCGGCCTTGCTTCGCCGGTTTTTGCCGATGACGCCAAGCCATTCGCGGATGCCAAGGAGATCAATCTCCTCAACCTGCTGCCGCCGCCGCCCGCCAATGATTCGGCGCAAATGAAGGCCGAGCTCGGCGAAATCCTGACGATCCAGGTCACCCGCACCCCGGAAGCGGCCGCTCGCGCCGTTGCCGATGCGGAAGAGAACGTCTGGCGCTTCTCCGACGTCATCGACAATCCGAAATTCACCAAGGAAAACCTGCCGAAGTTCTCGGCCTTCTTCGATCGCATCGTCGAGACCGAAGGCGCTGTCGTCGATCCGGCCAAGGATGTCTGGAAGCGCCCGCGCCCGCATCTCTACAGCGATCTCGTAAAGCCGATCGTGCCCCTCTCCAAGTCCGGCTCCTATCCGTCCGGTCACACCACGCTCGGCACGCTGATGGGCATCGTGCTTGCGAACATGGTGCCCGAGAAGCGTCCCGTCATCATGGCCCGCGCCTGGGAATACGGCCATAACCGCGTCGTCGGCGGCATCCACTACGCCTCCGACATCGAAGCCGGCCGCATTGCGGGCACCGTCATCGCCGAAACCATCATGACGCATGACGACTACAAGTCCGAGTATGAAGGCGCCAAGGCAGAGCTGCGCGCCGCTCTCGGGCTCTGATTTCAGCCCGAGCATGCAGGACATGCAAGGCCGCCGCTCAACAACGGCGGCCTTCGCTTTACCGCCTGCACTGGCTTAGTTGGGCCATATTCTACAACCAGGGATCGTTGTATCTTGCTTTCGCGCGGATTGCGCTGGGGGCGAGCCCGCCAAAGCATTGCCCATGACAGAGTTTGCCTGTAGTCACGCTCAACTGGTAATCAGAACAAGACCGCTTATCTTGTTCTCATTCTTTTGACTGGCATGATCCCTCCCGGCAACCGGAACCCGGTTCTTGGCGGAGTGCCCTAACGGAGTAGGCCATAGATGAGCTTGTTGAACAGCGTGCGCAACGTCATCGTTCCCGTACACAAGGAGGGCTATCCCTTCGTTGCAGGTTTCTTCGTCGCGTCGCTGGTGCTCGGCTGGGTCTTCAAGCCGCTCTTCTGGATCGGCCTGATCCTGACGCTGTGGTGCGCCTACTTCTTCCGAGATCCAGAGCGTATGACGCCGCAGGATGATGATCTGGCGATATCGCCAGCCGACGGCAAGGTTTCCGGCGTGCAGATGGTGGTGCCGCCGGCTGAGCTCAACCTCGGCAGCCAGCCGATGCTGCGCGTCTCGATCTTCATGAATGTCTTCGACTGCCACGTGAACCGTTCGCCGATGCGCGGCCGCATCACCAACGTCGCCTATCGTCAGGGCAGCTTCCTCAATGCCGAGCTCGACAAGGCGAGCGAACAGAACGAACGCAACGGCCTCGTCATCGAAACGAAGCATGGCGAGATCGGCGTCGTGCAGATCGCCGGCCTCGTCGCCCGCCGCATTCTCTGCTTCGTCCATCCGAACGAGCCGCTGGATGCCGGCGAGCGCATCGGCCTGATCCGTTTCGGCTCGCGCCTCGATGTCTTCTTGCCGGAAGGCGCTTCGCCGCGTGTTGCCGTCGGCCAGCGGGCGATCGCCGGCGAAACCGTCATTGCCGAATTCGGTTCGGCAAAGGGCGCAACCATGAGCCGCCGCAGCTGAACCCGAGCGCATTTCCGCCCTAAACGGAGGCGCTGAAATGCTCTATACCATTGTTTTCACGCAATTCCGGACGCAAAGCCGCTTCGCGCTTTTGCTGGAATTGCTCTAGGAACACGAGCGAGATGAAGACGCCTTTTCCGCCTTTCGAGCCGCATGGGCCCAACGATGAAGCGCGCGGACCGCGCCTGCGGGAGATCCCGTTGCGGCTGATCGTGCCGAACATGATCACCGTGCTGGCCATCTGCGCGGGGTTGACGGGCATTCGCCTCGCTTTCGAAGGCCGCTATGAGCTTGCCGTCGTCGCTGTGCTGGTCGCGGCCTTCCTCGACGGCGTAGACGGGCGTGTGGCACGGCTGATGAAAGCCACGTCAAAATTCGGCGCGCAAATGGATTCACTGGCCGACATCGTCAACTTCGGCGTCGCACCGGCGCTGGTCGTCTATGTCTTCCTGCTCGATCAGGCTCGGTCGCTCGGCTGGATTGCCGCCCTGATTTACGCCATTGCCGCCGCCTTGCGGCTTGCTCGCTTCAACATCATGGCCGAGCGCGAACACAAGGCGTCCTGGCAGTCGGAATATTTCGTCGGCGTCCCGGCACCGGCCGGCGCCATGCTGGTGCTGCTGCCGGTCTACCTCGGCTTCCTCGGACTGACGCCAGACAAGACCTTCGCCTATTGGAGCGCTGCCTATACCGTGCTTATCGGCTTCCTTCTGGTCAGCCGCCTGCCCGTCTGGTCCGGCAAGACGGAAGGCAACGGCGTCAGGCGTGACCTGGTCTTGCCGATCATGCTCGCTCTCGTCGTCTATGTGGCGATGCTGATGAGCTATACTTGGCACGTCATGGTCGTGACCGTCGCCGCCTATCTGCTGTCCCTGCCCTTGGGCGCCCGCTCCTGGGCGAAGAAATACGGCACCTACACCATCAACGGTCCAGCCGATCCCAATGTCGACGATTCCAACGACGACATCGGCCGGCATATCTAGGGCCTGCATCTCTACCTGACGCGCGATAGGCCTCTGACGGCATCGGCCTCCTGCAACCGCAAGTCTGTAAATTTCCCTTATCAATCGAAGGCTTGATGGGTGGCCGTCTGACGCATGGCAAGTCTGCCCCGGCGCGGCATTTCAGCGGATTCGAACATTGCGGCAGTGTGGATTCTACACGAGGATTCGGCGCTAATCTCTCGAAATATGGTCGTTGTTTACAAAAGCTGATTGGAAAACGCCTTCGATTTGTCATGATTTACGACAAGAAGCACTACTCGACTGTGAATCGCGAAATGCTCCGGGGGAGCATGGTGAGGAGTGAAACATGACGCAGAAGAAAGACCAACCGGCACAACCGCAAGCAAAGATCGACCCCAGCAAGCACTATCGCCCGCTGGCCCTGAAAGCCGTTCTTGCAGCGCATCTGATGCTGAAGGCCAAGCCTCTCAAGAAGAAGCTCGCTTAAGAATACGGCCCTGACCGCCGCCGACCAATATCGGCAGGCAGCATGTCCGGTCGCTGGCCGCCGAATGGCGGCCGCTCAGAGAAGGCTTAGTTGGCCGTCATCGGAATCCGTCTTCTTCGGCGGCGTCTTGACCGGAACGAGTGTTACGGGTGTCTGCACGTCCGGTCCCATATTGGCGACCTTGTTGACACGATCCGAAACCGGGATCGCCTCGAAAAAATCCTCCTGGACCGGCTTCATCAGATCGAGGACATCACGCGGCTCCTGCGTCTTGCAATCAAGCCAGCGGGCAAAATCCTCCGGCTTGATGACAACGGGCATGCGGTCATGGATGGATCGGATCGCGCTGTTTGCCGCAGTCGTCAGGATTGCGCCCGTATCGACTTCCGAACCATCGGCGGACGACCAGGTTTCCATCAGCCCGGCAAAGGCGATGACGCCGCCGCTGCGAGGTCTAATCCAGTAGGCCTGCGGCTTCTCGCCGCTTTCCTTCGAAGGGCGGTGCCATTCGTAGAAGCCGGATGCCGGGACGAGGATGCGGCGATGGCGCATGGCGGCGCGGAACGAGGCCTTGCCGATCGCCGTTTCCGCCCGGGCATTGATCAGCAGCGGAAATTCCTTGGGGTCCTTCACCCATCCGGGCAAGAAGCCCCAGCGCACGAGCAACGCGCGACGATCCGGCAGATTGCTGCCCTGCAGCTGCCTTTCGCCCGATATGACGACGAGGATCGGCTGGGTCGGCGCGATATTGTAGCGCGCGGGAAAACCTTCGTTCAGCAGGACGCCTAGTGCTTCCCCCACATGGTCTGCCGTCGATGTCAAAGCAAAACGTCCGCACATGGAGCCTGTTTTGCACCCGCAGGGCGACGGGTCAAGCCTGAGATCAGCCGCGCGGTCCGAGGAGAATGATCCCCGCGCCGACCAGGCAGATGACGGCGCCGGAAATATCCCATCTGTCCGGCAGGCGTCCTTCGGCGAGCCAGAGCCAGAGAATGGAGGCAACGATATAGACGCCGCCATAGGCCGCATAGGTACGTCCGGCCGCCTCGCTCGGCACCAGTGCGAGCAACCAGGCAAAGAGTGCCAGCGACACCAGACCGGGAGCCAGCCACCAGACCGGCTTTGCCAGGCGCAGCCACGCCCAGAAGGCAAAACAGCCGGCGATTTCGGCAAGCGCCGCCAAGACATATAACCCGTAGATCATCTGTGATCGCCCCTATATTCGGCGCGTCAAGAATCATCGCCCCGGCCGGGAGTGAGTTAAGAGGCTTTCCCGGAGGACAGCAAGCATCGTTTCCTGTAGAGGTTGGGCGCCGATGGCCGTCGTCGTCGCACATCGATCTCCTCATCCGGATGCAAAGCGATCCATGACCTCTGTTCCACGCCCCGCCTCCTCCGCCATTCTCGAACGCAACGGCCGCTTCCTGCTGGTGTTGCGCAGCAATCCGCCCTCCGCCGACATGTATGCCTTTCCGGGCGGGCGGGCCGAGGAAGGGGAAACACCGGCCGAGGCAGCGCTGCGCGAATTCGAGGAAGAGACAGGCATAACCGCACGCAATCCGCGCCTGTTCGAAACCTATGACCTGCGCTCCCACGCTGCGGACGGGACGCTGACGAGCCATTTCCTGCTCTCGGTCTTCCTCGTGGATGCCGAGGAGGACGCCGTTGCCGAAGCCGCCGACGATGCGGCTGCCATCGGCTGGTACACGCTGGAGGAAGTGCGCACGCTCCCCGTCCCGGCCAGCGTGCTCGAATGCGTGGAACGGCTTGCTGCAGCAAACGCATAGCTCCGCCCCGAAATTAACGATGCTGAGCAATATCGGCGTGGAAACCACCCTCCCCGCCTTGTTCCCGTCATGCTTGTCCGGTCAACATGGTTACATGATTCATAACAGCCTTGGCCGACCGCTTCTGATCTGCATCGCGCTTGCCGCCGCCTTTCCCGCGGCCGCGCAGCCAGCAGCAAGCGTACCGCCGGCGCAGGCGGCCGATAGCGCGAATGCCGAGCAGCCCACTCCCTATGACGAGCAGCTGTCCCGGCTCTCCGAAATTCTCGGCTCGATCGACTATCTGCGCAATCTCTGCAGCCCGACAGGGGAAGACGGATGGCGCGGCGACATGCAGCACCTGCTCGACACGGAAACCAAGAGCGAGCCGAAACGAAAAGAAAGACTGACCGCCGCCTTCAACCGTGGGTATCGATCCTTTGCATCGGTTTACACGAATTGCACGCCACAGGCCCGCGTCGCGGAAGAGCGATACCGTAACGAAGGTGCAACACTGGCAACAGAAATCACCGCACGCTTTGGAAATTGACGATTTATTAACCTCTTTTCGTGCCGAGCCGTGTCGTTTCGGGAAAAGGCTGATAGAGTTATTAAGTAAGTGGTAAGGACATGAACGTCTCGAGGAAAGAAACAATGGAAACCAGCCTGAACGAAATCGACGACATGATCGTTCATGAGAAGATGCAGGCAGCGCTGGAATACCAGAATGAAGCTTGGGCCGACGGCATGGCAGATGGCATCGAGCCGGAAATCATCGCCGATGCAGCCATTGCCCATGCGATTCGCGAGACGATCCGGATTCAAGGGGAACAGGGCGCGGAAGCCTTGCTCGAATCGCTGCGTGAACGCATGCTCGCTGGCGAATTCTCTCCGAACCGTACCCTGCAATAACACTCAGAGATTGCTTATGCGTATCTTTCCAGGCAATGCGCTTACCTGTTCCATTGCCTCGTTTGCTGCCGTAACCCTGTTGTTGGGCAGCACGGCGTTGCCGCTATCGGCCAATGCCTTCTCTCAGCTCAATCCGCCAGCCCCCCAGGCGAAAGATACCGCACAATCCGCACAGCAGAAGAACGAGAAGCCGATCGAGCAGGCGCTGGAAGCACCCGCCAACAATGCGCTGCCGATGCCCGATCCGCTGATCAACAAGCAGGCCGGCCAGAGCAGCGGCGATGCTTCAAACGCCAATAAATCGGTCGAATTCCTTTTCGATATCGACAAGGCGCCAGAGCCGGTGAAGAAGCTGCGTGCGGCGATCGTGGAGGCTGCCGCTTCCGGCGATCTCGAACGCCTGCGCCCGCTGATGAATATCGGAGCCGGCCTCAAACAGACGCAGGTTACCGCCGACGATCCCGGCGAAGATCCGATCAAGACCCTGCACGACCTTTCGGGCGATCCCGACGGCATCGAGATCCTGTCCATCCTTCTCGACATCATGTCGACCGGCTTTGCCCATGTCGGCCAGGGAACCCCTGACGAAGTCTATGTCTGGCCCTATTTCGCCGAGAAGGACATCAAGACGCTCTCCACGCCCGAGAAGGTCGATCTGATGCGCATCGTGACGGCCGGTGACTATGCCGACATGCTGGAGTTCGGCGGCTATAATTTCTATCGCGTCGGCATTACGCCGGACGGCCGCTGGAAATTCTTCACCTCGGGCGAATGATCCGGCGGGGGAACTTGCGGTTCCCCGCCGAAGGCCCTACCTCTGCGTGATAGGCCAAATCAGCGGAACCATCATGCCAGCCGTATTTCTGAGAGAGCGATCCTTCATCCGCATCACCGGCGCGGAAGCGGAGACGTTCCTGCACAATCTCATCACCACCGATCTTGCCTCGCTTGGCGCCGACGAAGCGCGCCCGGGCGCGCTGCTGACGCCGCAGGGCAAGATCCTGTTCGACTTCATGATCTGGCGGGATGGTCCCGGCTTTCTCATCGAAACCGACGTGGCGCAGCGCGAAGGCCTGCTCAAGCGGCTCACCATGTATCGCCTGCGCGCCAAGGTCGATTTCGCCGACGAGAACGCCCAGGGCGTCACGGTCGCGTGGGGAGATGCCGCAACGGACGGCCCGAGAGACAGCCGCTTCGCCAAGGCGGGAATTGTGTTGACGCGCACGCCCGGCGAGCACGGCAGCGACCCCGAAACGCTCTATGACGCGCTGCGGATCGCCAACGGCATTGTCGTTTCCGGCCGCGATTTCGCATTGCAGGACGCATTCCCGCACGATGTACTGATGGATCTGAACGGCGGCCTGGGCTTCCGCAAGGGCTGCTATATCGGCCAGGAGGTGATTTCCCGCATGCATCATCGCGGCACGGCCCGCAGGCGCGTCGTCATCGTCAACGGCGGCTCCGAATTGCCCCCCTCCGGCACGGAATTGACTGTCGGCAGCAAGCCGATCGGCACGCTCGGTTCGATCGCCGGCAGCATGGGCCTGGCCATCGTCCGCATAGACCGGGCCGGCGAAGCCATTGCAGGGGGCACGGCGATAAAGGCTGGCGATGTTGACGTCACCGTCTCGCTACCGGCATGGTCCAGCCTCTCCTTCCCCGCCCGCGCCGACGAGGCGTCGGCATGACATCAGCCAAGACGGCGCGCGCCTGGCAACGCATGTTATCCGGGCGAAGGCTCGATCTTCTCGACCCGTCGCCGCTCGATGTCGAGATCGGCGACATCGCGCACGGGCTTGCCCGCGTTGCTCGCTGGAATGGGCAAACCTCAGGCGATCACGCCTTTTCGGTGGCGCAGCACAGCCTGGTCGTGGAAGCGATCTTTCGCCATCTCAATCCGGCAACGCCCGACGAACTGCTTGCCGCACTGCTACATGACGCTCCGGAATATGTCATCGGCGACATGATCTCGCCGTTCAAGTCAGTCGTCGGCGGCGACTACAAGGTCGTGGAGAAGCGGCTCGAGGCGGCGATCTACCGGCGCTTTGCCCTGCCCCCGCATTGCGCGCCGCAGCTCAAGGAAAGGATCAAGAAGGCCGACACCGTCTCGGCCTATTTCGAGGCGACGCTGCTTGCCGGCTTCACGCCCGATGAAGCGCGCAAGTTCTTCGGCCAGCCGCGCGATATCACGCGCGAGATGCTGCCGATCGATCCCGTGCCGGCGATCGAGGCGCAACGGCTGTTCCTCGAGCGCTTCGAGGCGATCGAGGCCGAGCGCGCCGCCATGAGGATCGGTGCGTGACCGTAATCGTCGTATCGCCGCTGGCGCGCATCGCCGAAATGGCCGTTCGCCATAAGGCCCGCGAAATGATCAGCCTCATGGCCAAGGAGCAAAGCTTTCATCGTCCCGCCGTCATCAACGCGGACCGGCATCTGCTCCTCAATATGAATGACATCAGCTTTGCCGGAACCGGCGATCTCATCGCCCCCCAGGAGGCGCATGTTCGAGCGATCATCGATTTTGCTATCGGCTGGGATCGAAACGCGCCTCTGCTGATCCATTGCTGGATGGGCGTCTCGCGCTCGCCAGCGGCAGCGCTGATTGCTGCCTTGGCGGTTCACCCTGAGGAAGACGATCTGGTGCTGGTGCGTCGTCTGCGCGCAAGCTCGCCATTCGCTACGCCGAATGCTCGACTGGTGGCCATCGGCGACGACATGCTCGGGCGCCAGGGGCGCCTGGTTGCCGCAGTCAAGGAGATCGGCCGCGGCGCGGATGCGGACGGCAATGCGCCCTTCACGCTGTCGCTGACCGTGTAATGCAATAGCGCATGAAAAACGGAGACTGCGTTTCGCAATCTCCGTTCGCCTCGTGACAATCGACCACCGCGATCACGCGGCGACGCCATCCGTCTGATCCGAGTCATACTGGCCGTAGGTGTTCTGATAAAGCGACGACGGATTCTGCATGTCGTTCAGGAGAACGTCCAGCGCCTGATCCTTGGCTATCGTCGCCGAATCCGTTGGATTGTTGTCGCTCGTGCTCGGCTCCAGCGACAGCATGTCGGCGGCGGAAGCATCCGACGACTTCAGGACATCGAGGCCCTCGGCGAACTGATCCTTCGTCAACGAGCCGGCATTCTGCGTATCCAGGCTCTTGAACAGGCTCTCCGCGTCGCTTTCGCTCATGTCCTTCGGACGCCCGGCAACGAACTCATCCTGCGAGATCGCGCCGTCCTGATTGGTATCGAGGCTGGCAAACAGCTGGTCAACGGGGGATTCGCTAGACGAACCGTCCGTCGACGTGGAACTGCTTGACTGGCTGTTCTGCTGCATCTGCAACAGCATCGACGCCAGGTTGCCGGAAAAGACGTCCGTGGCGCTTGGATCGCTGCTGCTGTCGCTATTCTCGTCGTTGGCGATGCTCGCCGACAGAAGGCCGGACTGCGCCGCCGCCTCCAGCTCTTGGGCATCCACGACGCCATCCTGATTCTTATCCAGGGGACTGTACGAGGCAGCCGTCATGCTGCTTCCAATTGAAGAAACCCCGCTCATCCGAATCTCCTACGGCAAATGCCATCGCGTGTTTGATAGACCCCGGCACGCTTAGTCATCTGCAGATAGGATAGGTTGTTTTGTCCTGTCGGTTAAAGATCGGTGTTAATTCATCATTAACCATAATTGACAGGCTTCGAATCATATTGGCGGTGGGCGCTCAGACCGCCGGAACAACCGTTGCTTGAGCGCCCGCCGTCCCAATGCTCGAATCACTTTCGCTCTTTAGTGGCCGCCTTCCTATTGAATGACGGCACAGGCCAGACGCTTGCCGGCACCGCCGACGGGCTGGCTGCGATAATCATCCGAGTCGGCGTGGATCATCAGCGTGCGGCCACGGATGCCGTTCTTGCCGTTCAGCGATACCATGTTGTTGAAGACCTGGGCGCGCAGCTTGCCGTCCTGATCGACATACTGGTTGGGCATATCGCCGGCATGGGGCCCATTGGCGGCCAGGAAGCCGTGTTCCGCCTTCGTAGGGTTGAAATGGCCACCGGCCGACTCAAAGCCGTGCGTGTGATCGCAACGGCTACTCTCGTGGATATGGAAAGCGACCCAGCGATTGACCGGCAAGCCGGTTACTTCCATCTCGATCAGAACGCCCTTCTTGCCTTCGGTCAGCGTCGCCCGCCCGGCCTGCTTGCCGTCGAGGCCGACAAAATCTGCGGTGGCGGTGTTTTGACTTTGGGTTTGCGCTGCCGCGGGCACGGCTGCGGCAAGAGCAAAAATTGCAACGATCATCATCCGCGTCATGGAACGCCCTCCCTGTTCTGCGTGGCAATTGTCCAACGCATGGCAGGCGCGTGTGTTCCGGCGAATGGAAAAAATGACCCTACATCAAAACGATAAGGCAGCCTGCCGGTATCCCGGCAAGCCACCTATATCATCATGCAATGCAGCCTTTCAGGCCGCTATGCTATTCGTGTCATACTGGCCGTAGGTGCCGTTATAAGCATCCATCGGTGTCAGCAGATCCAGGTCGAAGGTGACGTTGGATTCCGGCGACTTGGCCGTGGAAGTGGCATCGGAACTCGGCAACTGCATGAGCTTGGCTATCAGGCTGCTCAATGCGGCGTTGTTCGAGCTGCCGGCGGTGGCGTTGCTGCCGGTATTGTCGGCCATAAGAATGCCGGGACGCTCGTCCACGGAACGTTCCTCTTGGCTCAAAAGGCCGTCGCCATTCGCATCGAGGCGCGAGAGCGTGCCGCGATACGGATAGGTGCTGGATACGGAAGAAACATGGGACATACAAACCTCCTGAGGTAGGAGCCGCCTCATGCGACGTCGTTTGTACGCAATACATTCAGAGTTAAACTACGAACCTCTATTAAGCTGCTTCGCGCTGTCGGTAAAGACTAATTATTAATGGGTATTAACCATAGTTCTCAATTCGTAAATCCGGTTTTCCTAATATCTCCTTTGCAATCCCTTATGGGGTCGATCAGCATAATCCACTGGAATCATAGGGGAATCTGACTATCTAACCTTACCGGGCTGGCGGTTTCGTATATGGTACGGCGGATCGCCCATGGAGGGGACATGATGGAATTATTGCCGCTCGTCATCCTGGTCGTCGGTATCCTGGTACTGCGAGGCCACAACCTAAGGATAAGGCAGCTGGAAGCGCGCGTTCTGGAGCTGCAGAACGCTCTCGCGGGCAAGGTGCCGACAGCGGCTGCGAACGAATCGATTCCCACGACAGATAGCGTGCTTCATGCCGCCGAAGAGCCGATCGAAGATGAGGCGAAAGCCGCGATCGAGGATGCTTCAGAGACGGATATCGAAGCGCCCGCCCTCGCCGCGCGCAGCACCGCGGATACATTCGAGGAAGCGGCCGCTCCTCTTGCAGGCCAGACACCTGCGCAGGCGAAGGAAAGCCTGGAGAGCACGATCGGAGCGCGCTGGGCCGTCTGGGTCGGTGGCATCGCGCTGGCGCTCGGCGGCATCTTCATGGTCAAATATTCGATCGAGAGCGGCCTTCTCAGCCCCGGCGTGCGGCTTGTCCTTGCGGCGCTCTTCGGCCTTGCGCTGATCGCCGCCGGCGAAGCCATCCGCCGCCGTGCCGCCCCGGTTCTGAACAACGCCTTCCAGAATGCGATGATCCCCGGCGTGCTGACGGCAGCCGGTGTCGTCGCCCTGTTCGGCTCCACCTATGCGGCGCATGCCATCTACGGGTTCATCGGGCCGGCCACGGCTTTCATTCTCCTCGGCCTCATCTCACTCGCCACACTCGGGTTATCACTGCTGCACGGACAAGCGCTTGCCGGCCTTGGCCTTCTGGCGTCGATGACGACCCCTGCCCTGATCGCTTCGACCGCGCCGAGGCCCTGGGTACTGTTCGGCTATCTCGTTCTGACCTGGCTTGCGACCCTATTGGCCTCGCGCCTGCGTCGCTGGTTGATCGCCCCATCCCTCGCGAACGGGCTGCTGAGCCTTTGGCCCCTCCTCTACGTCACCTTCAGCCCCGCCGTCGATCTGACGCCGGTTAAGCTGTCCATGCTGGCGATGATCGGCGGCACCATCTTCCTCTGGCCGGGGCGTTACCCGATCTCCGAGCTTGTGGGGGAAGATACCGCGACGGCGCTGGCCGAAGACGCGCGTCCACCACTGGGTGCCGGCACGGAATGGGCGGCGTTTCTGGTCCGGCAGCCGCTCGGCATGACGCTGACGGCAGCGGTCGGCGCGCTTGCGGTGTCGCTCTGCCTCATCACCTACAGCCTTCAACAGGGATATCCCATTGTCGATGCCACATTCATGTTCGCTGCGATTGTTGCGGCGGTTGCGGCATTCGGCGCCGGCCGCCTATACGCGGCCTGGGCAACGATCCTGTCGGCGGTCATCGCCGTCGTCGGCGCGTCTGGCGTTCTGACCAATTGGATCGCCGGTCTCGATGCCGGCGCCACGGACGGCACCGTCAGCCTGCAGAGCGTGGTACTCTATGAATTGCTCGGCCTCGGCGCTCTTTTTGTGCTGATCGGCACCTTCTTCCTAAGACGCTTCGCCAGGCAGGAGAAAGCCTATGCCGCGCTTTGGAGCCTGGTCATGGCCGCCACGCCGCTGGCGATCGCCACGATCAGCTTCGTCAACTTCGGCAACTGGACGCTCGACTGGCTGCATGGGCTTTACGGCATCGGGCTGGCCCTCGTGCTGATCGCGGTTGCCGAATGGCAGGATCAGCAGGCGGGCGAAGGGCTGAACCTGCCGACGAACATCCTCACCGCCGGCTCCTTCGCCGCTGCAATCTTTGCCCTGCACACGCTTGCGCATCATGCCACCGCGACGATCCTGCTGCCGGTTCTCGGCATCGTCTATCTGCTGGCGGGGCGCCTGCGCAATTGGCCCGTCCTTCCATGGGCAATGGTTGCCGCGCTGGTCATCGCCATGGGGCGCATCGCCTGGCAGCCGACGATCGTCGATCCCTCGGAGCTCGGCACGACGCCGGTCTTCAACATGCTGCTTGCCGGCTACGGCATACCGGCGGCGCTTGCGGTCGTTGCGGCCTTCATCACCCGTCATGCACCGAGCCTGCGGCTGCGCAACGCCCTGCAGGCGCTCGCCTGCGTCCTCGTGCTGCTGACCATTGCCATCCTCGTGCGCCATGCCATGAACGGCGGCGTCCTCAACGATGCCGTTCCGACGCTCGGCGAACAGTCGATCTACACGCTGCTGGCGATCGGTGCCTCCGCGACGCTGATGGCCCTCGATCTGAGCGCGGCAAGCCCCGTCTTCCGCTATGGCGGCATGGCGCTCGGCGTCATTTCTGTCGTCATGATCCTCACCCTGCATCTGCTGGGGCTGAACCCGTTCATCACGGGCGAGAGCACGGGCCGCATCCCGCTCTTCAATCTCCTGTTGCTTGCCTATCTTCTGCCCGCCGTCGCCTATGGCGGATTGGCGCTCTTTGCGCGCAACCGGCGCCCCCTGCCCTATGTCAGCATGCTGGCCGTCGCGGCGGCCGTCATGGCCTTTGCATGGGCAACCTTGTCGGTACGCCGCCTCTGGCAGGGCGAATATATTCCCTTCTGGAACGGCTTCATCCAGGGCGAACTCTATTCCTATTCCGTCGTCTGGCTTTTGATCGGCATTGCGCTTCTCGGGCTCGGCGCCCGCTTCGAGGCACGGAGCCTGCGTATCGCCTCGGCGGTGCTGGTCTTCATCGCCGTCGTCAAGGCCTTCCTCATCGATATGGCAAACCTCGAAGGCTTCCTGCGGGCGCTGTCCTTCATCGGCCTCGGCGCCGTGTTGATCGGCATCGGCCTGTTCTACCAGAAGATCCTGACGCGCAAGAAAGCGACGGAGTGATTGCGGCGAATCCTTTCGCCCGGTAGGACGGAGGCAACTGCCGACAGATCAATCTGGAGCGAATGCGATCATGGAGACCGACAAGATGGCGCGGGCCTTTGCCCCGTTCGAGGCACTGGCTGCGGATCTCATCCCCCACGCCGCCGATGGCGACGACGGTTCGCACGATATTGCCCATATTCTGCGCGTCTTCCGCAATGCCATGGCCATCCAGGCCGAAGAAGGCGGCAATGCCCGCATTCTCGCGGCCGCCGTGCTGCTGCATGATTGCGTTGCCGTGGAAAAGAACTCACCACATCGCGCCCAGGCGTCGAGGCTCGCTGCGGAGAAGGCTTCGGGCATCCTGCGGCAACTCGGCTGGGCGGACGAGGATATCGCGGCCGTGGCGCATGCGATCACCACGCATAGTTTCTCCGCCAACCTGCCGCCGGAAACGCTGGAAGCAAAGATCCTGCAGGATGCCGACCGGCTGGATGCGATCGGCATGGTCGGCGCAGCACGCTGCTTCTACATTGCCGGGCGGCTCGGCTCCGGTCTCTACGATCCGTTCGATCCGCTTGCGACAGAGCGGCCGCTCGACGACAAGCGCTTCGCCATTGACCATTTCGAGACAAAGCTGTTCAAACTGGCGGACGGGTTCCAGACCGAGACCGGGGCCAGGTTTGCCGAAGCACGGCATGACCGGCTGAAGACCGTGCTGGCAATGTTCATCGACGAAATCTGAGGGTCATCCATGCGCGTCAGCGATCTTTTCATCTACCCCCTCAAGAGTGCGCGCGGTATCGCTATCTCCTCGGCCGCCATCGATGCATTCGGTCTTACGGGCGATCGTCGCGCCATGCTGGTCGACCCCTCGGGCAACTTCATTACCCAGCGCGAATTGCAGGCATTGGCGCGGATCGACATCCAGCCAGCACCTTCCTACCTGCGCCTGAAAATGGAGGGAAAACCCGACATCATCGTGCCGCCGCCACATCCCGACAACCGCATGGATGTCGTCGTCTGGAAATCAGCCGTCAACGCCTCCGTTGCCGATGATGAAACCAACAAGGCCTTGTCGGCCTGGATGGGACGTGAGGTCAGGATGGTCTTCTTCGACAGGCTTGCCGAACGCGTCGCCAGCCCGGAATGGGCGGGCGAAGATACACCTGTGACTTTTGCCGACGGATACCAGATCCTCGTCACGACCACCGGCTCGCTGAAGGCGCTGAATGCCAATCTTGCCGGTCATGGCGAAGGCGCAGTCGGCATGGAGCGCTTCCGCCCGAATATCGTCATCGATATCGACGAGGAATGGCCGGAAGACCGCTGGGCGGCCATCGAGATCGGCGGCATCCGCCTTGATCTCGTCAAGCCTTGCGCGCGCTGCATCATGACGACGCAGGATCAGCAGACAGGCTCGCGCGACGTGCCGAACCCCATGCCCGCCATGGGCCGCATCCGCATGTCCGCCGACCGGCGCGTCCCCGGCCCGCTCTTCGGCTGGAACACGGTGCCGCGCGGCGAAGGCACGGTGAAGATCGGCGACACGGTGACGGTGCTCGAGGAGCGGCCGGAAGGCTGGGCGCTGAAGCGACGCTAGAATAGCGCCCCTTTTGCGGGCGCTTCACTATTCAGCCTTTGGCTATAAGGCCTGGCGTTACCATACCATCATCCAGCGAAGCGACGGCAACCGCCTTTAGTGCGGCTTGCATAAAGCCGTCGCGCGCCGCGGCGATCTCTATGCCGCGCGGTTCGTAGACGTGGCGATGCAGGAAGAAGCCGGTCAGGCGGAAGGCGGCGGAAAGGCTTTCCCTATCCGCGGCGACCATGGCTCCGGTCGAAAGGAACGGCGGCAGGGCGAGCATCTTGTCGGCCCACGGCAGACCTGCCGCACGGCAGACGGCCCGCCCGCTTTTGGGCGAGACAAAGGCCAGGTCCTCGCGCACGCCAGTTGCGGCGCATTCGGTCAAATCGAGGCCGAAACCGAGATCATTCAGCACGGCAAGCTCGAAGCGTACGAAGAGCTCGCCGGCATCGGCGGGGTTCTGCAGGTTCTCCAGGATGACGTCGAGCGCGTCGTAGAGATGCGGATGCGGGTCGCGCTCCGGCAGCAGCCGCAGCAATGCGGCCATCGCCTGCACGCCATAGACGGCGGTCGCGGTTTCCATCAGCCGCGCGGCCCTCAGCGTAACCGGCTCCATGCGAAATTCGCCGAGATGCTCGTGCAGCCTTGCCCGCCAGGTTACCTCGACGAGATTGCCGGCCTGCAGCACGGGCTGCATCGTGCGCGAGCGGCCGGATCGTACCAGTCCCATATGTCGACCGCGGGCGCGCGTCATCACCTCGGCGACGACGCTGGTCTCGCCGAGGCGTTTTACGCCCAGAATGATTGCATGGTCCTGCCACTGCATCGGCCGGCTGCCCCGAAAGATTTTTGCGATTCGAGTTTAGGACAAATGGCTGCCGCTGTCACACGGCGAGGGAGGAGCCGCCCGCCAGCGTCTCGACGAAGAGGCGCATGGCCTGCTCGTCGAAGGGTTTGTTCAAAAGCGGCACATGCCGCAGATCCGCCGGGAAATCGAGTGTATCGGAATAGCCGCTGACGAAGCCGAATGAAATACCGCGTTCCATCAGCAGGCGGGCAAAGCCAAAGCTCGTGGACTCCCCGAGATTAACGTCGAGCATCGCGAAGTCGTAATGTTCGGAATGAACAGCATTGACCGCCTGTTCCAGATTTGAAGCAATCTCGACCTGCTGGATTCCCACGAGGCGAAGAATTTCCTCAGCCTCCATGGCAATAATCAGATTGTCTTCCAGAATAAGGACGCGCTGAAACGTCATATCAACGCCATCCTTGCATAAAGGCGCCGGCCGGCGCTCCCCGTAAAATGTCCCACATCGATCCCTCCGGCGCCAATCATCGGCCCGTATTGAATGGATGACTTTCGCCATCCGTGCCGGCTCAGTCTCTTGTGACATGACCTTGCCTCCAAACCGCTTCGCACTTTTTGCACTGCGGCACTATGGGCTCGTCGACGTGCTCCAATCGCTTTTGCCGCCGGGGTTAGTAAAAGGTGAAACTGGTGGAAAAGTGACCGTGATAGTAATCTAAGCTGATACAGGTGCTGTCAGCATTTAAAAAAGACATGTTGTTTGCAGGAAGGTCACCACTCAAATGAAGGGACGCCTGCCCGAATCAAGACCGTCCCAGCCGGCAAGCGCGGCAAGCCCTTCTCCGTCCAGCACCTCGCAGCCTCGCTCCTGCCAGAGTAGCAACTCTCGAGCCGCCAGCTTTTTCAAAGTCTTGTTGGTATGAACGACCGAAAGACCGAGCGTATCGGCGACGTGCTGCTGCGTGATGGGAATGATCTTGCTGCTGTTGAACAGACGCAGAGCGCTGGCGCGCTGATGCAGATATGCGATGAGATAGGCTGCGCGCTCGACCGCCGAGCGGCGACCGATGCTCAGAAGATGTTCATCCAGGATTCGCTCTTCCCGCGACGCGATCCAGGTCAGATCGTAGGCCAGCGAGGCGTGGGAATTGTAGAGCGTCATCAATTCGGTGCGCTCGAAGACGCAAAGCGATATCGGCGAAAGCGCCTCCGTCGAATGCTGCATCTCGCCCATGATCGAGCCCTGCAATCCGATAAGATCGCCGGGCATCACGTAGTTGAGGATCTGACGGCGTCCATCCTCCAGCGTCTTGTAGCGGAAGCCCCAGCCGGAGAGGATGGTGAAGAGATGGGCGCTATGCGCACCTTCGAGGAAGATCGTGGCGCCCGCGTCCACCAGCAGCTCGCCCTTCTTGAAGCCGCTGATGAAATTCAGCTCGTCACGCTCGAATTCACGGAAATGCGGCAGAGACCTTAGCGGACATTGCTGGCACGGTGTGCGTTGTCCATGCACCGTCGCGGCGGTCCTTGCCATGAAACGCTCCCTTGAGTTGCATCAGCTCAGGCGACACGCCCGACAAACTGTTGCAATATAAAGCCCTCGGGGAAGCAAAGTTCCATTAACGCGGGAAATCGAGCCCCATCTCCCGGAAGCGCTCCGGATCGTCTCCCCAGTTTTCGCGCACCTTGACGAAGAGGAAGAGATGAACCGGCTGCTCGAGGATCTCGGAGAGCTCCTTGCGCGATGCGGTCGAGATCGACTTGATCGCGTCGCCTCCCTTGCCGAGCGCAATCTTCTTCTGGCTCTCTCGCTCGACATAGATCACCTGTTCGATGCGAACAGAGCCATCCTTGCGCTCTTCCCACTTTTCCGTCTCGACATGCGAGGAATAGGGAAGTTCCTGATGCAGGCGGAGAAACAGTTTCTCACGGGTGATTTCGGCGGCAAGCTGACGCATCGGCAGATCGGAAATCTGGTCTTCCGGATAATACCATGGTCCCTCAGGCAGGGTCTTTGCCAGATAGTCCATCACGTCATCGCAACCGGAGCCGTTTTCGGCCGATACCATGAAAGTCTGCGTGAATTCGATCTTCTCGTTAGCCGCGGCGGCAAGCGCCAGCAGGTCCTCGCGGCGGACACGGTCGATCTTGTTGAGGACGAGGATCTTCGGCTGTGAAACTTCCTTCAATCCTTCGAGGATGGCCTCGGCATCGCCACGCAATCCACGCTCGCTGTCGATCAATAGCATGATGAGATCGGCATCCTTGGCGCCGCCCCAGGCAGAGGTCACCATGGCCCGGTCGAGACGGCGGCGCGGCTTGAAGATGCCGGGCGTATCCATGAACACGATCTGCGCGTTGTCGTGGATGGCGATACCGCGAACGATCGCGCGCGTCGTCTGCACCTTATGGCTGACGATCGAAACCTTGGCGCCAACGAGCCGGTTGAGCAGCGTCGACTTGCCGGCATTGGTCGGGCCGATGAGAGCCACGAAACCCGAATGCGTCGGGCCGATATGTTCAACCGCGCCGTCGCCGGCGGGCGTATCTTCTTGATTGGTCATTTTTTCCGTCATTCCTTAGAGCCGGATGATTTTAGGCCGAATCGACCTAAAATCTGAATCCGCTCTAAACTCAAAGAAGTAGAACATGACGTCGTGCGAAACCGCTCACACTTTTCGGCATCATGCTCTAGCAGTTACTTCTCACTCAATTGAGGCTGCCATACACCTTCACGCTCCAGAATCCGAGTCGCGGCCACCTGCTCGGCCGCACGCTTGGAGCGTTCTATTCCCGTCTCGGGTTTCGTGCCCTTCACTTCCACGGTCACCGTGAAGTGAGGATCATGATCCGGTCCGCTGCGATCATCAACCCTGTAGATCGGAGTGACGCCGAATTTCGCATGCGCCCATTCCTGCAACTCCGTCTTGGCATCACGCCTTGCACCTTCCGGCCGGGTGGCGCGGCGCTCCCAAAAACGCAGGATGAATGCGCGGGCGACTTCAAGTCCGCCGTCCAGATAGAGGGCGGCAATCAGGCTTTCGACGACATCGGCGCGCACATTGAGCATACGCTTGCCCGTCAGCTTCTTCACGTCGGCACCGGTGCGGATGTAAAGATGCAGCTCCATCTCATCGGCGACTTCAGCGCAGGTTTCGGCGCTCACAAGCTGATTGAGGCGCACCGAAAGCTCGCCTTCCGTCGCCGCGCCGAAGGTCTTGAAGAGCAATTCGGCGATACACAGGCCAAGAACCCGGTCGCCGAGAAACTCCAGCCGCTCGTAGTTGCCTGTTTTGTGCGTGCGCGCGCTGGCATGTGTCAGCGCGCGATCGAGACGCTCCCTTTCGGCGAACTCGTGGCCTATAGCAGCCTCAAGCCTGGCACGATCCGCCTGGGTGAGCGTCTGCGCCTTCGTCATTCGACAACCTTGAAGATACGATCCCAACGCATGTTGGTCGGCCACTTCCAGACTTCGCGGAAGGAGGTGTCGTGACCCAGCGAGAAGAAGATGATGCTGGCGCGACCGATCAGGTTTTCAGCCGGAACATAGCCGACGTCGAAACGGCTATCGTCGGAATTGTCGCGATTGTCGCCCATCATGAAGTAATGGTCCGGCGGAACGACATATTCCTGAGTATTGTCGCCACGCGAATTCGGCGAAAGATCCAGCGTGTCATAAACCTTGCCGGTATCCTGCAGGCGCTCGCTGTAGACGGGAATATTGTCGCCGGGCTCCTGGCTGTAATCAGACGAGAAGGTGCCGTGCGGCTCGCGCGGAACGGCCTGGCCGTTGATGTAGAGGACGTCGTTCTTCATCTGGATGCGATCGCCGGGCAAGCCGATGACGCGCTTGATGTAGTCGACATCCGGATTCGGCGGGAAGCGGAAGACCACGACATCGCCGCGCTTCGGCTCGCTGCCCAAGATGCGGCCGCTGAACAGATCCGGCGAGAACGGCATTGAATACTTCGAATAGCCGTAAGCGAACTTGTTGACGAAGATATAGTCGCCGACAAGAAGTGTCGGCATCATCGAGCCGGACGGGATGGTGAATGGTTGAAAGAGAAACGTGCGGATGATCATGGCCAGGACGAGCGCCTGAACGATGACCTTGATGTTCTCCCACAGGGCGTTCTGCTGTTTTACGGCTTTCTCGGACACGCAGTCTTATTCCTTTTTCGCACCCCACCGGCGCACTTGCATTCAGGCACTGTCTACTCGCTTCACATCATCGCGGCAATGGCGCGGATGCCAAAAGCGACACACGGCCATGATTCAGCCGTCTATCGGCAGCGCCTCGATGATCACAAAAGCCTGAGCAAGAGGAAAATCATCCGTTATCGTCAAATGAATGGCAGCGCGATGATTTGGCGGCAGCATGGAGGCCACTCTTTCGGCGGCACCACCCGTCAGCTGCATCGTCGGCTTACCGCTTGGCAGATTGACGACTCCCATGTCGCGCCAGAAGACGCCCTGCGCCAACCCGGTGCCCAGAGCCTTGGAACAGGCTTCCTTGGCGGCGAAGCGCTTGGCGTAGGAAGCCGCCTTGTTCTTGCGGCGTTCGGATTTGGCACGCTCGATATCAGTAAAGCAGCGCTCGGTGAAGCGGTCGCCGAAACGCTCGATCGTCTTTTCCACCCGGCGGATGTCGATGAGATCGCTGCCTATGCCGATAATCATGGAAAGGCCCTCCTGGCGGCCGGGACGAGGTCACGCACGTCAGACGCTCGACGCGTTCTCGGCAAGTGCCAGCCGCTCGCGGGCGCGCTCCATCAGCCGCTCCTTGCGGCGCGTCTTGAAGGTCTTCACGCCATAATAGGTGAGCGCATAGACGATGACACCGGTCACGATGGCGGGCGGAATGCCGCCGATCAGCATCGGCTTCAAAACCGGGTCCCAGATCTGCAGGAGATCGCCCTTGTGCCACAGTGCTGGCAGATCGATGCCGCCGCCCTGTCCACCGCTATCGCGCGCCAGGATCAGATGGCCGATTTCCCAGGTGAAGGCCCAGATGAAGGGGTAGGTAATGGGATTGCCGGCAGCCAGACAACCGAGCGCGGAGGCTATGACATTGCCGCCGACCAGATAGGCGATGATGATCGCCATCACAAAATGCACACCGATAAACGGCGTCCAGGATACGACGATGCCCGCTGCAAAGCCGGCCGCAACCGAATGCGGCGAGGCGGCAAGGCGAACAAGGCGCTTGCCGAAATATTGGAACGAGCGGACGAAACCCTTGCGGGGCCAAAGGTGCTCCCGCAACTTTTCCTTGAATGTCAGTGGTTTTCGGCGACGAAACAGCATGCGGCTTATCTAGTGCAATGGGGGCCGTCGTGACAAGAGCGGCCAAACGTGTCACGCACCGATTAAGAGCCGAAAGTGCGGCCCTTTTTTGGAACGTCGCCTGCTCAGGGTGCAGAAAACAGACATTCTCTTCATTTAGCGGAAGCAATCCCGTAAGATCGGGATGCTCCAAGGGCGCAACAACAACGCGCCCCTCCTGGTCTTGCAAGTATTAACAGCGATTAACGCATGCGGAACAGGCCGCGGTCGATCTGGCGCTGACGATATTCAAGGTCAAAGCGGTCATGCGAACCGTTCAGGTAAGCCATTTCGCGTTCTTCAACACTCGGAACACGCAAGGCGCGGGCGATTTTCTTGATCGGGGTAAACATTGTCTTCTCTCATCTCAGTTTCGTTTCTTCGATGACCAGAAGATAAGCGCGATAAGGGTTAATTACCACCGCTCGAAAATACACGCAGCCATGCATTCAATGCATATCAATCCGGAAAGGTGCTCGAATTTGGTCATAAAATGATCACAAAATATGCAGCCTGCCCTGGATTGATAGCAACGCCGCGTGGATATCACTCGTAGAGGCGCTTTACCGTCGCGATGCAATCGAGCTCCTTGAGCTGTACCAGCAGCTGGTTGAGCTGACGCAGATCCCAGACTTCGACATCAAGGGCCATTTCGGTGAAATCGGCGGCGACGCGAACGGTGTTGAGCACGCGGATATTGACGTCGACATCGGCGACGGTCTGCGCCACCTTCGCCAGCGTGCCCGGCTCATTGAGAGCATTGATCAGGATGCGCGCGGCAAAGCGGGACTTGTTGGCCTCGTCCAGATCCCAGCGCACATCGATCCAGCGCTCCGGTTCGTCATCGAACCGCTGCAAGACCGGCGACTGGATGGGATATATGGTGATGCCTTTGCCCTTTTCCATGATGCCGACGATGCGGTCGCCCGGAACGGCGCCGGTCGATGCGAAATGCACCTCGACATTGGCGGAGATACCGCGGATCGGCGGGGCATCGAGATCGGCGCCATCGGAAACGTCAGCCTTGTTCTTGCCCGGGATCTTGAAGATCATGCCGGAAGCGCTGCGGACATTGAACCAGCCTTCGTCGCCGGCGGGCTTCACGGTCACGCGTTCGTCCTGATGATCGGGGTAGACGGCGCGCAAGACGTCGAGCGACGACATCTCCCCTCGCCCGACGGCAGCGATCGCATCCTCGACATCCTTCTGGCCGAGGCGATGCAGGGCCGGCTTCAGCCCATCGCGCGAGAAGACCTTGCCGGCGCGCTCGAAGGTGCGCTCGAGAATACGATGGCCGAGACCGGCATATTGCTTGCGGATTGCAAGGCGGGTGGCGCGGCGAATGGCGGCACGCGCCTTGCCAGTTACCACGATCTCTTCCCAGGCGGCCGGCGGCACCTGCACGCCGGAGCGGATGATCTCGACTTCATCGCCATTGTTCAGCCGCGTCACCAGCGGCATGATGCGGCCGTTGATCTTGGCACCGACGGTCGTATCGCCGATGTTCGTGTGGACGGCGTAGGCAAAGTCGATCGGCGTTGCGCCGCGCGGGAGCGCGATCAGCTTGCCCTTGGGCGTGAAGCAGAAGACCTGATCCTGGAAAAGCTCCAGCTTCGTGTGCTCGAGGAATTCTTCCGGGCTGTCGCCTTCGGCCAGCGCCTCGATGGTGTGGCGCAGCCAGGAATAGGCGTTGCTTTCGCGCGACGCCAGGTCGGTGTCACCATTGCCATTGCCGTTGGTGCCGTCCTTGTAGAGCGTGTGGGCGGCGATGCCGAATTCGGCGATCTCATGCATGCGCTTGGTACGGATCTGCAGCTCGATGCGCTGACTGGAAGGACCGACGATCGTCGTATGCAGGGAGCGATAGTCGTTCTGCTTCGGCGTCGAAATATAGTCCTTGAAGCGGCCGGGAACGACGCGCCAGCGGGTATGCACGATGCCGAGCGCCCGGTAACAGGATGGAATGTCGTCGACGAGAAGACGGAAGCCGTAGACATCGGAAAGCTGCTCGAAGGAGAGCGACTTCGACTGCATCTTGCGGAAGACCGAATAAGGCTTCTTCAGCCGGCCCTTGACCATGGCATTGGCAAGGCCATTGGCCACGAGCAGATCGCGCAGCTCGGTCTCGATCTTCTTGACCAGCCCTTCATTGCGCCGCGACAGCTCTTCGAGCCGCTTGGTGACGGTGTCGTGTGCTTCCGGGTTGATATGGCGGAAGGAAAGCTCTTCCAGCTCCTCGCGCATGTCCTGCATGCCCATGCGGCCGGCGAGCGGCGCATAGATTTCCATCGTCTCCTCGGAGATGCGGGCGCGCTTTTCCGGCGACATGTGATCGAGCGTGCGCATATTGTGCAGGCGGTCGGCGAGCTTGACCAATAGCACGCGGACGTCGTCGGAAATGGCGAGCAGCAGCTTGCGCAGGTTTTCCGCCTGCTTGGCCTTCTTGGTGACGAGGTCGAGCTTCTTGATCTTGGTCAGACCCTCGACCAGACGACCGATATCCTCGCCGAACATCTCGTCGATTTCGGCGCGGGTCGCCGTGGTGTCCTCGATCGTGTCGTGAAGAAGAGCGACCGCGATGGTCGATTCATCCAGACGCATGTCCGTCAGGATGGCGGCAACTTCGAGAGGATGGGAAATATAGGGATCGCCGCTGGCACGTTTCTGCTGCCCATGCTTCTGCATTGCATAAACATAGGCTTTGTTGAGAAGAGCTTCGTTGGCATCGGGCTTGTATTTCTGCACGCGCTCGACAAGCTCGTATTGCCGCATCATTCCGAAGCTACTCCCGCAAAAACAAAAGCGCGCCAGTCATCTGACCGGCGCACGCATCCTCTCATCATATCGCTCCTGCCCGGAGCATCAAGCTCGACGATCAGTAATCGTCGCTTTTTTCCGGCGGAACCAGGCCCTCGATACCGGCCAGAAGCTCTTCTTCCGACATCTGGTCGAAAGTGACGGTTTCCGGCAGGTCTTCTTCCTCTTCGCTGGTGGCGGAAGCGCCAGCCGCAATGAGGCTTGCCGGATCGGGCTCGGGCTCGTCCACTTCGACATGCTTCTGCAGCGAATGGATCAGGTCTTCCTTGAGATCATCAGGCGACAACGTCTCGTCGGCGATTTCGCGCAGCGCAACGACCGGGTTCTTGTCGTTGTCGCGATCGATCGTGATCGAGGAACCCTGCGAAATCAGACGGGCGCGATGGCTGGCGAGCAGCACGAGCTCGAACCGGTTCTCTACTTTATCAATGCAATCTTCTACTGTGACACGGGCCATTGCCTGTCCTTTGCGGTCGTGATGTCGTCATCATGTCTCGGAGTAGCACGCCGATACAAGCAAACGAAGGCAAATTCAAGTTTTTCCTGTTTCAGCGCCTTTGCACCCTCCGGAAAAGTGTTAAAATTCCCCTATACAAACGGTGATTTCCACCTGAGGTTGCTTGGAATATCGCATTTCGTGCCCTAAATCTCGGTTATATGAATAATTCATAAAGTAATACGAATTATTCTGCAACGCCTTACAAGGCATTGTTTTAGCTAACCTTTGAATGAAGTGATTACGTTTTTATAACAGTGGATATGTAAGCGATGTTTGACCCACGCGAAAAAATTGCACTCTTTATAGACGGCGCCAATCTCTACGCTGCATCCAAGAGCCTCGGCTTCGATATCGATTATCGCAAGCTCCTGAAGGCATTTCAGAAACGCGGATATCTGCTACGCGCCTATTATTACACGGCCCTTATCGAGGATCAGGAATATTCCTCCATTCGCCCGCTGATCGACTGGCTCGATTATAACGGCTACAAGGTCGTCACCAAGCCCGCCAAGGAGTTCACCGACTCCATGGGGCGCCGCAAGATCAAGGGCAACATGGACATAGAGCTGGCGATCGACGCCATGGAGCAATCCGAGACCGTCGATCATCTGGTGATCTTTTCCGGCGACGGCGACTTCACGAACCTCGTGGAAGCGCTCCAGCGCCGCGGCCGCAAGGTCTCGGTCATCTCGACCATGGCGACCCAGCCGCCGATGATCGCCGACGATCTCCGCCGCCAGGCCGACCATTTCATCGATCTCGTATCGCTGAAGGCTGAGATCGGCCGCGAACCGTCCGAGCGCCCTCACCGCTCCGCAGAGCCAGCCCACGTGGAAGCGGATGCTGACGAGCAATAGCGCCTGAAAACTCTTGGCTGGCGGCGGTTGCGCTTCGGTTTCCGGTGTGCCTAAGTTGCCCTCTGCGCAAGACAATCTCGGCCACGCATTCATCCGCAGAATGCTTGCGGAAAAACACTGCGATGCCTAGAGCAATTCCAGGAAAAGTACGTAGCGGTTTTCCGTGCGGAATTGCGTAAGTACAAAAGGATAGGACGTTTTCGCGATTCGAAGAAAAGCGGAAAGGTTCTAGCGGTTGTCCTTCAACAGACGGCTCTTCTGCCGGTTCCAATCGCGTTCTTTCTCCGACTCGCGCTTGTCGTGGAGCTTCTTACCCTTGGCGAGCGCCAGTTCCAGCTTCGCACGGCCATTGTCGTTGAAATAGATCTTCAACGGCACCAGAGTCATGCCTTCGCGGTTGATACCAGAACGCAGCCGACCAATTTCGCGGCTGGAAAGCAATAGTTTACGACGGCGGCGTGGCTCATGATTGAACCGGTTCGCCTGCAGGTATTCCGGCAGATAGGAGTTGATCAGCCAGATCTCGCCACCTTCGTCCGAAGCGTAGGATTCGGCGATGTTGGCCTTGCCTTCGCGCAGCGACTTGACCTCCGTACCCATCAGCACGATCCCTGCCTCATAGGTGTCGATGATCTCATAGTTGAAGCGTGCCTTGCGGTTTTCCGCCACGATCTTGTTGACTATGCGTTGGCTGCCTTTGGGGGCCATGATTGTTCTTCTTTTCTTTGTTCATTCCGGCGGTAGCCGTCGGCGCGCCAAGTTCCTGCACCCTAAATAAGCGAGACCGCCCTCCTTGTGAAGAGAGCGGCCTTGCGGAGAGTTTTCCCAGTTCGTCTACTATGCCGTCAGTTCAGGAGACCGGCATGGCGCATGGCCGCATCGATTGCAGCCTCCGTGCCTGGCTCCAGGGTCGACAAAAGCGGCGAACGCACGTTGCGGCTCATCCGGCCGAGGCGGGAAAGGCCATACTTGGCGCCGCAAAGGCCGGGCTCGATGAAAATCGCCTTATGCAGCGGCATCAGGCGGTCCTGATATTCGAGGGCCTTGGCATAATCGCCGGCAAGCGTCGCAGCCTGGAGTTCCGCACACAGGCGCGGCGCGACATTGGCCGTCACCGAGATGCAGCCGATACCGCCATGGGCGTTGAAGCCGAGCGCCGTGGCATCCTCGCCGGAAAGCTGGCGGAAGTCGCGGCCGCAGCTAATGCGCTGCTCGGAAACGCGTTCGATCTTGCCGGTCGCATCCTTCACGCCGACGATATTGGCATAGGTCTTGGCGAGCGCACCCATCGTCTCCGGCGTCATGTCGACAACCGAACGGCCGGGGATGTTGTAGATATAGATCGGCACCTTCACGGCTTCCGCAACAGCTGCGAAATGCGCGTAGAGCCCCTTCTGGGTCGGCTTGTTGTAATAGGGGGTGACGACCAGAACCGCATCGGCGCCGACCTTTTCGGCGTGCTGTGCCAGCTCGATCGCCTCGCGGGTATTGTTCGACCCCGCTCCCGCCATGACCGGGACGCGCTTGTTGGCGATCTCGATGCAGAGTTCGACGACGCGCTTGTGCTCGTCATGCGACAGGGTCGGCGATTCGCCCGTCGTACCCACGGGCACCAATCCCTTGCTGCCCTCTTTTATCTGCCAGTCGACATGCGAGGCAAAGGAAGCCTCGTCCACCTTGCCGGCGTCAGTAAAGGGCGTAACGAGTGCGGGAATGGACCCCTTGAACATGCAAGTCTCCTAGCGGCGCTGCTTTCATGCTTCAGCCGCAATCCATGGTTATGAATCCGCGCACCATAAAGCGCCGATTTGACGGCGACAAGCGCGCTTTGAATGGTAAAGGGCAGTTTCCGATATCATAATTGATTGAAATTCGGACCACCGGTAAGGTTTCGTTAATATAGCATTTGGCAAATGGAAAGGGCCTGTTTGTTTTGTGAGTAGCCGGATGAAGAGACCTGTCATGATCTGGACCGCTGTTGGCTTGGCGGTCGCCTGGGGCGCCGTTGCCTCACAGCTTCCCGGCCAGCAGACATCAACACGCTCAAGCGCCGACGTCGCCATGGCGACGGACCCCATGAGCACAGCCGCGATCCCGCGCAGCGGAGCCATCGCGCCTGTCAGCGGCGACCTGAAAGCCGGTCTCGACGCTCTTTCCAACAAGAACCCGATGCAGGCGCTCGCCATCCGCAACGGCATGGGCGAAGGCTCGCTTGATCGCCATATTCTGACCTGGGCGATCGCCACTTCAGGCCAGCCAGGCATCCCCTCCGGCGAAATTGCCGCGGCCGCCCGCGAGCTCGTCGGCTGGCCGGGGCTCGGCAGCCTGCGTGCCAATTCCGAGCGGGCGCTCTACACCGAAAATCCGGCGACCGATCAGGTGCTTGCCGCGTTCGGCAACACGCAGCCTGAGACCGTGGAAGGCAGCATCATCCTCGCGCGCGCGCTCATGGCGCGAGGTTCGTCGGCACAAGCCGCAAAGCTGATCCGCAAGATCTGGCGCGACGAGCCGCTCGACAAATCGCTTGAGGACAAGATCCTCGCAGAATTCCCGAGCCTGCTTTCGCCCGCCGATCACAAGGCGCGCATGGACTATCTGCTTTACCGCGACCGGACAGCGCAGGCCAAACGCTTTGGCGATCTCGGCCGGGCGCAATCCCTCTATAAGGCCTGGGCAGCGGTCAATGACCGCTCGCCGAAGGCGGACGCGCTGATAGCAGCCGTCGACACGCAATGGCGCAAGGACCCCGCCTATCTCTTCATGCGGATCGAAAATCTGCGCCGCCAGAACAGATATGACGATGCCGCCAATCTTCTGGCGCAAATGCCGCGAGACCGCAGCGTGCTTGTCAGCCCCGGCGCGTGGTGGAGCGAGCAGCGCATCGTCAGCCGTGGCCTGGTGGATCAGGGTGAATTCAAGGCTGCCTATCGCGTCGTCGACGCCAGCGTCGCGGAAAGCCCGCAGGACGTCGGCGAGGCCGAATTCCACGCGGGCTGGTACGCTCTGCGCGGCCTGCAGGACGGTGCGAACGCGGCAACCCATTTCCGCAAGATCCTGCAGGTGTCGAACGGACCGATCTCGCAATCGCGCGGCTGGTACTGGCTCGGCCGTGCCGCCGAGGCAGGTGGACCGGGCAAGGCTGCCGATTTCTATGCGAAGGCCGCTTCCTATCCGAGCACCTTCTATGGCCAGCTTGCCGCCGAGAAGCTTGGTCGCCGTACCCTGAACGTTACCTATCCCGCTCCGTCGGCGGTAGATCGCCAGCGTTTCCAGGGACGTGAGGCCGTGCAGGCGATTTCACGGCTTGAGGCAGCAGGACACGGCTGGCGTGCCGATGCGCTCTATCGCGCATTGGCGAAGCAACTGGAAAGCCCCGGCGAGGTTGCCCTGCTCGCCGCCCGGTCCGAGCGTTCGGGCAACCACCAGCTTTCGCTTCAGATCGGCAAGATCGCCTATGGGCGCGGCATCGACGTCGCAGCGCTCGCCTTCCCGATCGGTGTCATTCCGGACAATGCCAATATTTCCGGCTCCGGCAAAGCGCTCGCCTATGCCATTGCCCGGCAGGAAAGCGCTTTCAATCCGGCCGCCGTTTCCTCCGCCAATGCCCGCGGCCTGCTGCAACTGCTGCCGAAGACCGCAAAGGCCGTTGCCGGCCGGCACGGCATGGCCTACTCCGCCGACAAACTGACGCAGGATGCCGGCTATAATGCCACGCTCGGCGCCCACTATCTCGGCGAGCAGATCGACACGTTCGGCGGGTCCTATATCCTCACCTTCATCGCCTACAATGCCGGACCGAACAAGGTGCCGGAGTGGATCAGCCGCTATGGCGATCCGCGCGGCAAATCGCTCGATGACGTGGTCGACTGGATCGAGCGCATCCCCTTCCCCGAGACCCGCAACTATGTTCAGCGGGTCATGGAAAACTATCAGGTCTACAAGGCCCGGCTGGGACAGAAGCCCGATATCGTACACGATCTGGTCTCCGGCCGCGGCTGAACGCATCGTTATCGCCAGGCCTTTGGGTGGCCTGCCATGGGAGACGGCGCCGGTTGTGCGCGCTGCGGAAATGACGTTACATCCCCGGTGATAGCCAACGCACGAGGTATGACGCATGCGCAGTGACGACCAAAGCGGTTTCCTTGCCAGGACGATAGCGGCGGAGGATGGCCTGAAGCTCTATGTGCGCGATTATGCCGGCGACGACGACGCCACACGAACCCGGCCGCCGATCTTCTGCCTGCCCGGCCTGACGCGCAATTCGCGGGACTTTCATCAACTGGCGCTGCTTCTATCGCAGGATTCGACGGCCCCGCGTAGGGTGATCACGCTCGATGCCCGTGGGCGCGGGGCATCCCAATGGGATGCGGACAAATCTCACTACAGTCTCATTGTCGAAGCACAGGATGTGCTGACCGTCTGCGCTGCCCTTGGGATGCAGCAGGCCATCTTCGTCGGTACCTCACGCGGCGGACTGGTGCTGCATGTGCTTGCCGCCAGCCGGCCGGACGTCCTCAAGGCGGTGATTCTCAACGACATCGGTCCAATTCTCGAGAAAATCGGATTGGCGGATATTCGCGACTATCTCAACCGGGACAAGAAGCCCGCCAATTGGAGCGAGGCGATCGAGATCCTTCGGGAAAACCACGGCAGTGCTTTTACGGCGCTTGACGAAGGCGACTGGCAGGACATGGCGCGGGCTATCTATGCCTTTCGTGACGGCACACCTGTTGCCGACTACGATCCCGCCATAGCCGCACAAATGCAGGCGCTCGATCTGGAAGCGCCGATCCCGGACTTGTGGCCGCAATTCCAAGGGTTTCAGGATATCCCGCTGATGGTGATTCGCGGCGAGAATTCGAAGCTTCTGACGCAAACCACGACCTATGAAATGGCAGACCGCCATCCGGGTATGACCGTCAAGAGCGCGCGAGGACAAGGACATGCCCCCATTCTGCATCTCGGCGATATTCCAGACGCAATCCGGCATTTCATCTCAGGGCTTTGACGACGGGGGCTCTCAGGGTCGACACCCCTCTGAAAATCAAAAGGCCCGGTTGGGAGACCGGGCCTTTCCTCTTCTGATCGGAGGTCTGACCAGAAGATTTTCAAACTCGTTCGGCGGACCGAATTAGAAGCTGCGCTGGAAGCGGAGGATACCAGCCCACTGATCCTGGTTCACAGAATCAAAGTTGGTGTAGGTCACTTCCGGCTCGATCAGGAAGCCCTTGACCGGCGTGAACTTGAGGTTCGTCGTCGCTTCGAAGATCTTCGAGTCGGTGTAGGCGAGCTGGAGGTTCCACTTCAGCTTTGCGTTGATCGGAACGCCAACGCCGCCCCAAACAGCCCAGTCACCCCAGCCGCAAAGATCGCCGCGGCCAGTCGGGCAAGCAGATGCGTTCAGGTTCGAACCGGCATACTGGTTCAGCTTCTTGCCATCGGTGTTGTAGCCGCCCATCAAGAAGGCCGTGAGGAAGCCGAAGTCGGCATCGATACGAGCCTTGACAGCGCCTTCTTCGACGATCGAGTCATAGCCGCCGACAACCTTGAAGCCGAAGCCGCCAGCCTTGTAGCCGATACCGGCAACGGCGTTCGGAGCGTAGTGGTTAGCCTTCGACTGAACCCAAGCGCCGCCATAGGTCGTCGAATCGGAACCGGAGTTCGAGTCTTCGAGCGAGACGACAGCCGTGAAGCCGTTGCCGGCGTCGTAGTTGTAGGTCAGCTGGTTGAGTTCGTACGGGCCGTCATAGATCACGTCGTCGTTGATGACGTCGCCGGCGTAGCCGGTGTACAGGTTGTACTGCGAGTCCTGCTTACCGACGAGGAAGCCGCCGAGGCTGATGTTGGCCCAGAGCAGCTTGGTGGTGGTGGAGCCGCCGTCGTTCCAGTCGAAACGATAGACGGTGTTGGTCTTCAGCGGGCCGTATTCGGTGTCGGTCGCTGTGTCGACGCTCAGCTGAGCGCGGGTATGCCAGTAGGTGCCGCGGTCGCCGCCCGGGCCTGGATTGTAGGCGTTGTACCAGCCGCCTTCGGTACGGACCATACCGCCGACCTTGAGGCAGGTTTCAGTGCCTGGGATGAAGAAGTAGCCAGCACCGTAAGCATCGCAGATGCGGACGTATTCGAGCGGCTCGGGCTCAGCGGCGACGATCGCGTCGGCAGCATGAGCACCCGATACTGCTGCCAGCGCAGCAGCGGAGCCGAGAAGAAGGCTCTTGATGTTCATAGTAACTCCAGTTCCAATATCAATTAGGTATGAGAATTCGCGCCGAGAAAATCGACGCGCCCTACCCCACCCGGTTTTAAGTTGACCCCTGATCTGGGAGAACCAAGACGCTAAGTCTCGCTTCCGATTTGGAACCTACAGATCGTTTTTTTCAGAGCAATATCAGAGATAAACTATGAACAATTGTGACGGCTGTTTCAAAAAATGCGTTGCACAAAAATCACGTCGCAAAACTGTCATACTGCCAGCATCTCGATAGTAGAAAACTACTTGGGGTTATTTAGAAAATACACACAACCTAAAGATAGTATTTGAGTGGAAAGACGTGGAGGGGTCTGCAAGCTACATTTCAGCTTGCCGATACTCGAAAAAAAGCCCGGCCAATGGCCGGGCTTTCCGTCACAGTAGTGACCAATCGGATTGACCGAAGTCAGATCAGATTAGATTAGAATGCACGCTCGAAGCGCAGGATACCAGACCACTGATCCTGATTGATGGAGTCCCAGTTGGTGTAGGAGACTTCCGGACGGATGGTCAGGTTCTTAACCGGGTTGAACGTGAGGTTCGTGGTCGCGGCGAAGATCTTCGAGTCGGTGTAGGCGAGCTGGAGGTTCCACTTCAGCTTTTCGTTGATCGGAACGCTAGCACCGCCCCAAACTGCCCAGTCGCCCCAGCCGATGTTGGCGGCATCGCCAGCACCGTTTGCACCGGCATACTTGTTCAGCTTGTTGCCATCGGTGTTCCAGCCGCCCATCAAGAAGGCCGAGAATGCGCCGAAGTCGGCGTCGACGCGAGCCTTGATGGCGCCTTCTTCAACGATCGAGTCGTAACCGCCGACGACCTTGAAGCCGAAGTTGCCAACCTTGTAGCCGAGACCGGCAACAACGTCAGGAGCATAATGGTCGGAGCTGTCTTCGCCGTTGACGCCAGTCGCACCAACACCAGAGTTGCTGTCTTCGAGCGAGATCACAGCGGTGAAGCCGTTGCCTGCATCGTAGTTGTAGGTGATCTGGTTGAGTTCGTACGGGCCGTCATAGACAACGTCGTCGTTGATGACGTCGCCGGCGTAGCCGGTGAAGACGTTGAACTCGGAGTCTTCCTTACCAATCGTGAAGCCGCCGAGGCTGATGCTGGCGTGCAGCAGATTGGTCTTCGTGCTGTTGCCGTCGTTCCAGTCCCAACGAATTTCGGTGTTGGTCTTCAGCGGGCCGTATTCGGTGTCGCTTGCGGTTGCGAGACGGAGCTCAGCGCGGGTGTGCCAGAGCGTGCCCAGGCGGCTGTTCGGGTTGTAGGCATCGTACCACTGACCTTCGGTACGAACCTTACCGCCGATCTTGAGGCAGGTTTCCGTGCCCGGGATGAAGAAATAACCAGCACCGTAGGCGTCGCAGATGCGGACGTATTCCAACGGCTCCGGCTCAGCAGCAACGATAGCGTCAGCTGCATGAGCACCGGAAACTGCCACAAGCGCAGCAGCGGAGCCAAGAAGAAGGCTCTTGATGTTCATATTGACCTCCAGTCAAAGTTTTTATCGAGAATGAGAACTACCCGAAGGTATTCCCTGTCCCATCCTCGCGTTTCAAGAAGTGGACGATCAATCGCCCTCGCTTCCGAGATTGAAAATACAAGACGCGCACTGTCACGCAATCGACATCTTGTCGGAAAGGGGGATTTGCGTAAGCCTTCCGCAATTCCTGTTGCCGAAAGGACACAAGTCAGCAACACGGCTGCCGCAATTATTTAGGTTTTATTAAGAAAGCTCTTAATCTACGGCCACTTAGAAATGTATCTCTATAGAAGCGCAGGAAATACAGGCGGGCGAGAAAACGGCACTTCTGCGGCGACTTTGGGACTTTCGCGACGACTTACAGACGATTTGCGGCATTTGGCGCCGCGACTTCACTCCGGCGTCGCCGACGAGCCCTCCTCCGGACTGTCTCAAATCGATGCACGTACCTAGATGATTCGGATTTATCGATTCGAAGCAAAGCGATCGAGCCGAACATTTTGGCAGGATTGCCATGGACGCGGCAGCGGAATCGCGAGAGATCGGCGCGCCTCAGCTCAAGCAATCAGATACAAATTGGAAAGGAAGAAAGCCGGGCAGAACTCACCGGCCGAAATGCCATCTCTATCTGCTGGGGATCTGGGATGGCGGAGAAGATGGGATTCGAACCCACGATACCATTTCTGGTATACTCCCTTAGCAGGGGAGCGCCTTCGACCACTCGGCCACCTCTCCGGTGCGGCCCTGATAGGGCCATTCATTTATCGACGCAAGCGCTTTTTCGCCTTCACGCACGTTCTTTCCGAGATTCGGCAACAGCCGGTTGCCGAATGAAGCGCGCCTTGGTCGATGTGAAAATCGCGTCAGGCCAATAGTTGCTTGAGGTCGGCGGCAGGATCGGAAAGAATCGCTTTGGACGGATTGGCGCCGGTTTCCAGGAGCTTCTTGCCGGTAACATAGGCCTTTGCGTCGTTTACGGCGTCGACGGCGATAAAACGGCCCTGCTTGAAATACCAGACGGAGGCTGCGCCCTCGCGCGCGCCGGGACGCAGCAGCGTCTCGTCGTAACCGAGGTTGAAACCAGCGATCTGCAGCTTCACGTCATATTGATCCGACCAGAACCACGGCTTCGGATCATAGGCCTTGTCGCCGCCGGCGATGATTCCAGCCGCGGCTTCCGCCTGATCGACGGCGTTCTGCACCGATTCGAGCCGGATTCGGCCGCCCTCCCAAGGCAGTTCGACGCAATCGCCCATGGCGAAGATGGACGGATCGGATGTGCGGGCAAACGAATCGACGACGATGCCGTTGCCGACCTCCAGGCCCGCCTCCTTGGCGAGCCTGTCATTCGGGGCGACGCCAATGCCGACGACGACGAAATCGACCTCGATGGTCGAGCCATCCGACAGTTCCGCGGCGGCGACATGGCCATTGCGGCCGATGAGCTGCTTCAGCCCGGTCTTTTCGCGAATGACGACATCGTGCTTCTGATGGATGGCCCTGAAGATGTCGGCCGTTTCCTTGGCCGCCACGCGCTGCAATATCCTGTCGCCCATCTCGATGAGGGTGACCTCAAGACCGCGATGGCGCGCGACGGCCGCCGCCTCAAGCCCGATATAGCCGCCGCCGATGATGAGCACCCGGCGGCCGGGGCGCATTTCGCCGGCAAGGAGATCCGCATCGCGCTTGTCACGAGCGAGATAGACGCCTTCAAGCGCGCCACCGACTGAGGGCGGCAGGCGGCGTGGCGTTGATCCCGTCGCCAACGCCAGCGTCTCATAGCCCAGCCTGGAGCCGTCCTGCATGACGATCTGCTTTGCGGCGCGATCGATCTGCTCGACCCAGGTGGACACGCGAATCTCGACATTATTGTCGGCATACCAATGTTCCGGGCGGAACAGCAGGCGATCGAAGCTCATCTCGCCAAGCAGGTATTTCTTGGTCAATGGCGGCCGCTGATAGGGAAGGCTCTCTTCCGCGCCGACAATGGTGATCGGCCGCGAATCACCCAACCCACGCAATTTGGCTGCGAGCGCGAAACCCGCCTGCCCGGCCCCGACAATGACCAATCTGCCCGTCACGATCCGTACTCCATTGTTATTATGGCAATCCAACCCATGCGATGCGGAAGAATGCCTATGGACTTCAGGGGTAACGCCTGCATCTGCAAGCGTCAATCACGGCTGACCCTGCGCCCCGGATCGGGAGAAAATTAGGCCGAACGCTCAGCTGGCCACTTCGATCCAGCGCCGTTCGTGGAAAGATCGCGCCATGGCATGCACCGATTTCTCGATTCGCAGGCCATCTTTGAAAGCCACGACTGACGCAGCCTCGCCTGATATGGCGCGGATCAGCTCGCGGCATTCGATGATCTTCAGATCGTTGAAGCCGAGGCCGTGGCCGGGCGCCGGGATGAAGCGGTCATAGGGCTTGTGGGCGGGAGCGGCCAGCACCTTGCGGAACCCCTGTTCGCTGTCCCTGCCCTCGGCCTGATAGAATTCAAATTCGTTCATGCGCTCCTGATCGTAGGAGATCGAGCCCTTGGAGCCGAAGATCTGCAGGGCTATCCGCCCCTTGCGGCCCCAGGCCGAGCGATTAGCCATGAGCACGGCGGAAATTCCGCCGCCAAGCCGCATCAGGACGTTGGCGAGATCGTGATTCTCGACCGTGCGGCTGCCGCCATCCTTCAACGGCCGCTCGGCATAGGGCTTCACCATATCGGTGATGACAGCCTCGACGTGACCGAAGAGGAACCAGAGCAGCGAAAGCGGATGCACGGCGAAGTCATCCAGAGCGCCGTAGCCGGAGGCAAGCTCGCTCTTCCAATAGAAAAGGCCGTTCGGATCGGCCATGAAATCCTCGTCCATCTCGACACGGACATGATTGACCGCACCGATCGCACCCTCTTCGATCAGCGACTTGATGTGCCGCATCACGGGGTTCTGGATATAATTGTATCCGAGAATGGCGACCTTGCCGGAAGCCCTGGCCGCGGCCAGCATGCGTTCAGCATCCTCATAGGCAGGAGCCATCGGCTTTTCGCACCAGACATGCTTGCCGGCCTCAAGGGCGGCGATCGCCATGTCCGGGTGGAACTGATTGGGTGTCGTGACGGAGACGACGTCGACCTCGGGGTCCGCGATGAGCGCGCGCCAGTCGGCCGTTGCCTTTTCGAAACCGAATTCGTCACCGCGCGCCTTTGCCAGATCGGCATTGGCTTCGGCCAGATGCACCAGGCGCGGCCGGGCGACATCGCCAAAAACGGTCTTGACCGCATTCCATGCCAGCGCATGGCATTTGCCCATGTAGCCGGTACCGATCAATCCAACACCCAACGGCTTCATTTGCTTGTTCTCCTCAAATCCTCACCCGAAGTTGCGTGATTTTTGGAATATTTAGACCGTTTTGACAAGCGTACTCATGCAGTCGAGATTCGAATTAAAGCTCGGAATTCATATTTATTGACGTAAAATCATTATGTTAAAATTATTCGTGCCGAACGAATCAAAATCCGGTATCGTTACAAATATGGAACGTTTGTTTCATTGACGGTGTAGGGGAAGCTGAAGGACGGCGCATGGACAACAATATCGAGACGCAAACCAGGGTGCCGCGCGACTTCGAAAGCCTGCGCAGCATCATCATCGAGCGCAAGAATGCCATGCCGAAGCGTCTCGCACAGGTGGCCGCCTTTGCGCTCGGCAATCCCGATGAGATCGCCTTCGGCACGACGGCCAGCATTGCGACGGCGGCCGAAGTGCAGCCGTCGACGCTGGTGCGCCTTGCCCATCACCTCGGCTATGAGGGCTTCTCCGATCTGCAGAGCATCTTCCGAGAGAGATTGCGCGATCGGACGCTGAGCTATGAAGAGCGGCTGGTGACGCTCGAGCGATCGGGCATTCAAGACGAGGAGGCCGGTATCCTCTCCGGCTTCCTGTCCGCCGCCAGCCAGTCCATCAACAAGCTCGCAGCAACCATCGAGACGGATACCTTTGTTAAAGCCATCGATGTCCTCGCCTCGGCGGAGACGATCTACCTCATCGCCAAGCGTCGCTCCTATCCGCTGACGGCGCATATGAGTTACGCCTTTTCCAAGCTGAACATACGTCACCAGATCGTCGCCTCGCCCAACGGCATCGACGGTGAGATCGCCCGCTTCGCAACGGAGAAGGACGCAGCGATCGCCGCGAGCTTTTCGCCCTATGCCGCCGATAGCCTGGCGCAGGCGCAGGATCTCGCCGCGCGCAACGTGCCCGTCATCGCCATCACCGATTCGGCCTTCTCGCCCCTCACTGCCTGCGCGACACATTGGTTCGAAGTGGCCGAGGCAGACTTTGCGGGCTTCCGCTCGCTTTCGGCATCCATGGCACTCATCATGGCCTTTCCCGTCGCCATCGCCGAGCGCCGGCGAAAGGACGCAACAAAAGCCGATAAAACGAAAATGGAATAAACATTCCGAATTGACAAAATCTCGGAACCAATGTTTCACTACAACCAGGATCACGGCCGCGGGAGATGGCCGTCCGTTCCATAGCAACCGGGACGAAACGAACACCGGCACTTTCAATAACGCATGATCTCGGCGCAGGCTGAAAAGCAAAAGAGGTCATGCCCCGACGGGAGGACATCATGGCACACGACAATCCTGGCGCCGAGCCGGAAGCGAAACTCGATGTGATCACCATCGGCCGCTCTTCCGTCGACCTTTACGGCCAGCAGATCGGCTCGAAGCTCGAAGATATCGCCTCTTTCGCCAAGTCGGTCGGCGGCTGCCCGGCCAATATCGCGATCGGCACGGCGCGGCTCGGCCTGAAGTCCGGCCTCATCACCCGCGTCGGCGACGAGCAGATGGGTCGCTTCATCCGCGAACAGTCAGCCCGAGAAGGCGTCGCCGTCGAAGGGATCGCCACGGACAAGGAGCGCCTTACGGCGCTGGTGCTGCTGGCGGTCGAGGCCGAAGGCGTCTCGCCGATGATCTTCTACCGTTCCGACTGCGCCGACATGGCGCTGAACGAAGACGATATTGACGAGAACTTCATCAAGTCCTCCGGCGCCGTTCTGGTTTCCGGCACGCATTTTTCCAAGCCCAATACCGAGGCCGCACAGCGCAAGGCGATCCGCATCGCCAAGGCGAACGGCCGCAAGGTGCTCTTCGACATCGACTACAGACCGAACCTCTGGGGCCTGGCCGGTCATGCCGAAGGTTTCGAGCGATATGTGAAGTCGGATCGCGTCTCCGCCAAGATGAGGGAGACGCTGCCCGATTGCGATCTGATCGTCGGCACGGAAGAAGAGATCATGATCGGCTCGGGCGTTGACAACGTGCTCGGCGCCTTGAAGGAAATCCGTCGCCTTTCATCCGCCGTCATCGTGCTGAAGCGCGGCGCCATGGGCTGCATCGTCTATGATGGGCCGATCTCGGACGATCTCGAAGCCGGCATCGTCGGCGAGGGATTCCCGATCGAGGTGTTCAATGTTCTCGGCGCCGGCGATGCCTTCATGTCCGGCTTCCTGCGCGGCTATCTGCGCGGCGAGCTGCTGAAAACTTGTGCCACCTGGGCAAATGCCTGCGGTGCTTTCGCTGTTTCACGCCTGCTCTGCTCGCCGGAATATCCGACCTGGACGGAGCTCGATTTCTTCCTGAAGACGGGCAGCAAGCACCGAGCGTTGCGCAAGGACGAGGCGATCAACCATATTCATTGGGCAACGACCCGCCGTGGCGACGAGATCCCGCTGCTGATGGCGCTGGCCATCGATCATCGCTCGCAGCTCGTCAGCGTCGCCGACGAACTGGGCGTTGGCCACGACAGGATCGTCGCCTTCAAGCGGCTGGCGGTCGAGGCAGCAGCGCGGGTGGCTGACGGTCGGCCCGGTTACGGCATGCTGATCGACGAACGCTTCGGCCGCGATGCCTTCTTCGACGCGGCGACCAAGAATTTCTCCTGGATCGGACGGCCTGTCGAGCTGCCGGGATCGAAGCCGCTGAAATTCGAATTCAGCCAGGATATCGGTTCGCAGCTCGTCGAATGGCCGCTCAACCATTGCATCAAATGCCTCTGCTTCTACCATCCTGACGATCCGAAGGACTTGAAGGCGGAGCAGCAGGAGAAGCTGCGGACGCTGTTTGAAGCGGCGCGCAAGGTCGGCCGCGAACTTCTGGTCGAAATCATCGCCAGCAAGAATGGGCCGCTCACCGACGACACGATCCCGACAGCCATGGAAGAGCTTTATGCGCTCGGCATCAAGCCGGACTGGTGGAAGCTGGAGCCGCAGGAATCGACGACTACATGGAAAAAAATCGATGCCGTGATCGCCAAAAATGATCCATGGTGCCGGGGTATCGTGCTGCTCGGCCTGGAGGCGCCGGCGGAGGAATTGATCCGTAGCTTCGAGGCAACGCTGGCAGCACCCTCTGTTAAGGGTTTCGCCGTCGGCCGGACCATCTTCTCTGATGTGGCCCGCGCCTGGCTGTCTGATGGCATGAACGACGAGGAGGCGATTGCCGACATGGCCGGCCGCTTCCGGCAATTGACGCAAGCGTGGCTTAAAACCCGCGGCCTGTAAGAATTCTAGAGCGGTTCAGTTTTCACGGAAGCTCTGAACCGCTCTATATCTCTGTTTCGCAATTCCGGACGGAAAACCGCTACGCACTTTTCCTGGAATTGCTCTGGTATTTGGGAGGCGCCCGATGGGCAAGACGATCCGATTGACGATGGCACAGGCCGTCACGCATTTCCTCAAGCAGCAGATGACCATCATCGACGGCCAGAAGCAGCCGATCTTCGGCGGCGTCTGGGCGATCTTCGGTCACGGCAATGTCGCCGGCATCGGCGAGGCGCTCTATCAGGTGCGCGAGGAATTGCCGACCTATCGCGCCCACAACGAACAGGGCATGGCGCATGCCGCCATTGCCTATGCCAAGGCAAGCTTCCGCCAGCGCTTCATGGCCTGCACGACATCGATCGGCCCCGGCGCGTTGAACATGGTGACGGCCGCCGGCGTGGCGCATGTCAACCGCATTCCAGTTCTTTTCCTGCCCGGCGACGTCTTCGCCAACCGCGCGCCCGATCCGGTGCTGCAGCAGATCGAGGATTTCGGCGACGGCACCGTTTCGGCCAACGATGCCTTCCGCCCGGTGTCCCGCTATTTCGACCGCATCACCCGACCCGAGCAGATCATCTCCGCGCTGAAACGCGCCATGCAAGTGCTGACCGATCCGCTCGATTGCGGCCCGGTGACGCTGTCGCTTTGCCAGGACGTGCAGGCGGAAGCCTTCGACTATCCCGAGAGCTTCTTCGAGGAGCATGTCTGGACGCAGCGGCGTCCGCAGCCTGACGCAGACGAGCTTGCCAATGCCATCGCGCTGATCCGCAAATCGGAAAAGCCGGTTATCCTCGCCGGCGGCGGCGTGCTCTATTCACAGGCAACGAAGGAACTCACGGCTTTCGCCGAAGCACATGGCGTGCCCGTGGTCGTGACCCAGGCCGGCAAATCGGCGATCAATGAGACACACCCCCTTGCGCTCGGCTCAGTCGGCGTGACGGGCACCTCAGCCGCCAATGCCATTGCCGAGGATACCGATCTGGTGATCGCAGTCGGAACCCGCTGCCAGGATTTCACCACCGGCTCCTGGGCGCTGTTCAAGAACGAAAGAATGGCCATAATCGGCCTCAACATCGCGGCCTATGACGCGCTGAAGCACGACAGTCACCCATTGGTGACGGATGCGCGCGAGGGGCTGAAGGCGCTCGACGCGGGCCTTGCAGGCTGGAAGGCTCCCGCAGCGCTTGCCGAGAAGGCCGCCCGTGAAAAGAAGATCTGGATGGAGGCCGCCGCCAAGGCGATGGCGACCACGAACGCCGCCCTGCCCTCCGACGCGCAGGTGATCGGTGCTGTCACGCGGACGATCGGCGGCGAGAAGACCATCGTGCTCTGCGCCGCAGGCGGCCTACCCGGCGAGCTGCACAAGCTCTGGCCGGCAACCGCGCCCGGCAGCTACCACATGGAATATGGCTTCTCCTGCATGGGTTACGAGATCGCCGGCGGGCTTGGGGCGAAGATGGCCCATCCGGAAAAGGAAGTCGTCGTCATGGTCGGCGACGGCTCCTACATGATGATGAATTCGGAGCTGGCGACCTCCGTCATGCTCGGTCTGAAGATCACCGTCGTGCTGCTCGACAACAGGGGCTACGGCTGCATCAATCGCCTGCAGATGGCGACCGGCGGTGCCAACTTCAACAATCTGCTGAAGGATGCGCGCCACGAGGTGATGCCAGAAATCGATTTCCGGGCGCATGCGGCCAGCATGGGTGCTGTCGCCGTCAAGGTTTCCTCCATCAGCGAGCTGGAACAGGCGATCGAAACTTCGAAGAAGAACGACCGCAGCTCCGTCATCGTCATCGACACCGATCCGCTGATCACCACGGACGAAGGCGGCCATTGGTGGGACGTCGCCGTTCCCGAAGTCAGCCCGCGCGTCGAGGTCAACAAGGCTCGCGCCGCTTACGAAAAGGCGCGCGGCGCCCAGCGCATCGGCTGATCGATTTCCGTCATTTTTCCGGAGGAGCTGAGACGCTCCTCCAGCACCGTTTTCAAGGAGACCATTGATGAAGGCCAAACTCGGCATGTCGCCCATCGCCTGGTGGAATGACGATCTTCCGGAGCTTAGCGACGACGTATCCCTCGAAGAATGCCTGCGTCAGTCGCGCGGCGCCGGCTTTACCGGCATGGAACAGGGCCGCCGTTTCCCGAGCAACCCTGATGAGATGCTGCCGATCCTGCGCGCCGCCGACGTCACGCTTTGCGGCGGCTGGTTCTCGGGAACGCTCGTCAATGAGGAGCTTGCCGCCAACAAGGACCGCATCGCGCCGATGATCGAGCTGTTCAAGGCGGTCAATGCGCCTTGCATCGTCTATGGCGAAGTTGGCCGCTCGATCCAGGGTGACCGTTCCAAGCCGCTCTCCACCAAGCCGCGTCTCTCGGATGACGAGATGAAGGCCTATGCCCGCCGTGTCACCGAGTTCGGCGAATGGTGCGCTGCGCAGGGCATGCCGCTCTCCTATCATCATCACATGGCGGCTGTCGTCGAAACCGAGCCGGAACTCGATGCCTTCATGCGCAATTCCGGCGCAGGCATTCCGCTGCTGCTCGATGCCGGCCATCTCGCCTTTGCCGGCGGCGACGTGCTGCGCGCCATCGACAACCACCATGCCCGCATCAACCACGTTCACGTCAAGGACATCCGCAAGTCGGTCGTCGATGGGCTGGATCGCAGCCGGCAGTCCTTCCTCGATGCCGTGGCGCTCGGTGCGTTTACGGTGCCGGGCGATGGTTCGTTGGATTTCGGCGCCATCGTCAAGCGCTTCGCGCATTACGGCTATGAAGGCTGGTTCGTGGTCGAGGCCGAGCAGGACCCACGCAACGCGCCACCGCAGAAGATGGCCGAGATCGGCCATGCCGAACTGATGCGTGTCATGACGGCGGCAGGCTACACCGTGGAAACCGAAGGTTTTCCCAAGTAAGCAAGGAACAACGTCCATGCCCAATCTCAAGGTCAAACCTGACGGCTCTCATGGCCGCGTTACCCATGTCACGCCGCAAAGCGCCGGCTGGACTTATGTCGGCTTCGATCTTCACTGCCTGAAGCCCGGCGAAACCGCCTCGGCTGAAACCGGCGACCGCGAGGTTTGCCTCGTTTGGGTCAGCGGCAAGGGAAGCGCCAAGGCGGGGGCCAAGGATTTCGGCCTACTCGGCGGGCGCATGAGCCCCTTCGAGGGCGCGCCGCATGCGCTCTATATCCCGGCCGGATCGAGCTGGTCCGTTACCGCAGAGACCGATCTGGAGCTGGCCGTCTGCTCGGCGCCGGGCGGCGGCTCCTATGAGGCGCGCGCTATTCCACCGGGCACGCATCCGGCGCTGACGCGCGGCAAGGGTACGAATGTCCGCCACGTCAACAACATCATGCCGGAAGACGATGGGGCGGCGCATTCGCTGCTGGTCGTGGAAGTGATCACGCCGGGCGGTCACACCTCGTCCTACCCTCCGCACAAGCACGATCAGGACGATCTCCCGAACGAAAGCTTCCTCGAGGAGACCTATTATCATCGCCTTAACCCGCCACAGGGTTTCGGCTTCCAGCGCGTCTATACGGACGACCGCTCGCTGGACGAAGTCATGGTGCTGGAGGATGGCGACGTGACGCTGGTGCCCAAGGGGTATCACCCATGTGCAGCGTGTCACGGCTACGATCTCTATTATCTCAACGTCATGGCCGGCCCGAAGCGCATCTGGAAATTCCACAATGCCGTGGAGCATGAATGGCTGCTCAAGTCCTGAAGTGGCGTCGTCGTTCCTAACACCCGCCCTCGTGGTTCGAGACGGTCCTTTGGACCTCCTCACCATGAGGGCTGGTCTCCTGCGCAAGACGACACTTTGAACTCGCTTCATGCATAGGAAGCTGTTTTATGTAACGGTGTGCGCTCCATCCTCACCCTGAGGAGCGAAGCCTCGAAGGGCGAGGATGGCCCCGAACCTCACACAAAAAGGCCGCGCCCGAGAGCGCGGCCTTTTGCATATCATGCGGGCAACAGGCCGTAACGCCAGCCTCGATCCCTGGCGTTGCGCGACAACACGAGCCAGGTGAGCAGGATCATCCCCGCTTCCGCGAAGATCGGCGTCATGCAGATCCCCCGTTCGCCGAAAACGAGCGGAAGGAGAAATGTCAGCGGCAAGGTGAACAGATAGGATCGCGACAGACCGAAGATCGCGCCGCGCTTCGCATCGCCGATCGACTGGAAATAGGACGACAGGATGATTGCCTGGCCGAATAGGAAATAAGCGCCGATCGTCCAGGGCAGGATGCGGCCGACTTCCTCGACGATCAGCGGATCGGCCACGAAGACCGACCCCAAATGTCTCGCCAAAAGCTCGACGATCAGTTCGACGGCCGCGCAATAGACCAAAGCCGAGATCATGGCGATGATAACGCTATGGCCGACGCGGGCAGGAAGGGCAGCACCATGATTATGGCCCGATATCGTCTGCAACGCGATGCTCAAGCCCAGAAGTGGCAGGTAGGCGAAGGTCATCACGCGGGTGACGATGCCATAGGCGCCGATGGTCGCGACGTAGTCTCCTTGATGCCAGATCGACACGTTGAAGAGAATTGCCGCCGAGCTCAGCGAGATGCCGATGAAGCCGAGGCTCATCGGCGCACCGAACGCGAAGATGCCGCGCCATTCGCGCAGGTGCAGCTTCATGTCGACCGCGAGCGCGCCGGGGCGACGCAGGCGGTAAACTATGACGATCGACAGGCAGATGAATTGCGCCAGGATCGAGCCACTGGCTGAGCCGACGACACCCCAATGCGCGACCGCCATCAGCAACCAGTTTGCCAGAATATTGAGCAAGGTCGAAGCAAGCGTCACCAGCGTCATGAAGCCGAGCTTTCCCTCGCATCGCAGCCCATCGATGTGCAGCGACAGGAAGAAGCTGATCGGCGCGAAGGCGACCATGACGCCCATGAAGGCCTCGGCGCTTCGAGCGACATCGGCGTTTCCGGCCGCGGCGACGGCAATGAATTGCCGGCCGGCTAGCCAATAGATGAGGTTGATCGCCGCAACGACGGCGATCGCCAGCGTGTGGGCACCGGTGAACACCGCCCTTGCGCCTTCTTGATTTCCCGCCCCGAGACGGCGCGCGAGAATGCTCGCCATGCCGTTCGAAACCAGCGCCTGCAGCGCGATCAGCAGCATGAGCGCGGGAAAGATGAGGCTGACGGCGGACAGCGCGTCGGCCCCGACATAGACACCGAGGAAATAGGCGTCGACGACGGCAAATAGGCCGCTGACCGTGGTGATGACGATGATCGGCGCGGCGGTTTTGATGAAGACGCCGGGCAACCAGCCGGTGAGGAACATATTGTTTTCAGTGGTGTGCGTCATGGGGGTATCCGGACGGGAATGCGCGTTATCGGCGAAGATAACGGCCCATCGATGAAAGATGAATGTCAGATGTCGAGTATGAGATGCGGCAGGCCGTTCGAGGTCCTGCGCGGCGAAATGCCGTCGGCATCGACCTGGGCGTTGATGCGCTGGCGGAATGCCGAGAAGCTCTCGAACTCCACCACATCGACGGGCTCGTCGAAGTGAATGGTGATCCTGTAGAGCCCGCCTGACTTCGCCGACATCGCCACGACCTTGCCCGTAAAGGGCTTGTTCAGATAGCGGCCGCGCACCGCGGAGCCGACATCGAAGGACGCATCCGGCCCGTCATTCGGTTTTGCGGCGAGCGCCGACAGCGTATTCCAATCACGCAGTCCGTGTTGCTTGGCGATGAGCTCCAGCGCCGTCGAGTGGCTCATGTCGTCGCCGCGCTCGGCCATGGCCTGACGCAAACGTCGGGCTTGAGCCTTCAATTCATCTATGGACGGATACGTCGTCATAGGATCAGCCTTTGCTAAGGCACGCAATTACGACCGTGAAACGGGGCTCGCATTACCGTCAGTCAGCATGCCCTAAATGGCTGTGACCAAAACTGCGAGGACTTCACCTTGGATTTTCATCCGCGAGCGGCAGGCGCCTCGAACCGGGAATTCGTATGATCGAAGCCGATCCCGCTGTCAAGATGCGCTCAAATCGGCACAAAAGACGAACCCGTTAAAATTCTATCTATGGAATTGACGCTTCCGCAAAATCTCCGTGCAAGGTTCGTGGTGTAACCGAGATGAATTCGGTCTGTTCTTCAACAGGGAATGACAATGCTTCGCGCAACGCATCTGGCGAAAGTCAAATCCGAAGTCTACGAACGAAGCTGGGAACGGTTCTACGTTCAGCGGCCGGCGCGTCTCATCGCAGTACGCCCCTGTCTCACCGGCATCTCGATGCGCAGCGCCGAGATCGTCGATATCTCGCGCGGTGGCGCCAGCTTTGTCGTCGCGACGACGGTCGGCCTACCGACCCACTACTATCTGAACATCCTTGGCCTTGCCTACCGCATCGCCTGCGCCGAAACGAGCCGCAACGGCAACCGCATCCATGTCCGCTTCATCAACCTGATCGAACCGGAAACACTGCGCCGTGTCGTGCGCGCCGATTTCATGATCGGCAATGCCGAGGCGCTCGCCGCACGCGGCAGGAGGCGACCGGCATAATTCCGAGGGACTCGGTGATGTAGCCAAAGACTGCGCTCGGCCCCAAGCGGCCTTGCTGCAAGTGCTTCAGATGCGGCTGCGGCAAGCGCGATCAGGGTGATAAAGACACTCAATGGCGCAAGGTGTGCGTACTCGCGGTGGCGCAGAACCGTCACTAGCGCAGCCGCGATGATTACCGCCCCAAGCGCCACACCGATGATGCGGCTGACAGGAAGCGCAATCAGCACGGCACTGGATATCTCCAACCCACCTGTGAAAATGCCCCACCAGCGCGGGTAGCCCCATCGAGCGAAATCGCTTCGTGTCTCGGACACGCCGATCGCGTTGACCAGGCCTGCGCCAGAGAATGCAACAACTAAGAACCAGATTGAAGGAACGTGAACCATCTCAGTGCGCACCAATTATCATGGGGATGGCAGCCAGGACCATGATCACCGCCGTGAGGCCGTGAACGCCGAAGGCGCTTTTGATAGAGCCTTTCGCTGCGAGAATGAGCGACATGTCACCGACGGGGATAATCGCCTCAACCAAAAGCACGATGCCGATCTCCCGCTGGGTCCCCCACACCATAAAAGCAAGTACCAGTAGTCCCGCTACGATGTCGCGAACCCCTTTGAGGCGAAGCCACCAGGAGATGTTTGGGCCGTCTTCAGGAAGCGGCAGGCCAAAACTGCGCGTTGTGGTCGTTGGGCTCGCGATATAGCTGGTGCCGATAGCGATAATCGCGAGCGCCACGAGTAGACTCGTCCCGTTAAGAAGCCAGTACATTTTGCAATTCTCCTAGCAATGCAATATAATCTATCACCGCTAGATAAATGACCTAGCATTGCTAGATAGTCAAGCATTGTTATAAGTTCGGCGTATATTTCCCCTGTGGGACATGGAGATTTTGGAATGAGTGTCGCAGGCCGAAAAAATCGGGAACGGGCGGAACGCGAAGATCGCATCGTCGCGGCAGCACGTGTGATCGCGGAAAGCGAAGGGTGGGATGCGGTTACGATTCGCCGTCTGGCTAAGGAGATCGAATATAGCCAGCCCGTCCTCTACTCACATTTCGTGAACAGGGATGCCATCGTCGCAGCAGTTGCGGTGGAAGGCTTCAAGGAGCTCGCAGCAATTCTTCGCGCGGCAGCAGAAGCGGCAGACGGACGACGGGACGCCCTCATAAACGTTGCCACGGGCTATTTTACGTTCGCACTCAGTCGCCCCGCACTCTACGACGCCATGTTCACCTTACCGACCCAATTGAGGTTCGCCGAAGCTGAAACGACAGCAGAGCTTCGGGACGGTTTCGAAGTAATTGCAGCAGTCGTGTCTCCGTTCTGCACTAATGTGGAGATCGTAACCGAGACTTTCTGGGCGGCTCTTCATGGGCTCGCCGAGCTCGAACGTTCAGGCCGCGTGAGGCCTGGCATGCATGAAAAGCGCATCGCCCTTGTCGTTCAGGCAATAGTGGATGCCGGAAACGCCGGGCCTGGCTGAGGCTCATGTCATTGGAGTCGAACGACCGCTAATGGCGCATCCCGCAACAGCATCTTTCCGCTCTTGCAACCACCTGCCAAGCGCCTATTCTGCCGCACCCTGCAACTGAATTCGGAAACAAAGCCCGCATGTCCGCCTTCTCGCGCTTTACGCCGCTGATCAGCGCCCTTCCCTCCACCGTTCCTTTCGTCGGTCCCGAAGCGCTGGAGCGTCAGCGGGGGCTAACGGTCAAGGCCCGCATCGGCGCCAACGAGAACGGCTTTGGACCTGCGCCCTCCGTCATCGCGGCCATGCGCGAGCATGCGGGCGATATCTGGATGTACAACGATCCGGAAAATTTCGAGCTGAAGCAGGCGCTTGCGGCACATCTCGGCGTTCAGCCGGCCAATATCGCCGTCGGCGAAGGCATCGACAGTCTACTTGGCCTGATCGCGCGCATGGTCATCGAGCCGGGCACGCCTGTCGTCACCTCGCTCGGCGGCTATCCGACCTTCAATTTCCATGTTGCCGGTTTCGGCGGTCGCCTGGTGACTGTGCCCTATGTCAATGATCGCGAGGATCTCGATGGGCTGCTCGAAGCGGTGAAGCGCGAGAACGCGCCGCTCGTCTATTTCGCCAATCCCGACAACCCGATGGGAAGCTGGTGGGATGCTGACAAGATCGTCGCCTTTGCCCGCGCGCTGCCGGAAAACTGCCTACTGATCCTCGACGAAGCCTACAGCGAAACGGGTCCTGCCAACTCGTTGCCCGATATCTCAGCCCTGATCGACCTGCCGAATGTCTTGCGAACCCGCACCTTCTCCAAGGCTTATGGCCTTGCCGGCGCCCGCGTCGGCTACGTGATCGGGATGCCCGAGACGGTGCTCGCCTTCGACAAGATCCGCAATCATTTCGGCATGAACAGGCTCGCCACCGTGGCAGCACTCGCCGCGCTGAAGGATCAGGCCTATCTTGCCGAGGTGGTCGGCAAGATCCGCGCCGCGCGCGAGGAGATCGGCGCGATCGCCCGCGACAACGGGCTCTTGCCGCTCGCCTCCGCAACCAACTTCGTCGCCATCGATTGCGGCCGGGACGGCGTCTATGCCCGCGCCATCGTCGATGGGTTGATCCAGCATGGCGTTTTCATCCGCATGCCGGGCGTTGCCCCGCTCAATCGCTGCATCCGCGTTAGTGTCGGGCCCAAGCAGGACTTGGATCTCCTGGCCGAAGCACTGCCCAAAGTGCTGAAGACGATCGGTTGAGGCGTGGAGCATTTCGCGGAATCGCTCTAGGTCGATATTCTCACGCAATTCCAGACGGAAAGCCGCTGCGCACTTTTCCTGGAATTGCTCTGAGACGACGAAACCGCGCCTGCCTTGTCCCGGCCGGTCGCGGTTTTCATCATTCGGCGGGCATCTCCGTCGGCCGCCGACATCCCCTCTTTCGAGGTCAGTCAGGAAGTCGCCTTATATGCGGCGCGCCTCAGTGCGTGGTCATCCACTCGCGAGCGGCGCGGAGTGCGGTCGCGAGCTGCATCTTGGTCAAGGTCGCGGCGACGTCGGCACGAAGCTCGGCGGCGCGTTCGCTGCCACGGATGGCGGCGATATTCAACCATTTGTGGGCGGCAACGAGGTCTGCGGCACAGCCCCTGCCGGTCGCGTAGTTCACGCCGAGTTCGCAAAGGGCATCGGCGCCGTTACCACCCATCATGGCATTTCCAGACATCGTCGTTTCGAAGCGTGCCATTGGTTTTATCCCTGTTTTACTTCTGTTCGTATCTGCCCTGTTTTCCGTCCGAACCTTGCCGTCATTCGCGGCTTTCCGGTTCTTCCGGCCGGCGGGTTTGCCCCGCTCGTTTGATGGCTTCACTATCGCAGACGGCTTTCAAAAAACGCCTAAAATGCATGATTAATTCGATGCAAACAAAGTGCAAATGCTTGGTAAACTTCGGTTTTTGTTAAACATCGCTTCCCTTGCAAATTAAGGATTTTCGGGCGAGCTTAACCTTCCGTTAGGATCTGGATTTAAACCCTTCGTTCACCACAAAAAGAGCGCAGTTCAATCGGATGCCGTTTTTCGGCACAGCGCGGATATCCGACAGGACAGGAGATTTGCGCTTCGAAAACCATATTTACCTTTACGTTCGCGTTAGATAATCTCACCACATTCCCGGTTACAGAACCGGATGGCGCCTTGGGGGAGGAATGACATCATGATCCGTACCACCGTTCTTGCTACCGCATTGCTGATGAGCGCGAGTGCCGCCTTTGCCGAAGAACCGATCGTCGGCAATTGGAAAACGGTTGCTGGCGATACCGCCGCCATCGCACCCTGCGGCGACAGCTACTGCGTGACGCTGAAAACGGGCAAATACGCCGGCAAGCAGATCGGCAAGATGCAGGGCAAGGGCAACAGCTACACGGGCGAACTGACCGATCCCTCCGAAGACAAGACCTACAGCGGCTCAGGCACCATAAGCGGCGCCAGCATCAGGATGAGGGGCTGCGTTCTGAAGGTATTCTGCAAGTCTCAGACCTGGACGAGGCTCTAAAAAGCCGATAGCTGCTCACGATAGACATGATCGAGCCTGCTCGCCATCGGCCGGCAGGCCTCTTATTGTTTTCCAGCAAATAGACACAAGCGACCATTCGAATCCGGTAATATTTCTGAACGCCAGATGAACCGGTATCTCAGCACCTGTTCAGCCTGACCATGGCAAAACAGTGTCCAGTATAGGGCACTGGTAGGGCCAGGAACATGGACTCGATGATTATCGCGCGGCGCTTTGTTGTTATCATGCTGTTTGCCGCCATCTTTGCATTCAGCTTCTCGGTTGCGGTAGAACATGCCGGCCGCAGCGGCGCGCAATCGCATTTCGGTGCAAGCTTCACCTGCGTTGAGGCCGGCACCCCATATTGCACGACGGTACAATAACGAGCGCCTGCGCGACGACCTCGCGCGGGCTCGGGGCCGCTCGCGAAAATAGCTGCGAGAATCCGGGGCATGGCAGGCAACGTCGTTTGCTTGTAATCAACGACACTCTATAATAGCTCATGAGCAACAGAATCTCTCCTTTTTCACCCCTCGACATCTCCTCCCCCAGCCCGTTCCAGCCGCGAACTTTCGATGATCCCGGCAAAGCCGTGGAAGCGCTGACCGAGCTCTACGATCGCAACACCAAGTTCCTGATCGACAATTTCACCAAGCTCGCCAAGGGCGCACCGATTACTGCGCGCTATAGGGCCTTCTATCCGCAAGTGAGCATCGAGACGACGAGCTTCGGCCATGTCGACTCGCGTCTCTCCTACGGCCACGTGACGGCGCCGGGCGTCTATACGACGACGATTACCCGCCCGCAGCTCTTCAAGCACTACCTCAAGGAGCAGCTGACGCTGCTGATGCGCAGCCATCAAGTACCGGTGGTCGTCTCGGAATCGAACACGCCGATCCCGCTGCACTTCGCTTTCGGCGAAGGCGCGCATGTCGAAGCGTCCGCCTCGGCTTTTGAAGATATTCCCTTGCGCGATCTCTTCGATACGCCTGACCTCAACACCACGGACGACGAGATTGCCAATGGCGAATATATCCCGCCGCCGGGCGAGCCCTCGCCGCTTGCGCCGTTTACCGCGCAGCGCATCGATTATTCCCTGGCTCGCCTCGTCCACTACACGGCGACCAGTGCGGCGCATTTCCAGAACTTCGTGCTGTTCACGAACTACCAATTCTATATCGACGAATTCTGCAAGTGGGCGCGCGAGCTGATGGCGAGCGGCGGCGGCGGCTATACCGAGTTCGTCGAGCCTGGCAACATCATCACCAAGGCCGGCGCAAGCCAGCCCGAAGGCGACACCACGCCGCCGCGCCTGCCGCAGATGCCCGCCTACCATCTGAAGAAGAAGGGGCACGCCGGCATCACCATGATCAATATCGGCGTCGGCCCCTCCAACGCCAAGACGATCACCGACCATGTCGCCGTGCTGCGTCCGCATGCATGGCTGATGCTCGGCCATTGCGCCGGCCTGCGCAACAGCCAGCGGCTCGGCGACTATGTGCTCGCCCACGCCTACATGCGCGAAGACCACGTTCTCGACGACGACCTGCCGGTCTGGGTTCCGATCCCGGCGCTGGCCGAAGTGCAGGTGGCACTTGAGGCCGCCGTTGCCGAAATCACCGGCTATGAAGGCTTCGAGCTGAAGCGCATCATGCGCACGGGCACCGTCGGCACCATCGACAACCGCAACTGGGAACTGCGTGATCAGGCAGGGCCTGTCAAGCGGCTGTCCCAGGCCCGCGCGGTCGCGCTCGATATGGAATCGGCAACGATCGCCGCCAACGGCTTCCGCTTCCGCGTTCCCTATGGCACGCTGCTCTGCGTTTCGGACAAGCCTCTGCACGGCGAACTGAAGCTGCCGGGCATGGCGACCGCCTTCTATCGAACCCAGGTAAACCAGCACCTGCAGATCGGTATCCGCGCCATCCAGAAACTGGCGGAAATGCCGCCGGAAAAGCTGCATTCGCGCAAGCTGCGCAGCTTCTTCGAAACGGCGTTCCAGTAAGCAACGGAGCATTCGCCCTGGAGCACATTTCCGCTTTTCTTCGAATCGCGAAAACGCTCCATCCTTTTATTTTGACGCAATTCCGGACGGAAAACCGCTACGCACTTTTCCTGGAATTGCTCTATTGCCCATCCACAGATATCGAATGTGTCTGAGCAGCGGCCGCAACTTGCGGCCGTTCGTTGTTTGGCGCTGCAGCCAGGCTCAGGCACAGGATCAGCAGGGCAAAGCCCGCAAACCCTATCCACACGCGGAACACGACCCTTCCGACATCGGCTGCGTCGAGCAGTTCCTCTTCCGACAGGGTCTTCCTTTGCCAATAATGAACGATTGCGGCTTCCAGACTGTACATTTCCGTCTCTCCTTGTCGTGTTGACGGAACTGGTCGACTGGAACGGGGCTTTTTCGACAGCGCTCGAAATTTTTGTCATGCTGCGGATCGGGATGTCGATTTGCTGGGAGGCTGCTCGTCTATGGCCGTCAGCAAGTTGAAAAAGGAGGCGCTGCGATGAAATATCTCTGCCAGGTCTGGTTCGACGGCACGAGGCTCGACGTCATGACCAAGGAGGAAAAGCACAAGCTCGATTCGGATTCGTTCGGCTATGACCAGGATCTGATGGCGAGCGGCAATATGATCCAAGCCGAAGCATTGCAATCGCCGCGCTCGGCGGTGACGGTTAGGGTTCGCAATGGAGAGACCTCTGTGACCGACGGTCCCTTCATCGAGACCAAGGAATATCTCGGCGGCTTCATCCTGATCGAGGCGAAGGACCTCAACGATGCGATCCGCGTTGCCGCCGGCATTCCGCTCGCCAAGCTCGGCGCCATCGAGGTGCGGCCGATCCATGATTTCGGTCCTGACGCTTGAGGAGGCTCGGATGAAATTTCTTTGCCAGGTGTGGTTCGAAACCACAGAGATTGCCAAGCTCTCCGAAGAGGAAGGGCGAAAGCTGACGCAGGATTCGATCGACAACGACAACCGGCTGCGCGACAGCGGCCATATCATCGTCGCCAACGCCTTGCTCGAACCTGTGACAGCGAGAACGGTTCGGGTGCGCCGGGGCGAGGTCGCCGTGACCGACGGCCCCTTTGCGGAGATCAAGGAGCATCTCGGCGGCTTTGTGCTGATCGAGGCGCGGGACATGAAGGAAGCGACTGAAATCGCCGCCACCTTTCCCGTGGCGCGCTACGGCATGATCGAGGTTCGCGCCGCCTTCGACATCCGCTTTCCGGACGAATAGCCATGGAGGGAAAAACATGCGGTTTTTATGCCTGATCTACACATCCGTCGATGTCGACGGACGATTGACGCCGAACGAGATGAACCATCTGATCGGCGAGCATTTCGTCTTCGACGAGGGCTTGCGAGAGGACGGCACTCTCATTGTTTCGGATGCGTTGGTACTCCGGGACAAGTCGATCGTCATCCGCCCCGATGGCGGCACGTTTTCGGTCACGGACGGGCCGTTCGTGGAGACGAAGGAGCATCTGGCGGGCTTCTATCTCATTGAAGCGCCCGATCTTGAGGGAGCAACGGAGATCGCCAAGCGCATTCCCTCGGCGCGTTACGGCGCCATCGAGATCCGCCCGGTGCGCATCCTGACACTTCACGGAGATCTCGCGGAGAGTAGTTGACGCTCGTGTCTCTGAACCAGACCATCGAAGGCATCTATCGCAGCCATTCACGTCGTGTGCTGGCAACGCTGATCCGTCTGCTCGGTGATTTCGACCGAGCAGAGGAAGCGGTCCACGATGCGTTTGCGACAGCTGCGCAGCAGTGGACGGAAGAGACCATCCCGGCCAATCCCTATGCCTGGCTCGTCTCCGCCGGACGCTTTCGCGCCATCGACCACTTGAGGCGGCGATCGCGTTTCGACTCGGCTGAGGCCGATATCGCCGACAGCCTCTATCCGGAAGGCGAAACAATGGAGACATCGGAAAGCGAGGAGATCGAGGACGACATGCTGCGGCTGATCTTCACCTGCTGCCATCCGCTCGTGCCCGCCGAAGCGCGGATGGCGATGGCGTTGCGCGAGGTCTGCGGGCTGACGACGGAAGAGATCGCCCATGCCTTCCTGATCCCGGCTCCGACCGTCGCCCAACGCATCGTCCGCGCAAAGAACCGCATCCGCACTGCCCAAATTCCCTACGAGGTGCCGGACAAGACGGAACTGCCGGAACGGCTGGCACAGGTGCTGCATGTCATATACCTCGTCTTCAACGAGGGGTATTCCGCATCTTCTGGCTCAGCGATCGTCCGCGCCGATCTCGCGGCCGAAGCCATTCGGCTTGGCCGGTTGCTGCTGCAACTGCTGCCGGATGCGGAGGTCGAGGGGCTGCTTGCGATTATGCTGCTGCAGGATTCGCGGCGGCTTGCCCGCGCCGATGCAGCGGGCGCTCTCGTGCTACTTGCCGATCAGGATCGCTCGCTCTGGGATTACGAAAGAATTCGAGAGGGCCTTGCGCTCGCGGCCACGGCCATGGCGGCGGAAAGTGTCGGCACCTACACCCTGCAGGCAGCCATCGCCGCTGAACACGTTCGGGCTGAAACGGCCGAAGACACCGATTGGCGACAGGTCGTTGCACTCTATGATCTGCTGCTGACGGCAAGTCCCTCCCCGGTGATCGAACTCAATCGGGCGGTGGCCGTCTCGATGTGTGACGGGCCATCGGCGGCACTTTCAATCGTCGACCGATTGCTCGGGGAAGAGCGCATGGGACGGTATCATCTTGCTCACGCGGCAAGGGCCGATTTCCTACGCCAGCTCGGACGCAACGATGAAGCGCGGCAATCCTATGAAACGGCGCTCTCGCTTTGCCGGCAGGCGCCGGAACAAGCCTTCCTGCGCAAACGACTGGCTGAACTTCAGGGCAACATCCAGCAGTAGCCGGATCAGGCGCGTTTGCGCGATACAAGCAATCCGATCGCGGTTCCCGTCAGCGCCGAAACGACAATCAACAGGTGAGCATTGATGCTGGCCTGTGCGAGATTTTCGATTGCTTCCTTCGCACTCGAAGCACCGAAGGCCATGGCGCCGGCGGTGATACCGGCCGGATAGGTGCCCACACCGCCCGGCGCATGCACCGGCAGGACGGATGATAATTCGCCGCCGAGCGCGCCGCCAAAGCTTGCCGACAGCGGGGTGACATTCATGAGGCCGAGCGCCCAGGCGAGCACCACGACCTTGACCAGCCAGTTGACGATGGTCGTCAGCCAGGCACGTGCAAAAGCACTGACATCGACCGGCAGCCCTCGTTCCAGCTCATGCACCAGCCCTTGCGCCTTCTTCGGCAGGATGCGGGCGGCAATGCGGATCAGCGGTCGGCGAGAGGCAAAGCCAACGACCGGCAGGAGCAAGAAGGCCACCCATATGACCCAAGCCAAGACATGATAGCGCGAGGCAAGCGCGAGGCCGATGCCGGCCGCGGCCAGAAGCGCGTGCAGGTCAAGGAGCCGCATGACGAACAGCGCCGATGTGCCCCGCGCCAGCGGAATGCCGAACTCTGACCGCATCAGCACCGGGAAGCTCGTCTCTCCAGTGCGAAACGGCATCATGATATTCAGCAGATTATGAACCTGCGTCACGCGGAACAGTGCCGCGAAATGGCCCGAGGTTTCCTTTGGGAAGTAATCGTAGATGCGCCAGGTGCGCAGGAAATAGGTGCCGGTCAGAAGTACAAGAGCGAGCAGGATCGGCAAGGCGCCGACCCTGCCCCATTGCGCCAGGATCGAGCTCCAGCCCCAGAACCATTCGATGAAGGCGGCGTAAGCCACGACGACGCCGAGCGTCAGCAGCGTCATTCGGTTGCGAATAAACCAATTCTGTCGGCTGGCAACCGTCGGAGTCTTCATGTAGTTAGGGCACCCAAATGCGAGCGGAAGGCTGAAACCGGACTTTTCGCTCGTTCCGTCCGGCAGGTACTGTCGGTCTTTTAGGAGAAACACGTGTTGCAGACAACGGCAGAGTCGACCCTCCCCCAGGCCGATCCAGCAAGCCCCCTCGAGCTTTCGCTGGTCGTGCCCGTCTTCAACGAGGAAGAAAGCGTCGGACCGCTCATCGAGCGCATCAGTTCCGCAATGGCTGGATTTGCCAAATCCTGGGAGTTGATCCTGGTCGATGACGGCAGCACGGACGCGACGCTCGTCAACGCCCGCCGCTCGCTTTCGCAGGAAGGGCTGACGCTGCGCATCGTCGAGCTTCAGCGCAATTTCGGTCAGACGGCGGCCATGCAGGCCGGCATCGATGCCGCCAGCGGCCGCCTGATCGCCACCATGGACGGCGACCTGCAGAACGACCCGAAGGACATTCCTTCGATGGTCGAGGAGCTGGAACGCCGTCAGCTCGACCTGCTTGTGGGATGGCGCAAGAACCGCCAGGACGGGCTTCTGCTGCGCAAGATCCCCTCCTGGTGCGCCAACTACCTCATCGGCCGCATCACCGGCGTCAAGCTGCACGACTATGGCTGCAGCCTGAAGATCTACCGCGCCTCGATCATCAAGCAGGTGAAGCTGATGGGCGAGATGCACCGCTTCATCCCCGCCTGGGTCGCCGGCGTGGTGCCGAGCTCGCGTATCGGCGAAGTACCGGTTACCCATCATGCCCGCCAGCACGGCACGTCGAAATACGGGATCTCGCGCACCTTCCGCGTCATCCTCGATCTGCTGTCGGTGATGTTCTTCATGCGCTACAAGGCGCGGCCGGGTCATTTCTTCGGCTCGCTCGGTCTCGGCCTCGGCGCGCTTGCCGGCGTGATCCTGCTCTGGCTCTTCATCGACAAGTTCATCTTCGGCGACGATATCGGCAGCCGTCCGCTGCTGATGGTCGGCGTCGTGCTGCTGCTGTCGTCGGTTCAGATGATCACCACGGGCATCCTCGCCGAAATGATCGCCCGCATCTACTATCGCGACGATCTCTCGCCGAATTACATTGTCCGCAAGATCTTCGATCGTGATCATCAGGACGCATAGGCATCTCGCGCCTATGCACGGGGCCGTCCGCAGCAGGAGCTAAGCCGCGCATGAGCTCGAAGGATGATATTGCAAGCCTGCTGTCGGACACGGTTGACCTGCCACCATGGCGGACGACGGGTTCAACGCATCTCGTTCATGATCGCTGGCTGAAAGTTCGCGCCGACAACTGCGTGACGGCGGAGGGCGTGGAGATTGCGCCTTACTACGTGCTGGAATATCCCGATTGGGTCGAGATCATCGCGCTCGATGCCGAGGATCATATCTATCTCGTCCAGCAATATCGTCATGCACTCGGCGTCGTGGCGCTTGAGCTTCCGGGTGGAGCCATGGATGCGAGCGATGCAAGCCCGGTAGAAGCCGCAGCGCGCGAGCTGCGCGAGGAAACCGGGCTCTCCTCCACCGATTGGGATTATGTCGGCAAGCTTGCGCCCAACCCGGCCACGCATACCAACCTTGCGCATATCGTCATTGCCCGTAATGTTGAATTCAGCACCAAGCCGGCGGATGACCCGACGGAACGCATCCGCCTAATCCGTATGCCGATCCGGCAGGCGATCGAGCTGGCGCTGGAAGGGAAAATGATCCAGATGATCCACGTCGCGGCACTCACCCTTGCCCTTCACAAGGCGGGCAAGTGGGACGTGCTGACGGCCGAGCGCTAGTCAGGATTTCATCTCCGCCCATACGGCATCGAGCGCGCCCCGTGCGATGCGCACCATCGTATCCACTTCCTCATGACTGATGACGAGCGGCGGCGAGGCCAGCATGCGGTCGCCGGTTGCGCGCAGCACGAGACCGTTTGCCAGGGCATGGTTGCGCACGGCGGAACCGATCGCATCCGGCTTTTCGAACCGGCGGCGGGTGGATTTGTCGGCGGCGAGCTGCAGACCGCCCATCAGGCCGATGCTGGCGGCTTCACCAACCATGTCGTGATCGGCAAGGCTGCCCCAGGCTTTGGCGAAATAGGGACCAATATCGTCGCGCACGCGCTCGACCAACCCTTCCTCCTCGATGATCCGGAGGTTTTCGAGGGCGGCAGCCGCGCAGACCGGGTGGCCGGAATAGGTGAAGCCGTGGTTGAACTCGCCGACTTCATTGATCAGCACATCGGCGATGCGGTCACTGACGAGCACGCCACCAATCGGCAGATAGCCTGATGACAGCCCCTTTGCGATGGGGGCCAGATCGGGCTCGACGCCGAAATGCTGATGGCCGAACCATGCGCCGAGACGACCGAAGCCGCAGATGACTTCATCGCAGACGAGCAGGATGTTTCGTGCCTTGCAGATGCGGGCGATCTCAGGCCAGTAGGTCGACGGCGGGATGATGACGCCGCCAGCGCCCTGCACCGGCTCGGCGATGAAAGCCGCGACATTCTCCTCACCCAATTCGTCGATCTTGGCTTCGAGTTCGCGGGCGATCCTGAGGCCGAACTCCTCCGGCGAGAGATCGCCGCCCTCGGCATACCAATAGGGCTGGCCGATATGGACGACACCTGGGATCGGCAGGTCGCCCTGTTCGTGCATGTATTTCATGCCGCCCATGCTGGCACCGGCGACCGTGGAGCCGTGATAGCCGTTCTTCCTGGCAATGACGGCCTTCTTCATTGGCTTGCCAACAGCGCTCCAGTAAACGCGCGCCATGCGAAACCAGGTGTCGTTGGCCTCCGAGCCGGAGTTGGTGAAGAAGACGTGATTGAAATGCGGCCCGGCATGGGCGCAGACCTTTTCCGATAGCAACGTTGCCGGCGTGGTCGTGGTGCCGAAGAAGGTGTTGTAATAGGGCAGCTCGTTCATCTGCCGGATCGCGGCATCGGCGATCTCCGTGCGGCCATAGCCGATATTGACGCACCAGAGACCGGCGAATCCATCCAGATATTTCTTGCCGTTGCTATCGAAAATGTAGACGCCTTCGCCGCGCTGGATGATGCGCGCACCATCCGCGTTCAATTTCTTCATGTCCGCAAAGGGATGAAGATGATGGGCGGCATCAAGGGCGGCGAGGTTGGAGCGGCTTGATGTATCGGGCATCTGCGAAGTTCCTGTCGGATTGAAAGGCTGGCGTCGATGGTTTACGACCATGGCGTGAGCATGGGGGATTTACAAGAGCATGGCGGCCGATAACGCAACCGAAGGTAACGCGCGCATCGAGGTGCTGATTTCGGACATGAACGGCCGGCTCAGGGGTAAGCAGATCCCAATTGCAGCCGAAAAGAAGGTCTGGTCCGGCGGTGTGCGGCTACCAACCTCGACCCAATCGCTCGACATCTGGGGCGACGACAATGACGACATTACCGGCCTATCGCTGACGATCGGCGATCCGGACGGGACCTGCGTTGCCGATGAGCGCACGCTCGCAGATATGCCCTGGGCGCCAGCTGGATCGAAGCAGGTGCTCGCCACCATGCATGAGCTCGACGGCAGCCCGAGCTTTCAGGACCCGCGCGCCATTCTTTCCGCCGTGGTCGACCGATACAAAGCGCTCGGCCTGACGCCCGTCATCGCCACCGAGTTGGAATTCTACCTGCTTGCGGGAGACTGGCGCGAAAGAGGCATCCCCTCGCCGCCGGCACCCCTGACCTACCAGGGCGAGCCGAACGGCTTTCAGCTCTACGACATGGATGCCGTCGACCTGCTCGACGGCTATCTCGAAACGCTGCGCGCTTATGCGCGGGCGCAGGGGTTGCCGGCGGATGCGACAACGGCGGAATTCGGCCCAGGCCAGTTCGAGATCAATCTGTTGCATCGACCGGATGCGCTTGCCGCCGCTGACGATTGCATCATGCTGAAGCGCGTCGCCGAGCAGGCAGCGCGCAAGCACGGACTGAAATCGACCTGCATGGCGAAACCCTATACCGAACACGCCGGTTCGGGACTGCATGTACATGCCAGCATCATCGACGCTCAGGGCCGCAACGTCCTCGACGCTGCCGGCGGCGAGCCGAAGAGGCTGAAGTCGATCTGCGCAGGGCTGTTACAGACCCTGCAGGATGCGCAGCTGATCTTCGCGCCCTATGCCAACTCCTATCGCCGTTTCCAGCCAGGCTCTTTTGCTCCAGTCGATCTCACCTGGGGCTTCGGGCATCGGGGCACCGCCATACGCATTCCCGAAAGGGACGGAGCGGGCGCGCGCATCGAGCATCGCGTCGCCGGCGCAGACGCCAATCCCTATCTAATGCTGGCTGCAATCCTCGGCGGCATGCTGCTCGGCCTGCAGAACGACCTGGACCCCGGCGAGGAAACCACGCCCGCGAACGTGCCGGCCGATGCCCCGCGACTGACGCATGATTTCCTGACAGCCGTCGAGCGCTTCCGCAGCTCGGCGTTCATCGTCGATATCTTCGGCGAGCGGTATCAGAAGCTCTACGGCGAGACCAAGCACAAGGAAGCGATCCGCTATCTGCGCAGCGTTTCGGACTTCGACTATCGGACCTACCTGCCGCGCCTTTGATCGCGTCAAATGGCGACGCTGTCGACGGCACCTTCGCGGACAACGCCGGCGGCGGTTCCCTCCCGGACCATCACTTTGAGTTCGCCCGGATGCACCTTGAGCGTCACGTCACGCGCAAGCGGCAGTAGCTCGCCATCCATCACGCAGTTTGCGAGCTGGCGGAGCTTCGGAAAATGCAGATGCACCTCCGGCGCATGCATCACCATGACATCGGTGTTCTCGCGAACCCGGCCGCGCAGCATGTCGACGGCAAGGCGGGCAACGCCGAGCGGCCGCAACGGCTTCGCCGTGTAAAAGCCCAGCTCGCCGCTGCGCAGGCTGTCGGCGTAAAGCAGCGCATTGGCGCCGAACGGATTGTTGGAGACCGAAATTGCCGAGACATGCCGGCGCCCGTGAATGTCGCCCGCCTCGAAATCGACATCGAACTCCGGCGGATTGGCGATGACGCCGAAGGCGGCCCGGGTACTGGCCGACATCTTGCCGATGCGCGAACGATAGGTGTAGCCGTTACGATAACGCACCAGACGCGCATGCAGGCCGGCGGAAAACTGATGCACGAAGGCGCGGCCGTTGGCGCTGCCGATATCGACATTGTCGACCTCGCCCCTCGCCAGCACCCCGAGCGTCTGCCAGATGTCAAGCGGCAAGCGCAGAGAACGGGCAAAGAGGTTCATGGTGCCGGCCGGGATGACGCCAAGCGCAACGCCGTTCTTCCAGGCGATGGCTGCGGCGGCCGAAATCGTGCCATCACCGCCGCCGGCGACGATCCCGTCAATATCGTCGCGGCGCGCTGCGCGCTCCATCGCCGATACGATGTTGCGCCCCTCCACGGCCACAGCTTCGAAATCGTGACCAGCGTCGCTGAAGACCTGTTCCGCTCTCTTCTCGTAGGCAGCCATGTCGGTCGTACGGAACGTACCGCCATCGCGATTGAAAAAGCCGATCAATTTCATTGGGGCTCTCGGTCTTCCCGCAAATTGTGTGTCTGAGGGCTGAAGCCCCGTGCGCTTCTTCTCAGATGGTTTTGGATAGAGCGATTTCAAGCATCGTGGCCGTTTCGCCCGATCAGCCGCCGCCACGCACTTATGCACGACACGACATGCTGCACTGCAAAAAATGCACGCGACAGACGTATTGGCTTCATTGATAGTACCAACGGAGGCATGTCCGTGCCCCACCAGTCCCATATCCCAGTTTGATGCATTGAACGCCGAATGCCGGAGTTCGCTGCCTGATTCGCGGTGTTTCGACCCGATTGCCGCCCAAGGAGTTTTCGTGAGCGATATAGCCGTCGACGCCCTCGACACCCAGACCGCCCTGGAAGCACCGTCGCGCACGGCAATCGCGCTGGTGACGCTGGCTCTCGCCGTCGGCAGCTTCGGTATCGGCACGGGCGAATTCGTCATCATGGGACTTCTGCCCAACGTTGCCGATACCTTCGGCGTCACCACGCCTGAAGCCGGCCACGTGATCAGCGCCTATGCGCTCGGCGTCGTCGTCGGTGCGCCTGTTATCGCCGTGCTCGCCGCCAAGATGGCGCGGCGCACGCTGCTTCTGCTGATGATGGCGATCTTTGCCGCCGGCAATATTTCCAGCGCATTTGCGCCGACCTTCGAAAGCTTCACGGCGCTACGCTTCATCACCGGCCTGCCGCATGGCGCCTATTTCGGCGTTGCAGCACTCGTTGCCGCCTCCATGGTACCGGTCCACCGCCGGGTGCGCGCCGTCGGGCAGGTCATGCTCGGCCTCACGATCGCGACGCTCATCGGCACGCCGATCGCCACTTTCCTCGGGCAGATGCTCGAATGGCGCGCGGCCTTCATGATGGTCGGCGCGGTTGGTCTCGTTACCATGCTGCTCATTGCCCTCTTCCTGCCAAAAGACAAGGTCGAGGAAGGCGCCAGCATCACCCGCGAATTGGGCGCGCTGAAGCGCATCCAGGTCTGGCTGACGCTTGGCGTCGCCGCCGTCGGCTTCGGCGGCATGTTCTCGATCTTCAGCTATGTCGCCACGACGACGACCCAGGTTGCCGGTCTTGGCGCCGCCATGGTGCCGGTCGTGCTTGCGCTGTTCGGCATCGGCATGAATGTCGGCAACATCGTCGGTTCACGCCTCGGCGATATCTCGATCAACGGAACGATCGGCGGCATGATGGTCTTCAACATCATCATCATGACGCTCTTCTCGCTGACGGCTGCCAATCCCGTCATGCTCTGCGTCTGCGTCTTCCTGATCGGTTGCGGCTTTGCCGCCTGTCCGGCCGTGCAGACACGCCTTATGGATGTTGCCGCAGATGCGCAGACGCTGGCCGCCGCCTCCAACCACTCCGCTTTCAACATCGCCAATGCGCTCGGAGCCTGGCTTGGTGGCCTGGTGATCTCATGGGGCTTTACGGCGGCTGCGACCGGCTACGTCGGTGCCGTTCTCTCCGTCGGCGGCCTTGCCGTCTTCGCCCTCTCAGTTAGCCTGGAGCGTCGCACCGCTCACGCATGAGGCTGCGGGCGCTGCCAGCTCCTGCCGGCCATTGTGGCAGAACACATTCTCCTCGCCCCATACGGCCATCGCCTTGATGATCGGCCCCAGGCTGGCGCCGAGCGGCGTCAGTGCATATTCGACGTGCGGTGGCACGACCGGGAAGACGGTGCGTGACACCAGCCCGGCTTCCTCCAGTTCGCGCAGCTGCTTCGTCAGCATGCGCTGCGTCACCGACGGCAGCTTGCGGCGGATCTCGTTGAAGCGCAGCGTTCCTTCCATCAGGTGAAACAGGACCACACCCTTCCATTTGCCGTCGAGCAAGCTCAGCGTCGCCTCGACCGGGCAACCCGGGAAATTCCTGACAAGCTTGGAGCGAGGAACCGACATCGACAGTATCCTTTTTGTACCTACGGACAGAATTTGTGCATTCTTGCGTCATTTGAAGATAATGCGCATCTAGCCTCTGTGCAACAAATCCAGGAGCTTCTCCCATGCGTGCAGTCGCCTACCAGCAACCCCAGCCCATTTCCGCCGAGACATCCCTGATCGATGTCGATCTGCCGACCCCCGAGGCCAAGGGCCGCGATCTCCTGATCGAAGTAAAGGCCGTCTCCGTCAATCCGGTCGACGTCAAGGTCCGCGCCAACGTCGCGCCGGCCGAGGGCGAATACAAGATCCTCGGCTGGGATGCCGCCGGCATCGTCAGGGCGGTCGGCCCGGACGTCGCGATGTTCGAGCCGGGAGACGAGGTCTTCTACGCCGGCGCCATCAACCGGGGCGGCTCGAATGCCGAATTCCACCTCGTCGACGAACGAATCGTCGGTGCCAAGCCGAAGAGCCTCGATTTTCCGGCTGCCGCAGCATTGCCGCTGACCTCGATCACCGCCTATGAGGCGCTGTTCGACCGCCTGAAGGTGCAGGACCCCGTTCCCGGCGTCGCCAATGCCATCCTCATCATCGGCGGCGCCGGCGGTGTCGGCTCGATCGCTATCCAGATCGCACGCGCATTGACCGATCTTACGATCATCGCCACCGCATCCCGGCCGGAAACGCAAGCCTGGGTCAAGGAGCTCGGCGCCCATCACGTCATCGATCATTCGAAGCCGCTTGCACCTGAGATCGAGGCGCTCGGCATCGGCGCCCCGGCTTTCGTCTTCTCAACGACGAACACTGCCGATCACATCGGCTCGATCGTCGATGCCATTGCGCCGCAGGGCCGGTTCGCCCTGATCGACGACCCGAAGACCCTCGATGTCATGCCCTTCAAGCGCAAGGCGGTGTCGATCCATTGGGAGTTGATGTTTACCCGCCCGCTCTTCAACACGGCCGACATGATCGAGCAGCACAAATTGCTGACGAAGGTTGCCGAACTGGTGGATGCCGGCAAAATCAGGTCAACCCTGACGGAGACCGCAGGCACGATCAACGCGGCCAATCTGAAGAAGGCCCATGCCCTCGTCGAGACCGGCAAGATGAAGGGTAAAGTCGTTCTGGCAGGCTTCTGAGCAATCGAAATCAAGAGCGGAACGGGCCGGGCGCATGTCGTCCGGCCGACTTGCTTTAACGCATTGGCAACGGATTTTGTTGCATCGCACAAATTTCAGCCGCCTAAGCAAATTTTTCTTGCGACATAGGGTCTTAAACCACTTCCACCTCTTGACTTTTTATGCCTTCGGCGCGACTTCTGCCGCACGTGGGGAACACCGTTTTTCCATGCCGATTAACCGGAGCCATCTTTAGATGCCTAGCGACAGTAGTAGTCGATTGCCTTTGCCGTCAGTAGCATTCGTGCACTAACCGACTCCTGTCGGCTCGCCACGATCCGCTACGACGGCGGATCGACCGGAAAGGCGAGCTATAATGAACATGAACAGCCTCCCGATGCGAGCCGGCAACGCCGCTCGTGCATTTATCAATAATAATCGCGCCGTAACCATTGCCGAACGTGTCGAGGCTCTGAACGCAGTCGAAGTGGCGGAAGCTGCTCGCATTCTTGCGAAAATGCCGGAAGAGCGCGCCGTACACATTCTCGACCGGCCAGAACTGCGCAACGCCGCCGCCATCCTCGAAGTCATGGGCAATGCAGACGCGGCGCGCCTGCTGCATGGCATGTCGAACGACCGCGTCGCCGACGTGCTGCTCGAGATGGATGTCGAGACGCGCGCCCGGCTCTTCGCAACATTCGACGAGCATGCCCGCCTGGCTATCCAGGGCCTGATGGGCTATCCACCGCGCACCGCCGGCGGCATCATGACGACGGAGTTCGTCAGCGTGCTGGCAAGCTGGACCATTGCCCAGACCCTTGACCATATCCGCCAGGTCGAGCGCTCCCGCGAAACCGTCTACGCCATCTATGTCCTCGACGACGAAACGCATGTGCTGCTGCATGTCGTGACGCTGCGCCGTCTCATCACCGGCGAGCCCGATGCCTGTATTCTGACCGTCGCACAGAAGGGCACGCCGGTCACGGCGCCGCCACTGATGAAGCAGGAGGACGTTGCCCGCTTGATCCGTCGCCACGATCTGCTGGCTCTCCCGGTCGTCGACGACAAGGGCCACATGCTCGGCATCGTCACCGTCGACGACGTCATCGACACGATGATCGCCGATACGACTGAAGACGCCCAGAAGTTCGGTGGTATGGAGGCCCTCGGCCAACCCTACATGAAGATCAGCTTCGCGGGCATGATCCGCAAGCGCGCCGGCTGGCTTGCCGCCCTCTTCCTCGGCGAAATGCTGACCGCAAGCGCCATGCAGCATTTCGAAGGCGAGCTGGAAAAGGCCGTCGTGCTGACCCTGTTCATCCCGCTGATCATGAGCTCGGGCGGCAATTCCGGCTCGCAGGCGACCTCGCTGATCATCCGGGCGCTGGCGCTCGGCGAACTCAAGCTTTCGGACTGGTGGCGGGTCGCGATACGCGAACTGCCGACCGGGATCGTACTCGGCTCCATCCTCGGCCTCGTCGGCTTCGCCCGCATCGTGCTCTGGCAGAGCATCGGCCTCTTCGATTACGGTCCGCACTGGCAGCTGGTCGCCCTGACCGTCTTCGCAGCCCTGATCGGCATCGTCACTTTCGGCTCGCTTGCCGGCTCGATGCTGCCGTTCATCCTGCAGAAGCTGCGGCTCGACCCGGCCAGCGCATCGGCGCCCTTCGTCGCAACCCTGGTCGATGTCACCGGCCTGGTGATCTATTTCTCGGTCGCGCTGCTGATCCTCAGCGGCACGATGCTCTGAGGATAATCAAATTTTTATCGCAAAGGGGCCGGAAACGGCCCCTTTTCATTTTCACTCCGGCATGGGCAGCTTCAGCGCACCATTGGTCTTGATGGTCCTGATCGCGAAGTTCGAACGTAGATCGACCACGCCGGGAAGGACCAGAAGCTTCTCCGACATCACCTTTTCGTAGGCGGCAAGATCCGCTACCACGAGCTCCGCCAGGAAGTCGGCCGATCCCGAAATCAAATGGCAGGCGACGACTTCCGGAATGGCGAGCAATGCTGCCTGCTGCGCTTCGGAATTCTCCTTCGAATGATGACCGACCTTGAGCTCCACGAAGACGGTGAGGCCAAGTCCTGCTTCCTTGCGATCGATATCGGCGCGATAGCCGCGCAGCAGTCCCGATTTCTCCAGATTGCGAATGCGTCTGAGGCAGGGAGACGGCGAGAGATTCACCCGTTCGGCGATCTCGACATTGGTGGCGCGCGCGTCCTCCTGAAGGCAGTTGAGGATCGCGATATCGAACTTATCCAATTTTGGCATATTAAAGAATCTCAGCTACGTATATTGGCAGATTATTGCTCATAGCATGGTTTTCGAGCCATAACTAGCAAGGACATGCCTCGGCCTTTGGCGCTATCTTTTCCTCATTCGAAAGAGAACCGGATCGTTGGAAAGGATATGTCGATGACCGCTTTGTCTCTCTCCACCCGCAAGGCAACCCCCACCATGGTCGGCTATGCCGGTGCCATCGTCACCGTCTTGATCTGGGCGAATTGGATTCTCGCCACCCGTCACACGGCCGAAACGCAGATGAGCACCATCGATCTCGGCCTCATCCGCTATGGCGTGCCTGCCCTGGTGCTGGCTCCCGTCTGGTGGCGGACGGGCCTGCTGCCGAAGGGCGTGCCGCTGAAGCTGCTGGCGCTGATGGTCTGCGGCTCCGGCGCCCTCTTCTTCCAGCTCACCACCTTCGCCATTCAGTTCACCCCGGCCTCGGCAGCCGGCATCCTGCTCGGCGGTTCCATGCCGCTGGCAGCCGCGGTAATCGGCGTGACGCTGTTTCGCGAGCGGCTGGATATCACCCGTTGGCTCGGCCTCGGCGGCATCGTCGCTGGTGTCGTCATCCTGCTGGTACGCAGCCTTTACGGTGTGCAGATCTCCTGGGAAGGTTTCACGCTGCTGCCGCTGGCCGCTCTGCTCTGGGCAAGCTACACCCATGCCTTCCGCCGCTCGGGGTTGAGCGCCGTGCAATCGAGCGCCATCATCGCCGTCTGGTCGTTCCTGATCCATGTCGGCCTAGCCGCCATCTTCGGCAGCTCGCTCGCCTCCGTGCCGCTGCCGGAAATCGGCCTGCAGATCGTCAGCCAGGGCTTGCTGTCCGGCCTAGCTGCTACCCTCGCCTATGGTCTCGCCGTTCAGGCTCTCGGCGGCACGCAGGCGGCAGCCTTCACCGCGATCACGCCGGTTCTGGCCACTATCGGCGGGGGGTTCCTGCTCGGCGAAGAAATCGGAATGGCCGGAATTGCAGCAGCGATCGTCACCGGTATCGGCGTTGCCCTCTCTACCGGTCTGCTGGCCCGGAAGGCCGTCCAGCACTAATTCGCATCTCGCGGAGACATGGAGCGGTTCAGCGAAATGCTGAGCCGCTCCTTCTATCTGTTCCGACGCACTTTATAGAACACAGATCAAAATCGAAGCGCCATTGCCACGCGTCTGGCCGGATCGGCACCGTGGGCAAACTCGTGCTCGAGAATCTGCGTGAGAACAGCCGGCCTTTCCTGGTCATCCAGGATGCGAAACCCCAGCGAGGCATAGAAAGGCGCGTTGAAGGCCACCTGCCGATCTGTGGTAAGCGTGACGCCCATAGCGCCTTGAGCTCTGGCCGCTTCAATGCCGGCCTCCATCAGCCGCCGCCCGACACCCCGCTTCTGCCAACGCCTGACGACATCGAGCTCGGCGATGTGAACGGAACCGTCCTTGCCGATGCCGGCCAGGAAGCCGAACGGCCGGTCCTCGTCATCGACGGCGACGAGCAGCAACTGCTCCGCCAGAGATTGCTTGAGGACATCGAGAGGTAGCGATGTGGGCTCACAGGCGACCGCGCCCGCCTCATGCAAGGCCCAGAAAGCATCGATCTCGATAGCGGCGAGCAAATGCAGCTCGTCGGCTCTGGCGGCGCGGACCGTCCAGGCGCCTTGCGCAATCTCAGTCATTGCATCTCACATATTGGGATAGACCGGTCCTTCGCCGCCCTGCGGGGGAACCCAGTTGATGTTCTGGTTCGGGTCCTTGATGTCGCAGGTCTTGCAGTGGACGCAGTTCTGGGCGTTGATGACAAAGGTTTCCTTGCCGTCCTTCTCCACCCATTCATAGACGCCGGCCGGACAGTAGCGTGTCGACGGGCCGGCAAAGACGTCGTGTTCCGACGACACCTGCAGCGCCATGTCCCGGACATGCAGATGCACCGGCTGGTCTTCCTCGTGATTGGTGTTCGACAGGAACACCGAGGAGAGGCGATCAAAGGTGAGCACGCCATCCGGCTTCGGATAGTCGATCTTCGTGTGCTGGGCCGCGGGTTCCAGCGATTGGGCATCCGTCTTGCCATGCTTCAGCGTGCCGAAGAAGGAGAAGCCGAACAGCTGGTTCGTCCACATGTCGAGGCCGCCAAGCCCCACGCCGATCGCGGTGCCGAACCTCGACCACAGCGGCTTGACGTTCCTGACGCGCTTCAGATCCTTGCCGATATCGGTCTGGCGCCATTCGTTCTCGATCTCGATCACTTCGTCATTCCCACGGCCGGCCGCGATCGCCTCGGCGACCTTGTCTGCCGCCAGCATGCCCGACAGCACCGCATTGTGGCTGCCCTTGATGCGAGGGACGTTGACGAGGCCGGCCGAGCAGCCGATCAGCGCGCCGCCGGGGAAGGTGAGCTTCGGCACCGACTGCCAACCGCCCTCGGTGATGGCGCGGGCGCCGTAGGAAATGCGCTTGCCGCCCTCGAAGGTGCCACGGATCGCCGGATGGGTCTTGAAGCGCTGGAATTCCTCGAAGGGGTAGAGATAGGGGTTCTTGTAGTTCAGATGCACGACAAAGCCGACGGCGACCAGATTGTCCTCGAGATGATAGAGGAAGGAGCCGCCGCCCGTCTTCATGCCCAGCGGCCAGCCGAAGGAGTGCTGCACGAGGCCCTTCTTGTGGTTCTCGCGCTTGACCTCCCAGAGCTCCTTGATGCCGATGCCGAATTTCGGGACGTCGCTGTCCCGCGACAGATCGAACTTGGCAATCAGCTGCTTGGCGAGCGAGCCGCGCACGCCTTCTCCAACAAGCACATATTTGCCGAGCAGAGCCATGCCGCGCGTATAGTTGGGGCCGGGCTCACCGTTCTTCTCGATGCCCATGTCGCCGGTGGCGACACCGATTACCGCGCCATCGTCATTGTAGAGGACTTCGGTCGCGGCAAAGCCGGGATAGATTTCGACGCCGAGCGCTTCCGCCTTCTCGGCCAGCCAGCGACAGACATTGCCGAGCGAGACGATATAGTTGCCGTGATTGTTCATCAGCGGCGGCATCAGGAAATTCGGCAGGCGGATGGAGCCGGCGGGGCCGAGGAACAGGAAGTGGTCCGAGGTCACCTTGGTCTTGAAGGGGTGCCCCTCCTCCTCGCGCCAGTCCGGCAGCAGGCGATCGATGCCGATCGGGTCGACGACGGCGCCCGAGAGAATATGCGCGCCGACTTCGGCGCCCTTCTCGAGCACGACGACGGTCAGATCCGGATTGATCTGCTTCAGCCGGATCGCAGCCGAAAGCCCCGCAGGACCTGCGCCGACAATCACAACGTCGAATTCCATGCTCTCGCGTTCCGGCAGCTCGCTCGCGTCTGTCATTCACTCTCTCCGCTTGGCCGGCGTCCGGATGTCGGATCGCAGCCTTGTCCCCTTTGGGCGTCTTCCCCGCTTCGCTTATCTCTTGTCAAAACAAGAGAGAATTGTCGAGCCGGGAAGCGACAGGCAATCCTCCAATTCGCCCAAGGTTCGAAACAAGTTAAATGACGCTTACGTTAACGTCAATATTTCGGCAACATTTGCCCGTTTCACCTGCCAGGCGGCTTTCAAAAGCTGCCGACGGCGCTCTATAAGTCTTAACTGGGAATTCCAGATAGCATGAAGGGTGGTCAAAATGGATCTTCGTATCGGCGGAAAGCGCGCGCTGGTGCTCGCCTCATCCAAGGGGTTGGGACATGGCATCGCCGTGGCGCTTGCCCGCGAGGGCGTGAACGTTCTCCTCTGCGGCCGCAGCGGCGAACGGCTTGACAGCAATTGCAAGGCCATCAATGCTGAGGGCAAGGGTCACGCGGACTGGATCTGGGCCGACCTCAATGACGAGAACTTCGTCGAAGTCGTCATCAAGGCCGCCACCGAGAAGCTCGGGGGCATCGATATTCTCGTCAACAACAGCGGCGGCCCGACGCCGGGAACGACGGAGGATATGACCGCCGACCGGCTGGAGACCTTTTTCATCTCCATGGTGTCGCGGATCATCAGCCTCACCAATGCCCTATTGCCTGATATGAAGGCGCAGGGCTGGGGGCGCATCCTCACCGTCGCCTCGTCCGGCGTCATCGAGCCCATCCCCAATCTCGCGCTTTCCAACACGCTGCGCCCGGCGCTTGCCGGCTGGAGCAAGACGCTCGCCAGCGAAGTGGCGGCGCATGGCATTACCGTGAACATGCTGCTGCCGGGCAGCATCGCGACCGACCGGCTGGCCGAACTCGATACGGCCACGGCCAAGCGCGGTGGCAAGAGCCTGGAAGATGTTAGCGCCGAGCGTCAGCAGCGCATCCCCGCCGGTCGTTACGGCCGCATCGAGGAATTCGCTGAAACCGCCGCTTTTCTCTGCAGCGAGCCGGCAAGCTACGTAACAGGAACGATGGTCCGCTGCGATGGGGGAGCTGCCCGCTCCCTTTGAGGTCGTCATCAGCGAACAGAGTGTGGGCCTCCTGCAAGTAGGCCCCACAACACAATTGCGTGAGCGACGACGGCGCCCCATGCACGCTACAGCATGTCTTTACACTATAATTACCGCCCAAGGCTGTTTTGCCGCCCGATTATTACATAACCGCAATCAAAAAATAGTCATTTGACTGTTTGTTGCACCGCACAAACAGGAACAATTCGAAAGCTTTCCAAGCTTTAATTTTTCGTCGTGCCGAACTGTGGTAGATTGCGCAGCATCAGCGTTCATGAATTCGCGTTAAAGGGACAGAATTACCGAACGTTAGCGGTAACGGCGATGTGATGGATTGCGGCGAAGCTCGTCTTTGTTGTGCGACGCAATAGATACACTTCAACGTCACCGCGCTTCCTGCAACAAGCCCCGACCGGTTCTTTAAATATGAAAAAATTCTGGCTTCCCCTCGGCCTTATTGTCGTCGTAGCCCTCGCCGTATGGGGCTATCGCGACCGTATTCCTTTCCTTTCCACATTTGTCGATCAAGCCTCTGCAGAAACCAAAGACGCTGGCAAGGCGGCGCAGGCCGGCAACAAGCGTCAGGCAGGCCCAATCGCCGTAAAGACGGTTGCCGCCGTCAAAACTGCGCTTCCCATGGATGTCCCCGCGACCGGCTGGGTCGTGCCGATCGATTCAACGACGATCGCCGCGCAGGAAGCCGGGCTGATCACGCAGATTGCGGTGAAAGATGGCGCGACGGTCAAAGCCGGCGACCTGATCGCAAAGCTCGATCCGCGTACGGCACAGGCTGCAGTCAACAAGGACCAGGCAAACCTTACCAAAGACCAGGCAAATCTCGCCCAAGCGGAGACCGCGCTGACCCGCGCCAACAGCCTGCTCACGAGCAGCGCCGGCACCCAGGCGACTGCCGATGAAGCACGCGCGACCCGCGACGCCGCTATCGCCACACTCAGCGCGGACCAGGCACAGCTTGCCTCCGATCAGGTTCTGCTCGGAAACACCGACATACGGGCACCCTATGATGGCCGGCTTGGCGATGTTCAATTGAGCCTGGGCGCTTATGTCAGCGCCGGCACGTCAATTGTCACGATTGCCAAATATAATCCGGCATACATCAAGTTCACCTTGCAGGAAAACAACCTGCGCGAACTGCAGGAGCAGTTGGCCGCGGGTCCTGTCCAGGTCACAACCGTTCCTCGTTCCGCACAGGGCAAGCCTCGCACCGGAACGATCACCTTCTATGACAACACAGTCGACCAGGCTTCCGGAACGATCGCCGTGAAGGCAACCTTCGAGAATGCCAACGGCGCCTTGTGGCCGGGACGCTCCACGAATGTCATGGTTCACTTTGCCGACAACGAGCAGCTTATCGTCGTGCCGACCGTTGCCGTCAGCCCGGGGCCTGATGGCTACATCGCCTTTGTGGTGAAGGACAACAAGGTCAAGATCACGCCGGTGACGATTGCTCGCGCCAATGGCGGTCGCACGGCCGTTGCCACGGGCCTTTCGGTCGGCGATCATGTCGTTGTCGAAGGCCAGTCGCAACTGAACAACGGCACCGAAGTCAAGGAACAGTTCAGCGACAATCCAAACGAGAAGGTCGCTTCGGCCGATGATGGAAAGACCGAAACCATCGCAGTTGGAGCGCAACAATGATCCCGACCTTCTGTATTCAGCGTCCGGTCGCGACCACGCTTCTTGCGATCGGCGTGGTGCTTGCCGGTCTCGCCGGCTATCAGCTCATCCCCGTCGCGGCTGTGCCGCAGGTGGATTTCCCGACGATCAACGTCTCGGCCCAGCTGACGGGCGCCTCACCACAGACAATGGCGACGTCAGTCGCCACGCCGCTGATAAAGCAGTTCGAGACGATCCCCGGCATCAGCGAAATTTCTTCGACAAACTCGCTTGGTAATACCAGCATCGTGCTGCAGTTCAATCTCGACCGCAACATCGACGCCGCCGCCGGTGACGTGCAGGCGGCGATTTCGACCGCGCAAAGAAAACTTCCCAACAACCTGACCACCCCGCCAAGCTACAGGAAGACCAATCCGGCCGACGCGCCTGTCATGCTGATCGCCGTACAAAGCGACACCTTGCAGCGCAGCAAGCTCGACGATATCGCCGAGAACATCATCTCTCCATCGATCTCGACGTTGCCTGGTGTCGCCGAAGTGACCGTAAACGGGGCACAGACCTACGCGGTACGTATCGACGTCGATCCCAACAAGCTTCTGGATCGCGGCATCGGTATCGACACGGTCAACACAGCCGTGGTCAACGCCAACAACCAGGTCCCGGTCGGCACGTTGCAAGACTCGGCGCAGAGCATGACGATCAATGCGGATACGCAGCGCGTCAATGCCGACGAGTTTCGCACACTTGTGATTGCCAATCCCAACGGCAAGCCAATTCACCTCGGCGACGTCGCAGACGTGCAGGACAGCGTGGAAAACCAGAATATCGGCAGCTGGTATGATGGCCAGCGGGCGATCATTCTGGCTATTCAACGCCAGCCCGATGCCAATACCGTCGACGTCGTCGATGCCGTCAACAAGACACTGCCGAAGCTGCAGGCCGAAATGCCGGCTTCCGTTAAAATGACCGTTATGAACGACTCGGCCCAGCCGATCCGCGAGGCCATCTCGGACGTCAAGTTTACCTTGCTGCTGACCATCGGCCTGGTCGTTCTCGTCATTTACCTGTTCACGGGCCACGTGACGGCAACGATTATTCCCGGCCTCGCCGTGCCTCTTTCGCTGATATCAACTTTCGGCATGATGTATGTGCTCGGCTACAGCGTCGATAACATCTCACTGCTCGGATTGACGATCGCGGTGGGTCTCGTGGTGGACGACGCCATCGTCATGCTGGAGAACATCCTGCGACACATGGAAGAAGGCATGCCTGCGCTGCAGGCGGCCATCAAAGGCGCGGGCGAAGTCAGCTATACGATTATCTCCATGTCTATTTCGCTGATCGCCGTGTTCATCCCTATCTTGCTGATGGGTGGCGTCGTCGGCCGCATCTTCAACGAATTCGGCATGGTCGTGGCCATCGCCATCGTTTCGTCCGCCGTGGTCTCGCTGACTGTCACGCCGATGCTCGGCTCACGTCTCTCCAACGCCCACAGCCATCCTCCCCTGCCGGTACGCCTCTTCAACAAGGGCTTCAACTGGACCGAGGTCAATTACGGCAAGGGCGTGGAATGGTGTATTCGCCATCGCTACATCGTGCTTGGAAGCTTCCTTGCTTCGGTCGCGCTCTCGGCCTACCTCTTCTTGACGCTGCCGGCCAGCTTCTTCCCGCAGGAAGATATCGGTCGGCTGCAGATTTCGACGCGCGCCCGCCAGGATATTTCTTATCCGGCGATGCGTGATCTACAGAACCAGGCGGCTGACGCGATCAAGGCGAACCCTGCCGTAGAGCACGTGATGTCGGTTGTCGGCGCCAGCGCTCGCCAGACACTCAACAACGGTACAATCTACGCTCAGCTGAAGGATAAGAAGGATCGTCCGCCGCTCGACCAGACCTTGCGCGAAATGCGTGCCGCCGTGGCCAAGATCCCAGGCATTCAGGTCTTCATCAACCCACAGCAAAGCCTTCGTTTCGGCGGACGCCAGACGGCCAGCCAGTATCAGCTCGTCATCCAGGCACTCAGCGCCGATCTGACGAACCAGTGGGCCAACAAGATGCTGCAAGAGATGCGCAAGGATCCACGTTTCACCGACGTGACCACCGACGCGCAATATAACGCATTGCAGGCCAATATCGTGGTCGATACGGAGAAGGCTGCCGCCTACGGCATCAACAACAATCTGCTGCGCACCACGCTTGAAGAGGCCTTCAGCGACTACGCCGCCGCACAGATCCAGTCGACCGGCGACAGCTATGACGTGATCATCGAATATGACGCGAACCAGCCTTGGGACGACCAGAAACTGTCGCGCATCCATGTGACATCTTCGAGCGGCCAGCAGGTTCCGTTATCGGCCTTCGCGCACATCGAGCGCAACACCGGTCCGGTGACCATCAACCAGACCGGCCAGCTCGTCTCGACCACGGTATCCTTCAACCTGCCGGCCGGCGAAGCGCTTGGCGACGCCACGGCACAGATCGAACAGATCAAGAAGGACATTGACATGCCGGCGGACATCTTCACGTCCTACGGCGGTACGGCGCAGATCTTCCAGCAGTCGCAGGGCAGCACACCCTACCTGATCCTCGCTGCGGTGCTGACGATCTACATGGTTCTCGGCGTTCTCTACGAAAGCTTCATCCACCCGCTGACCATTCTTTCCGGCCTGCCGGCTGCCGCTCTCGGCGCCCTGCTTGCCCTGAAGCTCTTAGGCTTCGACCTGTCGATCATCGCGCTCATCGGCTTGCTGATGCTGATCGGTATCGTCAAGAAAAACGCGATCATGATGATCGACGTGGCGCTGGAAACGCTGCGCTCGAGTACTGGCATATCGCCGGCGGAAGCGATCCACGAAGCCTGCGTGCGTCGTTTCCGCCCGATCATGATGACGACCTTCTGCGCCCTGCTCGGCGCTCTGCCGATCGCTGTTGGCGGCGGTGCGAGCTCTGAGCTGCGTCAGCCGCTCGGCGTCGCTGTTGTCGGCGGTCTGCTGGTCTCACAGCTTCTGACTTTGTTCATCACGCCGGTCATCTTCCTTGAGATGAACCGCCTGAGCGACTTCCTCGGCCGTCTCGGCAAGCGCAAGGACACCGACCCGCATCACAAGGACCCACCAGCGGCCATCGCCGCCGAATGACCCCAACGGGCGCCCAAGGGCGCCCGTTTCGTTTGCGAGGCAACCGGTCGCAGAAGCGCTGCCGACGAACGCCACGACAGGCGAAAATAAAAGCATCTTCCCGTCTTGAACTTGACGCTCAGCCATGTCATGACGCGCCCTCTTTACGACAGGGCGCGTCATGCGCCTCACAGGGGCGCCTCACAGGGGCTTGGCCCAATCCAGACAATTTTGACGAAAAGGAGTGCGGGCATGGCTCGGGCGCTTGGTTTCGACTTCGGCACGACGAATACGGTCCTGGCGATGGCTGACGGACCCGCGACACAATCGGTCGCCTTCAACAGTGCTGCCGGCACGGCAGACAGCATGCGCACCGCGCTCTCCTTCATGAAGGACCCGGGATTGGGCGCGACCGCGCTCAAGGTCGAGGCCGGGCACGCGGCCATCCGGCAATTCATCGACAATCCGGGCGACTGTCGTTTCCTGCAGTCGATCAAGACCTTCGCGGCGAGCGCGCTCTTTCAGGGCACGCTGGTCTTCGCCAAGCGTCATACTTTCGAGGATCTGATGGAGATCTTCGTGCGCCGCCTGCGGGCCTATGCCGGCGAAGGCTGGCCGGAAAACGTCTCGCGCATCGTCACCGGACGACCGGTGCATTTTGCCGGCGCCAATCCGAACCCGGCCCTTGCGACGGAGCGCTACAATGCCGCTCTCACCAGATTCGGCTTTCCGGAAATCCATTATGTCTACGAACCCGTGGCGGCCGCCTTCTATTTCGCCCAGCATCTGAAGAAGGACGCGACCGTGCTGGTCGCGGACTTCGGCGGCGGCACGACCGACTATTCGCTGATCCGCTTCGAAACCCATGGCGGCAAGCTGACGGCGACCCCGATCGGCCACTCCGGCGTCGGCATTGCCGGCGACCATTTCGATTTCCGGATGATCGACAACATCGTCTCGCCGGCAATCGGCAAGGGCAGCTTCTTCAAGAGCTTCGACAAGCTCTTGGAAGTGCCGACCTCCTATTACGCCAATTTCGGCCGCTGGAACCAGCTGTCGATCTTCAAGACCTCGCGCGAATATGCCGACCTGAAGACCCTGGTGCGCAGCAGCCTGGAGCCCGAGAAGCTGGAGACCTTCATCGAACTCGTGGAGCACGACGAAGGCTATCCGCTCTATCAGGCCGTGTCGGCAACCAAGATGGCACTTTCGAGCCAGGAAGAGGCGGAATTCAACTTCCCGCCGCTCGGCAAGGCTGGTCGCAAGCAGGTCCGCCGCGCCGATTTCGAAAGCTGGATCGCCGATGATCTCGCCCGCATCGAAGGCGCGCTCGATGATGTGCTGACGACCACGAACACAGCGGCTGATACGATCGACAAGGTGTTCCTGACGGGCGGCACCTCCTTCGTGCCGGCGGTGCGGCGCATCTTCACGGAGCGATTCGGCCAGGACCGGATCGAGACGGGCGGCGAGCTGCTGTCGATCGCCCACGGCCTTGCGCTGATCGGCGAGCGCGAGGATATCGCCCAGTGGACGGCTTGAGATAGCAGGCCACCCTGCCCTTTCGTTCCCGCGCCGCTTTCGCTAGACTTCGTCCATGATTTCCGCCAGCGACCTCACACCGGCCGAACTTGCCGCTCTTCTGCATTTCCATGCGGATGCTGGCGTCGATTGGCTGCTGGAAGATCAGCCGGTGGATCGCTTTGCGGAATTCGAGGCGATGCGTGCGGCAAGACAGGGCGCGCGGGCTGTGCAGCCACGGCCTGAAGCACCTGTCTCCACGACGAGAGTGCAGCCCGAGCGTCGCCAGGCCGCAAAGCCAGCCGCTCCACCCGCTGCACCGCCGCCGCGTGCCACGCCCGCCATTCCGGACGAGCAAGTCGTGGAACAGGCCCGATTCGCGGCCGAAAGTGCGCGTTCGCTCGCCGAGCTGAAGACTGCGATCGAAGCCTTCAATGGCTGCAATCTCAAGAACAGCGCCCGTTCGACGATCTTTGCCAGCGGCACGCCGGAAGGCCGGATCATGGTGATCGGGCCGATGCCGAGCGCCGACGACGACCGCGAGGGCGCGCCGTTTGCCGGCCGCGCGGGACAGTTGCTCGACAGGATGCTGACCGCCATCGGTCTGCAGCGCGATGCGATCCTGCTCACCAATGTCATTCCGTGGCGGCCGCCGGGCAATCGCGCCCCTTCACCGCCCGAAATCGAGATATGCCGTCCGTTCATAGAACGGCAGATCGCGCTTGCCGAACCGAAAGCGGTGCTGCTGCTCGGCAACTTCACCGCCCGGCACTTCTTCGGTGGTGGCGAAACCATCCATGGATTGCGCGGACAGTGGCGCGAAATCAGCATTCTCGGCCGAACCGTGCCGGCCATAGCCAGCCTGCACCCGCAGGAATTGCTGACCGCGCCTATCAATAAGCGCCTGGCCTGGAGCGATCTTCTTGCCTTCAAGAATTATATCGCCGCCGAAATATTAGGCTGATTCTCACGAGTACTAACGAAAAATGACAATAGTCATGCGTTTTACGCATGGCAGTGTTCCTTTGTTGTGCATTGCGGAATCGATGCTGCACCGCAATATATATGGTGTCTTGGGAGGAATTTCGAAAGGAACCAAGGCCATGACTGCACGTTTTCGTCCTATACATTGCGGGTTTGACACCCTGCGCCGCGCGCTCGAACCCGTGCGCGCCACAAGCGGACACCGCAACCTCGGCATCGCTGCCAACGAGCAGATGACCGCGAGAGGCACCGGCGTCTCGGCACGCATCAGCCGCCCGACGGCCATTTTCGCCGATTTCCGCGCCTGCTGACCGACAGGCGCGAATAGCGCGGCAGTCCAGTGTAACGTTTGATTATCAGGAATTACATCATGTCTTCGGGTTTGCGTTCATTCATCACCCTGTTCGATTCCGTCGGACACATCGGCTCCGCGGTACGGGCCGCCGAAGAATTTGAGCGTGCGCGCAACTTTCGCAAGGGCGATTGCCGCGACACAAGCGACGCACGGATCGCAGCAGCCAGCATTCCCCTTTGAGATCTCACGGGCAGAATTGCGCTGCCCATCATCGGCTCAGCGAGAGCCGAACCGGCAAGCCCTGCCCGCCCCTCTCCAAACAAACAGCCGCGTGAATTGAACTGAGGCCAATCAGGTCGCCCAAACACTACGGCGCGCCTGCGATGGCGACTTTCGAAAAAGCTGTAATCTGGAGCGCGGTAAGCCAATTCGCAGGATTGCGACCCGCCTCAGACGGATCGCGCCCAGGCGAAAGCCTCGTCGACCGCTGCCAGCTTGACGGCCTGCCATCCGCAATACTGATCCAGAAAATTGCGCGATATCCACATACGCGTTTTCTTGACCTCGTCATGCCAGCCTATATCGCCGCGATCAGCGGACTTGCGCAGCAGACGCTGCAAATGGGTTCGCGATATCATGAAATGCGTCGCCAAAGCGCGCGCATCGATACGACCGATATCGATCCGATCGCCCACGCCTCCACTGAGATCCAGCTTCGACATGATATGATCGACGACCAGCCCGCCGGATTCCGTCCAAAGGAACAAGGCGACACTTTCCGGCGGCTCGCGCCAAAGGTCCGTCGCCAGGCAATTGCGGGCCATGCGTGGCTGCGCCAGATCCAGCAGCATCGGCGCGGCGGCCAGCGCGGCCGCACGATCGCCGTCATCAAGCAGATCGAGCGCTGCCAGATTGGCGAGATACCAACCAAACATCGCCGAGTAGGTGGTTTCGGTCGGCACATAACGGCGCGGACGGCGAGCCGGCCCTGGAGCCAGCTCCAGAAAGCGATAGGTCAACAACTCCTCAATGAAACTCAGGACCGTATTGCGGCTGGCGACGCGGTAATGCGTGATCAGGTCACGTAGCGCGACAACGGTTAGCCCCGTGCCTGGAACCGTGGGATCATGTTCAAGATGAAGCGCATAGGCCGACTGGCTCAGAAGCCAGCGCTGATGCGAGGCAAGCATGCGCGCAACCCTTGGCCCGCTATCATAACGGTTACGCAGCGCCTCGGAGAGAAATCGCAGGGACGCTACGAATTTGGGATGACGAGCAAGCTGCTCGATGGGGAAACTCAATCGGGCCTCCTTGGGGTGCCCTTTGCAATAAAGCGACAGAAAGAGGATGTTTCATTTTTGTGAACGAATTCAGCGGAATCGATCATAATTCCGATATCTAATAGCATGCTATAGTTATGCAGATGCCGTTTTATCGCAAGAGGTTAAACAAATAATTTACTCTAATTTATCGTTTCCTTACTCGAACAGCCTGCATTCGAAGGTAGTGCAGTCATGATCATCTGGCTGAACGTTATGGTAGCAATTGTACTTTCAGTCTGCAAATGCAGGCGGAGATTTGCCGTTTTCCAGTCGAATAATCATTCCGGATTTGCGTTCAACCTGAAACGAGAACGGCTCGCCAAGCGAATACTTATTGTGCCATAACAAAACATGTCGATATCACGACATGACTTTAACTTTGGTTCAGATTTCGATGTAATGATGCCGCCACTTTCAGTCCGGAGGAGGGCTTCGGACCGTGCCCGCCATAGCATAAGCCTGATCAGGATAGACCATGCGAACAGACACCGGCCAGATCGTCAATCTGGCAGATTATCGCCCCACCGACTTCGTTCTGGAACGCGTGGACCTCACGTTCGACCTGCATCCCACCGAGACCAAGGTGGAAGCGCGGCTTATCTTTCATCGCCGAGAAGGCATCGACCCCAAGGCGCCGCTCGTGCTCGATGGCGACGAGCTGGTGCTGTCCGGGCTGCTGCTCGACCAGGCCGAGCTGCCCACTGCGCAATATGACGTCACGCCCGAGAGCCTCACGGTTCGCGATCTGCCGGAAAGCGCGCCTTTCGAGCTGACGATCACGACCGTCATCAATCCCGAAGCCAACACGCAGCTGATGGGCCTCTATCGCACCGGCGGCGTCTACTGCACGCAATGCGAGGCCGAAGGCTTCCGACGCATCACCTATTTCCCTGACCGGCCTGACGTTCTCGCGCCCTATACGGTCAACATCATCGCCGACAGGGATGCCAACCCGCTGCTGCTGTCGAACGGCAATTTCCTCGGTGGCGCCGGCTATGGCGAAGGCAAGCATTTTGCCGCCTGGTTCGATCCGCATCCGAAGCCGAGCTATCTCTTCGCGCTCGTCGCCGGCGATCTGGGTGTCGTCGAAGACACGTTCACCACCCTATCCGGCCGCGAGGTCGCACTGAAGATCTATGTCGAGCACGGCAAGGAGCCGCGTGCCGCCTATGCCATGGATGCGCTGAAGCGCTCGATGAAATGGGATGAAGAGCGGTTCGGCCGCGAATATGATCTCGACATCTTCATGATCGTCGCCGTGTCGGACTTCAATATGGGGGCGATGGAGAACAAGGGCCTCAACGTCTTCAACGACAAGTACGTTCTGGCCGATCCCGAAACTGCGACCGATGCCGACTACGCCAATATCGAAGCCATTATCGCGCACGAATATTTCCACAACTGGACAGGCAATCGCATCACCTGCCGCGATTGGTTCCAGCTCTGCCTCAAGGAAGGCCTGACGGTCTATCGCGATCACGAGTTTTCCGCCGACCAGCGCTCGCGTCCCGTCAAGCGCATCGCCGAGGTCCGGCACCTGAAATCGGAACAGTTTCCGGAGGACGGCGGTCCGCTCGCCCATCCGGTTCGCCCGACGACATACCGTGAAATCAACAACTTCTATACGACGACTGTCTACGAGAAGGGCAGCGAAGTCACGCGTATGATCGCGACGCTACTCGGCCGCGATCTGTTCAAGAAGGGCATGGACCTCTATTTCGATCGGCATGACGGACAAGCCGTGACGATCGAAGATTTCGTCAAATGCTTCGAAGATGTCAGCGGCCGCGATCTCACGCAGTTTTCGCTTTGGTATCATCAGGCCGGCACGCCGCTCGTGACGGCTTCCGGCGCCTACGATGCCGACGCCAAGACATTTAGCCTGTCGCTTGAGCAGATGGTGCCGGCAACGCCGGGGCAGATCGCCAAGAAACCGATGCATATTCCGCTGCGCATGGGCTTGCTTGCCGAAGACGGCGCCGTGATCGCGCCTGCCTCCGTTACCGGGGCGGAGCTTACCGACGACGTGCTGCATGTGACGGAGCAGACGCAGACGGTGACGTTCCACGGCATCCCCTCGCGGCCGGTTCTCTCGCTCAATCGAAGCTTCTCGACGCCGATCAATCTGCAGTTCAGCCAGAGCGCCCGCGATCTCGCATTGATCGCGCGCTATGAGACCGATCATTTTGCCCGCTGGCAGGCGCTCATAGACCTCGGCCTGCCCAACCTCTTGCAGGCGGCGCGCGACGCGCGACAAGGCTTCGATATCAGCTGTGATCCGGCCTTTACCGACGCGCTACTCGCAGCTGCCGCCGATGAGAGCCTGGAGCCGGCCTTCCGCGCCCAGGCGCTCGCCCTGCCAAGCGAGGCCGATATCGCCCGCGAGCTTGGTGGCAACAACGATCCCGATGCCATTCGCGCCGCGCGGCAGACGATCATCAAGCGGGTTGCTGAGGCCGGAAAGGATGTCTTCGCAGCCCTGTATGACGGCATGCAGACTTCAGGCCCCTTCACCCCGGACGCTGCAAGCGCCGGCCGTCGAGCATTGCGCAACGCGGCATTGAGCTATCTGTCGCAGCTGGACGGGACACCGGCGAGAGCGAAAGCCGCCTACGATGCTGCGAACAACATGACCGATCTCAGCGCCGCGTTGACCATACTGGCGCACCACTTCCCGGATTCGGCTGAGACAGCGGCAGCACTTGCGCATTTCCGCGACCGCTTCGCCGACAACGCGCTCGTCATCGACAAGTGGCTCGCCATTCAGGCCGCTATTCCCGGCGCTGGCGCGCTGGAGCGCATCCGGCTGCTCATGGAGACGCCGCTGTTCAAGCGCGCCAATCCGAACCGCGTACGCGCGCTTGTCGGCACGTTCGCCTTCGCAAATCCGACAGGTTTCGGCCGGGCCGACGGCGCCGGATACAATTTCCTGGCCGACGAGATCCTGGAGATCGATCAGCGCAATCCGCAGCTTGCCGCCCGCATCCTGACCTCGATGCGCTCCTGGCGCCTGCTGGAACCGGTGCGCGCCGACCGTGCCCGCGAGGCACTGATGCGGATCGAACGCTCGAACAATCTTTCGACCGATGTGCGCGACATCGTGGATCGCATCCTCAAGGAATGATTTCAGGCGTTCACGCCACTGATTTTGGAAGCTGATTTGCATCGGTCTTTTCAGCTTCAACGAGTCCAGAGCACGCACAACTTACCAGTGCGTGTGTTAAATATGCTGAAATCGCAGATGGTTAAGAAAGTTTTACCTCACCCTCTGGACAAGCCGAATCGCGAGTGATTCATTAAGGCAGATTCGGGCGAGCGGCGCAGCGAATCACACGAGGGACAAGGCTAAAGCGATGGTGGACGTGCGGCGGGCAACCGCGGCCGATGGACGGCTGCGTGTTAATTTCGACGGTCTGAAATCCTGGCATAGCGGCGTTACCGATCGAACCGGAGTGCGGGTTGAGACGATTTCCAGTCGTTTTCCGCAGACGGAACATATTCTCAAGCGCATCATTCCGGTCCTCATCGTTTCCTTCCTGATGGTCGTTGCCGCCTCGCATTTCTTCGGCATGATGACGGAACATAGCCGGATGGCGGCTTCGGCGCGCCGCACGACCTCGCTCTCGATCGCCGCCGCATCCGCCGCGTTCTCGAACGATGCCACCCTGTTCCAGGCCGGCGACCGGGGTAACGCGGAACGGAAACTGGCCTCCTACCTTCCGCAGGATCGATTGGACACCGGCGCCTTCGTGCTGCTCGTGCAGTCGAGCGGCCGGGTGTTCGGCTCATCCGCAGCCGGATCGGGCTATATCGGCATGCTGGTCTCCGACTTCTTTCCCGAAGTGTCTGCCATCCGCAGTTTCGGCGATCATGCCGGCGTGATCGAGACCATGATCGGCGGCGAGCCCTATTACGCGGCGATTTCCCTCATCGGCGACAAGGGCGATTTCATTCTCTCGGCCGCATCGATGGATCAGATCGACAAGCTCTGGCGTGACGAACTGACGCTCAACGTCACGCTCTTTGCCGGCATCTCCTCCATTTTGCTCGTCATTCTATATGCCTATTATACCCAGGTGAGACGGGCCCGGGATGCGGACGAAATCTTCCTCGAATCCAATCTGCGGGTCGAAACCGCGCTGTCGCGCGGCCGCTGCGGCCTCTGGGATTTCGACTTCACCAGCCGCAAGTTCTTCTGGTCGCGCTCGATGTACGACATGCTCGGGCTGCCGGCTGCCGACAAGCCGCTCGCCTTTACCGATGCGGCGCGGCTGATGCACCCGGATGATAACAGCCTGCATATGCTTGCCCGCACCGTCACCCGCGGCAATGCCGGCCAGGTCGACCAGATCCTGCGCATCCGCCATGCCAAGGGGCACTATGTGTGGATGCGGGCCCGCGCCCAGGTCATCCGCGCCAACTCCGGCCGCGTGCACATGATCGGCATTGCCATGGACGTGAGCGAGCAGCACCGATTGGCACAACGCTATGCCGAGGCCGATCAGAGACTGGCCGATGCCATCGAATGCACCTCCGAGGCTTTCGTGCTGTGGGACAAGAACGACCGCCTTGTCATGTGCAATGCTCACTACCAGCAGGCTTACGGCCTGCCGGACAATGTGCTCGTGCCCGGCACCGAGCGCGCCGTCGTCAATGCGGCGGCAGCCCGTCCGGTCATCGAGCGCCGTATCGTCGACCCCGGCCGTTCCAACCATTCGCAGACGACGGAAGTGCAGCTCGCCGACGAGCGCTGGCTGCAGATCAACGAGCGCCGCACCCGTGACGGCGGCCTCGTTTCCGTCGGCACCGACATCACGCAGCTGAAGCGCAATCAGGAGCGTCTTCGCGAGTCCGAACGCCGGCTGATGGCGACCATCAACGATCTCTCCGCATCGCGGCAGATCCTGGAGAAGCAGAAGGCGGAGCTTTCGACCGCCAACACCAACTACCTTGCGGAGAAGGAGCGCGCCGAAGCCGCCAACAAGGCAAAATCGGAATTCCTCGCCAACATGTCGCACGAGCTACGTACGCCGCTCAACGCCATTCTCGGCTTTTCGGAGATCCTGCAGGACCAGATGTTCGGCCCGCTTGGCTCCGCCCGCTACAACGAATATGCCAAGGACATTCACGACAGCGGCAAGCATCTGCTGAATGTCATCAACGACATTCTCGACATGTCGAAGATCGAAGCAGGGCATATGAAGCTTTCCTGTGAGCGGATCAATCTTGCGCCGCTCATCGAGGAATGCCTGCGCTTCACCCGCATTCCGGCCGCTCAGAAGAACATTCTCGTCGAGCAGACCATTTCCGCCGACATCAAGCTCAATGCCGACCGGCGGGCGATGAAGCAGATCGTGCTGAACCTGCTTTCCAACGCCGTGAAGTTCACCAATGACGGCGGCCGCATCGCGGTTCGCACCCGCAGGGTCGAGAATGCGGTGATGCTTGTGATCGCCGATACGGGCATCGGCATTCCGAAATCGGCGCTCAGCAAGATCGGCCAGCCCTTCGAACAGGTGCAGAGCCAATATGCGAAGAGCAAAGGCGGCTCCGGACTCGGGCTCGCCATTTCAAGATCGCTGACGGCACTGCATCATGGCCGCATGCGCATCCGCTCGCGCGAAGGCGTGGGCACGGTCATTGCGATCCGCATCCCGGATCAGCGCTAAAGCGCGTCGCGACCTTTCAGATTCGCTTCTGGCGCTTTAGGCCCTTGATTTTGCGCATGTCGTTATCGCAAAACCGCTGCGCACTTTTGCGCGACGTGCTTTAGCTTCCAACCGTCCCCTGGAATATCTTCCGCACTGCCTTCGACAACCGCTTCAGTTCCGCCTCCAGCGTGCGGATATCCGGGCAGTCGCCGGCACGGCAGACCAGTTCGATCAGGCCGGAAGGTGTATTTTTCGGATCGAACGTACCGTCGATACAAAGGCGGATCAGCTGCGACACTTCCGTGTAGAGTTGCAGAGCCTCAAGGCAAATATCCAGATCATTGCGATCCACCAGGCTGCCGCCGAGCAACTTCAACGTTTCGGCCGTGCTGAGGCCGTTTGCGTCGATACCGACGCCGCGGGCCGGCGCGATCAACCGCAGATACTGTGCGATGAATTCGATATCGATCAGCCCACCGGGGATCAGCTTCAGATCCCAAATACTCTCCGGCGGTTTTTCCTGTTCGATCAGGAGGCGCATCTCGCGAACATCCCTGGCGATCTTGGCGACATCTCTCTTTGTCGAGAGAACCTCGCCGATGACGCGCTCCGCGTCGTTCACCAATTCCTCGTCGCCGCAGATCAACCGCGCCCGCGAAAGCGCCATGTGCTCCCACGTCCAGGCTTCCTCGCGCTGGTACTTCTCGAACGAGTTGACGCGCGTGGCGACCGGGCCTTTGTTGCCTGAAGGCCGCAGGCGCATGTCGACCTCGTAGAGCACGCCCTCGGCCGTCGGCGCCGAAAGGGCGGCGATCAGGCGCTGGGTGATGCGCGTGAAATAACGCATGGCGTCCAGTGGCTTGGGGCCGGAGGATTCAGCCGCCGTTTCATCGTAGTCATAGAGCAGAATGATATCGATGTCGGAACCGGCCGAGAGCTCGAAACTGCCGAGCTTACCCATTCCGACGACGGCAACGCGGCCGCCGGGATATTCGCCATGGGCTGAACGGATTTCCTTCATGACGGCATCCAGCGCCGCTTCAACGATCAGATCGGCAAGGAAGGTAAAGGCGCGAGCCGCCATGTTCCCTCCGATCGCACCGGTCAGCAACCGAATGCCGATCAGGAAGCGTTGTTCGGAGGCGAAGATGCGCAGCAGGTCGAGTGTTTCCTCATAGTGCCTTGCCGGGGCCAGGAAGCTTCTGAGGCGTTCGGCCAGATAATCGCGCGTCGGCAGTTCGGCCATGAGCCTTGGGTCCAGCATGCCGTCGAAGACATGCGGCTTGGCCGCAATGATCTCGGCAAGACGCGGCGCCGAGGACATGATGTTGACGATGAGCGAGAGCAGTGCCGGGTTGGTGCCGAGCAGCGAGAAGAGCTGAATGCCCGCCGGCAAGCCGGAAATGAAACTGTCGAAGCGCAACAGGGCCTTGTCCGCACGCTTGCTTTCGCCGAAGACGCGCAGCAGCTCCGGCGTCAGCTCTGTCAGCCGCTCGCGCGCCTCGACGGATTGCGTGGCGCGGTATCGGCCGTAATGCCAGGTGCGGATGACATTGGCGATGTCGGATGGCCTTTCGAAGCCGAGGCGGCGCAGCGTCTCGAGCGTATCTGGATCGTCGCCCTGGCCGGTAAAGACCAGATTGCCCGTTTCCGACGACAGCTTGGTTTCCTGCTCGAACAACCGCGCATACCGCCGTTCGACGGTCTTCAATGTCGTCACCAGCGCTTCGGAGAAGGCCGATGCGTCGGCAAAGCCCATCATGAACGCGATGCGTCGGAGTTCGGCATCCGTTTCCGGCAACAGATGCGTCTGCTCGTCTCTCACCATCTGGATACGGTGCTCGACATCGCGCAGGAACCAATAGGCTGATGTCAGTTCATCGCGAGTCTCCCCGTCGATCCATTTCGCCTCGGTCAGTTCGGAGAGCGTTTGCTCCGTCGACTGGCAACGCAATGCCGGCATGCGCCCGCCGGCAATCAACTGCTGCGTCTGCACGAAGAACTCGATCTCGCGGATGCCACCGCGGCCGAGCTTGACGTTGTGGCCCTTGACCGCGATCGCGCCATGCCCCTTATGCACATGGATCTGCCGCTTGATCGAATGAATGTCTGATATCGCGGCATAATCAAGATATTTGCGGAAGACGAAGGGTACGAGATCGCGGATGAAAGCCTGGCCGGCAGTGATATCGCCACCGACAGGCCGCGCCTTGATGAAGGCGGCGCGCTCCCAGTTCTGTCCCCTGCCTTCGTAATAAATCATCGCCGCATCCACCGGAATCGCAAGCGGCGTCGAGCCAGGATCGGGGCGCAGACGCAGATCGGTGCGGAAAACGTAACCATCCGCCGTGCGTTCCTGCAGGATGCGAACCAACCGCCGCATCAGCCTCGGAAAAATATCGATGGCGTCGTCGGGATCGGGAACGACGCCGGCGATCTCATCGAAGAAGACGACCAGATCGATATCCGACGAATAGTTCAGCTCCTCGGCGCCGAGCTTGCCCATGCCGAGCACGATCAGGCCGGATTTCCAGCTCGGGGCAGTTGGATCGGGAAGCACGATCTTGCCGGTCTCGTGCGCCGACAGCAGCAGATGATCGATGGCCGCAGAAATGGACGCCTCCGCGAGCCTGCTCAGCCAGCGGGTGGTCACCTTGCCGTCGTAGATGCGCGCGAGGTCGGCAAGCGCGACCAGAAAGGCGGCGCGGCGCTTGGCGATGCGCAAGCGGCTCATTACTTCGGATTCCGAAGGCGACGCACCCTCGCCTTCCGCCGGCAGCCAGGCTCGCCGCGCCTCCTCGACCAGAGCTTCTATCTGCGGCGACAGTGGCTTCTCGATCGCGGCGACAAGCAGCGACGGTTCGAGATTGGCTATTTCGCGCAAGTGAGGCGACAAGGCCAATGCGGCGATGTTGAAATCCCGCAAAGCGCTCTCGCCGGCAAGCAGATCGGCGACGACGGGCTCAGCCCCGGCAATCTGCTTGAGATCGGCCAGCGCAGACTTCGCCTCCGTCTGGTTCAGCGGCCGCAACCGCCCAGACGGGACATCCCGGAGCAAATCGCTTTGCGTCGTCGTCATGCAGTTCTCCCCAACAGCAAGCGGATACTGCAGGATTAACCTATTGTTTCTGCATGGGGAAGATCATGGTCACCGTTAATCCCTTGGCATCGGGACTGTCGGGATCGGTATCGGAAAGCTCCAGCCGTCCGCCATGCAGCTCCATGACCGCCTCCACCAGCGCAAGGCCAAGGCCCGTTCCCGGCTTGGAGCGGCTTTCATCCAGGCGGAAGAAGCGCTTGACGACATCGGCGCGCTGATGGGCGGGAATGCCTGCTCCGTGGTCGGCGACGGCAAGCGTCACAGCGTCGTTCGTACGCGCCAGCTTGAAGGTTATCGCTTGTTCGCCATTGCCGCCCGTCGCATATTTGAGGGCATTGTCGATGAGATTGAAGAGCGCCTGGCCGATCAGCTCGCGATTGCCCTGCACCTCGACATCAGGCTGGATATCGGAGGTCAGCGTCAAGCCCGCTTCCTCGGCGACCGGCTCATAGAGTTCGGCGGTATCGGCGACGATAGACGAGAGATCGACGCCGGTCATTTCGGCGGCCACCGATCCCGCCTCGACGCGAGAGATCATCAGGAGTGCATTGAAGGTGCGGATCAGCTGATCGGATTCGCCGATGATACCCTCTAGCGCCGTGCGGCGGCCATCGCTGTCGGCATTGTCGAGCGCATCGGCCGCCTTGTTGCGCAGGCGCGTCAGTGGGGTCTTGAGGTCGTGTGCAATATTGTCGGAGACCTGCCGCAACCCCTCGTTCAACTTCTCGATGCGCCCGAGCATGGCATTCAGCGATGCCGACATGCGGTCGAACTCGTCTCCGGAACCACCGACAGGCAGACGCTGGGAAAGATCCCCCGCCATGATCTTGCGGCTGGCATCCGTCATCCGGTCGATGCGCTTCAGCGCATTGCGACCGATGCCGAACCAGATGACCAATGCGCCGAGCCCCATGATCGCCAGCGCCAGCATCAGCGCCTGGCGCACCAGCACGCGGAAGCGCTCCGGCTCGCCAAGGTCTCGGCCGATCAGGATGCGCAGGCCATTGTCGAGAATGAAGATATTGGCGATCGCCAGATGCTGGCGTTCAGGATCGTTGGAGGCGTCGGTATAGCGCTCATAGATGAAGGGCAGCTCCGTCCAGCCAGCCGCGCCGAGCACGCCGGGCTGCACGGAGGCGACGTTGCCGGCCAGAATATCGCCGGAGGGACCGGCAATGACATAGAGGTTGGCGCCCGGCTGGCGCGCACGCCGCTCCATCGTGCGCAGAAGCAGGTTCAGCCCGCCGATATCGTAGGCGCGCTTGACCTGATTGACTTCCTGTTGAACAGCATCGCGAATCTGCCCCGTCAGCAGCCGTTCGGACATGGCGGTGACGTAGAACACCAGTGTCGCGGCGCAAAGCGCAAAGAGAAGGATATAGAGAGCGGAAAGGCGGACTGCGGTGGACTTGAAGAGGACGCGGAAGCGACTCATCCCTCGTCCTTGATCATGTAGCCGGCGCCGCGGATCGTCTTCAGCAGCGGCTGGCTGAAATCCTTCTCGATCTTGGAGCGGAGGCGCGAAACGTGGACGTCGATGACGTTCGTCTGCGGATCGAAATGATAATCCCAGACATTCTCGAGCAGCATCGTGCGGGTGACGACCTGGCCGGCATTCTTCATCAGATATTCCAGCAGGCGGAATTCACGCGGCTGCAGCGGGATTTCCTTGCCGCCGCGGCGCACCTCGTGGGAGAGGCGATCGAGTTCGAGATCACCGACGCGATAGAGGACATCCTGCTCCGGCGTGCCCTTGCGGCGGCCGAGCACTTCAACACGCGCCAACAACTCGCTGAAAGCATAGGGTTTCGGCAGATAATCGTCGCCGCCGGCACGCAAGCCCGTGACGCGATCGTCGACCTGGCCAAGTGCGGAAAGGATCAAGACCGGCGTATGCACGCCCTTGCGGCGCAGCTCGCTGATGACGGATAGCCCGTCGCGGCGCGGCAACATGCGGTCGATGATGGCGACATCGTAGGTGTTCTCGGTGCCCATGAACAGGCCGCTCTCGCCGTCGCTTGCGTGATCGGCGATGATGCCGGCCTCGCGAAACGCCTTGGTGAGATAGGCGGCGGCCTCGAGATCGTCTTCGATAATCAGAATCTTCATGTGAGCGACATTACCTGCCGAGGCTGCCTCGGCACAACCAGAATCGGAAGAGTTCACGGCATGTTGGCCAGCGGTTGTCATCTTTCACCTGCCTTGGAGCCAGTCATCTCTGACACATTATAAAAAGGGAAGCCGCGCAAGCCGTGGCCTGCGCGGCTTCCCGATGCATTTCATAGGCTGAAGGGATCAACCGGCGTTGATCGGCAGGGCAACGAAGCGGCTGCCGTCGCCGGACTGAATCTGGAACAGGGCGCGCGTGCGGCCATCCTTCTTAGCCTGCTCGATGACCTTAGCGATGTCGCCGGCGTTCGAAACCTGCTGGTTGTTGACCGAGGTGATCTTCTCGCCTTCCTTCACGCCCTTGTCGGCAGCATCGGAATCCGGGTCGACGGCGGTGATCGCGACACCCTTGCCATCGTCGGAGGGGCCGACGGTGAGGCCGAGATCAGCCAGCGCCTTCTCGGAAGAAGGCTGCTGCGGCTGCTGCTCCTGCTGCGTGTCGTCATTGGAGGCCTGGTTCTGATCGGCGGGCAGCGTGCCGAGCTCGACCGTGACCGACTGCGATTTGCCGCCACGCCATAGCGAAACCTCGACCTTGGAGCCCGGCTGCATGTTGCCGATACGGCGGGCGAGATCGCGCGGGTCCTTCACCGGATCGCCATTGACTGCGGTCACGACGTCGCCATTCTTGATTCCGGCCTTCTGGCCTGGCGAACCATCCTGCGGGGAGACAACCAAAGCGCCGCTCGCTTCGGAAAGGCCGAGGGATTCGGCAATATCCTTGGTGACGGGCTGGATCTGCACGCCGAGCCAGCCACGCGAAACCGTGCCGGTCTTGATCAGGTCGGCAACGACGTCCTTGGCGGTTGTTGCCGGAATTGCGAAGGCGATGCCGACGCTGCCGCCCGACTGCGAGAAGATGGCGGTGTTGATGCCAACCACCTGGCCGTTCAGGTTGAAGGTCGGGCCACCGGAATTGCCCTTGTTCACCGGCGCATCGATCTGGATGTAATCGTCATAGGGGCCGGAATGGATATCGCGGCCACGAGCCGATACGATACCCGCGGTAACCGTGCCGCCAAGGCCGAAGGGGTTGCCGACGGCAACGACCCAGTCGCCGACACGGACCTTGGAATCATCGGCCCAATCGACATAGGTGAACTTCTTGCCCTTGGGGTCGACCTTCAGGACGGCGAGATCGGTGCGTGAATCCTTACCGACGAGCTTGGCGTCAAGCTCGGTGCCGTCATTGAGAACGACGACGAAAGCGGCACCATCGGAAACGACATGGTTATTGGTGACGATGTAGCCGTCTTCCGAAACGAAGAAGCCGGACCCTTGAGCGACCGGGCGCAGGCGGCCCTTGTCTTCGGAGTTCTTCTGCTGGTTCTGGCCGTGCTGCTGGCCGCGGCCCTGCTGCTGTTCAAACTGGCGGAAGAACTTCTTCAGCGGGTGATCGTCAGGGAGATCGTCGAAGCCGCGGCCGAGACCAAAGGAATCATCTTCATCGGCAACCGGGTTGATGCGGGATTCGACGCGAACGGAGACGACGGCCGGCGATACGGCATCCACCACGTTGGCAAAGCTCGGGACCTGCGGCGCCTGAACATTGACGGCATCGGCATAGGCGCCGTTGATGGCGGCCGGGACACCCGTAGCCAGGGCAGCGACAGCGAGGCCGGCGACGACGGAAGCCTTCAAAGCAGTGCTGCGGGACAAGGTGTCCTTGATATTCCTGAACATAGGCGAATTACCTTCTCTTTTCTCGTCAGATTTGCGCCGGCGGAACCGGCTATGGTTCGTCATGGTAGAGATATAGGGCACGACACCTTACAACGAACTGTCCGCCCCATGAAAAATTCGTAATGTAAGGAAATCGTTGCAATGACATGACGGACGATGACGGCCGCGTCACTTTCCAAGGATGTCTTTCAATTGCGCTTCTTCATCGGCGCTCAAGGGTTTGCCGGTAGGCTTGCCGGCGCGACGGCGCGCGTAGACGGCGAGAGCCAAACCGCTCACCATGAACAGCACAATGGGGGCTCCCCAAAGAAAATAGGTCTTTTCGCTCAGGCGCGGCTTGAGCAGAACGAATTCGCCATAACGTGAGACGATGTAATCGAGCACCTGTCGATCGGTATCGCCATCCGCGAGACGCCTCCGCACCAGCAAGCGCAGGTCGCGGGCAAGATCGGCGTTGGAATCGTCGATGGACTGGTTCTGGCAGACCATGCAGCGCAATTCGGCAGAGATGGTCCGCGCCCGCGCCTCAAGAGCCGGATCGGGCAGAACTTCATCTGGATTGACGGCAAAGGCGCTCATCGGCGCCAGAAGCGCGACAAGGCAAAGAAACAGCCGCAGGACGCCGCCGAAACCGCGGATGCCGGCAAAGCGCGATGTCGGCCAGCCCCTGCTCATTCGGCCGGCTCCAGGGCCGGACGAACCGGTTTCGTCTTGCGGCTCGGTGCGCCGACGCGCAGGCGACGGTCGCTGAGCGACACGAAACCGCCGATCGCCATGACAAGCGCGCCCATCCAGATGCAGAGAATGAACGGCTTCCACCAGATACGTACGACCATGCCGCCATCCTTGCTGGCATCGCCGACCGATACATAGAGCTGATTGAGACCAAGCGTGAGAATGCCGGACTCGGTGGTTGCGGTGCGGCTTGCGGTAAAGACGCGTTTGGCGGACGACATTTCCGCAAAAGCGACCCCGCCGCGGCTGACCGTGAAGCGGGCGCGCTCCTCGGTGAAGTTGGGGCCGACGCCGGGCTGCATGCCTTCGAAGCGCAGGCTGTAGCCGCCCAGCTCGGCCGTCTCGCCCGGCTTCATGCTGGTGATATGTTCCGCCTCGTAGGTCGTCACCGCGATGATGCCGAGGACGGTGATGCCGAGGCCCGCATGGGCAAGCGCGGTGCCAAAAGCAGAGCGCGGCAGCCCGCTCAGGCGGCGCCAGGCGACGGCCATCTCCACCTTGCCGACGCCAGCGCGATACCAGAGATCGGCCAAAGCGCCGAAGATCAGGAAGAAGCCGGCGGCGAGGCCGAGAATGGCCAGCACCGGTCCGCCGTGCTTGATATAGAACAAGACAAGGCCCGCCAGGAACGCAAGGCCCGCGACGACATAGAGCCTCTGCAGCGCGCCGAGAAGATCGCCGCGTTTCCAGGCAAGCAGCGGGCCGAAGGGCACGGCGATCAGGATCGGCGTCATCAGCAATCCGAAGGTCATGTTGAAGAAGGGCGGACCAACGGAGATCTTGTCGCCGGTCAGCGTTTCGAGCGCCAGCGGATAGAGCGTGCCGGTCAGCACCGTGCCGCAGGCGACCGTCAGGATCAGGTTGTTCAGCACCAGCGCGCCCTCGCGCGAGATCGGCGCAAACAATCCGCCTGCCGCAAGCTTCGGCGCCCGCAAGGCGAAGAGCGACAGCGCGCCGCCGATGAAGACGAGGAGAATGCAGAGAATGAAGATGCCACGTGTGGGATCGCTGGCGAAGGAATGCACAGAGGTCAGCACGCCGGAGCGGACGAGGAAGGTGCCAAGCAGCGACAGGGAGAACGTGAGGATCGCCAGCAGCACCGTCCAGATCTTCAGGGCGTCACGCTTTTCCATGACCAGTGCCGAATGCAGCAGCGCGGTACCGGCAAGCCATGGCATGAAGGAGGCATTTTCCACCGGGTCCCAGAACCACCAGCCGCCCCAGCCGAGCTCGTAGTAAGCCCAATAGGAACCCATCGCGATACCAAGCGTCAGGAAGCTCCACGCAGCCAGCGTCCAGGGACGGACCCAGCGCGCCCAGGCGGCATCGATGCGACCTTCCAGAAGCGCTGCAACGGCGAAGGAGAAGCAGACGGAAAAGCCGACATAACCGAGATAGAGCAAGGGCGGATGGATCGCCAGGCCGATATCCTGCAGGATGGGGTTGAGGTCCTTGCCCTCGGCGGGTGCCGGGTTCAGTCGAATGAAGGGATTGGATGTGAGCAGGATGAAGACCAGAAAGGCGGAGGAGATCCAAGCCTGCACGGCGAGCACATTGGCGCGCAGCACATCAGGCAGATTACGCCCGAACAGCGCGACAAGCGCACTGAACAGCGCCAGGATCAACAGCCAGAGCATCATCGATCCCTCGTGATTGCCCCAGACGCCGGAAATCTTGAAGATCAACGGCATCAGCGAATGGGAATTGGCCCAGACGTTGAGGACGGAGAAATCGGAGGCAACATAGGCGTAGGTCAGCACAGCGAAAGAGAAGGCGACCAGCAGGAACATGACGATCGAGCCGATCGGCGCGATATCCATCATCGATACGTCACTGCGCCGCGCGCCGACGACAGGCAAAATTGAGACGATCAGCGCGGTCGCGAGCGCCAGCACCAGGGCATAATGTCCGAGCTCGATGATCATTGGCTGGCCTCCTCGCCCTTCCACACGCCATCGGCCTTCAGCTTGTCGGCGACCTGCTTCGGCATGTAGCGCTCATCATGCTTGGCCAGTACGCTATCGGCAACGAAAACGTCGCTGCCCGGCTCGAACTTGCCTTCGGTGACCACGCCCTGCCCCTCACGGAACAGATCCGGCAGGATGCCGTCATATCTAACCTTGATCGTGTCGGTGCCATCCGTGACAGAGAACTGAACCTGTGTGCCCTGGCCGCGCACGATCGAGCCTTCGCCGACAAGGCCGCCGAGGCGGATCAGCGTCCCGGCATTAACAGGCGTCTTGGCGAGGTCAGCCGGCATGTAGAAATAGGCGACCGACTGACTGAAGGCGAACAGAACCAGCAGCACGGCGGCGGCGATGAAACCCATGCCGCCAGCGATCACCGCCAACCGTTTTTGCTTGCGGGTCATTGCTGCGTCACCTCCGTCGGCAGTCCCAATTCCTTCGCCAGCGCCAGAAGCTGCTGGCCCTCCCCTCCGTCGGCCGGAAAGGCCGCAAGGCCGCGTTTCAGCGCATCGGCGGCGCGATCCCGATCGTTGAGCACGGCATAGGAACGGATCAGCCGCATCCAGCCTTCGAAATTCTTCGGATCTTCCTTGAGTTTGGCATCGAGGCTATCGACCATTCCACGGATCATCTGCTGGCGATCGCCACTGCTCAGCGCATTCGCCGCCGCCACATCTTCCGCGGTCGGATTGCCGGGCGCATTGGCGTTCGCAGAAGCCATCGCCTGGCCGCCGTTCTTGACGATATGCTCGTTGACGGCGGCAAGCCAGGGCGCATCCGGCGGCGATTGTTTCGCCAGGGCCTCGAAGGCGGTCTTCGCATCGGCTGCCTTGCCTTCCTGTTCCAGCGCCAGCGCCAGATAGAAAAGCGTGCGGGGATTGGCGGCATCGAGCGCTAGGGATTGCTGCAGCGTGCCGCGCGCCTCCGCCGTCACGACACCATTGGCCTTGACGACCAAGACCTCGCCCAGATCGCCGAGGCGGGCCGCATTCGGCCCCAGCAGGCGGATGACATTGCGATAGGCAAGCTCCGCGTCGCCGATACGATTGGTCTTGAAATAGACCGGTGCGAGGATTTCCCAGCCCTTGGCGTCATCCGGGTTCTTGGCCAGATGCTGCTCGATCTTGACGATGGAAATGGCGAGATCGTTTCCAGGCTTTTCAAGCCGCGCTTCCAGCGGCTGTGCCGGCAGACCGGGATCGCCATTGGCGAGATAGAGACAGAGGCCGACGGCCGGAAGAACGACGATGATGAAGGCCTGGGCAAGACGATAGCCGCCATCCGCAGACGATTTCGCTTCCGTCTTCTCATCCTTGGCGGCAGCGATAAGGCGCCTGCCGATCTCGGCGCGGGCATAGCCTGCCTCCTGCGCGGAGATGAGACCGCCGGCAAGATCGCGGTCCAATTCGCGAAGCTGATCACGATAGACTTCGGCTTCTCCGGAGCGACAGTCCTCCGCCTCCTTCGCACCACGCAGAAGAGGGTAGAGCAGCACAGCGCCGACAACAGCCGTCAGAACGGCCACGAGAATCCAGAACAGCATAGACGCCCAATACTTTAACGGCGCGCGTATTCCAACCGAGAAAGGCCATCTGACGAAGATTTGAGGCGTTTGGCCGCGCCCTTGAGCGCGGAAACCTATTCGAGCGGCGTCCAGGTGCCGTCGTCATTGCGACAGGCCGAACCCCTTGCCGTCGTCGGCTTGCCCTCGACCGTGATCGTATGGGTGTATTGCCGGCAATTCTGCGAGCCGACCTGATAGGGTGCGGCCGGGATGACTTCGCCGCTGGCACCCCTGCCCTTCCAGGCTACGGGTTGGCCAAGCGGAGATGTCTCGAGCGCCCGATATTCCGCTTCAAGTGCTCGTTGCTTGTCGCTGTCGCTGAGCTTGATGCCGGTGCGATCGACGATACCGCCATCAAGAGCATTGATGAAGGTCGCGGAGGCCGGAGGCTTCGCAGACGAAAACAGACTCTTGCCGATCACCGTGCCGCTCGTCGTCGAGCAACCAGAAAGCGCAACCGCGGCGAAAAGAGAGGGAACGACCAGAAAAAAGGTACGAAGCTTCATACAACCGAACCAGTATCAAAAAGCAAAACCATAGGTACTGCGATGCGGCATCATCATGACCCACAAAGTCTTTGTGGCATCATGCCGCTTCTCACGCAACATCCTTCGTCAGACCCGGCAAAATTAGGCTTGCCCGAAGCCCACCCCAGCTGCCCCGGGAGAGTTCGAAACGGCCTTGATATTCATTCGTGATCTCGCTGACGATCGAAAGGCCAAGCCCCGTGCCGGGCTTGCTCTCATCGAGCCTGCGCCCACGTTTCATGGCTTCGCGGATCTGATCCGGTTCCAGACCGGGGCCGTCGTCTTCAACCACCAGTTCCACCCAGTGGCGCCGCGCCGGATCGATGCCCTTGGTCTCGGCCGGCGCCTCGTTTGCAACCACTCGCACCTTGTGGTCGGCAAAGCGCGCGGCATTTTCGAGAAGATTGCCGACCGTCTCTTCCAGATCCTGCTGCTCCATGGCAAGCGCCAGATTGGGAGAGACGGAAAGCTCGAACTCCTTGTCGGCATTCAGCCGCCGCATCACGCGGACAAGCCGCTCGAGTGCCGGCTCTGCCTCGGTGCGCGCCAGCACGGATTCGCGCTGGGCGGCGATGCGGGCGCGATTGAGGTAGGATTGAACCTGCCCCTGCATGGCTTCGGCCTGGTTCTTCACCAGATCGCCATGGGAGCGCTCCAATACGCGGGATTCGTTGAGCAACACTGCGATCGGCGTCTTCAGGGAATGGGCGAGATTGCCGACCTGCATGCGGGCGCGCTCGACGATGCGCCGGTTGCTATCGATCAGCGCATTGATCTCGTTGGCTAGCGGCAAGATCTCGCGCGGGAAGTCGCCCTGCAGCCGTTCGCTCTCGCCGGCACGGATGCGTTCCAGAGCGGCACGGGCTTTGTCGAGCGGTTTCAAACCATAAAGAATGGCGAGCGCGTTGACGATCAGACTGCCGACACCGAAGCCGACGAGCGCGAGATAGAGGCTGTGGGAGAAATTCCGGACGTCATCCTCGACGACGGCGACATTGCCGGTGACGCGAAACCGAGCCGCATGGCCGTCCGTATCGAGCACGATTTCGGTTTCAACCACCTGCACGCGGTTTCCGAAGGCGTCGGTGACGATGTAGTAGCGTTGGTAATACTTGTCGAAGGGTGCCTCGAGCACCGACAGCACAGGCAGGTTCGACGCGCCGAGCGACGACGATACCAGCGGCGTCGCGGTGTAGGTGCCGAGCGGCTCGACCATCCAGTACCAGCCGCTTTTCGGCTGGGCGAAGCGCAGGTCGCCAAGCTCCGGCTTGCCTGTTAGCCCACCCTGATCGCCGATGGTGACCGAATTGATCACGCTGGAGAGCTGTGCCCGCAACAGGTCCTGAAAGCCGCGCTCGGCGCTCTTGCGATAGATATTGGAGATGACAAGGCCAATCACTACCAGCGCTACCGCGGACCAGAGTGTGGTCAACAGCAGGACGCGAGCGGTGAGCGACTTAATTCGCATTGGTCGGAGCTTGGATTCTGTAACCAAGGCCACGCACCGTCTCGATCAGATCAACACCCATTTTCTTGCGCAGACGCCCGACGAAAACCTCGATCGTATTGGAATCCCTATCAAAATCCTGGTCGTACATATGCTCGACCAGTTCGGTGCGCGAGACGACCTCGCCCTTGTGATGCATAAGATAGGCGAGCAGCCGGTATTCGTGAGAGGTGAGCTTCAACGGCTTGCCGTCGACGGTCGCCTTTGAACTCTTAGTATCGAGCCTGACCGGACCGCAAACAATTTCCGAGGACGCGTGGCCGGCGGCGCGGCGGATCAGGGCGCGGATGCGCGCGAGCACCTCCTCGACATGGAAGGGCTTGGCGACATAATCGTCGGCGCCGGCATCGATACCCGCCACCTTGTCGCTCCAGCGGTCGCGCGCGGTCAGAATCAGCACAGGCGTTGCCCGCCCTGCGCCGCGCCATTTCTCCAGCACTGTAATTCCGTCCATTTCAGGCAAGCCGATATCCAGGATAATAGCGTCGTAGGGTTCGGTATCGCCGAGGAAATGTCCCTCCTCACCATCAAAGGCGGTATCGACCACATAACCGGCCTCCTTCAAGGCTTCGGCAAGCTGGCGATTCAAGTTGATATCGTCTTCGACTATGAGAATGCGCATGTCTAAATCCAATTTCCCCGGTTCGAGAAACAGTACTGTAAATCGCGCTACAGTGGAATCACGGAAACAATAAGATTTTCTGTGAGATTCAAGGCTTTAGGTTGGTGCCAAAAAGCATTTGCGTCACATCGGCACCTTCATCGTCACCTTGCGCGGGCGCTGCCCATTGCCCTGGACGAGAACGGTGATGATACAGCTGTCGCCGGATGGCTGCGCGGAAAGAAGCTGGCCGCCGGTCTTGGCGACGACCTCCTCGGCTGCCTCGCTGCAATCGCTGTTGGCGCGCGCGACCAGGGTCGACATCGGCGCTGGCGCCGGCAGAACAGACGAGCCGGCCAGGACGAGGGCCGCTGCTGCTATGCTTGTAAATGAGGCCATGCTTCGGTCTTCCCACAGGGACATTAACTTGGCCGATTATTTACCCAAACACGTCTGAATGGCAAATGAATGGGCCGTAATTTTTGGCCAGCCGGGCCGCCAAACCGCGCAACTGGTGATTTAAGACTTTGAAATCATTGAATACGAAGCTGTGCTGTCGCCAAAATGGCAACCGATTGTCGTTCCAAGGCGCTGCGCCGATACAATCTATCAGCGATCTGTGTGTGGCTGCGCATATCCGGGTTTGCCGGCATCGGGCTCGGAGCCGCTGGCTCAGCCATTTTTAATCATTCCTGCTTATCATCGACCCATGGATGCGACACGACCGCCGCTCCACCATGGCCAATGCAAGCGGTCAGGCAAGTGCCTTACAGGGTGAGGCGCTTTGATTTCCTTGAGTCCTTTGAATCGCTTGTCGCGATTTCTTCTCAAGCTCATTCCGGAACTTCAAGAATTGATTCAAGAACCTCAGGCGGAGAGTCCAGTTGCCGACAATCCGATTCCGCTCGAATGCTCAATCCGTTGAAAAGACTGATGGAGCTTGCCCCTCCTCACACCCCGCATTCAGAATGGCTCGCGGACGGCAGCCGCCGTTTCGTAGTCTGCCGCAATGCGCATCTCGCGCAACGGACGAACGCGTTCGATCGAGCGCTGGTAGTTCGGATGTGCCTTGTAGGCCGCCAATGCCGCTTCGTCGTCGAACTCGCCGTAAACGACAAGATCGACTTCGGTTCCGAGCTGATCGGTCTTCACATTCATGCCGATCTCCAAGAGCCGCGCATGCGGAATGGCCGTGAGGATGGAAAGACCCGAGCGGACCTCCTCGAACTTGGCGCGATCGGGAACGGTGAAGAAGACGATATGACGGATCACGCGGCGGCTCCTTGGCACATATGCGGGGGCATGGCGCGATACCATGGGTACAGGCTCAATTCAATGAACTGACCACATCGTCCACGGCACCGTTTCGCTGCGGATCACACCACTTCCCTTGCACTTATCGCGGTGTCGTCAGCTATGATACCATAGGGTCAATGACCGACCAGGAACTCATATCCCTTGCCCTCGGCCTGCCCGAAACGGCGGAAGGCGCACATTTCGGCACCCGTGACTTTCGGGTGCGGGGCAAGATCTTCATGACCCTACCGGGGCCGGATTTCTGCGTCGTCAAACTGACGCCGGACCAGCAGCAGATGGCACTCGCAACCATGCCGGAGCATGTCGCCGCCGTGCCAGGCGGCTGGGGATTGAAAGGCTCGACGCGGCTCTTCCATCATGAAGCCGACGATGACGAGGTCAAGACGCTGGTGCGCCGCGCATGGCGCAATGTCGCACCGAAATCTATGGCTTTGCCGGGGGATTAGGCTCCATGTCGTCTTTGGCGGTCAGCGGCCAATCGACGACATAATCCTCGAAGTCGTCGAGCTCGACGTCGTTCTCGCTGACCGTGCGTCCCCGCGCCGAGACGCGGGCAATATGCACGGTTTCCGGATCGCCCGAGATCAGCGGATGCCACCAGTAGAGATCGTGGCCTTCCTCGACGAGACGGTAGGCGCAGGTGGGCGGCAACCATGCCAGCTCCGGCACCTTCTCCGGCGTCAGCTGTACGCAATCGGGCACGAAATCCCAGCGGTTCGGGTAGCTGGTGCAACGACAGCTTTCGCCATCCATCAGCTTGCAGCGAACGGATGTGAAATAGACATCGCCGCTATCCCAGTCCTCCAGCTTGTTGAGACAACAGAGGCCACAGCCGTCGCAAAGACTTTCCCATTCCGGCGTGCTCATCTCCGCCAGGGTCTTGCTTTTCCAGAAGGGCATCTCGTCTGTCATCATTGTCGTCCTCGCCACCCGACAGAGGGGGAAATCGGGCTGCGGCATGCATGTCTCTTGTTCTTTTCTCTAAATCAACCAATTATTCAATCAGCCGTTCTATGAGATAATAGGCTTTGCGCGTGCCACAAGGAACGCGCGGCAGTAATGTGGGCGGGAAGTAGAGCGTGGAAGACCCATCCAATCCAGAAAACGGGCCGAAGATGGAGCCCGAGACGCCTAGGGATAGCGGAGCCGAAAAGCCGCGGCGGCGGAAGCGCTATTTCTTTTTGCGCCTCGATTCATGGATCGACTCCACTTTGTGGAATGCCGGTTTCCGCCTTGCTGAAGCCTGGGAAGATATCACGATCTTCTTCCGCCGCTTCCGCGTGCGCGGCTGGAAACGCATTCTGTTCGAATTGCTCGGCGAGGGCCTGACGCTGGGTACCGCCGGCTCGGTGGTCATGCTGATGCTTGCCATGCCGGCCTTCGAGGCGACCCAGGGCGACTGGCGCAATCGCGGCAATTTCGCCGTCACCTTCCTCGACCGCTACGGCAACGTCATCGGCCATCGCGGCATCATTCACGAGAATTCCGTGCCGGTCGACCAGCTGCCGGACTATTTCATCAAGGCGGTGCTGGCGACCGAGGACCGGCGGTTCTTCGACCATTTCGGCATCGATGTGATCGGGTTGTTCCGCGCGGTGACCGTCAATGCCCAGGCCGGCGGCGTCGTCCAGGGCGGCTCGACGCTGACGCAGCAGCTCGCCAAGAACATCTTCCTCAACAACGAACGCTCCATCGATCGCAAGATCAAGGAGGCTTTCCTGGCGATCTGGCTCGAAGCCAATCTCTCCAAGAAAGAGATCCTCAGCCTCTACCTCGACCGCACCTATATGGGCGGCGGCACCTTCGGCGCGGCAGCGGCGGCGCAATTCTATTTCGGCAAGAGCATCACCGACGTCAATCTGGCCGAAGCCGCCATGCTGGCTGGTCTCTTCAAGGCGCCGGCGAAATATGCGCCGCACGTCAATCTGCCGGCGGCCCGCGCCCGCGCCAACGATGTCTTGTCCAATCTCGTGCAGAGCGGGCTGATGACCGAGGGACAGGTGATCGCTGCGCGGCGCAATCCCGCCTCCGTGGTCGATCGCGCCCAGATCGAATCCCCGGATTATTTCCTCGATTGGGCTTTCGATGAGGTGCAGCGGCTTTCGATCCGGTTCCCGGAGCGCTCGCTGATCGTGCGCACCACCATCGACATGGGATTGCAGAAGGCTGCGGAAGATTCCGTTCAATCCAGCCTGATGGAGTTCGGCGAACGCTATAAGGCCAAACAGGGCGCTTCCGTCGTCATCGAAAGCGGCGGTGCGGTGCGCGCCATGGTCGGCGGCAGCGACTATGGCGAAAGCCAGTTCAACCGCGCAACCAAGGCGCTGCGCCAGCCGGGCTCGTCGTTCAAGATCTACACCTATTCGGTGGCGATGGAGAACGGCATGACGCCGACATCCACCATCGTCGATGCGCCGATCACCTGGGGCAACTGGAGCCCGCATAATTACGAGAACCGCTACGAGGGCAAGGTCACGCTCACCCAGGCGCTCACGCAGTCGATCAACACGATCCCCGTGCGTCTCGCCAAGGAGAAGCTGGGCATCCAGCCGATCCGCGACATGGCCAAGGCCATGGGCGTCGAAACACCGATCCGCAACGACAAGACCATTCCGATCGGCACGTCCGAAGTGACCGTGCTCGACCAGGCGACAGCCTATGCGGTCTTCCCGGCCGACGGCATGCAATCGCGCCGCCACGGTATCGAGCAGATCGCCGGCTACGACGGCAAGGTGCTTTACGACTTCAGCCACGATGAACCGGCCGCCAAGCGGGTTCTGAGCGAAAAAGCCACGTCCTACATGAACCAGATGCTGACGCAGGTTCCGGTGATCGGCACCGGCCGCAAGGCGGCGCTCGACAACGGCATTGTCGTCGGCGGCAAGACCGGCACCACGCAGGCCTATCGCGATGCCTGGTTCATCGGCTTTACCGGCAACTACACCTGCGCCGTCTGGTTCGGCAATGACGACTATACCTCCACAAACAACATGACGGGCGGCACGCTGCCGGCCATGACCTTCAAGAAGATCATGGATTACGCCAATCAAGGCGTCGTGCTGAAGCCGATCCCCGGTATCAGCAACCCGTTCCCAGTACAGAAGCCGCAAACAGTTGCGAACAAGAAGCCCGCCGACCCCGCCAATGGCGGACTGCCGCCGCTGGTGCGGCCACGCTCGCTTTCGGTGGATTCCACGAATATCCTGCGCGATATCGGCGAAAGGCTGAAAGCGGCTGCACCGCTTGGCGCGCAAAAGGTGGCGACGGCAGAGTAGCTTCGATTCGCAACGTCGGTATAACTGCAACTAAGATCTGGCCCGGGCGCTAAATGCTTCGGCAGGATTGCGACAGGAGCCGCGAAAAGTGATCATCGGAGATAGCGACCTATTCGCAATCGAAAGCGAGATCACGACAGCATTTCCGAGCCTCTCCCAACTTGCTTTGGGCTTTTTCGCTATTCACATCGGCGGGCGGGCTTTCGGTGTGAGAGCACCGGACGCTTCAATGCTGGGATGTTCTTTCGACGAAGTGAATAATCGATTGCGCCGACGTGGGACGCATTTCGTCGCTGTTTTGGCCGCTATCGAGGCCTCCGATATAATGAACGCGTACTTGGATGCCTTTTATCGCGATAGCTCACGGATTGATTACTTCGGATTGTCGTCGGAAGCATTTGTCGAAGCATTGCTTTCGAATGCGGTGATATGGGCTCCAGACGGAGACGAAGCATTTGATGATGGAAGTCACATACTCCAGTTCGATATCGGCGGCATGGTTCGCCTTATCGCTTTTGTCAACGAGCACACTAGTCGCAGCGGCATTGGCGCGATCAGCGAAAAATGGCTGAACGCCGATACTTTTTATCAGATTCTCGCCCGTTGGAGCGAATTGTTCACAGCGGAATGGGCAAAGGAATTGGAGCGAGAGAACTCAATCCGATGAAGCCGGCTACCGTCTTTCGGCACATCTGCGCTCTGACATGGGGGTCTCAAAGACTGAGAAGGACGCGAAATTTCCATAAGCGTCCATGATTTATGGTTGACGGTATTGTTCGCCTAATGCTCTCAAACGACAGCCTGCCCTTCCCCCTGTTGCCAGAATCAGGGATAAATCGACACCGATTTGTCACGAGGACGATCCCAGGGTGTTCCGAGTTCCCCTTCTTGTTGCGCTTTCGCTTGTCATCGCCTTTGGCGGCGGTATCGTGTTCACGCTTCTGGCGCTGGATGCGACCTCCGGATTCGGCGCCATCAAGCTCGGCGCCTGGCAAGCTTTCCCCGAAATGCAGACGGCGGATGCGGACCCTTACGCGAAATCCCACAGGGCGCGTGCCGGACGGCTGCTTTACGGCACGGCCGAGGGGCTGGTGTTTACCGCTTCCGACGACGATGGCGGCGCAAGGTTGACGGCGAGCTGTACCTACCGCATCAACGGTCAGGCGCCGCCAGCGAGACTTTGGACCCTCTTTATCGCCGGCAATGACGGCCGGCCGATCGAAGACGCTACGGGCCGGCCCTCCACCATCAATTCCTGGGTCGTGCTGCGCAAGCCGGATTCGACCTTCAACATCACCGTTTCATCCAATGCTCAAGCCGGCAACTGGCTCGCCCTGCCGCCGACAGGCAATTTCCGCCTGGTGTGGACGCTGCTGGATTCGCCGGCGGCCAGCAATTCCGGCCTGATCGATCTCGGCATGCCGAAACTCGAGAAGATCGGGTGCGGCAATGTTTAGATTCGTCTTCGCGATCCTGACCGGCCTGTTCGGTGCGGCACTGCTGCATATCATCATCATTCTGTCGCTGCCGCATTTCTCGGACCGTGACGCCTATACGCGCGTATCGGACGAGGGCGACGAGAACCATTTCTACATGCTCGACAACAAGGATGACGATGCGGGGCTTTCCAACACCGATCCCTATATCCGCACCGCCGTCTGTGCCTTCGACATTGAGGATACGCCCGTCCATCTGACCGCGAAGGGCAAGGTGCCGTTCTGGTCGCTCGCCATCTATGACGCGGCGTCCAATGAAGTGTTCAGCATGAGTGACCGCACATCGGTCGGCGGGACGCTCGATTTGCTGCTGGCATCTCCCGTCCAGCTGACAGGCATACGCAAGGCACTACCGCCCGCGCTTGCCCAGTCGATCCTCGTGGAAGTCCCGCGAGCCCAGGGCTATGCCGTGCTGCATACGATGGCGCCCCAGGCAAGTTTCGACGACGCCGCGCGGGAGTTTCTCTCCCAAGCCGGCTGCGACGAATTCGACAACGGCTGAAAGCTTGGGCTGAAATCCTGGGCTGAAAAATCCTGGACCGCGAATTGAGCAGCTGAAACAACACCGATCGTTGAAAGCTGCTATCGCAGGCGACGTTCGGCCCCATAGAAGGTACAATCAACGGGAGCGCATGAGCAAGCCATGCGCTTGGGTATCTTGAAGTGGACTACTTACCCTTTGCCCGCTTCGACCCCGTTCCGGGGCGATGTGTCGGCGTGTCCAGATGCTCGTAACGTACACCGGTGAACAAAAGTATCTTTGCTTCCACCGGCTCTTTCTGGGCGCGCGGCGTCAGGCGCAATCGCCAATCCGAAAGAGATATGATCCTTGCCATTCTCGTCTCCATTAACGTCTCGAGACGGATGAACCTGCGACTTGATTTCACCCTGCCCGCCACCGAAGCGGGCTAGCGCTTCCCTCCATTCCAGCCTTGTTCTTCCGGCTTCAATGGAGGCATTCACGCCTTCTCACGGCATTTTCCCTACACCGTGGCATGGGCGCCGATTTCGGCTTCCATGCTGTCCTTACACTCGATCACATTCTGCCAATGGCTGCTTTCAATCGGAATTCAGACATATCGCAGTTAACAGAATGCTAATTCTCGTCGCTCGTCGTCCTTGGCATCGCTCGTCATACCCTATTAACGCTGTGGCGGTGGCTTTGGTTTCATCGGCCGTCGAAAAATCGCCGGAAGCGCTTTTGCCGTGAAGTCGAACAATATCATATTCTTAGATAAACAGGTGGCACTGCGGGCAAATGGAAAACATTGGCGCCGCGTTGCAGAAAAGCGTCACGCAAATATTATTTGCGCTCACGAAAAATTAACGTAATGTAAGGCTGAAATTCGAGGGCGATCAATGTTTGCGACGGGCAGTTCCGTCTTTTCTCCGGAGGATGTCACCGTCCTGCGCGATGCGCTGGATGGGTGGTGTCTGGAAAAGCGGATTGATATTAGAAGTACCGAAGCCCAGTTTGCGGCCACCGCCGCCCTCGGCCTTTTCCAATCCGGCTACAACACCTCGGAAAAGCTGCTCGCAGCGTTGCGCGAGCACAAAGGCATCTGAGGTATTCCTCATTCCCGCCAAGAGACCAGCCGAAGCGTGATTTGCGCTTCGCAGCGTGGTGACGTCACCTCCAGTTACCTTTTCGCCGTAAGCACCCATAGGTTGAGCAAAGCTTCAGGTGCGTGTGCCGCGGAAAGGTTTTCCACAAGCAGCCTTGCGCGCCAAACCAGCGCCTGTGCGGCCAAAATCCCATTGCCGCCCTCGCGCAAGCTTAGCGCGTAATTTTTATTCGGATTTTAATAAAGTTTTCACGAACCATTAACCCTGGCGGCCTTAGTCTTTCGCGAAAGCCAGATAAGGACGACCGTGTCCAAACCCGTTTCGACAATCGCTGCCGAGGATACCCTCCTTATCGAAAGGGTCGTCCGGTACGACTGGAATGAGACGAGGCGAAATGCTTGGTCGACCATCCGGCTCCCTGCTTTTTTGTTCAGCGTATCAGTATGGGTGTTGGCGTGCGTGACCGGTTTCGTGACCTTGAAGAGCCTGCGACAGTCCGGAAGAAGGACGTGGTTCTGATGGCGACGATTACCAGTTTCGAGGGCATGGGCCATCCGTCCAAATCGGAACTCCGCCAGTTCGCCGAGCTCTTTACCCCCGTTTTCCAAGCGTCATCGGACGAGGCGAAGCGGCAGGCGGTTGCCGCCCTCTCCCAATGTGCGACGGTGCCACAGGCTGTCGCCCTGTTCATCGGCTGTCAGCCGATCGCCATCGCCGCTCCCTTCCTGACCGGCTCGCAGGCGATCGATGACGAAACGCTCATCACCATCGCTCGCACGCAAGGGGCCGCTCACGCACGGGCCATCGTTCGCCGGCAATCCCTCTCCCCCAAGGTCATCGATGCGCTTGTCGGCCTGCATCAGGCCGAGCCGGAGCGTGGCATGACGATGGCGGAGCAACAGGCGGATGCCGTTTCATCCCAGGTAGAGACGGTGGAAGCCGAACGGCAGTCGCGCGAAGAGATCCTGCGCCAACAGATCAAACAGGCTGCCCGCCACCTGACCCGCGACGACAGCGATCGGCTCGGCCTGCGCAGCCTCGACGAGACACAGGAAGCGCTGCTTGTCCGCTTTGCGCGCGAACGCGATGCGGTGCAATTTGCAACGACGCTCGCCGATGCGCTTTCCTCCAGCTACTGGCTTGCGGAACGCATCCTGCTCGACACGTCCGGACAGCAGCTCGCCGTCACGCTCGTCAGCCTCGGCATGGGCATTGCCGACGCGGTCTATTCGCTCGAGCGCTTCTATCCGCATCTGACCGAACGGCATGGCAGCGTCAGCCGGGCATGGCTTGTGCTCGACGATATCGATGCGGAAGAGAGCCAGGGCCGGGTCGAGGCGTGGCGCCGCGCCGACAACTACACCTACCTGCCGCAGGACAAGCCTGCACAGCGTCCCGCAGCGCCGTTGTTCGGCCCGAAATCGGGCTCCATCCACGAATTGCGTGTGGCAAACCGGCGATAGAGACGGCTCAATCGAGCGGATTGGCGCGGAAACCGGCTAAGGGGACGATATCGGCGATATCGTCCGTCTCCAGCTCGACAACCCACAAATCCGGATCGAACTTCAGCTCGCGATCAAGGGTCTCGCGGATTTCCTGCGGCTCCTTGCGGTCGATGCGGATCTCGAAGAGCCGTGTCCCGCTCTCCTCTTCGTCGAACAGGCTTTGCGGAGCAGGTGCATAAAGGGTTTCCGAACCGTCTCGGAAGCGCTGGCGGATGAAGATCGCGCCGGCGTGCTCCTCACCCTTCCGCTCGACGGCGGCAAAATCGCCCCTGGCGAACAGGCGGCGGACAAGAGCGGAAACAAAGATGTCGCTGCGCAATCTCATATGCGAGCTATAACGGCGCAGGGCAGTCAAGGCAATTGAAGCCACCCTGCAGCGTACTGTCACAAGCTAACGGACAAGCATTCACACGGCAGGCTCAAAGCGCGCCAATATCCTGCAGCTTCTTGAGGACCGCCATATTCGGCTCCCCGGTTTCCGGCAAGCGATAGTGCTTCTGAAAGCGGCGGATGGCCGCCTTCGTCTGCTCTCCGGCAACACCGTCGATGCTGACATTGCTATAGGCGATGTTGCTCAGACCCTTCTGGATCTGCATGACCATGTTGACCTTGTTGACCGTATCATTCGGCGTCGCCCTGGCGACGACCGCGCCGGTCTTCATGTTCTTCTCGGCATTCTGGATGGCGGCGGCGACGGGGTCGATCGCATCCGCCGTGGCGGAAACATTGACGGGGCGTTCGGCCGGAACGGCTGCGGCCGTGTTCGTCCTGCCGCCTGTCGTCTGCGCGTTGGCGGCATTGCTGGCCTTCAGGGCGGCCAGAAGGTCCGGTGTCGGCGCACCCGTTTGTGCAAGGCCGGACGCCTCCTGGAAGAAGAGGATTGCGGCCGTGGTACGAGACCCGGGCTTTCCGTCGGCAACGCCATCATAAAGGCCGTGACGGATGAGTTCGGCTTGAACATCGGCAATGAGTTTCGTTTGGGTAGCGGACGACTGCGCCGCGGCTGAGCCTGCCGCCCGTCCGCTTGGCGGCGTGGCGGGATCGGAAGCCGAATCCTGCCGTTCGATCCGGAAGGTGGTGACATTGCCGGCATCGGCCTGCTGCGCGTGCAGGAAGGATCTGCGGCCGGGGATCTGATAGGGAGAGGCGGGGTCACGGGTGCGCAGGATCGGCGACGGATGTGCGCCCGTCTGATACCAGAGCGCATTGGCGGTGACGAAACCGAAAACCCCGAAGAAGAGTGCGACGCCGCCGGCAATGGCGGGATGACGGCCGACCGCACCGCCGACGAGAGCGGCGAGCGCACCAGCACCGCGCAAGCCAAGGCCGCCCAGTGCCGTGCTGCCGCGCAGGCTCAGGCTGCCCAGAGCAACCGCACCACGGGAAGCAAGGCCGGGCTGCTTGCGCTTGCCCTTTCCTCTTCCCTTAGGCGATTTTCGCTTTTGCGGGGCCATTCATCAGTTCCTTGTTTCGCCCTTCATCCATCTCCACAGTATGTTTCAGGCGCGGCGGAAAATCGACAGGGCGATTGCCATCCACAGCCTGCTGCATCGTCGCGACGCCGGACCCGTCAAACGGAATGAGGATGGTGATGACCGTGCCCTCACCCGGCGCGCTCGCAATCGAGAAGCTTCCGCCATGCAGGCCGACCAGGCCCTTGACCAGCGACAGGCCGAGGCCGGTGCCGGCGTAACGGCGCGTGTAATCGTTCTGGATCTGTACGAAGGGCTGCCCGAGCGACGCCAGCCGCTCGCTCGCAATGCCGATCCCCGTATCGCCGATCGACAGCTTCAGCATGCCATCGGCCAAAGCCGCGTCGATGGTGATCGCGCCGCCGGCATCGGTGAACTTGATCGCATTGCCGACGAGGTTGATGAGGATCTGCTGCAGGGCGCGCTGGTCGGCGACGATCTCGCCGAGGCCGCGCTGGATGCGGCTCGTGAGCGTCAACCCCTTTTCCTTCGCCTGCAGCCCCAGCATCGCTTCGCATGTCGCAATCGAATCCTCGATCGAGAAGGATTCGAGCAGCAGCTCATAGCGACCGGCTTCGATCTTGCTCATGTCGAGCATGGTATTGACCACGGACAGCAGATGCGCGCCCGACTGGCGGATCAGGCCGACATATTCGCGCTGGCGGTCGTTTTCCAGCTTGCCGAAATATTCGCCGCTCAAAATATCGGAGAAGCCGAGGATCGCATTGAGCGGCGTGCGAAGCTCATGGCTGACGGCCGCCAGGAAGCGTGACTTGGCATCATTGGCCGATTCCGCCTCGGCGGTCTTGCGCGCCGCATCGGCGCGAAGTTGCTGATCCTGCGAGATATCGCGCAGCTGACCGACGATCGCCGTCAGGCGCCCCTCGGCGTCACGGCGAGCAGTTAGCTCCATGCGCACGTAAACGAACTGTTCCTCGCCGCCGGCGACCGCGGAGCGTTCCAGGCGCAAATCGGCGCCATGGGCATCCCTGCCCTGGCGAAGCACATCGACCGCCTGCAGGAAGACGATCCTGTCGGAGACATGGATCTGTTCGACGAAGCCGCGTCCGGTGGGATCGCGCATCCAGCTCAGGAATTCCGTGCGATCGCGACCACCGACGGTCGTGACATTGCCCTGGGGGTCGAGCAGCAGGACAAGGCCGAAAGCCGATTCCAGCATCAGGTCGTGGTGCTCGACAACGACTGCCTCCGCCTGATGGGACGTGGGCCGCTGGCGCGACAGCGCGATGCTGCCGACGGCGGAAAACAGGAAAGCGGCGCAGACAGTGGCGACACCGACAGGCAGTGCCACAGCCGGGCTGGTGACCAAAGAGAGGCCCGCCGGAACGGCAAACAGCGCGACGGAAGAGGCAAGCGCGAGGCGGCGCAGGATCGCCAGCTCCTGCCCACGGACTTCGCCATTCCCGCTCGTCCGGGAGAGCCAGCTTCGGCCTACCCGGTCCACGAGAGCTACAGCCCCGACAGAAATGTCACTCAATACGCGCACACTACAACCCGTCAAAACGGTCATTTATCGGACTGCACAATAGGCCCCGCCGGCTTAAAGAAAGAATAAAGACGGAACGCGCCGGACGGCTGAAAGGGCTCCAAAATCCCGTTTTGGCTCAGAATGAGGGACCATTGTTTTTTGTGGTTAACAGCGGGTAAGCAACGGATTTTATTCGTATTTCCGCCACGCGTTAACTTTTGCGGCAAGGCCTGCATCCGCAAAGCCCTGCATATCAACGGCATCGGGCGAGACATGCTTAACATCAATCGCTACAATTTGAACCAAATGCTGCTCAAAGTCGGAAAGCTAAAATTTGAATCAAAATTTCAGAAAATGCTGCCGAGTTTTGAAAAGCGCTGTTGTCCTCTGCCGGATAGGGTTCGAACCAGATCGGACGAGCAAGTCCGAATCGGCGCTCGAACCGAGCGACAGAGAGGATGGGCTGTGCGATGTGGTTTCTGATTAGAGCAGGGTTCTGGTTTTCGCTGGTTCTCATGTTCCTGCCGATCTTTGCAAAGCCCGAAGGCGGGCCTCGGCCGGGCAGTGAACCGACGGTACAGGTTTCCGATGCGATTTCGGCTGCATCGGGCGTCGTCCAGTATGTCGGCGCCATGTGCAGCGAGAAGCCGGATGTCTGCCTCAAGGGCGGCGAAACGCTGACCGCTCTCGGCTATCAGGTCGGCGACGGCGCCCGCGTTGCCTACGACATGCTTGGCCGTCATTTCAAGGATCAGCAGTCGGCCGCCCAGGCCGATGCCGCAACAGTTCACGCAAGCGCCGATCAGGCCGCCGCCATGACCCAGCCGATGCCGGCCAAGCGCATCGCAGCCACCGAAACGGCCGACGTCGTCGTTACCGGCACGGTCAAGCTGCCGTCTTCCATTCCGCTGCCGATGCCGCGCCCGCGCATCTGACAACTTTTCCATTGGCCCCAACTTCAGCGCCGCGGACCTTCGATGGTCAGCGGCGTTCTTTGTCGTCCTGGGTTCAAATCGTGCCCCGTTTCGCCTATATCCAAGACAATGGACAATCTGGACGGCTGCAATGACACCGCTTGACAAGATCATCGAAGACTTTTCGTTCCTGGACGACTGGGAGGATCGCTATCGCTTTGTGATCGAACTCGGCAAGGCGCTGCCCGATCTGGCGGAGGAAAGGCGGACGCTGGAAAACAAGGTTCAAGGCTGCGCGAGCCAGGTCTGGCTCGTCACGCATGTATCCGGCGATCCGGACAATCCGATATTGACCTTTGAGGGCGATTCAGACGCACATATCGTGCGCGGGCTGGTGGCGATCGTGCTGGCGACCTATTCCGGCAAGCCGGCCTCGGAAATTGCGGCTCTCGACGCACTCGACGTCTTCGGCAGGATCGGCCTGGTGGAGCATCTCTCCTCGCAACGAGCCAATGGATTGCGCTCGATGATCAAGCGCATCCGCGAAGAGGCCCGGGTCAGAGCCGCGGCATAAGCACGAACTTGCAACAATCATAGAGACAACCCGGCCCGAAAGCCGGGTTGTCTTCAATTCGCTATCGAACTCTCAGCGGCTGCCGCGCTTGCGGCGTTGGCCGAGGCCCATTTCCTTTGCAAGGCGCGAACGGGCTTCCGCGTAGGCTGGTGCCACCATCGGATAGTCGGCGGCAAGATCCCACTTCTCGCGATACTCTTCCGGCGAGAGACCATGGTGGGTCATGAGATGGCGCTTCAGAGACTTGAAGCTGCCACCACATTCCAGGCAGGTGATCTGGTCATCCTGTACGGATTTACGAACGGATACGGCCGGCTTCTGCTTTTCGACCACGGTTACGGCAGGTGCCGGAGCCGAGGTGTTGCTCAAGGCGGAATGTACGTCGGAAATCAAATTCGGAAGGTCGCTGACCGGTACGACATGGTTGCTGACATAGGCCGCGACGATGTCGGCAGTCAGTTCAACCAGTAACTCCTGCCCGTTGCCAAGGGCCGCATCTGTCATTGTGTTCTCCTGTTCATCGGCTTGCTTGCTGCATCCGCGCCTCCGGAGAGTGCGCAAGGCACAACGTTGCTATATGATTTGCGCTTGACTATGGAAATCTGTTGATTTCGCTATGTCCCAGCGCCGAGCAATGCGCGCGAACGCATTGCTCGCATTCGTAGCAGTCACCAGCAAGAAAACGGTGGATAAAGCCAAATTTCTTACCTCATGAAATCCACCCCTAGACCTCATGCGATAGAAAACCGCCCCTTGCCGCCTGATGTCAGAATTAACGACCGCGATAGCGATCTTTAATCGCTTACCGGAAGAAAGTTTTGCTCAGCTTTTCATCAAAGAAAGATAAAAGCATCGAGAGCTTAAACCCGGTCGAGACTAACTCAACATCAGAACTCTACTTGAATCTGAATTAGCACTCTTTACCCAAATGTCCAGTTTTTAATCCCTACATTTCTTCGCAAAAATTTCATCTACTAAAAAATAGATAACTAATAACGCGAATAGCTATTCCTTCATCAACAATCTCCGCGTTTGTTAGCCCTTCTTTCTATACCCGCGTCTCGCGATCTGCTCCTGTGCCAGCAGTTCGTCCCGCACCGAAGGCGGCGTCAGCCGATGTCCGGCCTTGTGTGCCGCGCGTGCCAGAAGATGTGCCGCAATCGGTGCCGTCAGCACGAAAAAAACGAACCCGGCCAGCGCTCGGGCCAGGATCGACATGTCCTGCGAGTGGATACCGACCGCAAGTAGCAACAGGCCGGAGCCGACCGTGCCCGCCTTCGACGCCGCATGCATGCGGCTGTAAAGATCGGGGAGGCGAACGATGCCGATTGCGGCGATGAGCGAGAATAGCGCGCCCGAAAGTAGAAGCGCGGTTACTATGATGGCCCAGAGCAAATCCACTACCGCCCTCCCTTCTTCCGCTTGTCGTGCTTACGCACCTTCCTGTCTTCAGACGCGACGCCAGCAGTTCGCCCGGCGACCGTCCGCTCCGAGGCGTCGGATTGCGCCTGTGTCAGAATGAAGCGTGCGAAGGCGACGGTAGCAAGAAAGCCTACAAGGCCGAGCGAAATGGCGATATCGATATAGAGCGTGAAGCCGGTCTTGATGGCGATGACAGCGATGAAGCCGATGGCGATCGCCACCAGCATATCGAGCGCCAGGACCCGGTCCGGCAATGTCGGGCCGACCACTACGCGATAGACGGTAAACAGAAACGCGATGCTCAAAATGCCGAGCGCGACCATCGCGGCGGCTGAAATGACGGATGCCGCCATCATCGGAAAGCCTCCATGATCCGGCGTTCGAAGCCATCGGCAATGCTGCGCCTGATGGCTTCCGGATCGGAGCAGTCGAGCGCGTGAACATAGAGCGTCTTGCGATCATCGGAGACGTCGACGGACAGTGTTCCCGGCGTCAGGGTGATGAGGTTGGCAAGCAGCGTGATTTCGAAATCGCGGTCGACGGTCAGCGGAAAGGCGAAGATCCCCGGCTTCACATCCATCCTGGGGCTCATGACAGCGACGGCGACCGCCCAGACCGACTTGGCGAGTTCGCACACGAACACCAGCAGCAGAACGAGGATTCGCCTGACACGGCTGAGATAGAGCACACCGCCATAGGATGAGCGCACGATCGCCAGCGCAATCGCCGCCAGTATGAAGCCGAACACCAGATTGATAAAGGAGGTACTGCCCGTAATGGCGACCCAGACGATGGCGAGCAGCAAATTGAAGATGAACAGGATCATTGAGCGCCTCCAGCTGCTGGGAAGACGGACTGCAGATAGGCCGATGGCTGCTCGAGGCCGAGAGCTGCTGCCCGCGTCAGGTGCAGGAGCCATTCCGGAAACAGGCCGAAGCCCACGACAAGCAGAGAAAGAGCAAGGAGCGGTACGGCGGCCTGCCATCCGATCGATTCTGCCGCTGTGGCTTCAGCGGCCGCAGGGCGCCAATAAGCGAGCAGGAACACCCGCCCGAAGACGATCGTCGTCAGGAAACCGGCCAACAGGATTGTTGCGGCGAGCCACCACGCACCCGTCGCAAGCGCGGCCTTGACCAGCACGACCTTGGGCCAGAAGCCCGAGAACGGCGGCAAACCGCTGATGGCGAAGAACAGCACCAGCGAAAGGCCGGCAAACCAGCCGCTGCGGCGATAAAGCCCGCCAAGGGCGGCAAGCGAAAAGCCGCCGCCGAGCCGTGCCGCCTGCCCGGCGATCAGATAAAGGGCGGTCATCAGCACCATCGAATGCAGCGCATAGAAGATTGCGCCGGTGAGGCCATCGGCGCTGCCAAGCGCCACGCCGGCGAGCATCGTGCCGATGCCCGATATGACGATATAGCCGAGCATGCGGCGGATATCGCTTGCGCCCAGCGCCCCCACCACGCCGATAAGCATGGTCGCGATGGCGATGACTGTGATGAGCGGGCCAAGTCCCGCCCGCTCGACCGGCAACAACATGACCAGAATCCGGATGAGCGCGTAGACGCCGACCTTGGTCAGCAGGCCGGCGAACAGGGCCGAAACGGTGATGCGAGGCGTGTGATAGGAGGCCGGGAGCCAGAAATTGACCGGGAAAGCCGCCGCTTTCATGCCGAAGGCCAGCAGGAAAAGACCGGCCAGCGTCGTCAGCGGCGCGGCGCTGTCGCCCGCCCTCGCCTTCATGGCGATATCTGCCATGTTGAGCGTGCCGAAGACGGCATAGAGGTAGCCGACGGAGACGAGGAAGAGCGTGGTGGCGATGAGATTGAGGACGGCATATTTCAACGCGCCGTCGATCTGCTCCGGCTCCGAGCCGAGGATCAGCAGCCCGAAGGACGAGATCAGCAGCACCTCGAACCAGACATAGAGATTGAAGACATCGCCGGTCAGGAAGGCGCCGCTGACACCGGCCAGCAGCAGCATCAGGAAAGGAAAGAAGCCGTACCGCCTACCGCTCGCGGTGATTTCGCCGAGCGAATAAACGCTTGCCGCAAGCGCCGCGATCGCCGCCGTCAGAGCCATGAGCGCGCTGAAAATATCGACGCTGAAGGCGATGCCGAAGGGCGGCAGCCACCGCCCCATGACCATGGTCACGGCTCCATCGCTGACGACCCTGTAGAGCAAGGCGGCATCGATCAACACCAGCAGCACCAGACCCGGAATGGCAATCCATGAATGCCACTCCGTCCGATTGCGCAGCATCAGAAGGATCGCACCGAGCCCGATGCACAAGGCGACCGGCGATATGACCAGCCAATGCGCCATCGGTATCGGCGCGGCAACCAGTGCATGCGAGAGGTCGACTGCGATATCCGTGGGTCCAGCCATGGCGTCAGTACCCCAAAGGCGGCAGCGGCCGCTCGTCCGGTTCGGCGAGCAGCATCTCGTCCGTGTTGTCGGTCTTCAGGTCCTGATAGGCGCGATAGGTCAGGACAAGCAGAAAGGCGAGAAACGAGAAGGAGATGACGATCGCCGTCAGGATCAATGCCTGCGGCAGCGGATTGGCGGCTGCGTTATCGAGTGTGCTCGCGCCTTTCTGGATGATGGGCGGCACTTCGGGCGTCACCCGGCCGGCGGTGAACAGCAGGAGATTGACGGCATTGCCGAGGATCGCGATGCCGAGCATGATGCGGATCGAATATCGCGACAACATCAGATAGATGGCAGCAGTGAAGAAAAAGCCGACGACGACGGCAAAGACGGCTTCCATCAATCCACCTCCCGCTCTTCGAGCGCCAGCGCGATCGAGGTGATGGCTCCAACGACGACGAGATAGACGCCGATGTCGAAGAGCGTGACCGTGGAGAGCGGTATCTCCACGCCGAACAGATGCGGATAGATCCACAGTCCGGTCATGAAGGGAACGCCGGCGAAGATGGACAGGATGCCCGCGGCAGTCGAGGCGAGCAGGCCGAACCCGGCAATCGCCAGCGGATGAAAGATGATGGCCCGCCGGACTGCCGTAACACCGCAGGCAATGCCACAGATTGCCAGCGCCGAGGCCGCGATCAAGCCGCCGATAAAGCCGCCGCCGGGTTCGTTATGGCCGCGCAGCAGCACGAAGACCGAGAAGAGCAGCATCAGGGCCGTCAGAAATGGCGCGGCGGTGCGGAAGATCAGCGTGTTCATGAGTGCCTGACCTCTATCCCTTCGCCAAGACCGGGCTTCTCCTCAAGATCGGGATCGTTGGCCGCAAGCTTGCGTTCGCCGCCGGCGCGGATGCGGATCAGCGCCAGGATCGCAAGCCCGGTCATGGCGACGACGGCGATCTCACCGAGCGTATCGGTGCCACGGAAGTCGACGATGATGACGTTGACGACGTTGTCGCCGTGGGCGATCAGCTTCGAATACTGATTGAAGAAGGCGGTCAGCGTCAGGTCGAATGGCGCCTGGGTCGCTTTCAGCAGGAGCAGCGCAAAGCCAGTGCCACAGGCAATTGCGAGCACGGCATGGGCAATTCTGGCCAGGGGCGGCCGGTGATCGGAAGGCGAAAGGCGCAGGCGCGTCATGACAAGCGCCAGGATCACGACCGAAAGCGTCTCGACCATAAACTGGGTGAAGGACAGATCCGGCGCGCCGAACAGCAGGAAAATGACGGCGACGGCAAAGCCCTGGATGCCGAGCGAAACGATCGCCGTCAGCCGGTCGCGCGCAAACACGACCGCGGCAACGCCGATGATGGCGATGAGGAAGATCGTCGCTTCATGCCATTGCAGGTTCGGCCAGGCGGGCATATCGGGCAATTCGCCATGAACCATGAGGGGGATCAGCAGCATCGCCGCCAGGCAGAGGAAAGTCACGGTGACGTAGATTTCCAACCGCCCAGGCTGCAGGAGCCGCGATACGGCATGCGACAATCGCACCAGGCCCGAGATGAACCCGTCGAAGCCGCGATCCGGCCCAGGCCCGAGGCTCCGCAGGACGACCGACATCAGGAAGCGGGCGCGATCCAGCTGCCAATAGACGGCGATGCCGATCAGCACGGTGACCAGAGAGAGCGCCAGGGGCACGCCGATATGCGGGACCAGCGAGACCGATATTTCCAATCCCTTGCCGCCGACGGCGCTGGCCATCGGCGAAGAAACATACTGATGCCACAAGCCCGAGAACAAAGCCGCCAGAAGGCCCAGCAGAGCGAGCATCACCGGCCCGAGCCAAAGCAATGGCGGCGCTTCATGTGGATGTCGCGGCGTCTCGGCCAGCTGCCCGATGAAGGGCTTCAGCGCCACGGCAAAGGCGATGGCGAACATCAGCGCATTGCCGGCCACGGCGATGACCGTCAGGACGATCGCAGCCGGCGATGCCTGAGCCAGCGCGGCGTAGATCTCTTCCTTGGCAAGGAATCCAAAGGCCGGCGGCAAGCCGCCCATCGACACGGCCGCAACGAGGGCAGCGGCAAAGGTCAATGGCATGGCGGAGCGCAGGCCGCCCAACCGGGTGATGTCGCGCGTTCCCGTCTCGTGATCGACAATGCCGGCGACCATGAACAGGGCTCCCTTGAACAGCGAATGCGCCACCAGATAGAGAACGGCGGCCTCGACGGCATAGTCCGTGCCGAAGCCTGTCAGCATCACCAGCAGGCCAAGCGAGGAAACCGTCGTATAGGCAAGCTTCAACTTCAGATCGGTCTGGCGGATGGCAAGCAGGGTTCCGACGAGCAAGGTCGCCGCGCCGAAGACCGGCAGGATCGTCTGCCAGGCTGTCGTGCCGCCCATGACCGGATTGAGCCGCATCAGCAGATAGACCCCCGCCTTCACCATGGTTGCCGAGTGAAGATAGGCCGAGACGGGCGTCGGCGCTTCCATGGCATTCGGCAGCCAGAAGTGAAACGGAAACTGCGCCGACTTGGTGAAGGCGCCGCCGAGCACGAGAATGAGGGCGGCAAGATAGAACGGGCTTCCGCGCAGGGCATCGCCGGCCTTCAGGAGATCGGACATCGCGCCGATGCCGGTCACCTGCCAGATCAGCAACAGACCCGCCAGCAGCAGCAATCCGCCGCCGCCGGTCACGACAAGCGCCTGCAATGCCGCCCGGCGCGATGCCTCTCTTCGGTGATCGAAGCCGATCAGCAGGAAAGAGGTGATCGAGGTCAGTTCCCAGAAGACGAAGAGCGTCAGGAAGCTGTCCGATACGACGAGGCCGAGCATCGAGCCCATAAAAAGAAAGATGAAGGAGAAGAAGCGCCCGAGATCGACATGTCCCTTTAGATAGCCGCCGGCATAGAGCACTATCAGCGTGCCGATGCCGGTGATGAGCAGGGCAAAAGTCAGCGACAGGCCGTCAATCAGCCAGGAAAACCTGAGATCAAGGCTTGGCACCCAATCAAAGCCGCCGAGTTCGACGCGTCCGGCTGCGACGGCGGGAAAGAAGCCCGAAAAATGCAGAAAGGCGAGAGCGGGGAGCAACGCCAGGGGCCAGGCCGCCTTGTGGCCCAACCGCCGAACGGCTATCGGCGCGATCAGCGCACCGATAAAGGGCAGGCATAGAGCCAGGAATGTCAGGCCCGCGGTGGCGGCGGCCATGTCCCCCCCTTATTCTACGTTCATGCGGAATCCGGCAAAGCCGAAGCTGATTTGAAGGGATAGGCGAAAGGGCACACCGTCTCAAGCCCTGACAAGGGAAAACCGGACGTAAACCACTGAAATCGGCCTTCCACGCAGATAACCGCATGGGTTGCAGGAGATCGCCGGCAGTCCGGAGGCTCGCGATTTCCGGCCGGAGGCCGCACCGCCGCTGATTACATTGCCGATCCTGCATGGCTCGCAATGAAGCTGTAATGAATTTGCGCTAATTTATCGGCGATTTCCTGAATCGCTATGGAAACTGTGCTGAAAAATGCGCTATTCTTGATCGGTTTGCAGATCCCGCCTCCCGGAAACCGCAATGCTCGCCCGCTTGATCGCCGTCCTGCTCCTCTCCCCCACCACGGCTCTTGCCGCGGACTGGTGGTCCTATGACAATGCGGGCCTTGGCTATGCGATCGAACTGCCGTCGGAATTCCATCTTGCCGCATCTTCCGAAGATACCGATCGGCTGTCGCTGTCGCCGGCGGATCGTTCCGCCTCGCTACAGGTCTTCGGGACGATGACCGCCGATGGCGACTTTACGTCGGAAGCAAATGGGCGCGTCGCCCTTGCCAGGGACGAAGGCTGGAAGATTTCCTACTCCAAATCGAACTCTCGCGGCATCAGCTTTTCAGGCACCAAGCAGGGGCGCATCGTCTATGTGCGCGGGGTCGCGCTCTGCAATGGCGCAGCCGCCTTCTTCCAGATGGATTATTTAAAAGCGGATATGCAGCGCTACGACGCCATCGTCATGCGCCTGGTGCGCAGCCTGCGTTCGACCAAGAAATGCACGCCGACGGCCGAGATCGTCAAAAGTTTTCCGGCGACAGGCTGAAGCAGGTCAAGACAGCCGAATAGTGTACGGCGGCGGCGGCAACGACAAAGCCGTGCCAGATGGCATTCTGGAAGCGCAGCTTTTCCCAGACGTGAAAGATCACCCCGAGCGAATAGATCACACCGCCGATGACGATGAGTAGCATCGAGGCGAACGGGATATACATGGACACCGGCTTGGCAACGAGGACGCCGCTCCAACCCATCGCAAGGTAGAGCAGGATCGCCAATCGATCGAAGCGGCCGGGAAAAAGGACTTTCAGGACAATACCGAACGCCGCGAACGCCCAGACGGCGATCAGCACGCCGAAGAGCAATGGGTCCTCGGCTCCCCGCTCGAGAAAGGGCGTGTAGGTGGCGGCAATCAGGATATAGATAAAGGAATGGTCGAAGCGGCGCAGAAACCACTTCGTCCGGGATACCGGCCACAGATTGTAGGTGAAGGACATGCCGAGCGTCAGCACCAGGCCGACGCCATAGATCCAGGCGGCGGCAATCTCGCCGTGGGAGCTCCAGACAGTCGCATAGAAGATCAACACGGTGGCGCCGATCAGCGCGAAGACCACGCCGACACCGTTGACGATGCCGTCTGCGATAATCTCATATCGGTCATAGGCCCAACGGATGCCTCTGTACTCGGTCATTTCACCCTGTTCCGTTTGCGTGCGGCGTCGATCCTTGCACCGCAGCGACGAGGACGCAACTGCGCCAAACGAGTGCATCGATAAATCTTCGTGAATGCTTTACGTTTGGCATGTCCGTTGCCCGTCAATGGAAAGCGAACGCTCAATCCGCAATTTGTGGCCTTCTGTGAACAATCGAAATCGGCCATATGGATGTGCAAGTACAGTGGGCCGGGGGATCAAAGAGGCATATCAACCGGCGAAACCCTCCTGCCCGCCACTGGCGGCTCCTGCCGCCGACGCCGGTTGCCTTTTCAAGACCATCGAGGTTGAAACTGACCCCATGACCGAAACCGCCCCCTCCTATGCCCTCACCCGTCCTGCCTATGTCGGCGGGTCCCATCTCGTCGTCGCCGACCTGCCGCTGGTATCCCGCTTCTATCAGGACATGTTGGGCCTGAAAGTGATCGAGAAGACAGCGAGCGCAGAGGTTCTGGGCGTTGCCGGCCATCCGCTTCTGACGCTGACGACGGATCGCGCGGCCACGCGTGCGCCAAGGACGGCGGCGGGCCTGTTCCATACCGCCTTCCTGCTGCCGAGCCGCATCGAGCTTGCGCGCTGGCTTCGCCATGCAGCGCAAAACAATGTCGCGCTCGAAGGTGCCTCCGACCATATCGTCAGCGAAGCCATCTACCTCTCCGACCCTGAAGGCAACGGCATCGAGATCTATGCCGACCGACCGCATGAGACGTGGACGTTCCATGACGATGGCACCGTTGAGATGGCCACGCTCCGGCTCGATCTGCAGAAGCTTTATGAGACCGCCCCGCAAGATCGCTGGGAGGGCATGGCCGAGGGATCGGCGATCGGCCATATCCATCTGCAGGTCGGCGACGTCGCCGAAGCGAACGCCTTCTACCGCGACGTACTCGGGATGACGGTCATGGCGGCGCGCTATCCCGGCGCCACATTCCTTGCGACCGGTGGCTATCACCATCATCTCGGCGCCAATACCTGGAACAGCCGCGGCGCCGGCGTGCGCACCGAGCATATGACCGGCCTTTCCGACTATACGCTGCGCTTCAACGACAAGGCGGCCCTGGACAAGGCCGTCGTCGCCCTGGAGCAGCACGAGATCAAGACGGAAAAGCGTGATGGCGGCGTGTCGCTGCGCGATCCCTGGGGCATCGGGCTCAATCTGGTCGCCTGACGCCAACCCCGAATATCCCTAGGAAAAAGGCCCGTTGCGGAACCGCGGCGGGCTTTTCGCGTTGGAGTGGTGAGGCGATCCTGCCTTCGGGGAATTTTCTAGGGATGGATATCGACAAAATCGCCGCCAGCCGATCAGATGCAGCCGCAGCGCAGGAGACCGGCTCGAGCACGGGCCGCAACGCATCCCGCGCACATGAAGACGCGGAAATTTCAGATATACTCGACGGGACCGGAGACAGGAAACTCCATATCGCCGCCTCCTGGGCAACAATTGGCATTTTCCTCATGCTGGCCTTGGCCGCCGTCTACACGATGTCGCTGATCCTCATCCCGGTGACGCTGGCGGTCGTCGTCGGCATGATCCTCGGCCTGGCGGCGGAAAAGCTCAGCAAGATGGGCGTGCCTCGCGTCCTGAACGCCATTCTGCTGTCATCGGGCGTGGCCTTGGTCATCTTCCTGATTATCAATGCGCTCGCCGGGCCGGTCGCCAAGCTGGCGCAAGAAGCGCCTGACTTCTTCCAGCGCACATCCGACCGGCTGATGCCCTACCTCGACCGGTTCAAATGGCTGCACATTTCATCCGAGACCCTTCAAGGCAGCCCGATGTCCATCAACACCTTGCTGGAAAACAGCGGCAATGTTCTGCATGTCGTTTCCAGCAACCTCACACCGGCCATCGTTCAGATCCTGATCTTCTTTGCGGCGCTCTTACTGTTTCTCGTCAGCAGGCTCAGCCTGCGCAAGACGATCATCATGACCTTTTCCAACAGGGCGGCGAGATTGACGACGATCCGCATCATCAACGCGGTGGAGCAGGTGCTCGGCTTTTATTTCGCCACAGCCTCGCTGATCTATGCCGGCATCGGTGTCGCCATGACGGTCATTGCCTATGCCGGCGGTTTGAGCGTGCCGGTGCTCTGGGGCGCGTTCGCCTTCGTTGCCAGCTTCATTCCATTTCTCGGCGTCACCGCCATGACGATCGCATTGGCGATCGCCGGCATCCTTACGCATTCGGACATAGTCTTTGCGCTGGCTCCCGCCATTGTCTTCTTTGCCGTCCATCTAGCAGTGGAAAACCTGGTCTTTCCAGCCGTGATGGGCCGTCAGTGGGAGCTCAATCCCTTCGTCGTCTTCTTCGCCATCATCTTCTGGACGTGGATGTGGGGTGCGGTCGGCGCCATGCTGGCACTGCCGTTGTCGCTGATCGTCATGACCGTCATCGACGAACTTTTCATCGAGGAAAAGGCCCAGCCGCAATTGCCGGGCTGAGGCAGACCCGCGGATTACCCGTCAGTTCGTGGTGTCGTCATCACCCTTTTCGGAGATATCCTGCAAGCGAACGAACTGCACGCCTTTGGTCTTCAACGCCAGAATGCTTGCCGCCACGCCCTCACCCGCCGCATGCGTCGGCTGGTTGATGTGCGAGATGATGACATCACCATCCTTGGCGGAGGCATACTGCTTTTCCACCATCTTGGCCGGCAAAAGCGAGCCGCTGTCACCATTCACCGAGTAGCCGGCGATCCGGTAGCCCATGCCGCGGATCTGCATAATGGCCGCAGGCGTGTATTTGGCGGTTGCGCCGCGAAACCAGCGCGGCTGCGGAATACCGGCGGCGACCATCGCATCGGCGCCTCCCTTGACCTCCTGTGCCACAGCCTGCGGCGAACCAGCAGCGGCAATGCCGTAGACCTTGGTCGGGATATCGACGGCCGGGATATGGTTCTGCCCGTGGTTTTCCAGTTCGAAAAGATCGGGATGGGCGAGGAAAACCTTCAATGCGTCCGGATTGGTACGCAGCCAGCGCGCGGTGACAAAGATCGTCGCCGGGATGCGTTGATCGACAAGGGTGCCGAGGATGCGCGGATCGGTCTTGCCCATGCAGGCATCGAAGGTGAGCGCGATGCGGGGCGCGCCTTTGTCCGCGCGATCAACGTGCAGATGCGGCTCCACAAGCTTGACCTTCGAAGCCGGCGCCTTCGGCGGCAATTGCGGCCAACCGGCTGGCGGCTGCTCCGGCGGCGCGGCAAAGGCGGCGCGTGCGGCAAGCAGTATTATGGATGTCAGCAACAGGCGTTTCATCAGGCGGCCACCGGGTCGATCAAGCAAGCGAAATCTTCTGGCAGGGAGGCGTCGCCACCCCAACCGCACCGCCCGAGATCATCCGGCAACACGCCGGAAATATGGCAAACCGGCGGCATCCTGTCCATTTCACATCACAAATGCGCCAAACATGAAGGCCGCAAAGTGCGGGCTTCAACCTGACCGCGTCTATGCTACGATTGATATGAGATTGGCGTAGCACTATCTGCGTATTTTTCCGTGCTCCCAAAGAGAGACATGCATGAGTCGCGATCCCTATGAAGTTTTGGGCGTAAAGCGAGACGCCCCGCAAAAGGATATCCAAAGCGCCTATCGCAAGCTTGCCAAGAAGCTGCATCCCGACCTTAACCCCGGCGACAAGCAGGCCGAGGAAAAGTTCAAGGAGGTCTCTGCAGCCTACGGCATTCTCGGCGACGAGGAGAAGCGCGCGCGGTTCGACCGCGGCGAGATCGACAGCAGCGGTGCCGAGCAGGCGCCGCGCAACTATTATCGTGATTATGCGGCGCAGGAAGGCCAGCGCGGCCCCTATCAGAATACGGGCGGCTTTGCCGATTTCGGCGATGCCGACGACATGTTTTCCAGCTTCTTCTCACGGCGCAGCCGAGGCCAATCCCAGATGCAGGGTCAAGACCGTCACTATACGATGGAGGTCGATTTTCTGGACGCCATCAATGGCGCAAAGAAGCAGATCAGCCTGCCCGAGGGACCAGCACTCGACGTTCAAATTCCGCCCGGCACGCGCGATGGTCAGACGCTGCGCCTGAAGGGCAAGGGCGATCCAGGCTTCAACGGTGGCAAGCCCGGCGATGCGCTGATTGCGGTGCATGTCGGCCCGCACAGGTTCTATACCCGCGACGGCGACGACATCAGGATGGAACTGCCGATTTCGCTGACGGAAGCGGTGCTCGGCGGCAAGATCCGGGTTCCGACGCCCTCCGGCGCGGTCACCGTCACGCTGCCGCCGAACTCCAATACGGGCAAAGTGCTACGCTTGAAGGGCAAAGGCGCGCCGGTGCGCGGCAAGGACAATGGCGATGCCTATGTCTCGCTGAAGATCGTCCTGCCCGATACATCGGACCCCGAGCTGACGCGCTTCGTTTCCGACTGGGAAGCGGGCAAGGCGCAAGATCCCAGAAAGACCATGGGAGGATAAGCGATGAACGAGAGCGAGTTTCGACTGCACCTCCGGATCGAAACCACGATACTTGAAGTCTGGATATCCCAGGGCTGGGTTGTGCCCGAAGTCACGGATCAGGGGCGAAGCTTCCGCGACGCCGATATTGCGCGCGGCCAGCTCATCCTCGATCTGAGCGGAGCGATGGGCGTCAATGAGCCCGGCGTCGATGTCGTCATGGATCTGGTCGACCAGCTTCACAGCCTTAGAACGACGATGCGCGACCTGACAGATGCCGTTTGCCGGCAGCCGTCCGATGTGCAGGATCACATCCTGTCGGAGCTGACCCGTGTGGAGTCGCTGAGACGGCGGTGATCTCCACGCGTCAGGATAGGCGGCTTCGGAACAGATCGCGGTCGCCGTGAAACCGTATCCGCAGCTGGGGCGACCCAGAGCGATCAATCGTAGAGATAATGCTCCTGCCAGGCATCGCGCGGCACCTTGTCGCCGATCTGATAGCTCAGATCGCGGACATGGATGTGCTGTGGGCCTGTGACGCAATTATACGAGAGATGATACCAGTCGCCCTTGCTGCGGAACACAGCGCCGGGCGCATTCATCGAATCGGGATTCATGGCGGGATCGCCGAATGTGTAGGCAATCACCTTGTCCGGCTTGAAACCCGTCTTGTCCGTTCCGATCCGCTTCATGGCTTCGGCATCGCATGCCTGCTCCATCCGCTCCGAGGGGTCGAGCTTTTCCAATTGCTTCTTCATGGCCGGATCGACGGCATAGGCAGAGCTGGCGACGGAAGCCAAAGGAATCAGGATGGCGAAGAGTTTCAGCATGAAGACCGGTCCCTTGCATTGTTTTGGATTTGAGTGCGACCGTCCCATCGGGGAAGGCGTTCAACCGCCTTTATGTCGACGCACTGTATGCCGACTTCGGTAAAGAATGTGGTCTCATCAAGGCAGCGCCCCAATCCGGTCTCCCGCAAGCTGCCTGTTCAAGCCACGCTAATGTCGGCTGCTTGCATGAAGCTTGAGGAACAGACTTGCCGCTTGAACCTCGTCGCGGCGCCCTCTATTTCTCTCTTCACTTCACATCCGACTTTCACACCAGAGAAAGCGCTCCCCGTGTCAGTTTTCAAGAATCTCCCCACCCCGCCTGTCGCCCCGAAAAAGCCGCTTACGAATACACGTCACGGCATTGCCCGCACCGACGATTATGCCTGGCTGCGTGCCGACAACTGGCAGGCGATGTTCAAGGACCCGTCGATCCTCGCACCGGAAATCCGGTCGCATCTGGAAGCCGAGAACACCTACATGAACGCCGCGATGGCGGACACGAAGGAGCTGCAGAAGGTTCTCTTCGGCGAGATGAAGGGGCGCATCAAGGAAGACGACAGCTCGATACCAATGAAGGACGGCCCCTATGCCTACGGCACGCTCTTCGTGATCGGCGGCGAGCAACCCCACTTTTTCCGCGAGCCTCGCAATGGCGGCGATCGCAAGCTGCTGCTGAACGGCGACAAGGAGAACGAAGGAAAATCCTATTTCCGTCTTTCCGGTCTCGACCATTCCTCCGACCACAGCCACGGTATCTGGGGATATGACGACAAGGGTTCGGAATATTTCACGCTGAAGATCCGCAATTTCGAGACCGGCTCGGATCTCGCCGACGTGATCGAGAACACAGGCGGCGATGCGGTCTGGGCGCCCGATGGCAAGAGCTTCTTCTACACGCTGCAGGACGAGAACCATCGCCCCTCGAAGATCTTCCACCACATCATCGGCACGCCGCAGTCGGACGACCGGCTGGTCTATGAGGAGGAGGACCCGGGCTTCTTCATGGGTGTCGGCGGCTCGCTTCTCGACGACTATATCTTCATCGATATCCATGACCACGAGACCAGCGAATACCGCATCATCCCGACCTCCGACCTGACCGCCGAGCCCAAGATCGTGGCCGAGCGCGAAACCGAGATCGAATACGAGATCACTGAAGGCGGCGATGTCTTCTACATCCTCACCAATGACGGCGACGCCAAGGATTTCAAGATCATGGAGACGCCGGCGAAGGAGCCGGGCAAGGAAAACTGGCGCGAGGTCGTGGCGCATAAGCCGGGCACGCTGATCCTCAGCCATCTCGCCTATGCCCGTCACCTCATCTGGCTGGAGCGCAAGGACGGCCTGCCGCGCATCATCATCCGCGACCGTCGTACTGGCGAGGAGCATGCGATCGCCTTCGAAGAGGAAGCCTATGCGCTCGGCCTGCAGGGCGCGGCCGAATATGACACGGATGTCATCCGTTTCTCCTATTCCTCGATGACGACGCCAAGCCAGCTCTACGACTACAACATGGTGACGCGCGAGCGCACCCTGCTGAAGACGCAGGAAGTGCCTTCGGGCCACAATGCGTCGGACTATGTAACGCGCCGCGTCTTCGCGCCGGCCTGGGACGGCGAGCGGGTGCCGGTGACGCTGCTTTATCGCAAGGACACGCCGCTCGACGGCTCCGCACCCTGCCTGCTCTATGGCTACGGTGCCTATGGCGTTACCATTCCGGCCGGTTTCAACACCAATTGCCTGTCGCTCGCCGATCGCGGCTTCGTCTATGCCATTGCCCATATCCGCGGCGGCAAGGACAAGGGCTTTGCCTGGTACGAAGACGGCAAAATGGAAAAGAAGACCAATACCTTCAAGGACTTCATTGCAGCGGCCGACTATTTGAATCAGGAGAAGTTCACCTCTTACGCGAACATCATCGCCGAGGGCGGATCGGCCGGCGGCATGCTGATGGGTGCGGTCGCCAACATGGCGCCGGAGAAATTCGCCGGCATCATCGCTGCCGTGCCCTTCGTCGACGTGCTCAACACCATGCTCGACGACACCCTGCCGCTGACGCCACCGGAATGGCCGGAATGGGGCAATCCGATCGAGAGCAAGGAAGAGTACGAGCAGATCGCCGCTTACAGCCCTTATGACAATGTCGGCGAAAAGCCCTACCCGCCGATCCTGGCGCTCGGCGGCCTCACCGACCCGCGCGTCACCTACTGGGAACCGGCAAAGTGGGTCGCCAAGCTGCGCGACAAGACGACGAGCGAAGCACCGATCCTGTTGAAGACGAACATGGATGCCGGTCACGGCGGCGCCTCCGGTCGCTTCCAGCGCCTGGAGGAAGTGGCGTTCGAATATTCCTTCGCCGTCAAGGTCGCGGGCAAGATGTAAGCCGAACGGCGGGAGGCAACCATGACCGTCTTCGTCGCCCTGCTGCGTGCCGTCAATGTCGGCGGCACCGGCATGCTGTCCATGGCCGATCTCAAGGCGCTCTGCGAGGAAATCGGCTTCAAGGATGTAAAGACCTACATCCAGAGCGGCAACGTGGTCTTCCGCAACGAGGAGGACGAGACAACGGTGCAGGCTCGGCTTGAAGAGGCGCTGGAGCGCAAGATGGGCAAGTCTCCGGGCGTGATCCTGCGCAGCCGGGAAGTCTTGGAAAGGGTGGCGGAACATTCACCCTTCCCGCACGCCAAGCCGAACTACCTGCTGGTGACCTTCCTCCAGGATGCGGCACCGAAGGATGCTCTGGACAAGCTCGTTGCACCCGGCGGCGAGGAAGTGCATATCGCCGGCCGCGAAATCTACGTGCACTATCCCGATGGCTCCGGACGCTCGAAACTGAAGCTGCCGGCGCTGAAAGCGGGAACGTCGAGAAATCTCAATACGGTGCGCAAGCTTGCGGAGATGGCGCGGGAGCTGGAAAGCAATTAGGCTCGCGTCACGAGGGCTGTGTAATCTCTGCTTCCGAAGAAGATGTTGGTGATCCAGACTGCATTTTCGACAATGGTGTAAAGGATAACGACGCTTTTTTCGAAGACCGCCATACGAATACCGGGACCTAGGTCGTCTCGAGCAACGCCTCCGAACGGAGCATCGCCGATCTTTTCACAACGCGCGTAAATACGGCCAACATACCCCTCCGTCGTTCTAATATTCTGACTTAGCTCGAACACGTAAGCTGCGACTTCAAGCAGATTTTCCATGGCCTCCGGGCGATACTCGACCGCATATCGTTCCATGGCCTACCGGCGCTTGTCAAAAAAGGCATCAAGGCGCTGTTTTACGTCGTGTCCGCTCAAATTTGGCCGAGGGTCGTCCAATGATGCGGCGACCTTTTGCCTGATTGCTGAAATACGTTCTTTGTACTCTTCCTCTTCCCGCAGCCAAACCCTCACGGCGGCGCGCAGCACCTCGCTCGTGGAGGCATAACTGCCCGCATCGACGCGCGCCTTGATGGCAGCAACCATTTCACTGGGGAGCGAAATGCTCAGTTTCTCGTTCATCGCAAAGTCCTCACATCTGGTAGGATAAAGTAGGATGATTTCTTACCCCAAGCAAGCGCCTTGCGCCTCCTCTCCGCCCGCCCTACCTTAGGAAGCATGAGCTCTATCCTTCCCGAAACAGAGATGCTTCAGGCACCGCCGGTTCCGTTCGACAACAGCTATGCACGCCTGCCGCCGCAGTTTTTCGCGGATCAGGCACCGACGCCCGTGACGTCCCCGACGCTGATCAAGTTCAACGAGGCGCTGGCGCATGAGCTCGGGCTCGACGTGGAAGCCTTGAGAGAGAATGCCGCCGCGATCTTTTCCGGCAACGAAGTACTGCCGGGATCGCAGCCGATCGCCATGGCCTATGCCGGGCACCAGTTCGGCAATTTCGTGCCGCAGCTCGGCGATGGCCGGGCAATCCTCCTCGGCGAGGTAAAGGACCGGAGAGGCAGGCGCCGCGACATCCAGCTCAAGGGTTCGGGACCGACGCCATTCTCCCGCCGGGGTGACGGACGCGCAGCAATCGGTCCGGTGCTGCGGGAATATATCGTCAGCGAGGCGATGCACGCCCTCAGCATCCCGACGACGCGGGCGCTTGCGGCCGTCATTACCGGAGAACCTGTCTATCGCGAGGAAGTGCTGCCGGGCGCGGTGTTCACGCGCGTGGCGGCGAGCCATATCCGCGTCGGCACCTTCCAGTTCTTTGCCGCGCGCGGCGATACGGATAGCCTGAAGATCCTGGCGGATCATGTCATCGCCAGGCATTATCCTGACATCGGCGACAGGGCGAACCCCTATCTCGCGCTGCTGGAAGCGGTGGCAGACCGGCAGGCGGCGCTGATCGCCCGCTGGCTGCATGTCGGCTTCATCCATGGCGTGATGAACACCGACAATATGACCGTATCCGGCGAGACCATCGATTTCGGCCCCTGCGCCTTCATGGATGCCTACGATCCGGCAACCGTCTTCTCCTCGATCGACCGCAACGGCCGCTATGCCTATGCCAATCAGCCGGCCATCGGCCAATGGAATCTCGCACGCCTCGGCGAAACGCTCATTCCGCTGATCGCCCCCTCCGTCGATACGGCGATCGAGCTGGCGAATGTCATCATCAAGGCCTATGGCGAGCGCTTTCAGGCCTATTGGCTTGCCGGCATGCGCGCCAAGATCGGGCTTGCGAGCGAGGAAGACGGTGATCTCGAGCTGATCCAGTCGCTCTTGGCGACCATGCAGCAACAGGTTGCGGATTTCACGCTTACCTTCCGCCGGCTCGCCGCACTTGCCGCCGACGAGGACGTGACCGATTTTGCCGCCACGTTCAACGACCCGCAATCAGCGGCACCGTGGCTTGAACGGTGGCGCGAGCGGCTGGCGCGTGATCCGCAGACGCCGGCGGCGCGGGCCACAGCAATGCGCAGGGCCAATCCGGCCTTCATTCCTCGTAATCACCGAATCGAGCAGGCCATCGAGGCTGCGGTCGAGGATGGCGATTTCTCGTTGTTCGAAGCATTGCTGAAGGTGCTCGCAAGCCCTTATGAGGACCAGCCTGCCTTCGCGCCCTATGCCGAGCCACCACTGCCGAACGAGCGCGTGCTTCAGACCTTCTGCGGCACCTGAGGAAGCGCGCAACATAAGCCACGGACAGGTTTGCGGAGTCATGGTCTTGCCAACCCATGGGGAGACATGACGATGAGAGTGCATCACAGCACACAGAGCTATTTCAGCACGCCGATCCGCAGCCAACAGAGCAGCGATACCGATGACAGCACGCCCTTCACTCTGCCGGACGATGGCGGCGGCCAGCAGGACGAAGCGCCAGGACCTTCCATCTCGTCCAGTGGTGTTCCCTCTTCCATCTCATCCGGCCTTTGGCTCAGCCAGTTCGGCAGCACATCGTCTTCGACATCGACTGATGGGACCGATCAGGATAGCGCGACGGCAGCTGACGAAAGCAGTTCGACATCGTCGAGCGAGCAATCCAATCAAGACATTCTGGACGAGTTTGCGAAATGGGCGAACATGACGCCCGCCCAGAAAATCCGCGCGCAATATCTGGACGCGCATGGCTTGACCGAAGATTCCTTCAAGTCCCTGTCGGCCGACGACCAGAAGGCGATCAACGACCAGATCGCCGACGAGATCAAGCAGAAGCTCGGTGCCGACAACGCCGATGGTGACGGCAACAAAGAAACGGACAGCGCCGCCGCGGCATTGTCCATGGTCTAAAGCACGCCGCTATTGGAAAACCGCTGCACACTTCGGGCAAGTTACCAGATTGCATGAAGACGATACGATCCTGATTCAGATCGAGACCGTATCATCTTGTTTTTGTTGATTCTATTCGGCTATTGCCCCACCATTCCCACGACGATCTGGCTGACCTCGGCAAAGACGGCCTCGACGTCCTTTGCAGGTGCGGTGGCCTCGGCCACGAAAGTCGTCACCAGGACAGGACCGCGCTCCGGCGGCCAGATGACGGCGATATCGGCATAGGAGCCGTTGTTGCCGGTGCCGGTCTTGTCGCCGACCTTCCATTCTTTCGGCAAGCCAGCACGCAGGCGATTGTTGCCTGTCGTGTTGGCGACCAGCCAGTTCACCAACTGATCCCTTGATGTATCCGACAGTGTGTTGCCGAGCGTCAGAAGACCGATCGTATCCAGCATCGAATCCGGCGTCGTAGTATCGCGCGGATCGTCCTTGATGGCCTGGTTAACGTCAGGCTCGTTGCGGTCGAGGCGGGTTTCGGTGTCACCTGTCGTGCGCAGCCATGAGGTCAGCGCTGCCGGGCCGCCGAAGCTTTCGAGCAGCAGATTGCCGGCCGTATTGTCGCTCAGCGTGATCGCGGCGGCGCAGAGTTCAGCCACGGTCATGCCATCGCCATCGACATGCTTTTCCGTCTCCGGCGAATAGGTGACCACCTTATCCTTGCCGTAGGTGACACGGCGGTCGAGCTTTTCCGTGCCCTGGTCGACGCGTGCCAGCACGAAGCCGACGGCGAGCGCCTTGTAGGTACTGCAAAGAGGAAAACGCTCCTCCTCGCGATGGCCGAGGGAAATATTGGTTTCTGTGTCGAGCACTGAGACACCGAGCCGGCCGCCGGTCTTCTTTTCCAGATCGGCCAGCTGCTTGTCGACATCATCGGTCAGCTGGGAATTGTCCTGCGCGCCGCTGTCTCCACCCTGACCGCCGGCGGCCGGCGCTGCCGAATTGTCCGTTGCGGCAGGCGCCTGCGGCGAGGTACCGGCGTCCTCGGCTAGCAGCACCCGAGGACCGAGCGTCAGGGCGGGAAGAAGCATCGCCGAGCCCGCCATGAGACGACGGCGGGTGAGCAATTTGTGCATAAGAAAGCCTCCAGCAGAATCGGGCAGATTTCGGGCTATGCGAGGAATATGGCAAGCCTCTGACCGCTCCGATTGCTATCCGATTTCATGCCGCCTTGTCGACCGTGACTTCTACCGTGACGTGGGACAATTCATGAATATCCGCCAGCCGTGCCTTGTAGAAGGCTGGATCGCGCGACACGGGGGTCGCGACCGCGACGATCGCTGCATGATGTCCAGGCCCGACCTGCCAGACATGCAGATCGGTGATGCGGTCCTCAGCCGTCTCGATCGCCTCGCGGATCTCCTCCGGCAGATCTTCGCCCTTCGGAATGAAATCGAGGAGAACGGCGCCGGAGGCGCGCAGCAGGCTCCATGCCCATTGCAGGATCACCAGGCCGCCGACGATGCCCATCATGGGATCGAGAAAGGTCCAGCCGAAGCGGCTGCCGAGCAGCAGGGCAACGATGGCAAGCACCGAGGTCATGGCATCGGCGATGACATGGACATAGACGGCGCGCAGATTGTTGTCCCTGCCGCCTTTCTGGCCGTGGTCGTGATGGTGAGCATCGTCATGGGCGTGATGACGATCATGGGCGTGGTCATGCCCGTGGCCGTGATGATGATGGCCGTGATCGTCGCGCAGCAGCCATGCGCTGACGAGATTGACGATAAGGCCGACCACCGCGATGGCGATCGCTTCGCGGAAGTTGATCGCCACCGGATCGAGCAATCTGAGAATGCTCTCCCAGCCCATGATCAGCGCGATCATCGCCAGCACGATGGCGCTGGCAAAGCCTGCGAGATCGCCGAGCTTGCCGGTGCCGAAGGTAAAGCGCGCATTGTGCGCATGCCGGCGCGCGTAGAGATAGGCAAGCGCCGAGATCAGCATTGCGCTGACATGGGTCGACATATGCCAGCCATCGGCGAGCAGCGCCATCGAACCATAAATCGTGCCCGCGCCAATCTCGATCACCATCATGACGGCGGTCAGCGCTATGACGAGCCAGATGCGGCGTTCGTTGCGCTGGTGATCGGAACCCAAAAAAATGTGGCTGTGGCCCATTTCGGAGGAAATACTCATGACATTACTCTCTCGTTGAACGCTTGAAGCCTGGTCACCGCAGATAGGTCTTCAGCACATCGGCGATCTCGTCGACCGCCTGGCGGCGGGCCTCTTCGCTTTCGGCGTGAAGCACATGCTCATGCAGATGATCCTCCAGAATCTCCCCCGTCAGCCCCGTCAGGGCGCCGCGAATGGAGGCAAGGAGTTGCAGCACCTCTCCGCATGGCCGTTCGGCCTCGAGCGCCCGCTCCACCGCCTCCATCTGCCCCTTGAGACGGCGGACGCGGGAGAGAAGCTTGGCTTGCTGACGAATGGTATGGGACATTGCGACCTCGAATTATAATATAGGGGGGTATACTATCTTTGCGAACGGATTGGAAGCCGCATTCTCAAAGCAGCGGCATGTAGGTCCATTGGCGACGGAAATAACCAATGGGCCGCTGCAGGCCTCGGCAACCCTTGCAAATTCTGCGCGAGGCCTCATATGATGCTATAGAGACTAGAGGTATCGGAGGCGATGCAATGTTGACGATCGGCGACCTGTCCAAGCGTACCGGCGTGAAAGTGCCGACGATCCGCTATTACGAGCAGATGGGTCTGATCTCGGAGCCCGAACGCAGCGAAGGCAACCAGCGGCGCTATTCCAAGACGGATCTGGAGCGCCTCGCCTTCATCCGCCATGGCCGCGATCTCGGCCTGACCATCGACGCCATCAAGGAGCTGATCTCGCTCAGCCAGCACCCGGACCGCCCCTGTGTGGGTGCCGACCGGATCGCCAAGGAGCACCTGGATGATGTACGCATCAAGATCATGCAGTTGAAGAGGCTGGAGCACGAGCTGGAGCGCATCGTCTCGCATTGCGACGGCCACAGCATCGAAGACTGCTACGTAATCCGCGCGCTTTCCGACCACGGACTATGCGAACACGAGCACTGAGCGCCCATTGACAAATGCGCTGAACCGGATCATTGATGCGCCCATGATCACGAACGCGCTCCATAATTGCTCGTATTTTTGGCTGTACCTGTAAGGGGCGGCCAAGACAGATCATATGTCAACAAGCCGCCGTCAGGCGGCTTTGTTGTATCGGCAGCGTCCTGACGGCTCATTAAAAAACAAGGACGCAAAATGCCATGCTAGACGATAGCGACATCTCACTTCTTCGCCCGCCGGTTCTGACCATCCGCAACGCGCAGCCGCGCGACCTTCCGGAAATCAACGACATGATCCGGCTGCTGGCCGCCCATCACGGCGACCCCTCCGGCGCGACGCCAGAGCAGCTCGAGCGCGATCTCTTCGGCCCCCTGCCCTGGATCACGGCGCTGGTGGCCGAAGGCGAAAATGGGCTGATCGGCTACGCGATCCTCGTGCCGCTCTACAAGGCACAGGAGGGGCAGCGCGGCATGGACCTGCATCATCTGTTCGTTCGCGACGGTCATCGCGGCCATGGCATCGGCCAGCATCTCGTCGACCGCGCCCGCGACATCGCCCGCAAGTCCGGCTGCAGCTTCCTTTCCGTGGGAGCAGCCACAGGCAACGTCCAGGCCCACCGCTTCTACGAAAACATGGATTTCAAACCGCGCCCGGTTACCGGCATGCGCTATCTGCAGGCACTGGCCTGATGCCGGCCTTTACCGGGATCGTCGTCAAACGCACTTAACTCAGCGATCGATGGCGATCCCGCGGCCGGCAAAGAACCTGTCGAAAATCTCAAGCGGCATCTCCGCATTCTCGCGCGTCGCATCAATGTGACCGGAGGGATTGTGGAAGCGGATCATGTCTTCTTCGAGAGCCGTGACCAGCACCAGATGACCGCCCTTCGCCGGCGGCTCGGTCTCCGGCCAGCGAATGGAATGGTGGACCGAGGCGATGAAGAACTGTGATTGCCTCAGGATGTCACCGATCTCAGTAACCGGAATGCCGGTGACGACCCTGGCTTCCAGATTGAACCGATCCCGGACGAAGGGAACGAAGGGCGCATAGATCAGCCCCTTGATCCTGCCGTCCTGTTCTTCGACGTAACCGCCGTATTCCTTGCAGCCTATGGCCAGATCCATGATCGGGAGCGTTTTGCCGGTGCGCGCGGCAAGCACCATCTTCAGGCAGGCCATGCCGCAGAGATTGCCGGCCCACCGGGCATAATCCTCAACGCTGGATGCACCGGACAAGGCCCAGAGCGGGTCCTTCAGCAAGGCGGTCTGCGCACCCTCGGCGACGACAGCCAGCGTCATGTCAGGCGTCTCCCATTGGCTGAAATAAGGAACCCGCTGCTTCACTCTTGCGTCCACGACCGCCCTCTCCCGTTGCCGAATCCCGCGCTATTGCCGCTACAAGCTTGAGCGGAAATGCGCTAGAAAAATGGCTGCCGGCTTCGATCCGCAACTGGAGGCGCGCCTTGGAACAGCGGTTCACATTCGACGGTGTCGCCAACCTCTACGACGATGCCCGTCCCACCTATCCCGATGCGCTCTTCGACGATGTGATCGCCTTCGCCGGACTGGAGGACCAGGACCAGATCCTCGAAATCGGCTGCGGCACGGGACAGGCGACGCAAGGCTTTGCGCGCCGGGGTCTCTCCATTCTCGCGCTCGATCCGGGCGAGGAATTGATCGCGGTCGCAAGGAAAGGTCTGGAGGAATTTCCAAATGTCCGCTTTGTGCAAACCACCTTCGAGGCATTTCCGGGCGAAGCGGCGAACTTCAAGCTGATAGCCGCGGCGCAATCATTCCATTGGGTTTCGCCGGACCTGCGCTTCGCCAAGACTGCCGCCCAGCTTACACCGGCAGGAACACTCGCCGTCTTCGGCAACGTGCCGATGCCATCCGAGCCGCCATTCGCGGAAGAATTCGCCGATATCTATGCCCGCCATGCTCCGCAGCTTTCGGGACCGCCGGCGGAGGCCTGGTATCTGCCGGGTGGTCCGTTCGTCGAATTCCTGCGCCAGTCCGAGCATTTCGAAGCGCAGGCGCAGCGCTGCTATCGCTGGAGCCGAACGCATACCGAGCAAAGCTACACCGACCTGTTGCGCACGCTCTCAAGCTATCGGCTTTTGCCGACGGAAGAACGGGAAACGCTTCTTTCCGCCATTGCCGATGCAATCACTGCTCAAGGCGGCGAATTCGAGCTGCGATACGAAACGCATCTTTATCTCGCAAGGCGTTCGGGCGCGATCTAGGAAACGCTCGCCTCACCGCGACGGCACCGCCTTCAAATAAGCCGCGATCGCCTCGCGGTCCGTTGCCGGCAGGTGCGCGATATTCTGCTGAACTTCGGCCATCGAGCCGCCCGCCGAATCATAGTCCGGGGTGAAGCCGGTTTCGAGGTAGTTGGCGATATCGCCGGCGCTCCAGCTGCCGATCGCCTTGGAGCCGGGCGTGATGTCGGGAATCTGGCCTTTGCCTTCCGGGTTAGGGGCTCCGGCCAGCCATTGGCCGTTGACAAAGCCGCCAAGCGCGTCGCGCGGCGTATGACATTCGCCGCAATGGCCCGGCCCTTCCACCAGATATTGCCCACGCTTGACCTTCTCGTCGGCATTGGCGAGCACGACACGCGGCTGATCGTTGAGATAGAGGAATTTCCAGGCGCCGAGCGCCAGCCTGATATCGAAGGGAAAGGGCAGCTCGTGCGGCGGCGCCACATTGTCGCTCTTCGGGAGTGTCTTCAGGAAGGCCCAGAGATCGTTGATGTCCTTGTCGCTCATGCGGGTATAAGAGCCATAGGGAAAGGACGGGTAGAGATGTTCGCCGTTCTTTCCGACGCCCCGCTTCATGGCATTGCCGAAATCGGCAAGCGTCCAGCTGCCGAGGCCTGCCTTCTCGTCCGGCGAGATGTTCGGTACGTGGAAAGTGCCGAACGGGCTGGTGAGAGCCAAACCGCCTGATAGTACGAGTTTAGCATCGCCCTGAGCGCCTGAAGCCGCATGGCAGCTGGTGCAGCCGCCGGCCCAGAACACCATTTCGCCGTTCTTCACATCGGGATCGCCGAGATTGGCCCAGTGGCTCGCCGGCAGTGGCGACGGCGCGGTGACGACATAGAATGCGCCAAAGCCGAGAGCGATCACGCCGAAGAGACAAAGCAACCACCGGACAAACCGCACCATCACAACTACCCCTTAGCCTGGCTCTAAAACCATAAGGCTCCGCACCGGCGGCAAAAACCGGTGCGGATGCCGAAACCAACTCTGAGACGAGGCCGACCTACCGCTTAGTCCTTCTTGATGCGGTAGGCCTGATGACAGGCGCCGCAGCTGCCGCCCAAGGTCTTCAGCGTCGCGCCGACGCCGACCTTGTCGGCCGGAAGCTGAGCGAGCGCCGTCTCTGCATCGGTGGAAAGCTTGGCGGCATGCGCCTTGAAGTCATCGAGGTTGTCCCAGATCTTCGGGTTGACCTCGGCATCGGTCTTGTCGCTCTGCGGATTGAACTGATCCGGAAACGCCTTCGCGGTTTCTGCGATCGTCGTCAGCGAGGCCTTGACGATCTCGGCATCATAGGGCTTGTCACCCTTGGCAATTGCGCCGAGAGCGCCTGTCGCGCCGCCGATCTTCTTCATCATGCCGATGCGGCTGTCGTGCGTGCCGTCGGCTGCGACGACGGAACCAAGAGCGACGCCGGCCAGAGCCGTCGCCATCACAATCGCTTTCCACTTCATTTCGTTCTCCTACCTTTCTCCGAATGATCAAAACCGCCAAAGCGGCCGGCGCATGAATACGGCGCCATGTTTGCCGGTTTCCCCGCCGGCAATGAAGTCACAAAGTGGTGAGAACCAAGTGAAATCAGCGTCATGCTATCGACACACTCGTTCGCCGCATCAACCCTCACGCCATTCTCAAACCTTCCCAGACCGTGAACACAGAAACCGCGACAAGCAGCAGCCCAGCAGCCCGGCCAGCGAATGCGGTTGCCTGTGGATTGGCGACCAGCAGGTCACGGCTGCGCCCGGCGGTGATGGCGAGGCCTCCATAGACGGCAAATTGCGTTACGATGGTCATGGCTCCCATGATGACCGCCTGTATCCACATCGGGCCATAATCCGGCTTCAGGAATTGCGGATACACCGCAAAGATGAAGAGATAGGCCTTGGGATTGATCAGGCAAGTCAGCGCACCCTGGCGGAAAGCCTTCCAGGCGGAGCGGCTGCCGGCCGGCCCCTCGCCCCCGACGGTGATGGAGCTGCGCATCAGCGTGAACCCGATATATGCCATATAGGCACCGCCGGCGATCAGCAGCGGATTGAAGAGAATGGGCACGAAATGCATCAAGAGGCCGATGCCGATGGCGCCGTTCAGTGAATGCACCGCCCCTCCGAGCATGATGCCACCCGTTGCGGCAAGGCCCCGATTGCTGCCGCCAGTCAGGGAATTGGCGAGCACGAACAGCATGTCCATGCCCGGCACGATGATGATGCCTAAGAGAAGGATGAAGAAGAGCCAGAGATTTTCCGCATAACCCATGTCAGTTGCCTATCGTTCTCTCCTTAAAAACCGGAGAGGAAATGGTTGATTTTCAAGTTGATAGACAGTCTTATAAATTGAGCCAACTGACGATGTATTGTCAGTAGCCTTCATCTTGAGGGTATGAAATGCGCAAGGCGTCGCGCCTGTTCGAGATTATCCAGATCCTGCGGCTGGCCAAGAAGCCGGTGACGGGGGCCGATATTGCCGACCGGCTGGAGGTGACGGTGCGCTCGGTCTATCGCGATATCGCCGCACTGCAGGCGATGCGGGTGCCGATCGAGGGCGAGCGCGGCATCGGCTACATCCTGCGGCCCGGCTTCGACCTGCCGCCATTGATGTTCTCGATCGAGGAGATGGAGGCTATCGTGCTGTCGCTGGCGCTGCTGGAGCGCACCGGCGACGCCGAGCTAAAACAGGCGGCCAAGCGCGTGACCGCCAAGATCGCCGGCGCCGTGCCGCCGCCGCTGCGCCAGACCCTCGATGCCAATGCCTTGCATGCCTGGGGCTTTGCCGCACCGTCGGCCTCGGCGATCGATCTCTCGCTGGTGCGCCGTGCCATTCGCGACGAGGAAAAACTCGATCTTGACTATCGCGACGAACACGGCAGCGCCACCGAGCGCCTGATCCGGCCGATCGCGCTGATCTATTATGCCGAAACGGCCAATATCGTCGCCTGGTGCGAGTTGCGCCAGGCGATCCGCAATTTCCGCAGCGACCGGATCGAGGATTGCCAGCCGACCGGCCTCTGGTTCAAGGGCGAAGGCGACGGCCTGCGCCAGATTTGGGTGAATGGCTGGCAGATAAGTTCACAGACGACAACGCCCTGAGCGCGTCAGAGGGTCAAAACCATGCGCGAATAGGATGACCCCGTTCGGCCCAGAATATATACCACTCTCCGGCCGCACGAAGAATGTCGATCGGAGTGCCAGTCTCCTCCGTCATGGTAGGCGCCGGCTTTTTTCGCAGCCCCAATCTCTCGAGAAAAGAGGGAGTGGACTCCGCGCGGCGAGAAGCGGCGTCCGCGATCTTTAGGAGCTGGCGGCCATAGGTTATGGCCTCTTCCGGCCACATATTATTCCAAGCCCTAGCAAGTATCTTTTCGTCGAGCACTGATTTGCATTCATTCAGAAAGGAGCCACGAAAGCTCGTCTCATCGACACCGTATCCCAAAGTAGCATTGGAATAGCGCGGTATGCCAGGCGGCCCTACCAAGGCGATTGCGTAATAGCCATGAAACGTCTTCAGACAATCGGCAATCTCGTCCTTGGTTTGAGCCTTCCTCGTGTTGATAATCCATCGATTGGCGGCATCATCATAACCGACGCGCGGCGCATTGATGGTCTGATATGCCGGGACGCTGATCTCAGCAAACCTTGCTTTGATTTCGTCCGAAAATTCCTCACCATTGAAATATCGTTGAACCAGTTGTCGCCACTCGGCTTCGTGGCCCGGCTTAGCTTTCGCTTCAGGAAGGAGGTCGAGGCCCATATCGTATTCCAAGCCTTCATCTATCTAAGATAGCAATAAGCATTGTCGATTCGGGACAATTTGAGAAGGCTTGGAACGCTACTTCCTCGTATGGACCAACCATCAAGTGCGGTAGAAGTTTGACCCTGAACACGCTGCCGGAAATGACTACAAATCGGCCTGCCTGGTTTAAATCACCATCCCACCAGAGACTTCGATGCGCTGGCCGTTGACCCAGCGATTGTCGTCCGACAGCAACGAGGCGATCATCGGGCCGATATCGTCAGGCAGGCCGGCACGACCGAGCGCCGTCATGGACGCGACCATCCGGTTGACCTCGGGGTTGTCGCGGACAATGCCGCCGCTGAAATCCGTCTGGATCGCACCCGGCGCCACCGTGTTGGCCGTAATGCCGCGCGGGCCGAGCTCCTTGGCGAGGTAGCGCGTCAGCACTTCGACCGCGCCCTTCATGGCCGCATAGGCCGACGAGCCCGGATTGCTGAAACGGGCAAGACCGGAAGAAATGTTGACGATGCGGCCCCCGTCCTCGATGAAGGGCAAAAGCGTCTGCGTCAGGAAGAACACGCCCTTGAGATGGACGTTGTAGAGCTTGTCGAACTCGGCTTCCGTCGTTTCCGCGATGGAGGCGTGATAGGACGTACCGGCATTGTTGACCAGGAAGTCGAAGCGATCTCGACCCCAGCCCTGCTGCAGTGCATGGCCGGTGTCAGTGACGAAAGCATCGAAGGACGCGACATTGCCGGCATCGAGCTTCAATGCCACGGCCTTTTGGCCGAGGGCTTCGATCTCGGCGACTGCGCTATCGGCTTCTGCCTTATTTGCGTTATAGGTCAGGATGGTATCGACGCCACGCAGGGCGAGATGAATGGCGGTATTGCGGCCGAGACCACGGCTGCCGCCCGTAATGATCGCGATCTTTCTCTTTGATCTATCAATATTTTCGGTTGTCATTGCAGATTCTCCAAGGAATGCTTGATGACGGAAAATTACGCCCTTGAAGCCATTTCCTTGAATGCCGGAACTCTCGAATTTCTTGCCTATTCCTCCAGCCGCCTTGTTCGCAACAACCCCTCTGTTATGATGATGGAATGGCACCCTGCCCCGGAGACCGCCGATGTCGTCTGCTCTCAAAGATGCGATCACCCAATTCATCGAGGCCAGCGATGGCGGCGAGAACGGATTGTTTTCGACCGGTATCGACGGCCTGCACATCATGCGCTCGACTGAATTGAAGATGCCGCATGCGATGATCTACAGACCGGCGCTCTGCGTCATCGTTCAGGGTGCCAAACAGCTGATGTTGAACGAGCGGGTGATCGACTATGCCGAGATGCAGGCCCTGATCATCAGCATCGAGTTGCCCGCCGCAGGCCGCGTGGTTCAGGCAAGCGTGGAGAAACCCTATATGGCGATCTCCCTTGAATTCGATGCGGGCATGATGCGCGAGGTGGTGGAGCAGCTCGACAAGCCGCCGAAACCGACAGGCAGCTCCGGTCTCGGCATCTTTGTCGAGGATCTCAGCCAGCCGCTCGCAGATTGCCTGGTGCGATTGACCCGCCTGCTTGCGACACCGAGCGCCATTCCGGTGCTCTATCCGGCAATCATGCGGGAAATCTGCTTCTGGCTGCTGACCGGGCCAAATGGCGGCGAGGTGTGCAAGCTGGTGCTGCCCGACGGCCAGACCCGCCGTATTGCCGATGCAATCCGCCTATTGCGGGACAATTTTGCCAAGCCGGTGCGAATCGAGCAGCTGGCGGCAGCGGCACGCATGAGCCCCTCCTCCTTCCACCAGCATTTCAAGACGCTGACCTCGATGACCCCCCTGCAATATCAAAAGCAGATGCGGCTGCTCGAAGCCCGCCGTCTGATGGTCGCCGGCCACGCCAATGTCGAGAGTGCCGCCTATCGCGTCGGCTACGAGAGCGCCTCGCAGTTCAGCCGCGAATATACGCGCATGTTCGGCACGCCGCCGAAGCGAGACGTGACCGAGATGCGGATCGCAGCTGAGTAAGTATCAGTGCAGCTCCAACGTCCTATCGGTCTCGCGCCCGAACCCGATGATATCAAGCCGATCCTCGTAGACCGAAACGATCGCATAGGCACCCGTATCTTCGGTATCGACCATGCCCATGAAATTGACGAAATGGGTTCCGTCCAACGTCCCGAAATTGCCGGCGTGATTGTGGCCGTTGAGATAAGCGACGACGTGGTCGTGCTCGGCCAGAAGCGATAGCATGCGGTCGCTGTCGAGCGCGTTATGCGGATTATCCGGGAAGACCGGATAATGGTTCATGATGACCACCTTCTCGCCCACCGTCTTTGCCTCCCGCAGCTTTGCGGCAAGCCAGTCGAATTGCGTGTCGCTGATGGCCGCATTCCAGCGCTGGCCGTTCGTCGCGCCCGAGCTCTCCAACGCCTTCATCAATGTCTTGGCCTCATTCCGGCGCGGATCGCCCTCCGGCGGCGCGAAGACGCTGATCTCGTTGCCATCGAGGGCGATGAAGCGATAGCCCGCATGGTGGAAGTCGTAATAGGCCGACGGCATGCCGACACGCTTGGGAACGGTCTGCAGGTGCTCCGGCGCGATGGCGAAATCGTGATTGCCGAGCAGGAAATGCTTCGGATGGCGCAAGGCCTCGTAAACGGGCAGAATGGCGTCGAAGCTCTTCCATTCGCGGTCGATGATGTCGCCGAGCGTCACCACGAAGGCGAGGTCATGCCGATTGAACTCCTCTATCGCCTTGCGAAGCTTGACGATGCTGTTCGCCGGGTAGCGATTGAGGGTCAGGTTCGGCTCCAGATCGGCATATTGCGGATCGGCGATGACACCAAAACGGAAGAGCGGTGCTGATGGCATTCAGCCTCCTTGGGCAGTCTCCTGGGGCCGCCATACGGCACACCGATAATCAATGGAGGCCGGCGGATAAGAAAACACCCGACGCCGAAAAGACGCCGGGTGCGAAAGCCAGCCTATACGGCAAACCTTACTTCGTAGCGGCTTCGTAGCGCTCCAGGACGTAGTCCCAGTTGATCAGGCTGTCGATGAAGGCTTCGAGATACTTCGGACGCAGGTTGCGGTAGTCGATGTAGTAGGAGTGTTCCCATACGTCGACGCCGAGGATCGGGTTGGCGCCGTGAACGAGCGGGTTTTCGCCGTTCGGGGTCTTGGAGATTTCGAGCTTGCCGTTCTTGACGGAAACCCAGGCCCAGCCGGAGCCGAACTGGGTGGCGCCGGCAGCGGCGAAATCGGCCTTGAATTTGTCATAGCCGCCGAGATCGGAAGCAAAAGCTGCTTCGAGCTTGCCCGGCAGCTTGTTGCCGCCGCCGCCCTTCTTCATCCACTTCCAGAAATGGATGTGATTGTAGTGCTGGGCTGCATTGTTGAAGAGGCCTGCATTGGTGCCGAAGGACTTCTTCACGATCTCTTCGAGCGAAAGATCGGCAAGACCTGCTTCCGCAGCGAGCTTGTTGCCATTGTCGACATAAGCCTTGTGGTGCTTGTCGTGGTGATACTCAAGCGTCTCACGCGACATGAAGGGCGAAAGGGCGTCGTAATCGTAGGGAAGTTCAGGCAATTCGAAAGCCATGGTCATATCTCCTCTTGGCAAAAGATTGCGTCGGCAGGTGAACCGGAACATAGGAGCGGTCGCCTGGAAGAGCAACCGGCGACATGCCAAAAAAGTTGCACGCATGAGCAAAAATTGCCCTATTTTTCAATCTCATATAGCATGGACTTAGAAGTTTACCTTATTGCATATCACGACATTCGGATACATGACTGAACGCCGTCCCGAAATGTCGACAAGGTACGTTGCCGAAGCTAGGTTTACGGATCTTCTGCCGCGATGAGGAATGCCCGTGACGATCGCCTGCCTGCACACCGCCGAGAGCAACATTGCCGTCTATGAGGCGGCGGCAAAGGCGCTCGGACTGCCTGATGGCATGCTGCGTCATCATGTCCGTGCCGATCTACTGCTCGCCGCCGAAAAGGTGGGGCGACTGACGGATGAGATTTCCGCCGAAACGGCAGCGCTCCTCTGGCACCTGGCCGAAGATGCCGATGCCGTCGTGCTCAACTGCTCGACACTCGGCCCGGCAGTCTCGAAGGTCGCAACAGGTGCAGCTGCGCCGATCATCCGTGCGGATGCCACGCTCGCCGACCAAGCCGTCAAGGACGGCGGCAAGGTCATCATCCTCTGCACGGTCGAAACAACCATTCCCCCAACCACCGCACTGTTCGAATCAGCCGCGAAGGCGACAGGAGCCGAAATCGAGGTTCGGCTGGTGCCCGGCGCATGGGCGCATTTTCGCGCGGGTGATCTGTCGGCCTATCTTGCCGCCATTGCCGACGCCGTGAAGGCGGCCAATGGCGAAGGCCCTGTGACGGTCGCCTTCGCGCAGGCGTCGATGACGGACGCGGCACGCCTTCTTCCGGAAGGCCATCCGCAACCGATGACCGGCCCGGCAACTGCACTTGCGGCGACGATGGTGAAGATCACCGCCGACTGAGCGGTCAGAGATTCCGCCCGAAATAGACATTGACTTCGGCGATGCGGTCGCCGGCAAAGCGGATCAGCTCGACATTGCGAAAGCTGCCGCCATCCATCTTCTCGGCGCGATAACCGACGATCACGTCGTCGCCATCGGCGACGAGATGTTCGATGCGAATGTCGCGAAAGAGCTTCTCCTTCGGCCAACAATGCTCGAAGTACCGTTTCTTATCAATATGATCGTCGCGCGGGCTGGAAAAGGTGAAATCCGAGGTCAGCATCGGATCGGCGATGTCGGGATGTTGCGCGACATAGGCTGCAAACAGGCGCTTGACCGTATCGCAACGGGCATTTTCGAGAGCGTTCATGATGTGCCTCCTCTTTCTCGGCAAAGCGACTTCCACGATCCGACCACAAACCGATTGCAAAATGCAATCGGAAAATAACATAAGGCAGGCGAACCAACAAGGCGCTTTGCGGGCTTGGCATCGTCATTCGTGTGGTTCAAACTCCTCGAACATACCCAATCAGCAGGAAGCCATCGCAGTGTCCGAGGCTCATCACCACATGTTGGAAAAGCTGCGCCGCCTGGCGGCGAAGGATAATCGCCCGACGGTCTCGCCGAGCGGCATCGGCAGCTATTCCACGCTCTTCACCTTCGTCACCCGAGAGCGCGAGCGCATTGCCGGCTCGGCCTTCTCACAGGTTTCAATCGTCGCCGTGCTCGAAGGTTCCAAGGAAATCGTCAGCATGGGGCGCCAACGGCATTTTTCAGCCGGCACGGTGATCGTGCTGCCGGCCGGCTGGAGCGGCGATGTCGTCAATGATCCAGATCCGCAGACCGGCGTTTACCGGGCGATCTTCATCACCTTTCCCGAGGAGCTGACGCGGCGGGCAGCGAAAGCCTTTCCGCCTGCGCAAATCGCGTCACAGGCAGACCTACCGCTCGATCCACTGCTGGCGGCCACAATCAACCATGCGGGTGAAGGCATTGCCGGCGGCAACATGCCGATCCCTTTGATCGAACACAGGCTTCTCGAAATCCTCTTGGTGCTCGGCATGCGCGGCGCCCTGCCCGGTTCGCCCGAGACAACCGCCGAGGCGGTGCGTGCGCTGGTGCGCTGGCAGCCGGATCGCCCCTGGACGGCCGATCTCATCGCCGCAGAACTCGGCACCAGCAATGCGACGCTGCGCCGGCGCCTGTCGCGCGAAGGTGCCTCGCTGCGGGACGTGCTGGCGAGCGAGCGCGTGGCGCTGGCGACGACCCTTCTTGCCGAGGACGGACTTTCGCTGCGCGAAGCCGCCCTTGCCACGGGCTATCGCTCGCCGCGGCGCTTCGCCGATCGACTTCGCAGCGCGTGAGCGTTTGCGACCGCATTTTGAGCGTTTGCGTGCGCAGACGCTCGACCCGAATTTGTTAGATCCTGCCCTCGAAGGCTCACAGGGGCCGCAATACGAAAGGGCAACATCATGAAAACCATGCTCAAAGTTCTGAACGTCATCGTCATCGCAACAGCCATCGCCACGCCGGCGCTATCGGCCGATCTCAAAGTGGCGTTCGCGAAGAGCAACGGCCGGATGCTGCTGCCGGAAAACGCTTCCTGCATTTCGACATCATCAGACAAATCGGCACCCGGACCGAACAAAAGCCTTGCTGTATCCTGGTCGAAGGGGCCGAAGGGAACGCGTTCCTATGCGCTGACCATGGTCGACCCCGACGTTCCGACGGATTTCTCGCTCTTCAACAAGGCCGACAAGACCATTCCGAAGGATTTCAAGCGGATGGAATTCGTCCACTGGGTGCTGGCCGATATCCCGGCGTCGCGCACCAGCCTTGCCGAAGGCACCGACGGAAACGGGCCCTCGGCCAATGGCCTGCCGCTTGAGCGCACTGCCTATGGGCGACGCGGCCAGAACGGCGCCGGCGGCGGCAACTTGAAGGACGGGCCGCATGGCGGTTACATGGGCGCCTGCCCGCCCTGGAATGACGCGCGCATCCACAGCTATCACGTCACCGTCTACGCGCTGGATGTCGATCGGCTGAACCTTCCGGACCTCTTCACCCGCGCCGACCTCATCGCCGCCGCGAAGGGTCATATCCTGGCATCGGGTAACCGGGAACTGTTTTACACATTGAATGCAAAGGCCGAGAAATGACCGAGACCAGATGGGATGCAGCAGCGCCGGCCGAGCCGGAAACCGCACATTGGATGCGAAATCTGATCATCTGCCTCGTCGGCTCGTTCACGACGATCGTGGCGATGACGCTACTGCTCCCCTTCCTGCCGCTCTATGTCGAGGAGCTTGGCGTCAGCGATAAAGCCGCGATCGTGCAATGGTCCGGCATCGCCTATGGCGCCACCTTCTTTGCCGCCGCCTTCGTCGCCCCAATCTGGGGGCGGCTCGGCGATATCTACGGCCGCAAGCTGATGCTGATCCGCGCCAGCCTCGGCATGACGATCGCCATCTCGCTGATGGGCATGGCCGGCAATGTCTGGGAGTTGGTCGCGCTGCGTCTGTTCACTGGCCTTGCCGGCGGCTATGCCTCGGGATCGATGGTGCTGGTGGCGGCGCAGACGCCGAAGCATCGCTCCGCCTGGGCGCTCGGCACGCTGTCGGCCGGCATCATGGCCGGCAATCTCGTCGGACCGCTTATCGGCGGCGCGCTGCCGCCGCTGATCGGCATTCGCGGCACGTTCCTGCTGGCCGGCGGCGTGATCTTCTTCACCTTCCTGGCAACGACCTTCCTGATCAAGGAGGAGAAATCCACCGCGCGGAAGAAGGCAGCGAAGGCAAGCGGCAGCTGGGCCTCCATCCCGGACAAGCGCCCGGTCATCGCCATGCTGTCGCTCGGCCTGTTGCTGATGCTGGCCAACATGTCGATCGAGCCGATCATCACCGTCTATGTCGCCCAGTTCGTCAACGACGCTAACGTGACGATGGTCTCCGGCGTCGTCATGGCGGCGGCAGCGCTCGGCAGCATCCTGTCGGCCTCTTGGCTCGGCAAGCTCGCCGACCGCATCGGCCACTGGAGCGTCATCATGGCCGCTCTGGCCGTCGCCGCGCTGTTGCTGATCCCGCAGGCTTTCGTGACCTCGGCTTGGCAGTTGATCGGCTTGCGCTTCCTGATGGGCGTGGCGCTCGGTGGTCTTCTGCCCTGCATTACCGCCGTCATCCGGCACAATGTTCCCGATGCGGCGACGGGCAGTATCCTCGGCCTTTCCATCTCGTCGCAATATGTCGGCCAGGTGGCAGGCCCTGTCATGGGCGGCTTCGTCGGCGGCCATATCGGCATGCGCTACGTGTTTCTCGGAACCTGCGTGCTGCTGGCGCTCGGCGCCGTCTATTGCTGGTGGGTCAGCCCGAAGAAGGAAGCGGAGTAGTCTCTCCAGCAAAAATCAGCGCAGAGCCAATCCTCGCCGCATATGGTTGGGAGAGAGCCGCGACAGTTCGTGAAATTCATTCCGGTAGGAATCTTTCGTCCATCTCCAGGCCTCTTGGATCTCGTACTCTCGATTATAGAGTATCCAAATGAGTTGGTCCCATTCATAGTTGCGTGCCTTGGGAACCATGGTGACGAAACTTCCCGGCTTTCCGCTGGGGCGGTTTGCCTTGATTTGATATCGCTCTCCATTGAAGGTGAAATCAAAACCCCGACGAACAGCACCGGCGAGCCCCATGGATGCTCCGTAGTCGGATTCTGATATTCCAAGCAACGTTACCGCTGCATCATACTCGGAAATTGCCGACGTGATTGATGGGGCAATTCCATATGCGCCTTGCCAAGCCAAGGCGACCCGAACAAGTTCATCGCGGAGCGTCATCGGCAGCTTCCTCGTAAACCGCAAGTTAATCTGTATGCAAACATTCGCATATACATAAAGGAAAGACCACTCATACCGTCGGCGTTGCCGTTGCGCACAACTCGCGAAAGCGACCGTCACTATTTTACCAAATCATGTTGAGCTCAAACGCCTTTTGATATTCTCTCACCATTGGCAGTTGTGGAGATATCTCTATGGCGCTTCCAAGCTTCGAAACCGAGCGACTGGTCCTCCTTCCCCGCACCATGGCCGACCTTGGCGACTGCATCGCCATGGATCGTGATCCGGAAGTGACGCGCTTCATTCCAGGCCCGTGGCACGATGCGGAGGCGCACCGGACCTTCGTGAAAGGTCGGATCGAAGCGGATTTCGGCGACGGGTTGGGTTACTGGTCGATCCGCGCCCGCGAGAATCGCGCGCAATTCCTCGGCTGGATATTGCTGATACCCGCCGATGCCATCGGGCCCGACATCGAGATCGGGTGGCGGTTGAACAGGCTTGCCTGGGGCAAGGGCTATGCGACAGAAGCGGCAAAGCCCGTTCTCGCCCATGCCTTCCAGACGCTCGAACTCGACCGCGTCATCGCCGATATCGCCCCCGGCAACGCGGCATCCATCCGCGTCGCGCAGAAGCTCGGCCTCTCACAGCCGCGCCGGACCACCTATCACGATGAGCCCTTTGCCTCCTACAGCATGACGAGGACCGCCTTCGAAGCCGATACCGCGAAGCAGTGATCCCATTGCCTCGGCGGTCGATAGCAACTCACTCTTCGCTGGCGCTGCGGCCGTGTGCCCAACTCATGTAGAGTTCCAGCGCCTTGCGGGCGACCGGCCCTTCCTGGAATTCGCGACCATCGAGACGGTTGACGCTGACGACCTTGGAATAGTTGCCGGTCGTGAAAATCTCGTCTGCCGCCATGAACTGTTCGACGGAGAGGGTTTCCTCGCGGACATCGAAGCCTTCCCGGCGCAGCAGGCCGATGACGCGGGCGCGCGTGATGCCGGCGAGGAAGGTGCGGTTGGCGACAGGCGTATAGACGATGCCGTCCTTGACCATGAAGACGTTGGAGGATGCCGTCTCGACGACATTGCCGTTCATGTCGCGCACCAGCGCATTGTTGAAGCCGCGACCCCTCGCTTCGAGGATCATACGACCGCTATTCGGATAGAGCGAACCGGCCTTGGCATCAGTCATCGCCGTTTCCGGCGACGGGCGGCGGAAGGGCGAGACGGTGAGCGTGATGCCGCCGGTGCCGCCAAGCGGCGCTTCGAACAGGCAGAGGGCAAAGCGCGTCGATTCCGCATCGACCGCGACGACGCTGCCCGGCGAACCATGCTCGCCCCAATACATCGGCTTGATGTAGATCGGGGTCTTGCCGTCGAATTTCTTGATGCCTTCCCACGCGAGCGCCGCGATTTCCTCCGAGGTCTTGACCGGCTTCAGGCCCATGGCAGCGGCCGAGCGATTGATGCGCTGGCAATGGAGATCGAGATCGGGGGCGATACCATCGAACCAGCGTGCGCCGTCGAACACCGTCGAACCAAGCCACATGGCGTGCGAGGTCGGCCCGATCAGCGGCGGATTGCCGGAAAGCCATTCGCCTTCGACATGGGTCCAGGTGGCGGTGCGGGGCGAAGTATCGACAGTCATGGTGGTTTCCTCTCTTAAAGCGGTTCAGTTTTTCACGGGATCTCTGAACCGCTCCAGCTCTTTGTTTTCACGCAATTCCGGACGGAAAACCGCTGCGCACTCTTCCTGAAATTGCTCTAGTGGCGATGAGCAAATAACCGCACAATCACAGGGTCAAGCAGAAACTGCGCGACAGAATTCATTTGCAACAAAGCGCCCGATACCGCATTCATAACGCAATTTTCATGCGCCGAAACAACAACTTGACGAATGGGTCCATCAGGAAAAATGATGGGCTGCAGCGATCGTCAGGAAATAGCGAGAACTCACATGAAAGCCATGTATTACGAGGCCTTCGAGGCGACCCCCGAAATCCGCACCTTGGCCGACCCGACACCGGGCGAGGACGGCGTGGTCATCGCGGTCGGCGCGAGCGGGCTCTGCCGCAGCGATTGGCATGGCTGGATGGGTCACGACCCGGATATCAGGCTACCGCATGTGCCGGGACATGAGCTGGCCGGCAAGGTCGTCGCGACCGGTCGCGGCGTGGTGCGCTTCAAGGTCGGCGATCGCGTCACCGTCCCCTTCGTCTCCGGCTGCGGCCATTGCGCCGAATGCCATTCCGGCAACCAGCAGGTCTGCCCGAGCCAGTTCCAGCCCGGCTTCACCCATTGGGGTTCCTTCGCCGAATATGTCGCCATCGACTATGCCGACACCAATCTCGTCCACCTGCCTGAGACGGTCGATGACGCGACGGCGGCAAGCCTCGGCTGCCGCTTCGCCACTTCCTTCCGTGCCGTCGCCGACCAGGCGAAGACGCGGCCGGGCGAATGGATCGCCGTGCATGGCTGCGGCGGCGTCGGCCTGTCGGCGATCATGATCGCCAGCGCGCTCGGCGCCAATGCCATCGCCATCGACATTTCCGACGAAAAGCTCGCCTTTGCCCGCGAGTGCGGGGCAGTGGCAACGATCAATGCGGCTGAGGTCGCCGATGTGGCGGAGGCAGTGCGCGAGATCACCAAGGGCGGCGCCCATGTGTCGATCGATGCGCTCGGCCATCCAACGACGTGCTTCAACTCCATCAGGAATCTGCGCCGGCGCGGCCGGCACGTGCAGGTCGGCCTGATGCTCGGCGAGCATGCGATGCCACAGATTCCCATGGGGCAGGTCATCGGCCACGAGCTGGAAATCTATGGCAGCCACGGCATGCAGGCCTGGCGCTACGATGCCATGCTCGACATGCTCGCCGCCGGCAAGATCGCGCCGCAGAAGCTGATCGGCCGCAGGATTAGCCTTGAGGAGGCCGTCCCGGCGCTGATGTCACTCGACAAGGCCGAGGGCAAGGGCATCAGCGTCATCACACAATTTTGAACGCTGGCAGCCTCGACGAAGAAATCCCAATAGTTGCTCGCATCGCCCGCCTCAACCGGGCGATGCGGAGACATTTTCGAAAAACTGTCATGCAATCCGGATAGACTGATTTATCCGATGCCCTTGCGCAAATCTCATTTCGTGTCCAGATTGCCGCCCATGCCCGAAAGCGAGCCTTATAGTTCCTGCTCCCGGAAAGCCGGCCCGACAAATAACGATCCGGATAGCGACGGCTGTATAAGCCGCGCGGCGGCAATGACGCGCGGCATCTCACCCGACAAACAGAAGGAAAGAATTGGCAGGCCCATTACGGCCGGCGCCAAGCTTGCACATTAATGATCTTCGACTGGCTATCCGACCCTTCCGCCTGGATCGGCCTTGCTACCCTGATCGTTCTCGAGATTGTTCTCGGTATCGACAATCTCGTCTTCATCGCGATTCTGGCCGACAAGCTGCCGCCGCATCAGCGTGATGCCGCGCGCATGATCGGCCTGGCGCTGGCGCTCATCATCCGCCTTGCGCTGCTTACCTCCATTGCCTGGATCGTGACGCTGACCACGCCGCTGGTGTCCATCTGGGGCTTCAGCCTGTCCGGCCGCGACCTCATTCTGATCTTCGGCGGCCTGTTCCTCCTGTTCAAGGGCACGATGGAACTGCACGAGCGACTGGAAGGACATGAGGCGCAAGGTGAAAAGAAGCTGGTTCACGCCGTCTTCTGGCAGGTGATCGTGCAGATCGTCGTGCTTGATGCCATCTTCTCGCTCGACAGCGTCATCACCGCTGTCGGTATGGTGCAGGAGCTTTCGATCATGATGGTTGCCGTCATCTTCGCGGTCGGCGTCATGCTGTTCCTGTCGAAGCCGCTGATGGCCTTCGTCTCGAAGCACCCGACCGTCGTCATCCTCTGCCTCGGCTTCCTGATGATGATCGGCTTCTCGCTTATCGTCGAAGGCTTCGGCTTCCATGTGCCGAAGGGCTATCTCTATGCGGCAATCGGTTTCTCGATCATCATCGAAACGCTGAACCAGCTCGCGCGGCGCAATAAGGAGCGGCTGATCACGCCGACCAATATCCGCAATCGCACCGCCAATGCCGTTCTCGGCCTGCTCGGTGCGAAAAGGCCGCAGAGTCCGCTCGGCGAAGTGACCGAGCGGACGGCGGAAGAGACGGTAAACGAGGCAGTCTTCTCGACAGAAGAGAAGGAGATGATCCACGGCGTGCTGACGCTGGCGGAGCGCTCGGCCCGTTCGATCATGACACCCCGCACCGATATCGTCTGGCTCGATCTCGATAAGCCGCGCGAGGAGCAACAGCGCTGCGTCATCGAGATCGGCCACTCGCGTTTTCCGGTCGTGCGCGGCAGCCTCGACGATTTCGTCGGCATCGCCAGCGCGCGCGACGTCTTGCGCGACCTCACGCAGAAGGGCGAAATCGACCTGGAACGCTCGATCCGCCAGCCGCTCGCCGTGCATGAGAGTATCAATGTGCTGAAGCTGATGGAGCGGCTGCGTCAGGCAAACCAGGCCATGGCGCTGGTGCTCGACGAATATGGCGAAATCGAAGGCCTGGTGACGACGACGGACCTCTTCGAAGCCATCGCCGGCGAATTCCCCGACGAGGACAACGAACCGCTGACGATCGACAAGGGCGAGGACGGATCACTGACCGTCGACGGCTGGATCGACATTCGCCGTCTGTCGAAACTGGTCGGCATCGATCTCGTCGACGAGACCGATCGTTATTCGACGCTTGCCGGTTTCATCCTGTGGGGTCTCGGCCATCTGCCGCACGAGGGCGAGCGCTTCAACTCCGGCCGGCTCGCCTTTGAAGTGGTCAAGCTCAATGGCCGAAATATCGACAAGGTCCGGATTCAACCGCTGGAATATGCAATCTAGGAAGAGGATACGCTCATGGCATGGTCTGCCGGCCAATATGTGAAATTCGAGGATGAACGCACGCGCCCGGCGCGCGACTTGCTGGCGCAGGTGCCGCTGGAGCGCGTCGAGCGGGCGATCGACCTCGGTTGCGGACCCGGCAATTCGACTGAGCTGATCGTCGAGCGATACGGCGCCGCCGGCGTCTCCGGCCTCGACAGCGACGACAACATGCTGGAGGCCGCGCGCAAGCGCATGCCCGGCACGAGTTTCGTCAAGGCCGATCTTGCCGCATGGCGGCCCGAACAAGCGGCGGATCTGCTCTTTGCCAACGCCGTGTTTCAATGGCTGCCGAACCATCTCGACATTCTCGATGAGCTGATGGACGGGCTGACGCCCGGCGGCGTGCTTGCCGTGCAGATGCCCGACAATCTGACCGAGCAGAGCCATATGATGATGGAGGAGACCGCAAGGAACGGCCCGTGGAGCGATGCCTTCGCCAGGAAGAGCGTACGGCGCAATCCGCTGCCGACACCGTCCGTCTATTACAACAGGCTGATCGGCAAGTCACAGCGCGTCGACATCTGGCACACCAACTACAATCACGCGCTGGAGAATGCGGCTGCCATCGTCGAATGGGTGAAGGCCACGGGCCTGCGCCCCTATCTCGACCATGCCGGCGCCGAGCATCGCGATGCCTTCGCCGCCGAATATCTGAAGCATATCGAGAAAGCCTATCCGCCGCTCGTCGACGGCAAGGTGCTGTTGCGCTTCCCGCGGCTCTTCCTGGTCGCCGTGAAGAAATAGACTAATGCCGATCCCGAAATCCAAGCCGACGGCGGTGCGTCGATCCCATCGACAACCGGCGTCGGCACGCGCTAGAACATGGCAAGCCAAAGCTGAAACAGCAACAGCTCCGAGGAGATAGTCGATGTCGTCCAGAAGCCCCGAGTATGGCCGCCAGAAGGAGATGCGCTCATGACCACCCCCGACGTCGCACCGGCCCCGCCGCTGACATTCGTGATCTTCGGCGCCGCCGGCGATCTCACCCGGCGTCTGCTGATCCCGACGCTGATCAACATGACCCGCAGCGGGCTGATCGGAGAGGACCTGCATATCCTCGGTATCGGCATCGAGACCGGCGGCGTCGACATGCTGCTGGAACGGCTGGAATCATTCCTGAAAACCTCCGGCGACATGGACGATCCGGAGCGGCAGGCGGCATGGCAGAGCCTGCGCAAGCGCATCAGCTACATTTCCGGCGATTTCACCCAGAATGGCGTCTACAAGGAGATCTCGGATTATCTCTCGCATGCGGCAAGCGCCAACGCGGCCTTCTATTTCGCCGTGCCGCCGCGCTTCTTCGGCGATATCGCCGAGAAGCTTTCTGAAAACGGCCTGATGAACGAGGCGACCGGCGCCTTCCGCCGTATCGCGATCGAAAAGCCCTTCGGCAACGATCTCGCCTCGGCGCAGGCGCTGAACGCCCGGCTGCTGAACCACACGCACGAAAGCCAGATCTACCGCATCGACCATTTCCTCGGCAAGGAAACGGTGCAGAACATCATGACGACGCGCTTCGCCAACATGATGATCGAGGCCCTGTGGAACAACAACTATATCGACCACGTACAGATCACGGCGGCCGAACTGGTCGACGTCGGCACGCGCGGCAAATTCTACGACGCGACCGGCGCGCTTCGCGACATGGTGCCGAACCATCTCTTCCAGCTGCTGGCCATGGTGGCGATGGAGCCGCCGAACAGCTTCGACGCGGAATCGATCCGCAACGAAAAAGGCAAGGTGCTGAAAGCCCTGCGCGCATATTCGCGTGAGGAAGCAGTCCAAAACGGCGTGCGTGGTGCCTATACCGCAGGCCCGATCGCCGGCAGGGATCTGCCAGCCTTTACCGAGACCGCCGACGTCGCACCCGACAGCAACACCGAAACCTTCGTGGCGCTGAAGCTCTTCGTCGATACCTGGCGCTGGGCCGGCGTGCCCTTCTACCTGCGCACCGGCAAGGCGATGAAGGCGCGCGATACGGAAGTGGTCATCACCTTCCGCCAGGTGCCCTTCGCGCAATTCCCGCGCCACGGCGCCCAGCCCGCGCTGCCGCCAAACAGGCTCGTCATCCAGGTGCAGCCCGACGAGGGACTGGACATGGAAATCTCGATCAAATCGCCGGGTCTGGTACTGAAAACCGCGCCGGTCTCACTCGACTTCCGCTATGCCGACAACTTCGACATCGGCAAGCAGACCGGCTATGAAAGCCTGTTCTACGAACTCTTCGTCGGCGACCAGACCCTGTTCCAGCGCGCCGACGGCATCGAAGCCGGCTGGGCGGCCGTGCAGCCCTTCCTCGATCTCTGGGCAGAGGGTGGCAAGCCCGATCCCTACGCCCCCGGCAGCACCGGCCCGGCCTCCGCCGACGACCTCATCGAACGCGACGGCCGCAAATGGCATCAGCTCAACGGGACGTCGAGCGGCAAGAAGGTCTAGGACCGGAAAGGGCCGGTATCGGCGGATACCGCCCCTTCCCATCAACAAAAAGCCCCGCGAGATCGTCGCGGGGCTTTTTGTTGTCAAAACAACAGCGCCTAGACGAACTGGCTCAGGCCTGGAACGGAATTCACGACTTCGTCGACGACGTCGTTGCCGGCATATTGGCGGGCTGTCGCGACCGTTTCCTTGGCGAGCGAGGAAATCTCGCCCATGCTGAGGCCACTGCTCATCAGCTGCTGGCCGAGGCCCATGACGCCGCCGCCGGCACCGACCGCGCTCAACAGGCCGCCGAGGAGGCCGCCGCCGCCCGATGCCTGATCGCCGCCGTACTGGGCGACGAGATCGGTTGCGCCCGGGAACGATTCGATCATCTTCGTAACGGGGCCATCCGGAGCCTCGCGCTGCAGGAAGCTGAGAATCATGCCGACGGCCTTCTCCGCGAGGTCGGGAGCGATGCCGGCTTTGGTCGCGATCTGATCAATAACTTCGTTCACTGTGGCCTCCTGCCTTTACGACGTTAACGTCAACGTAACTGAATGAAGCAACCGGCACAAGCCGCGCCGGAGGTCAACATTCTACCAGAAGCGGAACCTTGACGCGAATGGTTGTCCCTCTTCATGTGAGTTCTTATAACAGTGTCAGGACAAATCGATGAACGGCCCTGGCAGCCCTTAAAAGCTGCTGTGCCGCCGCACTAGAACCGGATGACTTTGGATCGAAACGATCCAAAGTCATCCGGTTCTAGAATCAAATAGGTAGAGCATGATGTCGTCCGAAAACCGGTGACACTTTTCGGCATCATGCTCTAAGGGAGACGACACCATGCCGCAGCAGGATGGACAGATTTTCGTCGGCGCAAGCCGCAATCCGGACGAAAGCATCAACAAGGACGAGTTCCTGACGCTGAAATTCGGCAACCGCCACGGCCTCGTTACCGGCGCGACCGGCACCGGCAAGACGGTGACGCTGCAGGTGCTGGCGGAAGGGTTTTCCAAGGCCGGCGTGCCCGTCTTCTGCGCCGATATCAAGGGCGATCTTTCCGGCATCGCGGTCAAGGGCGAGGCCAAGGATTTCCTGCTCAAGCGGGCCGAGGAAATCGGCCTGAAGCCCTATGAGTTCGAGCAATTTCCGGTGATCTTCTGGGACATCTACGGTGAAAAAGGCCATCGCGCGCGCGCCACCGTCGCCGAGATGGGGCCCCTGCTGCTTGCCCGGCTGATGGATGCCTCGGAGGCGCAGGAAGGCGTGCTCAACATCGCCTTCAAGATCGCCGATGAACACGGCCTGGCGCTGCTCGACTTCAAGGACTTCCAGGCACTGCTGAACTACATGGGTGAAAACGCCAGCGAGCTTTCCAGCAAATACGGCCTGATCTCCAAAACCTCGGTAGGTTCGTTGCAGCGATCGCTTCTGGTGCTGGAGCAGCAGGGCGCGGAAAACTTCTTCGGCGAGCCGGCGTTGAAAATCTCCGACATCATGCGCGTCAACAACAACGGCTATGGGCAGGTGTCGGTGCTTGCCGCCGACAAGCTGATGATGAACCCACGGCTCTACGCCACGTTCCTGCTGTGGCTGTTGTCCGAGCTCTTCGAAGAACTGCCCGAAGTCGGCGACCCTGAAAAGCCGAAGCTGGTCTTCTTCTTCGACGAGGCGCATCTGCTCTTCAACGACGCGCCGAAGGTGCTGATCGAGCGCGTCGAGCAGGTCGTGCGCCTGATCCGCTCCAAGGGCGTCGGCGTCTATTTCGTCACGCAAAACCCGCTCGACGTGCCGGAAACGGTGCTGGCGCAGCTCGGCAACCGCGTGCAGCATGCGCTGCGCGCCTATACGCCACGCGAACAGAAGGCGGTGCAGACAGCCGCCGAGACGTTCCGGCCGAACCCGGCCTTCAAGACTGCCGATGTCATCACCACGCTCGGCACTGGCGAGGCGCTGGTGTCGATGCTCGAAGGCAAGGGCGCGCCGTCAATCGTCGAGCGTACCCTGATCCGGCCGCCGTCCGGCCGCATCGGCCCCCTGACCGATGCCGAGCGCCAGGCCATCATCAATGCCAGCCCGGTCGCCGGCGTCTACGACCAGACCATCGATCGTGAATCCGCCTACGAGATCCTCGCCGCGCGCGCCGGCAAGGCGGCCGATCAGGCGGCGACCAAGGAAGATAGCTCCAGCACCGGCGGCTGGACGCTTCCCGGTTTTGGCGGCGGCGATAGCAAACCTGCAGCTCGCGGCCGCTCCGGCTATCAGCGCGAGACGATCCTGGAAGCGACGATGAAAAGCATGGCACGCACGGTGGCGACGCAAGTCGGGCGTGCCCTAGTTCGAGGAATTCTCGGCAGCCTGAAGCGGTAGAAGATCACCCTCCCCTCGAGGGGGGAGGTCGCGGCAAAGCCGCGGGTGGGGGTGACACGCCGCAAACTTGGAGATCACCCCACCCCGGCCCTACGGGCCGACCCTCCCCCTCAAGGGGAGGGTGAACATCAGCGTACCGGCGCGACCAGCGAGAAGAACGCTCCCTGCGGGTCGGTGGCCTGGACGATCCAGCTGCCGCCGGGAACTTCCATAGGACCATTGACGATGCTGCCGCCGCCTTCGGTGATGCGGGTGATCGCCGCGTCGATTGACGGGACATTGATGTAGAAGTTCCAGGCAGCCACGGGCATTTCCGCCGGCTTGGTCATGATGCCGCCGAAATCCCGGTCGCCGATCTTGAAGATCTTGTACTTGCCCATCGGCCCCATATCGAAATCGGAGCTCAGCTCCCAGCCGAACATTTCGCTATAGAAATCGAAGGCCTTCGGGCCATCGCCGGAATAAAGTTCATGCCAGCCGAAATAGCCTGGGGTAGCGGGGGCCGCAGGCTCCCAATCCTGGCCCGGCAGAGGCGTGAACAGGCAGAAGGCGGCGCCATAGGGGTCGGAGACGACGGAAAATCTGCCCACGCCTGGAATATCCATGGGCTCGCGATAGATCTTGCCGCCCTTGCCAACGACCGCCCTGGTCGCTTCATCGACATTGGGAACGCCGATATAGCCGGTCCAGCAGGGCGGTGTGCCCATGGCCTTCGCCTCTTCCGGCAGGATCATCAAGCCGGCAACGGGGCCTGCCCCGGCGCTGAAGAGCGTGTAATCCATCCCGACTTCGGGCATGCCGGCATCCGCCGCATCCCAGCCGACGACCTTGGTATAGAAAGCTTCAGCCGCCTTCATGTCCGACGTCATCAGCTCGTACCAGACAAAATATCCCTTCTCAGCCATAGCATCGCTCTCCCTATTTTGATTGTTGCAGTCACCCGTCCCGTCCTGAGCCGGATATCGGCGCAGGCATATCATGGCCGATGAAAATGACGGCCGAACGATGGTCGATCGCTTGGTCCGTAGGTCCCCGGCAGGCAAGCACTGGCTTTGCCTAGACACAAAACGCAGAATCTCGCCCGCTGTTCCCCACGGCGCAAGTTCTGCGGCTTCACCATACATCAATGGCAGCAGGACTGCGCCTTCGGCGCATCCTCATATTCGTCATGACGGCGAACGAAGTGCATCGTGCTGTCTTCGTTACGCCCCTTCGGAGCACGGTCGAGGATCATCAGCGTGCCGATCAATTCCTCGGGACCTCGGGCATAGCTCGAATAGGTATGGAAGACATTGCCGGCCTCGTCCTTGTAGAAGGCGCTGAGGCCAGGAAGCTCATCAAATCCCTCGGCCGCATCCATCGGCGTGAAATTGTAAAAGACCTTTTCCCCGGCGAGTTCCTCCTTCGAGAAGGAGACGTGATAATCGAAGTTGAAGTCGTTGGCGAAAGACGACACCCAAGGGAAACCCCAGCCCATGCGCTTCTTATAGGCTTCCACCTTCTCCAGCGGCGCGCGGGACACGGCGACCAGCGTGACATCATGGTGATTGAGATGCGGCAGCGCTCCATCGAAATGATCGGCAAGGAACGAGCAGCCGGTACAGCCGGCATCCCAATCCGGGCCGAGCATGAAGTGATAGACGATGAGCTGGCTGCGGCCAGCGAAGAGATCGGCAAGCGATTTCTTGCCGGTGGGCGTATCGAAGACATAGTCCTTATCGACCTGCACCCACGGCAAAGCGAGGCGTTCCGCATTGACGCGATCGCGCAGATGCGTAGCCTCCTTCTCACTGACGAGCAGTTGACGGCGAGCCTCCAGCCACACGTCCCTGGAAACGACCTGGTTCATTGTCCGCGCCCTCCTCCGGCGTTTTAATTCCCAAATCTTGACAAATACATTGATATCAATATTAATAAATCATGTCAAACGCAGTCGAAATCCCCTTTGAAACGACACTGTTAGTGCGCGACACCTGCCTGTGTCTGCATGTCCAGCGAGCGGCTCGTGCGCTTGCCCGTCGTTTTGACGAGGCGCTGCGGCCGTTTGGGCTCACCAACGGCCAGTTCTCCCTGATGATGTCGCTGAACAGGCCCGCGCCGGCGTCCATGGGATCTGTAACGGCTTTGCTGGCAATGGACCAGACGACGCTGACGGCGGCGTTGAAGCCGTTGGAGCGGCGTGGATGGGTGAGCATCGTGCCCAATCCGAGAGATCGCCGCGCCCGCCTCATCAGCCTCACGCCCTCGGGCAAGGCAGCACTCGCCGCCGCCGTGCCGATCTGGAAGACGACGCATGCGACCCTCGAGGAGCGGTTGCCCGACGGCAATGGCGACCGCCTGCGCAGCGATCTTGCTATTCTGCTTTGAACTGCAGCTCCGACAGTCGGGGATCGCCCTCGAAATCCCGCCTTTCGAAGCCGATTCGGCGCCGGGGAAATTCGCACAGCGCCTGCACGCCGACGCGCGACAGCCGAATGCGCCAGGTCTGGCGCTCGACGGGGTCGCGGACAGAAAAGGCCTTGGCCGTGAGCAACGCGATGTTCCGGCCACCGTTTGGGTCCCGGACGGAGCGATAGAGGATTGCCTCTATGCCGCCGGTGCGCGCCGCTTCGGCAAGCGACTGGCAGGCCTCGTAGTTGACAGGATCGGTCCATAGCTGCCGATCGCGGTCCATGGGAGGCGCCGTCAGATCGATCGTCGCCTTCGTCGCAACCGCGGCGGCAAAAGCGGTATATTCCGCGGCATTGGCGGGCAGCGGCGTATCGGGAGAATCGCGAAAGAAGAGCAGCCTGTAGAAGCTCATCTCCGCCAGCGCCGTTTCCACCTGCTCGGAGGCGTAGAAAACGCCGAGCGTGCGGCCGGCGCGGCGGAAACGGGAGCCGTGGGGATAGATCGCCCCATAGCGAAAGGGCGTCGCAAGCAGATAGTCGAGCCCGGCGCATTCCGGCGGCAGAACCGGCTTGCTTTCCTCCAGGATGTTTTCGAGAAGAGCCTGCTCCTCCAGCGTATCGACAAGCTTCAGCGTCGAAACCTGATGCTGCGATTCCACCAGTCGCCAATATTGGCCGGAAATGGCCCTTGTCTCAGACGAGAGCGCGGCGGGCGTCCAGATAGGCAAGGACATCGGTCAAACCGGAAATTGAAGTGATCTTGTCGATGGGGGCTGCGGCAAAGGCGAGATTGCCGTTGCGCAGCCATTGGCGCGCCACAGCCTCGTCACCACCGACGATGGCATCGAGCGAACGAAAGAGACGAACGAGAAGCACGGCAAGCTCGAAGGGCTTGCTATCGCGCTCCAGCAGATGATCCTGCCGCTTCATGCGCGATACCGTAGCTTCCGACACGCCGATGATGGCCGCGAGGATGCGGGCATTCAATCCCAGCCGTTCGGCGGCACTGACGACGGCCTTGGTGATGACGAGCGCTTCGCCGGGCATCGGCTGGCCTATTGCCTGGGCTTTTATCATGACTATTTCCTTTCCTAAGAAAAGATATAGCATTTTTCTTGCGAAAGAAAAGGAGCGGCAGATAAAACTGCCGCTCCTTTTCAATATATCTCACATATCCGATCTTCGATCGGCCGGTGACGCGCTTCGCGTCAGACAACAGCAACCGGCACTTCGGTCGAGGTGCGCATGGCGTGGCTGTAGGGGCATACGATGTGCGCGGCGGCGGCAAGCTTTTCAGCCTCGGCCTTGTCCATGCCGGGGATGTGAACAGCCAAGGACACTTCGATGCCGAAGCCGGTGCCGTCTGCGCGCGGGCCGATGCCGACGGTCGCCGTGACCTTTGCGTCTTCCGGAATCTTGACCTTCTGCTGGCCTGCGACAAATTTCAAAGCACCCAGGAAGCAGGCGGAATAACCGGCTGCAAAGAGCTGCTCCGGATTGGTGCCGGTGGCGCCGTCGCCGCCGAGTTCCTTCGGCACGGTCAACGTGACGTCGAGGACGCCGTTTTCGGAAGCCGCATGGCCGGCGCGGCCACCGGTGGCGGAAGCTTTGGTCGTATAAAGAATAGGCATGTCATGTCTCCCTTCGGTTGGATGGATTTTATATACATCACGATTTAATCGTGCGCAATAGATATTTTGCGATTTGATTTCACAAAATGAATTTGTGAGAATGCCGACAACAAGAAAATGGCGGAGCAGCAATGACAGACAAGCCGGATGGAAACCTTTCGATCCCGGACGAAGAAAAATGGCTGGAACGGCAGCTTTGCTTTGCCGTCTACAGCGCCGCACACGCCTTCAATCGCGCCTACAAGCCGATCCTGGACCGCGTCGGCCTCACCTATCCGCAATATCTCGTCATGCTCGTGCTGTGGGAAAAGGGCTGCCTGCCGGTCAAGACCATCGGCGAAAAGCTCGATCTCGATTCCGGCACGCTGTCGCCGCTTCTGAAGCGGCTCGAACAGGCCGGCCTGATCAGCCGCACCCGCGATCCGAAAGACGAGCGCCAGGTCATTATTTCGCTGACGGAGAAGGGCATGGGCATGAAGTGTCAGGTCGGCACGATCATGGACGCCATCGGCCAGGCAACCGGCTGCGACATGACCGAAATCGCCAGCCTGCGCGACCAGCTGCAGCAGCTGAAGGTCAATTTGACAACGGATTAACGCCGGCTTCAGGACGCCGGATGCTTCCGATAAAGACAACAAACAAAAAGGGCGCCAACGGCGCCCTCTCTTTGCGATGATGCGATATCAGGCCGTGACCAGGATCGGCGCGCGCTCGGGAACGCGATCATAGAGATCGATGACATCCTGGTTCAGGAGACGAACACAGCCGGAGGAAACAGCCTTGCCGATGGAGCGCCAGTCGGGATTGCCGTGCAGGCGATAGAGCGAATCCTGCTTGTCCTCGAAAATGTAAAGCGCGCGGGCGCCGAGCGGATTCATCAAGCCCGGGCTCATGCCGCCATTGGCGATGGAGTATTTGACGAGTTCCGGCTGACGCGCGACCATCTCATCCGGCGGGTTCCAGCGCGGCCACTTCTTGCGCCACTGGATGATGCCGCGGCCCTGCCAGGCAAATCCCTCGCGGCCGACGCCGATCCCGTAGCGCATCGCCGTGCCACCCTGCTCGGTGACGTAGAGCATCCGCTGCGTGGTGTTGACGATCACGCTACCCGGCGCCTCGCCCGTGGGATCGACCACCCGCTGACGGTAGAAGCGCGGGTCGATCTGCTTGTACGGAACCGCCGGAATCACAAAACCGCCATCCTCGACGGACGCGTAGATTACCGCCGGATCGGGTTGCTCGCCATCATAGCTGGAGAACCAAGTACGAAACGGCCTCGGCGAACCGGTATATTGAACCGGACTGACGACGGGGCCGTTATCGATGGTGGAGGCACAGCTGGCAAGCGTCGAAACGGCGCCAAGACCAGCAAGAGCGAGGAAATTACGTCGTGATAAGGGTGAAGGAAGGCTCATGTCGACAGCATAGTTCCTTTTGTGGAGGAAGCGATAACCCGTAGCCACAGGCTGATTCGGTTCCCCGAGAGGTTCGCAGAGACAGACGCAAAACTAAAGAGCGCCGACCACCCCGACTATCGCACTTATGCAACATCACGAAAATTTGTGGTAAAATACCGCTACAGAACGACGATTTCTGCCTTTTCGGGCACCCGGTTGTAGAGATCCATCACGTCCTGGTTGAGCATACGCACACACCCCGAGGATGCGGCCTTGCCGATCGACTGCCAATCCGGCGTGCCGTGAACCCGATAAAGCGTATCGCGGCCGTTCTGATAGATGTAGAGCGCCCGCGCGCCAAGTGGGTTGGTCGGCCCTGGATTCATGCCGCCACGCTCGGCCGAAAGCGGCCGGATCTGCGGGTCGCGCGCCACCATTTCGGCCGGCGGCGTCCAGCGCGGCCATTTCTGCTTCCACTGGATCACACCTCTGCCATGCCAGGCATATCCCGCCGCGCCGAGGCCGACGCCGTAGCGCATGGCCTTGCCGCCCGGCTCGATGAAATAGAGGAAATGGCTTCGCGTATCGACGACGATGGTGCCGGGGCGCTCGTTGGTCTGGTAATCCACTTCCTGCCGCAGAAAGCGCGAATCGATGCGCTTGTAGGGAATGGCCGGCAGCGTGAAATCATCTTCGCTGCGCTGCGCATACATGGCCTGATGCACCGGATTGAAGGTCGGCAGGCCGTAGGTCTGATGGAACTGCGTCTGGAAAAGATCGCGTGCCTGCGGCACCGGCTGGACCGGCAGGCGCTTTACCCTATTCGGATCGATACCCTCCGGACGATAGAAGACCGGCGTGGTCTCCTGCACGAACCGATCCGGGTCGGTCGCGCCGGTATCGGGAATGATGCTGCAGGCAGACAGAGCCGCCAAGGCGGTCGCGGCAAGCAGGTGTCGGGAGGCGGGCAGCAGATCAGCCATCATCGGAAACCAGTTGGAACATATCGGATCGGCCGCATAATGACCGCCGCGGCTGGAGCGAGGCTGGCGTCGATCGCCAAGATGGCGCCAATGAAGATATTGCACGGATTGGCCAAACTCCTGTTTTCCCTTGCTGCGTCATGGGCTAGACCAGTGCGGTACGGAGGAGCGCATGAACATCGACAGTCTCGACCCGAACATGTTCAGCCGGAGCGACCACAAAGCCTGGCTGAAGCTTGTGGAGCGGGCGCTGAAAGGCAAGGATTTCCAGGAAACGCTGGTATCGCGAACCGATGACGGGATCGCCATCCAGCCGCTTTACGAAAGATGGCGCGACGATGCGCCGCTTTCCCGCCAGCGGGCCGATATGCCCTGGACCCTGACCCAGCGCATGGACGACCCGGACATGGAGCGGGCGCTCGCGCAACTCGGCGACGACCTCGCCAATGGCGCCAGCGGCGTCTCACTCGTCTCCATCGATTCCGGTTCGGCTTTTGGCACCGGCATGGATGCGACCCTCCCGATCTTCTCCGAGGCATTGGCGGCCACATTGAGCGGAACGGCGACACTGCGCCTCGATGGCTTTTCTTCCGGTGTCGCCAAAACGGTGGCAGCCTCGATTGCGGGTGACGGTACCCAAAGATTACACCTTGGCCTCGATGCTTTCTTGTCAGCCGTGCATTTCACTAATTTTTCTAGCGATATCAAATACTTCAAAGAGTTGCAGCTGGTTGGCACGATCGTCAATGCCGACGGCCGCGCCGTCCACAATGCCGGCGGGACCGAGGCTCAGGAACTGGCGGTGATGGCCTCAAGCCTGGTTGGCCATTTGCGATTGCTGGAAACGGCCGGCCTTTCGCCGGAAGCAGCGCTTGCGGCAACCAGCCTCTGCCTTTCGGCCGATCAGAACCAGTTCACGACGATCGCCAAGATCCGTGCCGCGCGGCTGATCTCTACCCGGATCGCCGAGGCCTGCGGTATCGCCGATCCGCAGCCGGCGCATCTCTTTGCGGAAACGAGCTACCGCATGCTGACACGCCTCGATCCGGAGACGAACATCCTGCGCAACACCATCGCGGTCTTTTCAGCCGGCGTCGGCGGCGCCGATGAAATCTCCGTCCTGCCGCATAGCCTGACGCACGGCATTCCCGATCCACTGGCGCGGCGGCTGGCACGCAACACGCAGACGATCCTCATGGCCGAAAGCCACCTCGATCATGTCATCGATCCCGCAGCAGGAGCCGGCGGCATCGAGGCGCTGACCGACGCTCTCGTCGAGCGGGCATGGGATATATTTACCGACATCGAAGGCAACGGCGGACTGGCGAAGGTGATCGCCAGCGGTGAGCTTGCGGCGATGGTTGCCGAGGCACGCGCAGAGCGCGTCGCCAAGCCGATCGTGGGAACGACACTGTTTGCGATGAAGACGGAGCGGCCGGTGGCTGTCTTGGGGGCTTTGGGTCCGATTGCTGATGGCATGGGGTTGATGCCCGTGCGGCTGGATGAGGGGGTGGAGGGATGAGAATGAACATCGCGTTTGCGGAAACTGCGCACCCCCCTCTGTCACTTCGTGACATCTCCCCCACAAGGGGGGAGATCGTTCCGACCCGGACTTTAAGCCCTTCAGTACTGACAACCCTCGCCGCTACGGATGAGGTATTGGTTTGGGGCAGAGAGGCCCCGCGAGTTTCCAATCTCCCCCCTTGTGGGGGAGATGTCGCGCAAGCGACAGAGGGGGGTGCCGCACGTCCGGCATCCACGGAGGCTTCCGCTCCATGACCAAAATCCCGGATTTCACCACGATCCCTTGGATCAAACCGCAAGCAACGGCATCAACGACCACGGCCCCAGCCTGGGAAACCCCCGAAGGCATCAGCGTCAAACGCAGCTACAACGAAAGCGATCTCGCCGGCCTGAACTTCCTGGAGACCTACCCCGGCGCAGCACCGTTCATTCGCGGCCCCTACCCGACAATGTACGTCCAGCAGCCCTGGACCATCCGCCAATATGCCGGTTTCTCCACCGCCGAGGAGTCCAACGCCTTCTATCGCCGCAACCTTGCCGCCGGGCAGAAGGGCCTTTCGGTCGCCTTCGATCTTGCCACCCACCGCGGCTATGACAGCGATCATCCGCGCGTGGCGGGCGATGTCGGCATGGCGGGTGTGGCGATCGACTCCATCCTCGACATGCGCCAGCTCTTCGATGGCATTCCGCTCGACGAGATGAGCGTGTCGATGACGATGAACGGCGCGGTGCTGCCGGTCATGGCGCTCTATATCGTTGCGGCTGAGGAACAGGGCGTCTCCGAGGACAAGCTGTCGGGCACGATCCAGAACGACATCCTCAAGGAGTTCATGGTCCGCAACACCTATATCTATCCGCCGCAGCCTTCGATGCGGATCGTCTCGGACATCTTCAGCTACACCAGCGAGCGGATGCCGAAATTCAACTCCATCTCGATCTCCGGCTACCACATGCAGGAAGCCGGTGCGACGGCGGATCTGGAACTCGCCTACACGATCGCCGACGGGATCGAATATGCGCGGGCGGGCGTTGCCGCCGGACTTGATATCGACAGCTTCGCCCCCCGCCTCTCCTTTTTCTGGGCCGTCGGCATGAACTTCTTCATGGAAGTCGCCAAGATGCGGGCGGGACGGCTGATCTGGGCCGCGCTGATGCAGAAGAATTTCGCGCCGAAGGACCAGAAGTCGCTTGCTCTCAGGACGCACAGCCAGACCTCCGGTTGGTCGCTGACGGCGCAGGACCCGATGAACAACATCATCCGCACCATGGTCGAAGCGATGGCGGCGACGCAGGGGCATACGCAGTCGCTCCACACCAATTCCTTCGACGAAGCCTTGGCGCTGCCGACCGATCATTCGGCTCGCATTGCCCGCAACACGCAGATCCTGCTGCAGAAGGAATCCGGCATAACAGGCATCATCGACCCCTGGGGAGGTTCGGCCTATGTCGAACGGCTGACCCATGATCTTGCAGCCCGCGCCCTTGCTCATATCGAGGAGGTCGAGGCCCTCGGCGGCATGGCGAAGGCGATCGAGAAGGGCATTCCAAAGCTCAGGATCGAGGAAGCCTCCGCCCGCACGCAGGCCCGCATCGACAGCGGCCATCAGATCCTCGTCGGCATCAATTTTTCCAAGCCGGAAAAGGACATCGAAGTCGATGTGCTGAAGGTCGACAATTCCGAAGTGCGGGCACGGCAGCTCTCCAAGCTGCAGCAATTGAAGGGTACGCGCGAGACGACTGCCGTCGAAACCGCCCTGGATGCGCTGGCGGATGCCGCGCGCAACGGCAGCGGCAATCTGCTCGACTTCGCCATCAAGGCGGCGCGCGCAAGGGCGACGGTCGGCGAAATCTCGCTGGCGCTCGAAAAGGCCTATGGCCGGCACGTCGCCGAGATCAGGACGATCTCTGGCGTCTATCGCCAGGAGGTCGGCGATGCCGATCCCGCTTTCAACAAGGCGGTCGCAAAGGTCGAAGCCTTCCGCAAGGCGCGCGGCGAAAAACCCCGCATCCTCATCGCCAAGATGGGCCAGGACGGGCACGATCGCGGACAGAAGGTCATCGCAACGGCCTTTGCCGATCTCGGCTTCGACGTCGTCGTCGGCGCGATGTTCCAGACGCCGGAGGAAGTGGCCGATGTCGCCGTGCGCGAAGGGGTCGATATCCTCGGCGCATCATCGCTTGCCGCGGGACATCTGACGCTGGTTCCGGAATTGAAGGAGGCGCTCATCCGCCGCCACGCCCGCAACATTCTGATCGCGGTCGGCGGCGTCATCCCGCCCCAGGATTTCGCCGCCCTGGAGGCAGCCGGTGCCGATGCGATCTTCCCGCCGGGAACCGTGATCGCCGAAGCGGCGACGGCTCTGATAGAGAAGCTGATGGCGTGACCAACCGGGTTTAGACGGCGACGCTCTTGAAGAACTCGATGCTTTGCTCGATCTCGCCCGGCAAAGCGGAATTATGGCTGCCCGGCATCGTCGCCATCTCCATCTTCACGCCCGCTGCCGTCGCCCGCTTTGCAAGCAGGGCGAGGCGCGAATCGAAATGGGCTTCCTCGGTGCCGCGGAACAGCTTGACCGGGCTTTTGAAACTGTGCGCGTAGCAGAGCGGCGACCGCATCTGGAATTCGCGCGGGTTCTTGGTGTTGAAGCGAATGTCCTGCGGATAGCGGCTGAAGAAAGCATAGGCATCAGGATTGCCCGATATCGGCGCAACTGCCCGGAACCGCTTCGCCGACATGGCGGCGAGCATGGCAAGCGTACCGCCGATGCTGTGTCCCGCCAGGAACATTCGATGCGGATCGACACCGGGCAGATGCCGCAACCGGTTGGATGCTGCCAGCACATCGGTGACCTCGTCATAAAAGCCCGAGAAATTTCCCTTCTGGCCGTTCTCGCCGCGCATGGAGGGGATCATGACGACATAGCCCGCTTCGACATAAGGCTTCATCAGCTGCCAATGCCCCTGGCCGATGGCGTTGCCACCATGCAGGAAAAGTACGGCCGGCTTCGGCTTCTCCGAGCGCGTATAGCGGGAAACCCATGCGACCAGCTCCAGCTCTTCGCCGACGCCGCTGCGATAGAAAAGCCGCTCGGCCGTAGACGGCGTAACCAGAGGCTCGTAGATGTCGGGAGCCGGCCCCTTGCTGATGAGGTCCGTCTTGAACAGATGGCGCTCCAGCCGATAATCTCCTGAGAGCAGCGGCGGAGCGTCTTCGGCCTTCTCCTCGTGTCGGGCGGCGGCCTTGTTATCGGCAGGCTTGGTTCCGGTCGTGCTGTCGTCGGCTGCTTTGACGATAGCGGGCGCAAAAAGCGTGGCGGCGATGCCGGCAAGAACACTGCGGCGGGGATGAAATGCGTTGTCGTCAGACATGGTCATCGGCTCTGTCCAAATATCCCGGCGCAGCGCAAATCTGCACGGGTTGAAAGGCAAGGCCAACTCACTTTGTGGTGAGGAATCGCCCTGCCCTATTCATCGACAGTTGGAGCCTTGGCGTCAATCATCGCGATCAAACTTTCCAGCCTGTCGGCCTCATAAGGCGGCTTGTCAGGCCGCAGCCGTGCAATGCGCGGAAAACGCATCGCGACACCGGATTTATGGCGGGTGGAACGGTTGATGCCTTCGAAGGCGACTTCGAGCACAAAGCCGAAATCGCGATCGGCGCGCACGGCCCGCACCGGGCCGAAGCGATCGACGGTATTATTGCGCACGAACTTGTCGAGCACTTCCAGCTCGGCGTCGGTGAAGCCGAAATAGGCCTTGCCGACAGGTACGAGCTGCTCGCCCTCCGGAGTCATGGCCCAGACGCCGAAGGTGAAATCGGAATAGTAGCTAGATCGCTTGCCGTGGCCGCGCTGCGCATACATCAGCACCGCATCGACATTATAGGGATCGCGCTTCCACTTGAACCAGGGTCCCTTGGCCCGGCCGGCGAGATAGGCGCTATCCCTACGCTTGATCATCACGCCCTCGATCACCGGATCGGGTGGTGACGAGCGCAGCCGGTCGAGCTCCTCCCAGGAGGAGAAATCGACGAGCGGCGAGAGATCGAAGCGATCATGCGGTGCCGTCTCGACAATCTCGGTCAGCCGCTTGCGCCGATCGAGGAAGCCGCGGGCACGCACATCCTCGGCGCCATCGAAGAGAAGGTCGTAAGCGCGGATGAAGGCCGGGAACTCCTCCAGCATTTTTGCCGTCACAGTCTTGCGATTGAGACGCTGCTGCAGATCGGAAAAGCTTCGCGTCGGACTGTTGGAGCGCACCGTGCCGCCGACCAGCAGCTCACCATCCATCACTCCCTCGAAGCTCATCGCATCGACGATGTCAGGGAAGGCGCCTGAAATATCATCGCCGGAGCGCGAATAGAGCTTGCTTGTCGCCCCCGAGCGCGAGAGTTGGACGCGAATGCCGTCCCATTTCCATTCGGCGGCAAAATCGCGGGGGTCGAGGCTGTCGAGATCGCCTGACTCAACCGGATTGGCCAGCATGACGGAATGGAAGATCGCCGGCGTCGCCAGTATTGGCCGTTCGCCCTTACCCTCAAGCCAGCGGAACAGGCTTTCATAAGGCGGTTGCAAGCCATGCCACAGCGTTTCGATCTCGGTCACGTCCTTGCCGCTGAGCTCCGCCAGCGCCTGCTTGGCAAGACGGGCCGAGACGCCGATGCGCATCGCGCCGGTTGCAAGCTTGAGGAAGGCGAAACGGCCTGACGTATCCAGCCGGTCCAGCAGATCGCGCACGAAGCTGCGCACTTCGGTCCGCCCGAGCGCATTCATGCCGCGCACGACTTCGCCAAGCCTTGGCTGCTCGCCGGCGGGACGTTCGATATCGCTCTCCTTGTCCCAGACCAGCGAGATCGTTTCGGCGAGATCGCCGACATAATCATAGGAATAGCGGAAGAGCACCTCGTCCATGCGCTCGAGAACGAGTTCGCGCAGCATGGCGGGCTTGACGTTGCGCACCTCAAGCGTACCGGCGATCGCAGCCAGACCATAGCCACGGTCGGGATCGGGCGTATCGCGAAAATAATCGGTCAGCAGCTTCAGCTTGCCGTTGCGGCTCGGCGTCAGCACCAGTCGGTCGAGGAGATCGGCAAAGGCTTTCATCAATCGCCCTCGTCTTCGTAGCCGATGAGATGCAGCGGCTTGGCGGCGATGCCCTGCAGCTCACACCAGCGCACCAGGGCCTCTTCGCGTCCGTGGGTGACCCAGACCTCGCCCGGCTTCAGATCGGAGATCGTCTCGGTCAGTTCCGGCCAGTCGCAATGGTCCGAAATGACCAGCGGCAGCTCGACGCCAAGCTGCTTGGCGCGCTGGCGCACCATCATCCAGCCAGAGGCGAAGGCCGGCAGCGGATCGTGAAAGCGCCGCGCCCAGCGATCCTGGAAAGCGGAGGGCGGGCCGACGACGACGGCACCGTGGAAGATCGACTGATCGCGGCTTTCAATTGTGGCCGGCTTGAGTTCACCGAGTGCGATACCCTGGCTGACGTAATAGTCGCACAGCGTCTCCAGCGCACCATGGATGTAGATCGGCTTGTCATAGCCGGCATCGCGCAAGAGCCGAATGACGCGCTGCGCCTTGCCGAGCGCATAGGCGCCGATCAGATGCGTTCGCTCGGGAAACTGGTGAAGCGAAGCCAGGAGCTTGCGTGTCTCGGCCATGGGATCGGGATGGTGGAAGACCGGCAAGCCAAAGGTGGCCTCGGTGATGAACACATCGCAGGGAACCGGCACATAGGCTTCACAGGTCGGGTCCGGCCGGCGCTTGTAGTCGCCGGAAACGACGATGCGCAGACCATCCTTTTCCACGGCGATCTGCGCCGAGCCAAGCACGTGACCCGCTGGATGGAACCGAACCTTGACGCCGTTGATCGTCACCTCCTCGCCGAAGGCAACCGCCTGCTCCGAACCGGCAAAGCCATCGCCGTAGCGGATGCGCATGATATCGAGCGTCTGGCGCGTGGCGAGAACATGGACATGGCCGGAACGGGCATGGTCGGAATGGCCGTGCGTGACGAGCGCTCGCTCGACCGGCCGTACTGGATCGATATAGAAGCCGCCGATCGGGCAGAACAATCCTTCAGGCGCTGGGTAAAGCAGTTGTTCCGGTCTCATGGTTCGAGAGGATAGCGCGATTTGCACGATTAGGTAGCGATCGCGACAGCTTTTTGAGCAAATCCGCGTTCGGGTTGCCGGTCAGGCAGATCGAAGACGAGGACATCCTCGCAGTAAGGCTTCGCTTTGGCGACGATGACACCATTCGGATCGACGATCGCGCTGCTGCCATAGCTCACCCAGCCGTCGTCATTGCCGCCGACCACATCCGATGCCATGACCCAGCACCGCGTATGCCTTGCGCATGTCCGCAGGCTCGATATGCCCGGCTTGTGCCACTTCTCCGCCTTGTGGGGCCGGAGCATGAGATTGATGGGATTGCAGATGAGACCTGCTCCCTGCTCAGCCAGTCGGCGCGCTGTGTAGGGGTACCTCAGATCAGCGCAGATATTGATGCCGAAGCGCCAATGCCCCTCCTCCCAGACCGGGAAATCCTTTCCGGGCGTGCAGCCGCTTTCGAGCGGATGCGCCTTGGCATAGACCCCGACTATCCGGCCCGCTTTGGCGACGATGCTGCTATTGTAGAGCGCATCGCCCCTCTTCTCGAAAAGTCCGACGACGGCGGTCGTTCTCCCCGCCGCAAAGCGGGCGACGAGGGCGCTCAGATACGGATCATCCAGAGAAAGCGCGCGGCGCCGGGCGATCGCCTCGTTGTAGCTGTGCCCCTGCAGGTAACATTCGGGGAAAAGCGCGAGGTTGATTCCCTGTGCCTCGGCCCAGGCGAGGTCACGCGCCAAAACCTCGCCCGCCTGTTCGACGGCGTCGAAAAGTGCCAGACGTTGAAAGGCCGCGATCCGCATGCCGCAGGGTTAGCATGCGCCGTGAGTCGTCCCTAGCGGGAACGGATCGGTGGCAGAGTATCGCCTGTGCCGGACTGGTAAATGAAATGGGAAGATTTCTGTTCTGATGGCCGGCCGGGAGCCCGCGAACGGCTAGTCCTGTATCGAAACGACACAGATAGGCCTGGCATGATTTCTGCTTTGCCGATGTCGTCCCGGGAGTCCACAATGATCCAACGCCGCGCCTTCATCGCTTCCATCGCCGCTTCGGCAGCGGCCGGTCTGCTTGCGCCTCGCGTTTTCGCCGCGCCGCTTGCCAAGATGACGGGCGCCGAGCTGCGCGGGCCGATCGACGCCATTGCGCTGAAAACGACGCCCGGAACAAGCGATTTCAAGAGCGGCAAGCTGCAGGCGATGATCGACAATGCGGCGCGCACCAACATGCCGCTCTTCCTACCGCCGGGCACCTACAATATCTCCAATCTCACACTCCCCGATAACACCCGCATGACAGGCGTTCCCGGCGCCTCTCGGCTCGTCTATAGCGGTGACGGCCATCTGATGAATGCCGACAAGGCCAGGCGTATCGAGCTTTCCGGCCTCGTGCTCGATGGCGGCAATCGCTGGCTTGCCGATTATGCCGGCGGCCTCCTGCAATTTACAGGCGTCGATGAAGTGCTGATCGACAATTGCGAAGTTACCGGTAGCCGCAAGCATGCGCTGCAGCTGGAGCGCTGCGGCGGCCGGATCGAACGCAGCCGCATCTCGGGCGCCGCCGAGGCCGGCATCTATTCCGTCCAATCAACCGGATTGGCGGTCACCGGCAATCGCGTCGAGGATTGCGGCAATGGCGGCATTCTGATCCACCGCTGGGACAAGGCGGAGGATGGCAGCAGCGTCATCAACAACCGTATTGCCCGCATCCGCGCCAATGGCGGCGGCACCGGCCAGAACGGCAACGGCATCAATGTCTTCCGCGCCGATGGTGTCACCGTTTCGGGCAACCGGATTGCCGATTGCGCCTTTACCGCCATCCGCGCCAACTCGGCATCGAATGTACAGATCTCGAACAATCAATGCCTGCGCTCGGGCGAAACCGCCATCTATTGCGAATTCGAGTTCGTCGGTGCCACAATCAGCAACAATCTGGTCGATGGCGCCGCCAACGGCATCTCAGTCACCAATTTCGACAAGGGCGGAAGGCTTGCCTCAGTGACGGGCAATGTCATCCGTAACCTGTCTCTTACGGCGCCCTACGTGCAGGACGGCGGCTTTGGCATCGGCATCTCGGCCGAGGCCGATACGCTTGTTGCCGATAATGTCATCGAGAACGCGCCACTCTGGGGCATGAGGCTCGGTTGGGGTCAATATCTCCGCAACGTTGTCGCGACCGGCAATATCGTCAGACATGCCGGCATCGGCTGCGTCGTTTCGGTTGCGGACGGCGCCGGCTCGGCCGTGATTGCGGGCAACCTCTTTCATGAGATGCAGCAAGGCGCGATCATGGGCTTTCGCTGGGACAAGCCGGCATCCGGCGATCTCACCAAGGGAAATACGCAGTTCCCACAACTGACCATCGAAAACAACAGGCTCGTCTAGGCCGATCGCCAGTTCGGCTGCCGTTTTTCGAAGAAGGCGGTAACGCCCTCCTTTGCCTCCTCGGTCTCCCAGGCATCCGCCAATTGCTCGACGACATGGTCGATCATGCCATCGGTGATCGGCCTGCCGACCGAACGCGCCAAGGCTTTCGCGCGGGCCGCGGCCTGCGGAGACGCCGCCAGAAAATGGCGGACTTCCGCTTCCACGGCCTCATCCAGCGCCTCCTCGGCAACGACCCGTGAAAGCAAGCCGGTGGCGTGCGCCTGCCAGGCATCGATGATCTTGCCGGAGAGGAAGAGCGGGCGGGCATTCGCCTCACCGATGCGGGCGACGACATAGGGGCTGATGGTGGCGGGGATGATGCCGAGACGCACCTCCGTCAGGCCGAAGCGGGCCGTCGACGCCGAGATCACCATGTCGCAGACACTCAAGATGCCGATGCCGCCGCCGAAGGCATTGCCATGCACGCGGGCAACCAGCGGTTTCGGCAGCTCGTTCAGCGCCTTGAACAACATGGCAAGCCGGCGAGCCTCGACCATGCGCCCGGCGCGCGTGGCGTCGAACTGGGCGCGCATCCAGCCGAGATCGCCGCCAGCACAGAAGCTGGCGCCCTCGCCGGTCAGCACGACGACCCTCACCGACCTATCATGGGCGAGATCGTGCGTTGCCGCCGTCAGGGCATCGATCATCTCGGCCGACAGGGCATTGTGCTTTTCGGAGCGCGCCAGCGTCAGATGCGCAACACCGCGTTCATCGGTTTCGATGCGGATCGTTTGCGATGTCATGAGGCACTCCTGAGGCTGCGGGCAAAGGCGGCGGCGCGGGCGAGCTTGTCCTTGTCGAGGCCGGTTTCGTAGCCCTGCGCAACAAGATAGTCGTGAACCGAAACAGTATCGACATTGCCCTTGGCGCCGGGGGCGAAGGGGCACCCACCAAGACCACCGGCCGACGAATCGAAGACGCGCAAGCCGCGTTGAAGGGCAACGGCGATATTGTCGAGCGCACGGCCGGACGTGTCGTGAAAATGGCCGGCCAGAGCCACGGCGGGGAGCTCGCCCAAGACTGCGGCAAGCATCCGGTCGACGGCTTCGGGCGAACCTCTGCCGATGGTATCGCCGAGGCTGATCTCATAGCAGCCGAGGGCACGCAGCTGCCAGGCGACGCTGACGACATTTTGCGGCGGCACCGCGCCCTCATAGGGGCATTCGACGACACAGCTGACATAGCCGCGCAACGGGACGCCGCGATCGCGGCTGGCTGCGGCCACCGGCCGGAAGCGCTCGATGCTCTCGGCGATCGAGCAGTTGATATTGCGCATGGAGAAAGTTTCCGAGGCGGACGCAAAGATCGCCACCTCATCGGCACCGGCGGCAAGCGCTGCCTCGAAACCCTGCATGTTAGGCGCCAAGGCCGCGTAGCGAACGTCGGAACGACGCTCTATTCCGGCCATGACGACGGCGGCATCCGCCAGCTGCGGCACCCATTTCGGACTGACGAAGCTGGTCACTTCGATGCGCTCGAAACCGCAATCGGAGAGCAGATCGACCAGCTCGATCTTTCGCGCGGTGTCGACCGGCTCTTTCTCATTCTGCAGGCCGTCGCGCGGCGCCATCTCGACGATCGTGACATGGTTAGAAGGCTTGTCGGTCATGCGGTATCCTCCGGCCGAAGCGACAGGAGCACGGCGCTCTCGCTGGTCTGATCGCCCTCGCCGACATGCAGGCTTTCAACGATACCGTCGCGCGCCGCCGTCAACGTCAGCTCCATCTTCATGGCCTCCATGACGATCAGCGCCTGGCCCTTCACCACCGCGTCGCCTTCGCGCACCCGGACGATCTTGACGAGGCCCGGCATCGGCGCAATCACGCGGTCGCCGCCGCTGGCGGCCTCCTCTCCGCCATCCAGCGGATCGAGGCGATGGAAGTGATGCGTATGCCCATCGAGAAATAGCGTCATGCCTAACGGCGTCTCGAAGATATCGACGTGGGATTGCCGGCCGTCGATCTCGACATGTCGGGCAACACCGACAGCTTCGAAGAGACGGACGGGAATGGTGCGACCATCGAAGGCGACGCCAAAGAGCGCCGGACCCTCGGTGCTCACCCGGCAATCCCTATGGCCACCAGCAAAATGCAGTGTGACGGGGCGGCTGGCCTTCCCCCAGAGCTGCCATGCACCGAGCGAAAGCCAGGGGTCGTTGCCGGCAGCCCGCGCAAATCCGCCTGCCTCGACAATAGCGGCGATAGCAAGGGCCGCATCGTCGGGTTGCTGCGCTGAGGTCAACGCTTCCACATCCCGGTCGATCAATCCCGTGTCGGGATGGCCGGCGGCAAACTCCGGCTGGCGGCTGAGCCGGATCAGGAAATCGAGATTGGTGGTGGTGCCGGCAACCTGCGTCTGCTCCAGCCCGTGTGTCAGCTTGGCAAGGGCGGCTGCGCGATCGGGCGCATGCACCGTCAGCTTGGCGATCAGCGGATCGTAGTGCGGGGTGATGCTATCGCCCTCGCGCACGCCGGCATCGATGCGGACATCGCCTTCGGGAAAGCGCAAGTGCGACAGCGTGCCGGTTGCCGGCAGGAAGCCGCGCGATGGGTCTTCGGCGTAGATACGAGCTTCGAAGGACCAGCCGTTTATGGTGAGCTCATCTTGAGCCTTCGGCAGCGGCTCGCCGCTTGCCACACGCAATTGCCACTCGACCAGATCCACGCCGGCGATCGCCTCGGTGACGGGATGTTCGACCTGCAGGCGGGTATTCATCTCCATGAAGAAGAAGCGGTCCGGCGACAGCCCGCCGGAGACATCGGCGATGAATTCGACCGTGCCGGCGCCGCTATAATCGATGGCGCGGGCGGCGCGAATCGCCGCTTCGCCCATGGCGCTGCGCATCTCCTCGGTCATGCCGGGTGCCGGCGCTTCCTCGATCACCTTCTGGTGCCGGCGCTGCAGCGAGCAATCGCGCTCGAAGAGATGCACGACATTACTATGACTGTCGCCGAAGACCTGGATCTCGATGTGGCGCGGCTTGACCAGATATTTTTCAATCAGCACCACGTCGTCGCCGAAAGCCGATTTCGCCTCGCGCTTTGCCGCTTCCAGCGAGGCGGCGAATTCCTCCGGCCGGTCGACCCGGCGCATGCCCTTGCCGCCGCCGCCCGCCCGCGCCTTGATGAGAACCGGAAAGCCGATGCCATCGGCCTGTTCGGCAAGAAAGCCGGGCTCTTGTTCCTCACCATGATAGCCTGGAACAACCGGCACGCCTGCCCGCTCCATCAGCGCCTTGGCGGCATCCTTGAGCCCCATGGCCCTAATCGAGGCGGGCGACGGGCCGATGAAGATCAGACCCGCAGCCTCGACCGCCTCGGCGAAATCGGCATTTTCCGAGAGGAAGCCATAGCCGGGATGGATGGCTTGCGCTTGGGTGCGCTGAGCCGCGCCAATGATCTTCTCTTTCGAAAGATAGCTTTCGCGCGCCACCGCCTGGCCGATATGAACGGCCTCGTCGGCGAGCGCCACATGCAAGGCATCCCTGTCTGCGTCGGAATAGACGGCGACCGTGCGAATGCCCAGGCGCTTTGCGGTACGGATGACCCGGCAGGCGATTTCGCCGCGATTGGCGATCAATATCTTCGAAAACATCGGCAAACCCTATTGCGCGGCAATGACTTCGACTTCGAGCAACCAGGCCGTATCGAAAATACCAGCGATCACGACAGTCATGGCCGGCGTGAGCGCGCCCAGATATTCGGCGCGGATCTCGCGGTTCTCCATCGTGTGATGCCGGTCGGCGAGAAAGACCGTCACCTTGACGATGTCGGCCTTGCTCATGCCGGCCGCCTTCAGCTGGGCATCGACATTAAGCCACGCCTGCCGGGCCTGCGCCTTGAAGCCCTCGGGAAGCGTATCGTCCGATGTCAGCGGAACCTGGCCGCTGACAAAAAGCAATCGCTCGAAATTTTCGAGCTTTACGACCTGCGCATAACCGCCACGTGGTTGCGGCGCGTTCTTTGCATTGATGTTCTCGCGTTTCATTTCCATCTCCTCACATCCTGAAAAGACCGAAGCGCGTGTCTTCGATCGGCGCGTTGAGTGCTGCTGAAAGCGACAGAGCCAGCACGTCGCGGCTCTTGCGCGGGTCGACGATGCCATCGTCCCAAAGCCGGGCCGAGGCATAGAGCGGGTGGCTCTGGGTTTCGAACATCTTGAGCGTCGGCGCCTTGAAGGCGGCTTCTTCCTCTTTCGTCCAGGGCTTGCCGGCGCGGGCCAGCGCCTCGCCGCGCACGGTGGCAAGCACGCCGGCCGCCTGCTCCCCGCCCATGACGGAGATGCGACTGTTGGGCCAGGTCCAGAGGAAACGCGGCGAATAGGCACGGCCGGCCATGCCGTAATTGCCGGCGCCGAAGGAGCCGCCGATGAGCATGGTGATCTTCGGAACCTTGGTGGTGGCAACCGCCGTTACCAGCTTGGCGCCGTTCTTGGCGATGCCTTCCGTCTCGTATTTTCTACCGACCATGAAGCCGGTGATGTTCTGCAGGAAGACCAGCGGGATCTTGCGCTGCGAGCAAAGCTCGACGAAATGCGCGCCTTTCAGCGCCGATTCCGAGAAGAGGACACCGTTATTGGCGATGATCCCGACGGGAATGCCGTGGATATGGGCAAAGCCGCAGACCAATGTCGTGCCATAGCGCGCCTTGAACTCGTCGAGCCTAGAGCCATCCACCATTCGGGCGATAACCTCGCGCACATCATAGGGCGTGCGCAGATCGGAAGGCACGATGCCGAGGATTTCTTCGGGGTCGTAGAGCGGTGCCTCCGGCGTGCGAAGCTCGACACCCTCCAGCTTGCTCCGATTGAGATTGGCGACCGCCTGCCGGGCGAGCGCAAGCGCATGGACATCGTCGCGCGCCAGATGATCGGCAACGCCGGAAAGCCGCGTATGGACATCACCGCCGCCGAGATCCTCGGCCGAGACCACTTCCCCTGTCGCGGCCTTGACGAGTGGCGGGCCGGCGAGAAAGATCGTTCCCTGCTTCTCGACGATGATGGTTTCGTCCGACATGGCGGGCACATAGGCGCCACCCGCCGTGCAAGAGCCCATGACGACGGCGATCTGCGGGATGCCGGCCGCCGACATATTGGCCTGATTGTAGAAGATGCGGCCGAAATGATCGCGGTCCGGAAAGACCTCGTCCTGGTTCGGCAGATTGGCACCGCCGGAATCGACGAGGTAGATGCAAGGGAGATTGTTTTCCGCCGCAATCTCCTGTGCCCGCAGGTGTTTCTTCACCGTGATCGGATAATAGGTGCCGCCTTTGACCGTGGCATCGTTGCAGACGATCATGCAGTCGCGGCCCGAAACCCGGCCGATACCGGCGATCAGGCCGGCGCCCGGCGCCTCATCGCCGTGCATCCCGTGAGCAGCGGTCGCGCCGATTTCGAGAAACGGCATGGCGGGATCGATCAAGCCGGCAACGCGATCGCGCGGCAGCATCTTGCCGCGGCTGACATGCCGCTCGCGCGCCTGGGCACCGCCACCTTCCGCCGCTTTCGACGCCGCAACCTCGGCGACACCGATCGCCTCCAGCATGGCGGCGCGATTGTCGCGAAAGCGATCCGTGTGCGTCGATATCTCTGATTTCAGGACGGTCATGCGGTCTCACCGGTCGAGTAAAATGGAATTTGAAATCAGGCCGTTTCGCCGAACAATTCGCGGCCGATCAGCATGCGCCGGATTTCGGAGGTACCCGCGCCAATCTCATAGAGCTTGGCGTCGCGCAGTAGCCGTCCGGCAGGATAATCATTGGTGTAGCCGTTGCCGCCGAGCGCCTGGATGCATTCGAGCGCCAGCGAAGTCGCCTTTTCGGCCGAGTAAAGAATACAGCCAGCCGCATCCTTGCGCGTGGTCTCGCCGCGATCGCAAGCGGCAGCAACCGCATAGACATAGGCGCGCGCGGCGTTCATGGTGACATACATGTCGGCAAGCTTGCCCTGCATCAGCTGGAATTCGCCGATCGACTGACCGAACTGCTTGCGCTCATGCATGTAGGGCAGCACCACATCCATGCAGGCGGCCATGATGCCGACGGGACCGCCAGACAGCACGACGCGCTCGTAATCGAGACCCGACATCAGCACGCGAACGCCGCCATCGACGTGACCCAGAACATTCTCCTCGGGCACTTCGCAATCCATGAAGATCAGTTCCGAGGTGTTCGAGCCGCGCATGCCGAGCTTGTCGAGCTTCTGGCCGACGGAGAAACCCGCAAAACCCTTTTCGACCAGGAAGGCGGTGATCCCTCGCGGGCCGGCGTCCGGCGAAGTCTTGGCGTAGACGACGAGGACATCGGCATCGGGGCCATTGGTGATCCACATCTTGCTGCCGTTGAGCACATAGTGCGAGCCGCGCTTTTCGGCATGCAGCTTCATGGAGACGACGTCGGAGCCGGCGCCCGGTTCCGACATCGCCAATGCACCGACATGCTCGCCTGATACCAGCTTCGGCAGATAGCGCTCCTTTTGCGCCGTCGTGCCGTTGCGGTGGATCTGGTTGACGCAGAGGTTGGAATGGGCGCCATAACTCAGGCCGACGGAGGCCGACGCGCGGCTGATTTCCTCCATCGCGACCGTATGGGCGAGATAGCCGAGGCCGGAGCCGCCAAAGGCGTCGTCGACGGTGATCCCGAGCAGGCCGAGATCGCCCATCTCCCGCCATAGATGCATCGGGAAAGCGTTGTTGCGATCGATCTCGTCGGCAAACGGCGCGATGCGGTTGGCAGCGAAACGGCGCACCTGCTCGCGCAGTGCGTCGATGTCCTCTCCCAGCGCGAAGTTCAATCCCCCTGCAAACATTCTGTTTCTCCTCCCGGCCTTCCCGAACAACCGATCCTTGTGAACGTATATCTCTTTATGCCCGCTTCAAGCGTCTGCCGTGTTCGTCATGCCGCATCGGCAGGCACATGCTGCTTCTCCCGCGGCGCTTCGTAAGTCCTCAGCTTGTCGGAGATCCTTGCCATGATCTTGTGGGCGGCGTCCTCCTTCACCGGACCGAAGCCTCTTATCTCATCAAACAATGAGAGGATGGCAAGAGCCTCGGCCTCGTTGTCCTGGCGCAGGCCGACAAGGACGCGCTCGGCAATCCCTTCGTAGTCGGCGATCAGGCGACGCTCCGCCCGGCGCTCGGCCGTATAGCCAAAGGGATCGAGAGCGGTGCCGCGCAGCCGCTTCATCGGCGCAAGCGCGCGCAGGACAGGCAGAATCCAGGCACCGAATTCGCGCTTCTTCGGCCGGCCATTCGGGTCCTTGCCACCGAGGATGGGCGGGGCAAGATTGAAGGCCAGTTTGAAATCGCCTTCCATTTCGTCCCGCAGATTCGCCGCAAAGGCGGGGTCGGTCAGAAGCCGGGCGACCTCGTATTCATCCTTGTAGGCCAGAACCCGCGCATAGGTGACGGCAACGGCAAAAGGCACCTTGTCGGACAAGCGTTCTCGCGTGGCCAAGGCGTTGGCATGGGCGACGAAGGCGGCGTAGCGGTTGGCAAGGGCTGCGTCCTGATAGGCCGTCAAGTGCGCCTTGCGATGCTCGATGAGCTCATCGAGGCTCATGTCTGACAATGTCTTGCCAACATCCGGCCCGGCCATCATGGCATGCACCGCCCGCGGATCATGCGCCAGAAGCCTGCCCCACTGAAAGGCGGAGAGGCTCGACTTGACGGCCACGCCGTTGAGTTCGATCGCCTTTTCGATCGCCTCCAGCGACAGCGGCAGCAGACCGCGCTGCCAGGCAAAGCCGGTCAGCAGGATATTGGTCGATATGGCATCGCCGGTTACCTCGGTCGCGACACGGCCGAAATCGAGGAAGACGGACCTGTCGCTGACGGTCTTGGCGATCGTATGCTGCACCGAGCCGGTCTTGAAATCGAAATCGCGATTGCGGACGAAATCGGCAACCGGCATCAGGCCGGTATTGACGATGGCAGTGGTGCGCGCGGACGAGCAGAGCGTGATCGCATCCTTGGAGGCGCCGACCACCTCGTCGGCTGATAGCAGCAGGTCCGCACCGCCATTGACGATGCGCGACGAGGTGACATCGGCCTGATTAAGGCCGATGCGCAGGTGGCTCATGACCGCGCCTCCCTTCTGGGCAAGGCCGGCCATGTCGAGGATCATCGGCACCTTGCCGTCGAGATGCGCGGCCATGCCAAGGATGGCGCCGACAGTCAGAATACCGGTGCCGCCGACGCCGGCAATGGCGATATTCCAGGGGCGATCGGCGATGACGGGAATCTCCGGCATCGGCACTTCGATATCCGCATGGTCACGCGCTTTCCGCTTGCGGCGCTTGCCGCCATGCACCGTCACGAAGGATGGGCAGAAGCCTTTGACGCAGGAAAAGTCCTTGTTGCAGCTCGACTGGTTGATCTGGCGCTTGCGGCCGAATTCCGTCTCCAGCGGCTCGACGGAGATGCAGTTGGATTGCACGGAACAATCACCGCAGCCCTCGCAAACGGCCTTGTTGATGAAGACGCGCTTGGCCGGGTCTTCCATTAGACCACGGCTGCGGCGGCGACGCTTCTCGGCCGCACAGGTCTGCACGTAGACGATCGCCGAGCAGCCCTCGGTGTCGCGCAACGTCAGCATCACCCGATCGATATGATCGCGATGCAGCACCTTGACGCCCGGCGCCAGCTCGGAAGCGCTATAGGCATCGGGACGATCAGACAGAAGATAGATCGGCTTCACGCCTTCATCGTGCAGCTGCTTGGTCACCAGCTGCGGCGTCAGATGGCCGTCGATCTGCTGGCCGCCGGTCATGGCGACGGCGTCGTTATAGAGCAGCTTGTAGGTGACGTTGACCTTGGCGGCGACGGACTGGCGGACGGCGAGAATGCCAGAGTGGAAATAGGTGCCGTCGCCAAGATTGACGAACATATGCTTTTCGTCGGTGTAGCGGGCGATCGCCGTCCACGGCACGCCTTCACCGCCCATCTGCGTGAAGGTCTCGGTGTTGCGGTCCATCCAGGTCGCCATGTAGTGGCAGCCGATCCCGGCAATGGCGCGGCTGCCTTCCGGGACGCGGGTGGACGTATTGTGCGGACAGCCGGAACAGAAGAACGGCGTACGGTTCAGCGGCGCGACATGGCTGCGGCTGATCTGGCCGCGCTCGGCGAGATAAGCGAGCTTTGCGGCGATGCGGTCATGCAGGCCCTGATCGAGATCGAGCTTGACGATGCGTCCGGCGATGGCTCTGGCGACCGCGCCGACGGTCAGTGCCGAGGACAGGCTGAGGTAGGGTTTGTCGTGCTCGTCGAACTTGCCGACGATGCGCGGGCGGACGTCTGCACGCCAGTTGAACAGCTGCTGCTTGATCTGGTTCTCGATGATCTCGCGCCGCTCCTCGACGACGAGAACCTCGTCCAGCCCCTCGGAGAAATGCCGGACGGCCTCCGGCTCCAGCGGCCAGGGCATGCGCACCTTGAGGATGCGCAGGCCGATATCAGCCATTTCGCTCGGTCCGATCTCAAGCTCGCGCAATGCCTGCAGCACGTCCTCATAGGCCTTGCCGGAGGAGATGATGCCGAAGCGGGCGTTGGGCACGTCATGGGTGATTTCATCGACGCGATTGGCGCGGGCAAAGGCGATGGCCGCATAGGCCTTGTAATTCTGCAGGCGGTCGTCCTGCATCAGCGGTGGATCAGGCCAGCGCAGGTTGAGGCCGCCGGGAGGCATCTCGAAATCAGCAGGCAGGACGAATTGCCGCCGTTCGCCAGAGAGATCGACGGCTGCCGTCGTCTCGACCGTGTCGGCGATGAATTTCATGCCGACCCAGCAGCCCGAATAGCGCGACATGGCGATGCCGAGCAGGCCGTATTCCAGGAATTCGTGGATGGACGAGGGATAGATGACCGGCATGACCGCCGACATGAATTCATGGTCGGTCTGATGCGGAATGGTCGAGGATTTGGCGGAGTGATCGTCGCCAGCAAAACAGAGGACACCGCCATGCTTGGCGGTACCGGCGGCATTGCCGTGCTTCAGCACGTCGCCGGAACGATCGACGCCGGGGCCCTTGCCGTACCAGATGCCGAGCACGCCATCCTTGCGGGCGCCGGGGGAAAGACCGACCTGCTGCGAACCCCAGACCGCCGTTGCCGCAAGGTCTTCGTTGATGCCGGGCTGGAACGTGACATCATGGGCGTTGAGGTAAGTCTGCGCTTTCAGAAGCTGCTGATCATAGCCGCCGAGCGGCGAGCCGCGATAGCCCGAAATAAAGGCCGCCGTATTGAGGCCGGCGGCGCGGTCACGGCGCATCTGCGTCATGGGCAACCGCACCAGCGCCTGCAGGCCGGTCATGAAGACGCGGCCGTCCTCAGCCGTGTATTTGTCGTCCAGCGATACACTGGTTGCAAGCATCTGCTCTCCTCCCGAGATCGCAGCGACCGATTGCGCATATCCTTTCGCCGGATGCCTCCTGCCGCATCCGATGAAAACCTTGATGGAACCCTAACATGCGCCATGGCTAATTTCCGAACGAAGGCTGGGCGTCAACAGCATGTTTTGCAAAGAATTCGGGAAGTGCCCGATATTTTCGTGCTTGCAGAGCCAGGTGCGCGACCACTCATCACAAGCTTTCATCGAGATATCAGCGGTAGGGTCTTTTACTCTTCCGGTGAGCCTCATAATGTCGCGCCGACTCGAAAATAGGAGGCATTCATGCTGACGATCTATGGTGTCTATCGCTCGCGCGCCTCGCGCAATTACTGGATGGCGGAGGAGCTCGGCATCGAGTTCAAATCCGTACCCGTGATCCAGGCCAGCCGGCTTGCCAATCCGCTCGCGGCCGATGCGCCGATCAACACCCTGTCGCCGGAGTTTCTGGCCGTCAATCCGATGGGCATGATCCCCTGCATCACGGACAGCGATCTCGCCCTGCATGAATCGCTTGCCATCAACCTCTATCTCGCGCGCAAATATGGCGGCCCGCTGGCCGGCACGACTGTCGAAGAGGAAGGGCTTATGGCGATGTGGACGATGTGGGCCGCGACCGAAGTCGAGCCCTACAGCGTCGCGCTCGTCCGCATCTACGACAATGCCCAGGAAAACAGCGAGCAGGGCAAGGCAGGGATCGCAGTCGCTTGCCGCTCGCTAAAGAAGCCGCTCGACGTTCTGGAAAAGCATCTGCAAGATCAGGATTATCTCCTGGGCGATCGCTTCACTGCGGCAGACCTCAACCTGGCCGAGGTACTGCGCTATGCCCAGACCGAGCAGGAACTCTTCGACAACAGGCCGAAGATGAAGGCGTGGATCGAGCGCTGCCAGTCGCGAGCCGCCTACAAGGCGATGCAGGCGACACGCAGCAAGGAGCCGGTCTGATACAAGATTATTGGAAGAGACGGATGCTCTCTTCCATTTCCTCGCGTATCCAGGCCTTGAAGGCAGAGACCTTCTTCGGTTCGCGGACACCTTCGGCGGTGACGAAATAATGGCCGAAACCGGTGCTTGCGCGAATGCCGAAGGGATCGACGAGGCATTTCTGCTCCAGCGCATAGGCGGCCAGCGTCTGCCAGGCAAGCATCACGCCCTGCCCGGCCATGGCCGCATCCAGGCAGAGCGACGCGTCGTTGAAGATGTGCCGCTCTTCCATGCAATGACCCGAAAGCCCGGCCTTGCGCAGCCACACCTCCCAGCCGAACATCGCGTGTCCGTCGATGACGGCGGGAACTTTCAGGAGATCGGTAGGCTCCCGCAATGTGGCGGCGATCCGCGGCGTGACGACCGGGAAGACTTCCTGCGCCAGCAGCAGCTCGGACTTGACATCGGGCCACTGCCCGCTGCCGACCCGAATGCCGATATCGACATCCGACGTCGCCGGATTGATCAGGCGCGTGGTGGCATCGATGCGCAGGCGGATGTCCGGATGGCGGGCGGCGAAGCGATCAAGCCGGTACACCAGCCAGCGGGCTGCAAAAACCGGCGCGACCGAAATGGTGAGGATGTTCTCATCCCTATGCTGCGCCAGCGTGATTGCCGCCGAAAGCGCCTGAAAGCCTTCGCCAAGCCTCGTCAGTACCGCGAGACCCGATGCCGTGACCGTCATGCCCTTGGGCGTGCGCTCGAACAGCGGCCGACCGAGCTGCGCCTCGGCCTTGATGACCTGCTGGCTCACCGCGCCGACCGTCACGCCAAGTTCGTCGGCCGCCGCCTGCAGCGAGCCCAGCCGGCCAACCGCCTCAAGGGCGCGCAAACCATTCAGATGAACGTGGTTGAGGTTTTTCATTGTAGAATATCTATATCGGCATCTCGTCATTCTCAATTGCGCAAAACGGGAATTTGCGCGATTATTGCAGCATGGAATTGAAAACCGCTGCCGCTTCGCCAGCTGATGCCGCCATGGTTGCATCGATGCGGAGATCCAAGGAGGCATCTCATGTCGATCTTGAAGCTTTTCTTTAGTCATCTACTGGAAGAGGATCGTGAACGGGAAAGCGATCCTTTGCAGCATCCCATGCTCGCCGCCATGTCACTGGAAGAATTGGCCGACCTGCCGCTGATGCCGGAAAATCTCGGGCGTCCCATGGACAAGCGGATCGTTCAGCCGGAAGAATGTGCGTAAGAGGAACCTACTCGAGCGCACAAGCATGACATCGACCATCGACATGGACGCGATCGCGGAACGATTGCAGCGGCTTATAGCTCAAGCCCGGCTGCCGGCGGTGGAACCTGGCCTGCATTACGGCCTGCCGGCCTTCAAGGTCGGCGGCAAAGCCTTCGTCTCGGTGAAGAATAACGAAACCATCGTGCTGTCGCTGCCGATCGACCGCAAGGAACAATTGATGGAAATGGCGCCGGAGATCTATTTCCAGACCGATCACTATGTCGGCTGGCCCGCCCTGCCCCTGCGCATCGGTGCGATCGGCGATGAGGAGTTGCAATTGCGCCTGATCGAGGCGTGGCAATACCGCGCCCCGAAAAAGCTCCGGGCAACGTTCGACTGACGGGATCAGCCCTCTTCGATCGCGAGCGCTTTCTGGACAGCCGGGCGCTCGAGCATGCGCTGGTAGTGGGCGCTCACCTTCGCGAACTGGCTGCGATCGACATTGTCTCCCGGCAGCCATTTCGCCATGGTGAAGAGATAGCCGTCGGCGACGGTATACTGATCGCCCATCACCCACGGTCCCCTAAGCATCTTGTCTTCGAGCAAAGCGAAACTTTCGGCCATGGTCTGCGGCACCTTGGCCTTCATGGTCTCGATGGCGGCTGCATCGTCGGTCCAGCGGGCGCCGCGAGCCTTATGTGAATGGTTTATGTGGACGGTCGAGGCAATATAGCTGTTGAAGGCCTGCATCTGCGCAAATTCGAAGGGATCGTCGAGCGGTGCCAGCTTTGCGGCGGGCGCAATCTGGGCGAGATAGGCCTGGATCGCGATATTCTCCGTGATGACGCCCCGATCGGTCACCAGCGCGGGAACGCGGCCTTTGGGGTTGATGGCGAGATAGTCGGGCTGGCGTTGGTCGCCATTGGCGAGGATGAGGCGACGGTGCTCATAGGCGAGACCGGACTCTTCCAGGGCGATCAGACTGGCGAGCGCGCAGCTTCCAGGCGCGAAATAGAGTGTCAGCATGTTCCGTTCCTCGATTGGCGTCCATGGGAAGCTAAAGGCAAGCCGGCCAATACGGAAGGGGCTGACGCTGATGGCCGCTACAAAAGGTTTTGATCGATCGGGCCGATATGCCCATCTCCCCAACGCCGCATGCTCCTTCTCCCCTCGGGGAGAAGGTGGCCCAAAGGGTCGGATGAGGGGGATGCCAAGAGCGCAAAGCCGATGGGTTCAAGGCGTTTGCCCCCCTCATTCGCCTGTCGGCACCTTCTCCCCGGGGGGAGAAGGGGTCGTGCGGCAATGATCTGCGCGCTTACGCGCAACCGGGCACGTCTTCCAGTCTGTACCAGACGGGAATGCCGCGCTCGCGGGCGATGCGGACATCATTGTCGGCGCCCTTGGAATCGCCTGATAATCTCAGGACGCCTTCGCAAAGCTGCAGCAGGCGGCCAGCCGTCGGGTGGAAGATTTCTTCATAGAGGTTGTCGCCGATGCTCTTGCCGCCGGCGGCGTTCCAGACCGGCAAAGCGACCCATTCGCCGATCATTGGCAGATGTCCGGCCTTGAACAGGGCATAGGACGGTTCCTCCAGGCGTTTGAGGTTCTCGGCCATCTTCTTCGGATCATCGCCGGTGCCGGAGCGATACGGCCCCGCAATCAAGATCAACATGTCATGTCTCCTTTTCCTTCCCGCATCCTGCAGGAATTTGCACGAATATGCGTATATTTTCTTGAATGTCGAATCTATTCTGATAGATTCACGATATTTCGTGAGATAGCGTGCAAGGACCGACATGCTGACCAGCCAACGCAAAGCCCTCATCCTCGATCGATTGCGCCGGGACGGCCAGGTGATCGCCAAGGCACTGGCCGATGATCTCGATCTTTCCGAAGACACGATCCGGAGGGACTTGCGGGAGATGGCGGCGGCGAAATTGCTGAAGCGGGTGCATGGCGGTGCGCTGCCGCTTGCGCCTGAACTGCCGGATTTTACCGCACGACAGGCGCTCTCATCCGATGCGAAACGCCGGCTCGGCGCCTATGCTGCCAATATGATCAAGCCGGGCCAGACCGTGTTCCTCGACGGCGGCACGACGAATGCCGAAATTGCCCGTCAGCTGCCGAAGGATCTTGCCGCCACCGTCGTCACCCACAGCCCGACGATATCAGGCGAACTGGAGCATCATCCCTTGGCTGAGGTGATCCTGATCGGCGGCAAGCTCTACAAGCATTCGATGGTGGCGACGGGTGCCGCCGCCATGGCGGCGATCGCCTCCATAAGGGCCGATATCTTCTTTCTCGGCGTCACCGCCATCCATCCGGCGCGCGGCTTTTCGACCGGCGATTTCGAGGAGGCGGCCATCAAACGGCATATCGCGCAATGCTCGGCGGAAACCTATGTGCTGGCGACGCCCGAGAAGCTCGATGCAGTCTCGCCATGCCAGATCCTGCCCATGGGGAGCGTTTCCGGCCTGATCGTACCCTCCGACGTTTCCGAGGAAAGCCTGGCGCCTTACCGGGATGGCGAGGTTCCGCTCTTCCTGGCCTGACGACGGCAGACCGAACGGCTGGCAAAACAAGAGCCGCACGACCATTTGCGTTGCCGTCATCATGATGCGGTCGAAGATTGGTTCTATCCCGACCGGACAGCGGCTCGCCTTGCGGTCATCGCTGATCAAGCCTACCTCAATAGGTCCTCGAGGTTACGATCGCCCATGAACGAACGCCGCATTCACCAGCTTTTCGAAATCAGCGTCCTGTTGAAAGGTGCCCATGCCTTGATCGAATGCCTCGGCGGCATCGTGCTCGCGCTCGTCAGCACCGAGTCCATTCTTCGTTTGGCGAACAGGGTCACCCAGCCCGAGCTGCTCAACGACCCACATGATTTCATCGCGACGCATCTGCTCGCCTGGGCGCAGGACTTCTCCGTCGGCACCAAGAACTTCTACGCCTATTACCTGCTGAGCCATGGGCTGGTGAAGGTGCTGCTCGTGATCGGCCTGCTCAGGGGCAAGATGTGGGCCTATCCGGCATCGCTGGTGGCGCTCGGGCTTTTCATCGCCTATCAGCTTTACCGCTTCACCGACACGCACGGCATAGGACTCATCGTCCTCACTGTCTTCGACCTCGTGGTCATGATCCTCATCTGGCACGAATACAGGATCGTGCGGCAACATGTGCCAGCACGATAAGCTGGAGGCTGAAGCAGAGTTATGCCATCAGGGCAGAGGCCGGCCTGATATCGCCGACATGGATGCCGTTCCAGTTCTTGAAGGATCTGTCAGCCATCGCCATGAGGCCGGCATGAGCCGCGCCGTCTTTCTCGAAGAAGCGGGCGAGTGTCGCAGCCACCATGACCTCGGCCGCGCGACCGTTGCCATCGTCACACTTGACCGCGATGGCGATGCCCTGCTCGGGTATTGCAGCGCAAAACACGCCTTCGGCGCCGGTCTTGACGAAGATGCGGCCGGGCGCGATCTGCATCAGCTTCGTGCAGGCGCGATCGGTACCGGCAACATAAAAAGGTTCGGCCATGCAGGCCTCGAACAGCCGGCGCGATGCCTTGGCGCGCAACGGCTCTAGGCCAGCGCCAGTCGCCATCTTGGCAAAACCGTGCGCCAGTCCCTTGAGTGGCACCGCGTAGGTCGGGATCGAGCAGCCGTCGGTTCCGCAATTGTCATGGGCGAGAACGGCACCCGTCAGGCTCTGCATGGCGCCACGGATCTGCTGCTGCAGCGGATGGTCATAACCGACGTAGCCTTTGGGATCGATATCCTGATGACAGCAGGCGCAGACGAAGCCGGCATGCTTGCCGGAACAATTGTTATGCAGCGCCGTCGGCTTCTCGATGGTGCGGGCCTGATGGATCACGGTCTTCAGGTCGGAAGACCAATGCGCGCCGCATTCGAGCGTGCCGACATCGCGGCCGGCGCTTGCCAGCATCGCGGCGGCAAGCGCAACATGCTCATCCTCGCCATTGTGGGAGGAACAGGCGAGCGCCAGCTCCTTGTTGCCGAAGCCATAGGCGTCCGCGGCACCGCTTTCGACCAGCGGCAGCGCCTGCATCGCCTTGCAGGCGGAGCGCGGAAAGACGCCGCGTTCGATATCGCCGAGCGAGAAGACGAGCTTCCCATCGCCATCGACGACAACGACGGAGCCGCGATGGCGGCTTTCGACCAGATTGCCACGGGTGACTTCGACGCAGACGGGATTAGACATGACGGGAGGCAGCCTTTGATTTGCGAGATGGCCAGTGATAGCCGCTGCACCCGCAATTGCCAATCGTCAGCGACAGCCGCCGCCATCAAAAAGCCCATAGGTCAGGCGGCCGGCCGAATCCTATAGGCGCAACGCCGGGCGCCGAGAAGGATATGTTCCTCCCGCTCGACCTGCGCGCCGAGCACCGCGCGGAAAGTCTCCAGCTCGGAACGGCAGAAGCCGGCGCAGGCACATGCGGCGGCGCAGATGGGGCAGTGATTCTCCACCAGCATGAGCGAGCCATCATCGTCCTGCCAGTGATCGGCCATATAGCCTTCCTGCGTGCGGATGGCAGCCAGGCTCGCGACGCGCGACGACAGATCGGCCGCAAGGTCGATCTCGCTGCGATACCGTCGAAGGGTCTCCGTTTCGCGGGCGGAAATCACGGCATCCACGGCACCCTGCCCCAGCTGGCTGACCATGGTCGCAAGCAGCGTCGCGGTCAGGTCGGCATGGCCGTCGGGAAATTGCCGGTTGCCGGCAGCCGTCAGATGCCAGAACTGACGCGGCCTGCCCCGGCCGGCTGCAGCCTCCGCCACCGGCTCGACCAATCCCTCCTCCGCCATCTTCGTCAGCTGCTGACGAGCCGCCTCGGACGATATGCCGAGCGCGTCGCCGACGGCTGCTGCCAGCTGCGGCCCCTCGGTTTTCAACAGGATCAGGATTCGATTGGCAGGTGACTGACGCATTTTTCCAAGTTTTCTCTTGTTTTAATCCAACAAGGATGTAATTTTCCAAATTATAACTTGGAAAATAATCAACCGCTAGGGAAAATACCGAGGATCTGCCGATGTCCAGCATCGAAAACACTGCCCCCACTCCGTCGTCCTCCGTCTTCACATTGTTCTCGCCGAAACTTCTGCCCGCGACGCTGATGCTCGGCGGCGGCGTCACGCTCTATGCCGTCGAATCCTACATCACCGCCACGATCGCCCCCTCGATCGTCCGGGATATTGGCGGCCTCGAACTGTTTTCATGGATGACGACGCTCTTCGTCGCCGCCGGCGTGCTTGGATCGATTACCGTTGCCACGCGGCCGAAGGGCATGGGCCTGCGTACCGTTTATATCGGGGCGGCGCTCACCTTCGGCATCGGCAGCCTGGCCTGCGCCATCGCACCGATGATGCCCGTGTTGCTCGCGGGCCGCGCCATCCAGGGCTACGGCGCCGGCATGTTATCCGGCCTAGCCTACGCTTTCATCCGTTTCGTTTATCCGGAGGCGTTGTGGCGCAAGGCCTCCACACTCTATGCCGCCATCTGGGGAGTGGCGACGGTGCTCGGCCCGACGCTCGGCGGCCTCTTCGCCGCGGGAGGCGCATGGCGCGAGGCCTTCATCGTCCTCGTGCCACTGACCGTCATCATGGCGCTCTCCGCGCGCCGGCTGTTACCAAACGTGGCGGATGACCGGATCGACACGCGGACACCGCTTATGCAGATCGGGCTGCTGCTGACCGCCGTCCTGTTCGTCAGCATCGCCGGTACGGTCGAACACGGAATATACAAGGCGCTATTGATTGCAATTTCCATCGCGCTTGTCGCGACAATGGTCACGATCGAGCGCAAGAATGACGTACGGCTTCTGCCCTATGGCGCCGTCATGCTCGGCAATCCGATTTCGCGGCTCTATCTGACGATGTTCGTGGCCATGATGGTGCTGACAAGCGACATCTACATTCCCTACTTCCTGCAGACCCTGCACGGTGTCACGCCACTGGTCTCCGGCTATCTCGTCGCGCTCGTTGCGCTGGGCTGGACGATCGCCGCCTTCTTCAGCGCCTCGTTTTCCGGCAGGCAGGCCGTTGCGGCCATCGTTGCCGGCTGCGTTCTGGAAACCGCCGCGACCGCATCATTGATCCCGTTCCTGGCGACGACCACGCCCTTCGATACCGTCGCCAGGTTTGCACCTGCCGTCGTCGCCATGTTCCTGATGGGTTTCGGCGTCGGTCTCGGCTGGGCGCATCTGGTGACCAAGATCATCGGCATCGCCCGCAGAACCGAACAGGACAAGGCGTCGGCCGCGATCTCGATGACGCAGTCGCTCGGCGGCGCGTTCGGTGCCGCACTCGCAGGCGTCATCGTCAACGGCGCCGGCCTGACCCATCCGGGCGGCATTGCCGGCGGCCTCTCCGCGGCGACCTGGCTCTATGCGCTGATGGCCGTGCCGGGCCTCATCGCCGTCGCCCTGTCGCTGACGATCAAGCCAGCTTCAGCATGATCTTGCCGATATGGTCGCTGGTTTCCATCAGGCGGTGCGCCTCGACCACATCCTCGAAAGAGAATGTCCGATAGATGACGGGGGCAACCGTGCCCTCGTCGAGCAGCGGCCAGACCTGGGAGAGAAGGTCGTCGCGAATGGCGCGCTTTTCCTCGGGCGTGCGCGGACGCATGGTCGATCCTGTCACCGTCAGGCGCTTGACCATGATCGGTGCCAGATTGGCCTTCTCCGCCACCGCGCCGCCAAGGAAGGCAATGATCGAGAGGCAGCCATCGCGTGCGAGGGAAGCGAGGTTCTTCTCCAGATAGGCTGCGCCGATCATGTCGAGGACGATATCGACACCATGTTCCGTCTCCGCCTTGATGACCTCGGCGAAATCCTCTTCCTTATAATTGATCGCCCGCTTGGCGCCGAGCTTGACGCAAGCCTCGCACTTCTCCTTCGAGCCGGCGGTCGTATAGACCGTCGCGCCGAAGGCGCGGGCAAGCTGGATCGCCGTCGTGCCGATGCCGCTGGAACCACCGTGGATCAGCACGCTTTCGCCTTCGGTGAGGCCGGCCATCTGAAAGAGATTGGCCCATACCGTGAAGAAGGTTTCGGGGACGGCGGCGGCGCGCACGGCATCATAGCCGTTCGGAAAACGGAGCGCCTGACCGGCTGGAAGCACGCAATATTCGGCATAACCGCCGCCATTGGCAAGACCGCAGACCTTGTTGCCGATCGCAAACTCCCGCACGCCGGGCGCAACGTCGACGACTTCGCCTGATATCTCGAGACCCAGGATCGGGCTTGCGTCCTTTGGCGGCGGATAGGTGCCCTGACGCTGCGCCACATCGGGCCGGTTGACGCCGGCAGCCTCGACGCGAACTAAGATCTCGCCCGGTTTCAAGACCGGCAAGGGCCTGCGGGCGATGGTCATGACCTCAGGTCCACCAAAGGACGGCAGATCCACAAAACGCATTTCAGACGGCACGGGCATGGCGCAATCTCCTCTCCCAGCGAAGCAATGGAGATAGTTTAGCTTAGCGCGCTTGAAAAGGATCGCATGCCAGAGGGCGTCAATTCGTCTCGGCCAAGCCGAGGAATGCAACGCCGGCTTTGCTTTCCTTGGCCTTGGCCTTGATGCCCGCGATGGATGTGCTGACGCGGTTGATATTGTCGATCACCAACCCTTCCGGCAGCTGCAGAATGCCGATCGAGCAACGCATCAGTGGAAACTCCGCCTCGGCGCCGCCCCGATCATGGCCGCGAATGCGGCCGGCCGCACGATCTTCCGCCGAATAGAGTTCGAGGACATCGGCATGGAAATCGGCAAGCAGCCGGTCGAGAACCTCGCGAAGCTCCTGCGTGCTCCAGCCGGTGACGCCGATGAAGAAATCGTCGCCGCCGACATGGCCGAGGAAATGGCGCTCGGCAAAGAAATAGCGGCGCATCAGGGCTGCGAACAAGGAAATCGCGTGGTCGCCGAGATGGAAGCCATAGGCATCGTTGAACGGCTTAAAATTGTCGAAGTCGCAATAGCAGAAATGTCTGGTCTCATCGCCGTCCCGGCCGGCACTCTGCATGAAATCGTGGATCGCCCTGTTGCCGGGCAGGCCGGTCAGCGGATTCTGGTCCTGGGCGATCTTCAGCTGCTTCTCGTTGATGACCTTGATCAGCGAGGCGGCCGACACGATGCCGGCATAATGCGTGCCCTCGGTGACGATCAGGCAATCGCTGCTTTCCATGTTGGCGAAAATCGCCATCAGCGTATCGGCGTCGGAATCAAGACCGACGATCGGCGCCATCTCGACGAAATGCGAGATCGAGCGCTTGTAGACCTTGTTCTTCAAGAGGTCGCGGCCGAAGGGCTGATAGATGTATTCCTTGAGCTGGTATTCGTGGATGATCCCACGCGGCTCGTCATTGGCGTTGACGACCGGGAAATAGGCCCGGCGCGGATTGCGGCGGAAGAGCTCGAAGACGCTATCGATGCTGTCACTTTCGCGGATGGTCGGCAACACTTCGATCTGCTTGCGAATAAGGATTTCGTCGAGCGACTGGCTGTTGCGCACCGTCTTGCCGAGATCCTGCAGGTGCGGAAAGCCTGGTTTGAGCTCGTTGACCAGCACCGTCGGCCGGGCAATGAACCAGCCCTGGACAAGATCGACGCCGAATTCGCGGCACGTCAGGAACTCCGCCTCGGTCTCGATACCCTCGGCGATGACGCGCGTGCCGAGGACGTGGGCGATATTGACGAGATTCCTGAGGATGTGGCGCTTGCGGGCGCTGCGGTCGATATCGACGATGAAATGACGGTCGATCTTCAGATAGTCGACCGGATAGTCGGACAGCAGCTTCATTTCGCCGCGACCGACGCCGAAGTCGTCGATGGCGAGCTTGAAACCGGCATTGCGCATCTTGGCAACCAGTGCCGAGAACTCGGGCACGATGGTATTGTCGAAGCGTTCGGAGAACTCGAAGCAGACGGAAGAAGGGGCAATGCCGGCCTTTCTCATATGCTGCAGCAGGCCGTCGACCAATATCGCGCCCTGCGCAATCAACCGGACATCCAGATTGAGGAAGAGGGTCGTGGTAGCGGTATTGGGCAGAGTGGCAAATTTCGCAAGCGCCCGGCTGGTGACCATCTGTTCCAGCCCGAGAAGCTGGCCGGTGCGCTCGGCTTCGTCGAGTATCTCAACCGGGCTGTCGAAACCGATGCGCTCCTGCCCGCGCATCAGGGATTCATAGCCAAAAACAGCGCCGGTGCCGGCCTCCACGATCGGCTGAAATGCGTTTTCGATCACGAGCTTGGCGAGAGTGACGATCTGGTCGCTGGCATATCGGCGCAATACGCCCGGTTCGACTGCGGCAGTCAGGGACATGCCCATCTCCACTTGCGGATTTTGATCTAATTTATTTAAGTAAAACTTTGGATTTACCGCGTTTTCAACCCAAGATGCGCCATAAAGCGTCAACGAAACCTTTCCCGCATGTGAAAGTTTCATGAATGGTAAAGCAATCTTAACCATTCGTCGGAACGAAAAATCAGCACAGGGCAGCCGAACAGCTACCATGACGAGCGCGTTTCAGCGCTAGTTGCTAGAGTGCCTCTCCGCCTCGTAATCGGCGAACATGTCGGCGACGCAGCGACCATTCCTGCTGGTCTCGCCGCCGTCGTTGGCTGCGTGCGGCACATCGCAGATGTCGCCCCGCTTGCGGGCGGCATCCCACATGCGCAAGGCCTCCCGCACGACTTCGCTGCTCGAGGCATAGGTGCCAGTGTCAACCACTGCCCGGATGCCGGCAGCCTGAAGCGGAGAGATGGAAACCGTTACCATCGGCATGATATTCCTCCCTTGACGTTGCTACGCGGAAATATGGCTGGAAGCATGCTCCGCGGAATCGACCAGCGCCTTCAGGGCATGTCCTCAGACATGCGTGCTTCCAGGTGAAGGTGCTGTCGCTACATCAACTCAACGCTTCTCCGCCTGACTAGGCGAAGACTTTAAGAGTACCGCCGCTCACGCTCCTTGTCAAAAAGTAGCAGTGCGTTACCCCTTTAGGGAGGTCGCCTACCGCCTGAGCACGAGGCCGAATGCCACCAATGTCCAACCCTGGAAGATCAGATCGAAGGCCAGGAAAAGCCCGAGAATCCAAAGACTGTTGACCGGCCAGCCAAGTGCGATGGCTATGCCGGCAACAGCGGTCGCAAGGCCACTGATGACGATCCAGATCCAACCGCGCTCCGGCTTCAGCTTACGGCCGACCCAGACGCGAAACGTGCCGGCAACCAGCAGCGCGATGGCAAGAAACAGGGTCAATGCCTCGGAGGCCAACAACGGATTGGTGAAGGCAAGGATACCGGCAATCGTGTAGAGCAAGCCGCTGAGCACCCAGAACACGATGTGCTCCCATCCCCGCACCTGAAAGGCATGGGCCAGATGCACGATCCCGCCGATCAGCATCAGCATGCCGACATAATAGACCGACGCCACCGTGGCGATGAACAAATTGCCGAGCGCGATGCCGCCGCAGATCAGCAGCAATATGCCGAGCCCGACAAACCATCCCCACTTGTCGCGCATTGCGGATGGGGGAACTTCATCAAGAATATCGACCATGATTGCACCTCCTCCTATGGGGAAGTATGGCACAGAAATGCTTCTCGGAAAGAGGTTGCGGATTTTTCGCTGTGGGTCGCCCGGCACGTGATTTTTTTATTGATTGATCAGTCAATCAAAAATACACTCATCTCCAGCCTTGGGGATTGAAGCATGCCGAAAGTCGGAATGGAACCGGTGCGCCGCAAGGCGCTTGTGGATGCCGCGATGCGGGTGATCGGCGATCACGGCTCGCTGACCGTCACCATGTCCGAAATCGCCAAGCAGGCCGGCGTTTCTCCTGCTCTCGCGCATCACTATTTCGGCAGCAAGGAACAGCTGCTGATCGAGACAGTTCGTGTCCATCTACAGCGGCTGCGCGACAGCGTGGTGACGGCCCTGCGTGAGGCAAAAAAGCCACGCGAAAAGCTCTCGGCCGTCATCCGCGTCAGTTTCCAGGCCGACCAGTTCGCGCCGGAGACGATTGCCGCCTGGCTCGCCTTCTATGCCGAGGCGCAGCGCTCGGAGGAGACGCGCCGCTTTCTGGTGATCTATGCACGCCGGCTTCGGTCGAACCTACTGGCCAACCTCAAGACGCTGTGCCCGGCCGAGGATGCCGAGCGCATCGCTGAAGGTGCCGCGGCGATGATCGACGGGCTCTATATCCGTCAGAGCCTGCGATCGGCGCCGATCAGCATCGAAGCGTCGATCGCGCTCACCGAGGATTATCTGACCACTCACCTCAACGCGCTGAAAGGGTAGAGGGCATGCTGACCGTCTGGGGCCGCAAATCGTCATCCAACGTGCAGGCGCTGATGTGGTGCATCGGCGAGCTCGGCCTTGCCTATGAGCGCATCGATGCCGGCTTCACCTACGGCGTCAACGACACGCCGGAGTTCCTGGAAATGAACCCGAACGGCACCGTTCCGGTGCTGCGCGACGGCGATGGCGAACCCTTGTGGGAATCGGGGGCAATCCTGCGCTATCTCGCCACGCAATATGGTGAGGATGCATTCTGGCCGAAGGATGCGCGTCATCGCGCCCAGATCGACAAATGGGCGGAATGGGCGAAGATCAATATCGCCTTGAATTTCACCGCCCCGATATTCTGGCGCGTGGTGCGCACAGCCCCTGCTCTCAAGGACGAGAAGGCGATCGTTGCGGCGGTTGCCGCGCTCGCTGCGAAGCTTGACATCGCCGAGTCGCAGTTCGGACGGCATCGCTTCCTGGCCGGCGATAATCTGACGCTTGCCGACATACAATTCGGGCATCTTCTCTATCGCTATTTCGATATCGACATCCAGCGTCCCGCCCATCCGCGGCTGGAGCGCTATTACGAAAACCTGACCGAGCGGCCTGCTTTTCAAGAGCACGTCATGGTGTCCTACGAAGAATTGAGGGTTCTATAATGCGCGCACAACCGAAAGCCTCGCATTTCATCGACGGAGAGTATGTCGAGGACACCGACGGCACCCTTATCGAAAGCATCTATCCCGCAACCGGCGAGGTGATCGCGCGATTGCACGCCGCAACGCCCGCCATCGTCGAAAAGGCAATCGCGAGCGCCAAGCGTGCGCAACCGGAATGGGCCGCCATGAGCCCCACTGCTCGCGGACGCATCCTGAAGCGCGCCGCCGACATCATGCGCGAGCGTAACCGCGAGCTTTCAGAGCTGGAGACGCTGGATACGGGCAAGCCGATCCAGGAAACCATCGTCGCCGACCCGACGTCGGGCGCCGACAGCTTCGAATTCTTCGGCGGCATCGCGGCCGCCGGCCTCAACGGCTCCTACATCCCGCTCGGCGGCGACTTCGCCTATACCAAGCGCGTGCCGCTCGGCGTCTGCGTCGGCATCGGCGCGTGGAACTACCCGCAGCAGATCGCCTGCTGGAAGGGTGCGCCGGCCCTCGTCGCCGGCAACGCCATGGTGTTCAAACCCTCGGAAAACACGCCGCTCGGCGCGCTGAAGATCGCCGAAATCCTGATCGAGGCCGGTCTGCCGAAAGGCCTTTACAACGTCATCCAGGGCGACCGGGAAACCGGGCCGCTGCTGATCAACCATCCCGATGTCGCGAAGGTTTCGCTGACCGGTTCGGTGCCGACGGGCCGCAAGGTGGCGGCTTCTGCTGCTGGCAACCTCAAGCATGTCACCATGGAGCTCGGCGGCAAGTCGCCACTGATCGTCTTCGATGACGCCGATATCGACAGCGCCATCGGCGGCGCCATGCTCGGCAATTTCTATTCGACCGGCCAGGTCTGCTCGAACGGCACGCGCGTCTTCGTCAACAGCAAGATCAAGTCGGAATTCCTGAAGCGGCTGAAGACCCGCACCGAGGCCATGCTCATCGGCGACCCGATGGACGAGGCAACGCAGATCGGCCCGATGGTCTCCTGGGCGCAGCGCGAAAAGGTGCTCGCCTATATCGAGAAGGGCAAGGCCGAGGGCGCGACGCTGGTGGTTGGCGGCGGCATCCCGAACAATGTCTCCGGCGAAGGCTATTACATCCAGCCGACGGTCTTTGCCGACGTCACCGACGACATGACGATCGCGCGCGAAGAAATCTTCGGGCCAGTCATGTGCGTTCTCGATTTCGATGACGAAGCCGAGGTGATAGCCCGCGCCAATGCCACCGAATTCGGCCTTTCCGGCGGCGTGTTCACCGCCGATCTCAGCCGCGCCCACCGCGTCGTCGACCAGCTCGAGGCCGGCACGCTGTGGATCAACGCCTACAATCTCGCGCCGGTGGAAATTCCCTTCGGCGGCTCCAAGCAATCCGGCTTCGGCCGCGAGAACTCTCTGGCGGCGCTGGAACATTATTCGGAATTGAAGACCGTCTATGTCGGCATGGGGCCGGTGCTGGCGCCTTATTGATCCACCTCCCCCTTGAGGGGGGAGGTCGCCGCTTAGCGGCGGGTGGGGGTGACCAGCCGCAGCACGCATAGCAGCAATCACCCCACCCCGGCCTTCGGCCGACCCTCCCCCTCAAGGGGAGGGTGAAGAACCGCCTCGATTTACGCCCCTATCCGTTTGGAGCACATGGTCATGCAAGCAGATTTCATCATCGTCGGCTCGGGCTCGGCCGGCTCCGCCATGGCTGCGCGCCTGTCGGAAGACGGCAAACATTCGGTCATCGTGCTGGAATTCGGCGGCAGCGATTTTGGCCCGTTCATCCAGATGCCGGCGGCGCTTGCCTGGCCGATGAGCATGGACCGCTACAATTGGGGCTATCTCTCCGAGCCGGAGCCAAATCTCAACAATCGCCGCATCACCGCGCCACGCGGCAAGGTGATCGGCGGCTCTTCCTCGATCAACGGCATGGTTTATGTGCGCGGTCATGCCGAGGACTTCAATCGCTGGGAGGAACTCGGCGCGCAAGGCTGGGCCTATGCCGACGTGCTGCCCTATTTCAAGCGGATGGAGCATTCGCATGGCGGCGAGGAAGGTTGGCGCGGCACGGACGGCCCGCTGCATGTGCGACGCGGCGACGCCCGCAATCCGCTGTTCCACGCTTTCATCGAAGCCGGCAAACAGGCGGGCTTCGAGGCGACCGAGGACTATAATGGTGGCAAGCAGGAAGGCTTCGGCCTGATGGAGCAAACGACCTGGAAGGGTCGGCGCTGGTCTGCGGCAACAGCCTATCTGAAGCCGGCCCTCAAGCGGCCGAATGTCGAGCTCATCCGCTGCTTTGCCCGCAAGATCGTTATTGAAAACGGCCGTGCCATCGGCGTCGAAGTCGAGCGCGGCGGCAAGGTCGAGATCATCAAGGCGAACCGTGAGGTGATCATTTCGGCCTCCTCGTTCAACTCGCCGAAGCTGCTGATGCTTTCGGGCATCGGACCGGCACAGCATCTGCGCGACATGGGCATAGGAGTGAAGGTCGACAGGCCGGGCGTCGGCGCCAACCTTCAGGATCACATGGAATTCTATTTCCAGCAGACCAGCCTGAAGCCGGTGTCGCTCTATTCCTGGCTGCCCTGGTACATGCAGGGGATCGTCGGCGCACAGTGGATGTTCTTCAAATCAGGCCTCGGCACCTCGAACCAATTCGAGGCCTGCGCCTTTCTGCGCTCGGCGCCCGGCGTCAAGCAGCCCGATATCCAATATCACTTCCTGCCTGTTGCCATCAGCTATGACGGCAAGGCGGCGGCCAAGAGCCACGGCTTCCAGGTGCATGTCGGCTACAACCTGTCGAAATCGCGCGGCAACGTCACGCTGCGCTCCTCCGATCCGAAGGCCGATCCGGTGATCCGCTTCAATTACATGAGCCATCCGGAGGACTGGGAAAAGTTCCGCCACTGCGTGCGCCTTACTCGCGAGATTTTCGGGCAGAAGGCCTTCGACGACTATCGCGGATCGGAGATCCAACCGGGGGCAAACGTCCAGACGGACGACGAGATCGACGCCTTCCTGCGCGAGCATCTGGAAAGCGCCTATCACCCCTGCGGCACCTGCCGGATGGGCGCGAAGGACGATCCGATGGCGGTGGTCGATCCCGATACCCGCGTCATCGGCGTCGACGGCCTGCGCGTCGCCGACAGCTCGATCTTCCCGCATGTGACCTACGGCAATCTCAACGGCCCCTCGATCATGACCGGCGAGAAGGCCGCCGACCACATTCTCGGCAAGCCGCGGCTGGCGCGATCGAACCAGGAGCCATGGATCAATCCGCGATGGGAGACGAGCGATCGGTAGTGCCATCGCTCATCCGCCACAGTCGGCGCAGACTGGGTCGGCGAGTAAAGTGAAGTTCTGTAAGACAGTGTGACTATCTTAAGATCTCGTTTTTAAGCAGATTGTTCGAACGGAGTCCGCAAGGACCTGTCTATCAATCTATCGGTCACGAGTCATATGCCCCCCATCTATCGCAAGTCGAAGCTCCTCCGCCGTTCCCGCGTCATCTGGGGCTCTTTCAATCTCTGGCGGCCGCGACTGGTGTTCTGGACGGGGGCGCTGGCGATCGGGGTGATCAGCGTCGGCTTTGCCAAGCTCGCCGATCTCGCACAGCGCGCCTTTACCGGCGTCACCCAATCGGGCGAATGGATGTGGCTGCTGCCGCTCGTTCTGACGCCGCTCGGTTTCGTGCTGTCAGCCTATCTCGCCACGACCCTGTTTCCCAACGCACAAGGAAGCGGCATTCCGCAGGCGATTGCCGCGCGGCACCTGCACCATGATGAGGACCGCACCAAGCTGCTGTCGCTGCGACTTGCCTTCGGCAAGATCGTGCTGACCATTCTCGGGCTCTTGAGCGGCGCCTCGATCGGCCGCGAGGGGCCGACGGTGCAGGTCGGTGCCGCCTTCATGCTGGCTGTCGCCCGATTCGGAGGCATGGCACAGGCAAAGGGGCTGATCCTTGCCGGCTCCGCGGCGGGCATCGCAGCCGCCTTCAATACGCCGCTCGCAGGGATCGTCTTTGCCATCGAGGAGATGAGCCGCACCTATGAATCGCGTGCCAACGGCCTGGTCTTAACGGCCGTCATTCTTTCCGGCCTTGCAGCCCTTGGTCTTTCCGGCAGCTACAATTATTTCGGCACGGCCGATGCGGCGCCGACAATGTTCCGGGACTGGATCGTCATGCTGATCTGCGGTGTTGGCGGCGGCGCGCTTGGCGCCACCTTCAGCGGCCTGGCGCTTTATGCGGGCATCCGCATACGCCGCTGGGCGCAGCCGCAGCCGCTCAAGCGCATGCTGATCCTTGCCGGCCTCTGCGGTCTCGTCGTTGCCGCCATCGGCGTGCTCTCCGGCGGCCAGACCTTCGGCACCGGCTACGAGCAGGCCCGCGGCGCGGTCGAAGGACATGCCCTGCCGCCGTTCTTCTTCGTCGGCAAGCTGCTGGCGAGCTTCCTGTCGATGATCTCTGGCATTCCCGGCGGCATCTTCGCACCATCGCTTGCCGTCGGCGCGGGCTTCGGCAGCACGGTCGGCACGCTCGTCGGCGGTGGCGTGGCGCTTGCGGCGATCCTCGGCATGGCCGGCTATTTCGCCGGCGTGGTGCAGGCGCCGATGACCGCCTTTGTCATCATCCTCGAAATGACCGGCGACCATCAGGCCGTGATCCCCATCATGGCGGTATCGATGATCGGCTATGTCACCTCGCGGCTGCTGTCGCGGGAACCGCTCTATCATGGGCTGTCGCGCGTCTTCATCGCAGCGGCAATCCGAGCCCGGCGAGCCATGGAAAAAGAAGGCAGCGAAGAACACGCCGCCCACTGAGGGCCGAAGCCCTGCAACTTTCGAAGGGAGGACCGCCGTGTGCCTGCCTGGGCTTGACCTGTCTAGGCCATCAGCCTGGCGACTTCCGCACCATCAGGCTGCGCGATCGCATCCGCTATGGTCGTCGAAAAGAGGACCTTTCGCGTGGCGTCCGCAACCCGGGCAAAGACATGGCGAATTTCGCAGGTCTGCTCACCGTCGCAATCGTCGCAGCGACGATAGGCGGTGAGCGACAGACAGGGCAGCGGCGCCAGCGGTCCGTCGATGACGCGAAGGATCTCGCCGAACGTGATTTCCGCTGCCGGTTTGCGCAGGAGATAGCCGCCCTGCTTGCCGCGCCGGCTGATCACGATGCCCTGGTGCTTCAGGTCGAGAAGGATCTGTTCCAGGAATTTCTTCGGGATCTTCTGCTGGGCCGCGATGTCGGAAATCATCATCGGCTCGCCCGCCTCTGACTGAGCCAAGGCAGACAGCGCCCGCAGCGCATATTTTGCTTTTTGAGTAATCATTTCGAACCGCTTCACACACACATGCGATACGATCGGCCGATGGATTCGACCGGTCCGCTCCCGAACTCCTCAGCCCTCGTCCCCGGGGCATTTTCGAAGCACCCACACCCATGGCGCAATGCCAGGAAACATCAGCAACCCAGACTTGTTATCATTTTTCGTCGCTATGCCCATAGTTTAGCGCAAAATCCGCCGCAGCGCATCAATTTGAGCATCACTTCCGATTTCCGTTTGACAAGCTATGTGTAACTCTACTATTTCTATAGACATTAAAGCAAGCACTTAAACATGGCCAGCCATATCAGGTGCTTCCGAAGAGCCGCTTCCGGTGGCAAAACGCCTTGGTTCACAGCCGAGGCGGTCGCTTTTCCTTATCGGCGCTGCTTCATGGAGATATTTACTCTCCATCCGCTTCCTTTCGAAATCTATTTTTCTGTCCGCTACCCTTGCGAACTGCGATACTCCGGCAGCATCAGGACAGGACCCCCAATGACTGCCATTACTTCAATTGAAGACGCCGCGACGCTCAACAGCAAACTCGCATCGCTCGACCTTGCAGGCCGTCTGTCCCTCGTCGCCGGCCTCGGCGGCCGTGTGGTGTTCACGACGTCGCTCGGAATAGAAGATCAGGTCATCACGGCCGAGATCGGCAATCATCGCCTGCCGATCGAAGTCGCGACCCTGCAGACCGGCCGTCTCTTTCCCGAAACGCTCGCCCTGATCGACGAGACGGAAAGCCAATACGATATCAACATCGTCCGTTATGAACCAGAGCAGGCTGATATCGATGCCTACGCGGAAAAATACGGTCTGAACGGTTTCTACGAGAGCGTCGAAGCCAGACATGCCTGTTGTGGCGTGCGCAAGCTGAAGCCGCTTGCGCGAGCACTTTCCGGCGCCACAATCTGGATTACCGGCCTGCGCCGCGGCCAATCCGCCAATCGCGCCGATACGCCATTCGCCGAATTCGACCCCGAGCGCAATCTGATCAAGATCAATCCGTTGGCCGACTGGGACATTGATGTTATCCGTGCTTATGTCGCTGACAACAGCGTGCCGGTGAACCCGCTGCATGCCCGCGGCTATCCGTCGATCGGCTGCGAGCCCTGCACGCGCGCCATCAAGCCCGGTGAGCCTGAGCGCGCCGGCCGCTGGTGGTGGGAGAATGACGAGAAGCGCGAATGCGGCCTGCATGTTCACGAAGAGGCGGCAATCGCCGCGCAATAGCATATCCCGCCGGCTCCCGGCTCCGATCCGAAGCGCGTTTCATCGCCGCCGATCTCCAGGGAACCAACGCATTCATTCATTCCGGCCAAATTCCCGGTCGAGACAATTGAAGTTCTGGAGTCATCAATGCCCGATAGCCGTCCGGATACGGAAATCTCCAATCCGCAAAGCGTCAAGCCGCCGCTCGATCCGCATCTGAAGGCGCTGGAAAACGAAGCGATCCATATCTTCCGCGAAGTCGCGGCCGAATTCGAGCGTCCCGTCATGCTCTATTCGATCGGCAAGGATTCCTCGGTTCTGCTGCATCTGGCGCGCAAGGCCTTCTATCCCGGCCGCGTCCCCTTCCCGCTCTTGCATGTGAACACCGGCTGGAAGTTCGCCGAGATGATCACCTTCCGCGACGAGATCGTTCGGAAATACGACCTCGATCTGATCGAGCACATCAATCCGCGCGGCAAGGCGGAGAATATCACGCCCTTCACCTATGGGTCGGCTCGCTATACCGACATCATGAAGACCGAAGCGCTGCGCCATGCGCTCGATGCCGGTCAGTTCGATGCCGCCTTCGGCGGCGCCCGCCGCGACGAGGAGGCTTCGCGCGCCAAGGAGCGCATCTACTCCTTCCGCACGCCGGACCACCGCTGGGACCCGCGCAACCAGCGCCCGGAGCTCTGGAACGTCTATAACGGCCAGATCCGCAAGGGCGAAAGCGTTCGTGTCTTCCCGCTCTCCAACTGGACCGAGGTCGATATCTGGCGCTACATCCAGGCCGAAGACATTCCGATCGTGCCGCTGTATTTCGCAGCGAAGCGTCCCGTCGTCGAGCGCGACGGCATGATGATCATGGCCGCCGATCCGCGGCTGGAACTGCTGCCTGATGAAGTCAAGCGCGAGGAGCTTATCCGCTTCCGCACGCTCGGCTGCTTCCCGCTGACCGGTGCCATCCGCTCCACCGCCACAACCCTTGAAGAGATTATTGCAGAGCTGGAAATCGCCACGGTTTCCGAACGTCAGGGCCGCGCCATCGACCGCGACCAGTCCGGCTCCATGGAAAAGAAGAAGCGTGAAGGATATTTCTGAGATGACCGTAAACGCCAACGTCGTCACAATACCTGCCGTCGAACCGGCAAAGGCCCTTCGTGACTCGCGCCCGCTTCGCCTGATCACCTGCGGCAGCGTCGATGACGGCAAGTCGACGCTGATCGGTCGTCTGCTCTGGGATACCAAGGCGGTCAAAGAAGACCAGGCCGCCACGCTCAGGCGCGATTCGACCGGAAAGCAGAACGATCTCGGCCTGCCCGATTTCGCGCTGCTGCTCGATGGCCTGCAGGCCGAGCGCGAGCAAGGCATCACCATCGATGTCGCCTATCGCTATTTCTCGACCGACAAGCGCTCCTTCATCGTCGCCGACACGCCCGGCCACGAGCAATATACCCGCAACATGGCGACCGGTGCTTCCACCGCCGATCTCGCCATTCTGCTCGTCGATGCACGCATGGGCATCCTCGAACAGACCCGTCGGCACGCGACGATCGCCTCGCTGCTCGGCATCAAGCAGTTCGTGCTCGCCGTCAACAAGATCGACCTGACGAATTACGACCGCGCCGGCTTCGAGAAGATCTCGCACGACTTCCGCGAATTCGCGCTGTCGCTCGGCGTCAAGCAGATCACCGCCATACCGATGTCGGCGCTGAAGGGTGAGAACGTTGTCTATTCCGGTCAGGCCGTCATGCCCTGGTACAACGGCCCGACGCTGGTCGACGCGCTGGAACTCGCCACCGTTCGCTCGGCGCAGACGGTTGGCTTCCGCCTTTCCGTGCAGCGCGTCTCGCGCCCCGGAGAGAGCTTCCGGGGCTATCAGGGCACGGTTGCCGGCGGCTCGGTGAAGCCGGGCGACAGCGTCATGATCCTGCCGTCGGGCATGGTCGCGAACGTCTCGAAGATCGTCACCTTCGATCTCGTACGCAACGCCGCTGTTGCCGGCGATGCCATCACCCTCGTTCTCGATCGCCAGGTCGACGTATCGCGCGGCGACATGATCGTTGCCATCGACAGCCAACCGCAGTCAGGCCTTTCCTTCGATGCGCAGATCGTCGCGCTGCAGCCGGAGGGTATCGAGCCCGGCAAGCGCTACTGGCTGAAGAGCGGCAGCCGCCGCCAGCGCGTGCAGGTGCAGCCGATCGCCCAGCTTGAGCTGAAGACCGGCGCATGGGCACCGGCGCAGGCGCTGTGGATGAACGCCATCGGCAAGGTTCGTCTTTCCTTCGATGAAGCCGCCGTCTTCGACCCCTACGACCAGAACCGCTCGACCGGCTCCTTCATCCTGATCGACCCCGAAAGCAACAACACGGTTGCCGGCGGCATGATCACCGGCAAGCGCACCGATATCGGTGGCATCCACAAGGAAGGCCAGCGCGTTCTCCTGTCCCTGCCGGCCGACCTTGCCGAGCAGATCATGGCAAGCGAACTCTTCGCCAGCCGCCGCGACGAAACGGAAGTTCGCCGCGTCACTGCCGCGCAGGCTGCGGAACTCTGGGCGAACGCAGCCAGCGACATCTGATCGCCGCAGCCATCCTGCCTCTCCGGCTCACTGATCGGCGGCTCTATCGAAAGATTCGCCGCCGGTCGGGACCTGCTTGCCGCTGCCAGCGTTCGCGCCGGCAGCAAAGCTTAGTCCATGCCCCGATGGGCCGCATCTCGATCAGGCGAAACAACAACTATCGGGTCGTATCGTGAAAACCTTCCAATCAAATGCCGCGCAAGGCGGCATAAGATATCACGACATCGGCGTGTCGGCGGATGGCCCGCCGCTGCTCTTCGTCCATGGTCTTGGATGTGCATCTTCGTGCGACTATCCCACGGTTGCGGCAGACCCGGCTCTTTCGGGACGTAGACTGTTGCTGATCGATTTGCCGGGATCGGGTTTCAGCGACCACCCTGCCAAATTCGGATACGCCATCGTCGACCATGCGCAAGCATTGGTCGAGTTCATCCATGGCTTGGAACTGGAGTCCATCGATCTTTTCGGCCACAGCATGGGTGGCGCCGTTGCCATCAAGGTCGCTCATCTTCTGACCGATCGCGTCCGGCATCTCGTGTTGAGCGAACCAAATCTCGATTCGGGAGGCGGCTTCTTCAGCCGCGCGATCGCAGAGATCAGCGAGGCCGACTATCTGGCCCATGGCCATGCCGACCTCATTCGGACGTGCATGACGGACGGAAACGACATCTGGGCTGCATCTCTATCACTATCAGCACCTTATGCCGTTCATCGCTCCGCATCCTCTCTGGTCCACGGCGATCTTCCGAGCTGGCGCGAGCAATTATATGGATTACCCATGCCAAGGACGGTGATCTTCGGTGAAAACTCATTACCCGATCCGGATTGGGAAACCCTGCCGAAGTACGCCATCAATGTTGAGATCGTCGATCAGGCGGGGCACTCGATGGCCTGGGAAAATCCGCAGGGCCTGGCGGCGGCCATAAAGCGGGGATTGATCCGGCAATAGGTCGCGTTCGCCTTTTCCGCTGCTCCATCAGCCGATGCTAGCTTACTATTTCCTTGAGAGCCGCCAGCAGGCGATCGCACTCGTCATCCGTGCCGATGCTGATGCGCAGGAAGTCGCCTATACGCTCGGCGGAAAACCGTCTTACCAGAATGTTCCTGCTCCGCAGCTCGGCCGCCAGTTCGGCGCCTGGGCGATTGGGATGTCGTGCGAACAGAAAATTAGCGGATGACGGAAGAACGTGAAAACCCAACTCCCCGAGCGCGGCGGCCAAGCGCTCGCGGCTGGCGATGATCATGGCGCGATGACGCTCGAACCAGTCCCGATCCTTCCAGGCAGCCACCGCACCGGCCAGGGCGAGCCGGTCGAGAGGATAGGAATTGAAGCTGTCCTTGACCCTTTCCAGCGCCTCGATCAGCGGCCGTTGCCCGACAGCGAAGCCGACGCGCAGGCCGGCAAGGCCACGCGACTTCGACAGGGTCTGGACCACCAAGAGGTTCGGATATGTCCGGACAAGCGGAACGGCGCTCTCGCCACCGAAATCGACATAGGCTTCGTCGATGACGACAACCTGGTCCGGGTGCTCTCGGACAAGCGCTTCGATACCCGATAGGGGTAGGCCGATCCCTGTGGGTGCGTTGGGATTGGGCAGGATGATCGCGCCGCAAGACTGGCGATAATCATCGAGGCGGACGCGCATCTGGTCGTCGACCGGAACTTGCCGGAACGTGATGCCATAGAGGCGGCAATAGGTCGGATAGAAGCTGTAGCTGATATCCGGGAAAAGCAGAGGCTCTTCATGGTTCAACAGCCCCTGGAACGTATGCGCCAGAACCTCGTCCGATCCATTGCCGACGAAAATTTCGTCCTTATCAACCCCGAAACTTTCCGCGATTGCGATGCGCAGCTCCCGCGCCGTCGAGTCCGGATAGAGCCTGAGCGTATCCGACGTGGCCCTCGAAATCGCCTCCAGGGCGAGCGGCGAAGGACCGTAGGGGCTCTCATTGGTGTTCAGCTTGGTCATCCCGCCCGTGGTCGGCTGCTCGCCGGCGACATAGGGGATTAGGGAATGAACAATCGGACTCCAGAAGTGGCTCATCGTGGTTTCCAAATTTTTGCGGTTGCAGGCCGCGGCTCGGCGCGGCAAATCTGCATGTGAAGCCTACACCGTCGCAAAACCAAACTCCTTCGACAACCGCCTGCGGAGCAATTCTGGAAATTATCTCTCCGACCAGGCAAGCGTTTTGCGAGTCAGGCCCAAAGCCTCTATCTCAGGCAGTAGTCATCGCCGGCAAAGCGTCGCAGCTTTTCGCAAAGAGCCGCTCGCTCAGAAAATCGACGAAGACGCGGACCTTGGGCGACATGTGACGATTGGACGGCCAGAGCAGATGGAAATGGCCGGGCTCGTCGATGAAATCATCGAGAACCGTTCGCAGCCTTCCTTCCGCAAGCGTGCTGCGCACTAGGAAATCGGGCATACAGCCGATGCCGAGGCCGGCGACCGTCGCGCCGCGCACGGCTTCCATATTATTGCAGGAGAAGGCCGTCCGCATCCGCAGGTCCAGCTCGCCCTCCGGCATTTTCAATGGCCACTCCTGCAGCTTGCCGCTGTTCGGAAAGCGAAACCGGACTGCCAGATGCTCGTCGAGCGCGCGCGGGCAATCGGGCAGGCCGAAGCGTTCGAGATAGCTGGGTGCTGCGCAGAGCAGCATCTGAAACGGCCGCAAGGTGCGCGATATCAGCCGCGAATCCGGCAGATCGCCACTGCGGATCGCGACATCGACCCCCTCCTCGATCATATCGACGATGCGGTCGTTGAAATCGATATCGAGCTCGACCTCGGGATAATGAGCGACGAATTCAGGCACGACGGGCAAGAGGAAGTGGTAGCTGACGATCGGCACACTGACGCGAAGCCGGCCGCGCGGTACGGCGACCGCCTGCGCAAGCGAGGCCTGCGCATCGTCGAGATCGTCCAGCACCCTGCGACAGCGTTCGTGAAAGAGACGTCCCTCCTCGGTCAGGCGGATGCTGCGGGTGGAGCGCTGCAGCAACCGGACGCCCAGCTGGTGCTCCAGATTGCTGACCGCCTTGCCGACAGCGGAGGCCGAAAGGCCAAGCACGCGCCCGGCGGCCGCGAAGCTGCCGAGATCCGCCGTGCGAACGAAAGCCGTCAAGCCGCTCAAGCGATCCATGGAGACACTCCATTCGAGAGTTTTATTCCGGTATGAGTGGCAATATAGCGCGATTATCATGCGATTGCAGCAAAACTATCTTGCTCGGGTTATTTGAAGCCCGCGGACGATGGCCCTTTGGCCAGCACCACTCCCAGGATTGCCCGCGGCTTTCCCCTTGCTCGAACCCAATGGTAATCCGATGACCTCACCTCAGACAAAGGTCGCAAGTCCGACCGAGAAGTTCTTCGTGCTCGTCGCCGTCTGCTGCGCCGCGGCGGCGATGCCGCTCACATTCACCGGTCCGGCCGTTGCCTTGCCGGCCATCAGCCGCACGCTCGGCGGCAGCCCGATCGCTCTCAACTGGGTCACCAACGCTTTCATGCTGACCTTCGGCAGCTGCCTGATGGCATCGGGCGCGCTGGCGGACAGCTTTGGCCGCCGGCGCATCTTTCTGACCGGCGTCGGCTGCTTCGCGCTGTTTTCGGCCGGGCTGGCTCTCGCCCGCAACATCGTCTGGTTCGATATATTGCGGGCACTGCAGGGCCTCGGCGCCGCAGCCGCCTTTTCCGGCGGCATGGCATCGCTCGCCCAGGAATTCGACGGCACGGCGCGGATGCGGGCGTTCAGCATCGTCGGTTCCAGCTTCGGCGTCGGTCTCGCCTTCGGGCCGATCGCCTCCGGCCTGATGATCGATGCGTTCGGCTGGCCGTCGATTTTCGTTCTCGTGGTCGCGCTGGCGTTGCTTGCTCTCGGCCTTGGCGCCTATTTCCTGCGCGAGTCCCGCGATCCCGCTGCGACCGGACTCGATTGGCCGGGCGCGCTGAGCTTCACGCTTGCCCTGACGCTCTTCACCTATGGCGTGCTGCGCGCACCGGAGACTGGCTGGAGCGACCCGCTCGTCATCGCCCTGCTGGTCGGCGCCGCATTGCTCTTTCTTGCCTTCGGCATCATCGAACGCGTCGTGAAGCGGCCCATGCTGGATCTCACCCTGTTTCGCTATCCGCGCTTCGTCGGCGTGCAGCTTCTCGCGGCAGCACCCGCCTATGCTTTCGTCGTGCTGCTGATCCTGCTGCCCGTGCGCTTCGTCGGCATCGAAGGCATGAGCGAGATCGCCGCCGGGCGCATGATGGTTGCTCTATCAGCGCCGCTGCTCATCCTGCCGATCGTTGCAGGCCTTCTGACCCGCTGGCTCAGCGCGGCAACGATCTGCGGCACCGGCCTCATCATCTCGGCGGGCGGCCTCTTCTGGCTCAGCCATTTCGCCGTGGGTTCAGCTCCATCAGCCCTCATCGGTCCGCTTTTGACGATCGGCATCGGCATCAGCCTGCCATGGGGCCTTATGGACGGGCTTGCCGTCAGCGTCGTTCCCAAGGAGCGCGCCGGCATGGCGACCGGCATCTTCAGCACCACCCGTGTCGCCGGCGAGGGTGTGGCACTTGCGGTCGTCAGCGCCATCCTCTCCGCCCTTGTCCGGTCGAACCTCGGATCGTCGGCGGGTGAGAATGCCTCGGCTGCTGCGCAACGGCTCGTGACAGGCAATCTGGCCGCCGCGGCATCGAATGTGCCGGCGATCGGGCACGACGCTCTCATCCAGGGCTATGGCCACGCCTTCAGCGCGTTGCTCTGGCTTCTGAGCGCCATCACCGTCATCACCGCGGTCGTCGTCTTTTCCTTCCTCGGCCGGGTATCTGCGGCCGCCGCCGCAGAAGACGTGGAACAATCGCAAGAGAACGAAGAGACGCTCGTCGTATCGAAAGCTTAGGTAGCAGTGACGGCTGGCCGGGAGGCAACCCGGCCAGCCCGAGCCACCGGCCGCGGCATAGCAAGAAGGCAAATCGAAGGCTGAGAGCTGCCGAAAATTCCACGGCGGCGCAACAGAATGTTTCGAAACCACATAAAATGTGCGCGCCGTATCCTTGCGTGGACCGTCTTCAGAGCGGTGTCAGGCTGGCGTTTATATGCACCGCTGCTATATCATATCCCCATGATATCAGACCGGTTTTTGAAGATTATCGCCTGGACCTATATTGCGACGCTCATCGGCGTGACCTTTGCGCATCTCAATTGGCAGGCCGCATTCGGAAATCCGTTCGACATCTTTCGCGCCGTCGCACTCTGCGTAGCAGGGATGCTTGCCCGGCTGGCCTACCCGCAATCTCCTTCCTTCACTTGCCTCTTGATGATCGGCAGCGTGCTGCTGCTTTCCGTTTCGCATCTCCTGGCAAACGGCAATTATGGTTCGACGCTCGACATCATTGTCGGCATGACCAGCGGGCTCTGGGGTATCATGATCGGCTCGATGTTGAGCAAGCTCATCATCTCGGCCTCCAAGCGACCAGCCTCATACTAACCATTACCGTAAGAGCTATCGATTGCTCGAATATGCCGCCCTCGATGACCGCGAGGGGCGATGATCCCGGCGCGAGCAATTAAATAGCCAATTGCGACCGGTCTGTCGTATGCGGCAATATTACCAAACAATATTCGAATATAATAAAGCATATCATTGTACCTCAAAATGACTATTGCGCAGCCAATATTATGCAACACTTACCATCTATGTTTGTAGATGTTGCTTTCCTGCAACTAGAATTTAAAATTCACGAAAAAGTCATCTCGAGAAAAATATATCATATAACTTTGCAGGAATTCGTCTTTAATGGCGACCAGAAGCGGGTGGGGCCCGTTTCTCCCGAGTCGGGGTTTTTAAACAGGGATAGGGTCAAGGCACGTCGATTTTCGGCGCGATTGCCTATGCCCAATCTATATTGGATTGGAGTACTTATGAATATCAAGAGCCTTCTTCTCGGCTCCGCTGCTGCTCTGGCAGTAGTTTCTGGCGCCCAGGCGGCTGACGCGATCGTCGCTGCTGAGCCGGAACCGTTGGAATATGTCCGCATCTGCGACGCATTCGGCGCTGGCTATTTCTTCATCCCGGGCAGCGAAACCTGCCTCAAGATCGGTGGTTATGTTCGTACCGAAGGCAAGTGGTACGACGCTTACAACCCGCGCTCGACCAACGGCACCTACTGGCGTAGCCGTGCACACCTGACCGTCGACACCGCATCCGACACCGAATACGGCGCGCTGAAGACCAACACCATTCTGCGTTTCGACTGGAACGACGGCGGCGCAACGACCACCAAGCTGCTGTTCGCCAACATCAGCCTCGGCGGCTTCACCATCGGTAAGCTCGACTCTCAGTACAACCTGTACACGGGTTATGCCGGCGGCGTCATGAACGACGACGTTGTTTACGACGGTCCGTACGAACTCAACCAGTTGACCTACAACTACGACGCAGGCAATGGCTTCACCGCTGTTGTCTCGCTCGAAGACAGCAACTCCGGTTCGGGTGCCAAGGGCGTAAACGGCCGCGACAGCACCAACCATTACACGCCGGACGTCGTTGCAGGTCTCGGTTACAAGGCTGGCAACTTCGGCTTCAAGATCGTTGGTGGTTATGACTCCATCGTCGAAGAAGGCGCCATCAAGGCTCGCGTCGATGCTGACTTCGGCGTCTTCAAGGCCTTCTTGATGGCTGGCTGGAACACCGACGGCGATCAGCTGAACAAGTACGCAAGCTCGAACGGCTCCGGCCCTGCCAAGACGATCGGCTGGGGTGACTGGGCTGCTTGGGGCGGCGTGACCGTTCCGATCAACAGCAAGGTTCAGGCCAACGCTCAGGTTGCCTACACCGACTCGAAGATCTTTGCCGCTACGGCGAACCTCAAGTTCACCCCGGTCAAGAACTTTCAGATCACCCCAGAAATCTCCTACACCAACTGGGATTCGATCAATCAGGACCAATGGTCCGGTCTGCTGCGTTTCCATCGCAGCTTCTAATCGCTCGTTTACGAGATCTGATCTGACTTGACCCCTGATCGGATGGGGGCCGGCCTTACTTCCAGCGAAGTCGGACCGGCCCTTCCGAGACAGGGGTTACGCTTTTTACCCACGCCGCTCGAACGAGCGACTGTGGCTGCGCAACCAGGCACGGAAGAGTGGCTTTGACCGCTAGTTGGAATGCCGCCATTACAGGCCGGCCTCTTTCATTGCTTCCGCATCAACAGCATCGACATCACGCATTTTTTGTCGTAGAGACAGGTCATGTCGATCATCTGCGCATATGCCTCGCGATTTTATTCGTACCGCTGCTTTCAGCGGAGGCGGGCCTGTGCGTAGTTAAAATCGACGCGACACCAAGGACCGAACAGCCGCTAGTCTACCTGGCGGCTTTTTTTGTCGCCGCGGTATGACCTCACAAGGAACCGATACCGTGCTGAATTCCACTGATGATTTGCGTATTGTCGAAATCACGGCGCTGACGCCGCCCTCTCGGATCATAGACGAGATCCCCCGCGACGCCGCCGTGACGACAACCGTCACCGAGGCACGCAATGCCGTGCATAATATCCTCCGCGATGAGGACGACCGGCTGATCGTCGTCATAGGCCCCTGCTCCATCCATGATCCGGATGCCGCACGCGAGTATGCGGCATGGCTGAAGGAACAGCGCGACCGGTTCGCCGACGATCTCGAAATCATCATGCGGGTCTATTTCGAGAAGCCACGGACCACTGTGGGCTGGAAGGGTCTGATCAACGATCCGCACCTTGACGGCAGCTACCGCATCGAGGAAGGCCTGCGCATCGCACGGAAGCTTCTGGTCGATGTCAACGAAATCGGACTGCCGGCCGGCTGCGAATATCTCGATACGATCACGCCGCAATATATCTCCGATCTGGTCAGCTGGGGCGCGATCGGCGCAAGGACAACCGAAAGCCAGGTGCACCGCCAATTGGCATCCGGTCTCTCCTGCCCTGTCGGCTTCAAGAACGGGACGAATGGCGATGTGCGGATTGCGCTCGATGCCATCATCGCCGCTTCGCAGCCACATCATTTCCCGGCTGTGACCAAGGAGGGTCTCGCCGCGATCGCTTCGACACGCGGCAACGAGGATTGTCATGTCATCCTGCGCGGCGGCAAGCAGCCGAACTACGATGCCGCCAGTGTCCAGGCGACCGCCGAACAGGCACTGAAAGTCGGGCTCGAGCCGCGCATCATCATCGATGCCAGCCATGCCAACAGCAGCAAGAATCCGGAAAACCAGCCGTTGGTGGTCACCTCGGTCGCGGAGCAGGTCTCAGCGGGCGACCGACGCATCAAGGGCATGATGATGGAAAGCAACCTCATCGCCGGCCGCCAGGATCTCGTTCCCGGCAAGCCGCTGGTCTATGGCCAAAGCATCACCGACGGCTGCATCGACTGGCAGACCTCCATCCGCACGCTGGAGGATTTGGCCAGGGGAGTACAGGCAAGACGGCGGCTGGCCCAATAAGGACTAGGCACGTCGATAGTGCGCGAGGCTCAGATAGTGCTTCCTGGGCCCGCGTACATGCCACACCTCAGCCCAGGCATCATGCCCTCGAAAGAAGAGCCGGCCCCGATAGAGATCGGGGCCGCAGTGATGAACGACACGCTGAGATGCGCTGCCGTCGATACGAATGAATTCTGCAAGGCTGGGGAAACGGACAATGAGCGTCTCGGCCACATCATCATCGAGCCGATAGGTGCGACTGCTTCTGAGCGTCGCGTGATCGCTGCGCGTGTCGCCATGCTCCTCGAACTGGACAGGCGTTACGAACGCCTGTCCTTCGAAGGTGATCACGGCACGATTGAAGCGGTCGATGATCCGGCGCTTCACATCCCACGTGCCGAGATAGGGTTTCAGCCGGTCGATTGGACCGCTCCCTGCCTCAGGACGCCGCGCGCTGCGCTGCGTCGGCATGCCGGCGCGGCAGCTTCCAGCCGGGCCGGACGAAATGGCAGGTATAGCCGTTCGGATAGCGCTCCAGATAATCCTGGTGCTCCGGTTCGGCTTCCCAGAAATCGCCGACCGGTGCGACCTCGGTAACGACCTTGCCGGGCCACAGGCCGGAAGCGTCGACATCGGCGATCGTATCGAGCGCGACCTGCTTCTGCTCCTCGCTGGTATAGAAGATCGCCGAGCGATAGCTCATGCCGACATCGTTGCCCTGGCGATTGCGCGTGCTCGGATCGTGGATCTGGAAGAAGAATTCCAGCAGATCGCGAAAGCTGATCTTCTGCGGATCGAAAATGATCTCGATCGCCTCGGCATGGGTGCCGTGGTTGCGGTAGGTGGCGTTGCGGACATCGCCGCCGCTGTAGCCGACGCGCGTCGAGATGACGCCGTTGTAGCGGCGGATGAGATCCTGCATGCCCCAGAAGCAACCGCCGGCGAGAACTGCACGTTCCGTTGTCATCTTACATCCTCCACTTGATCGATGTAGGCACCATAGCCCTCTGCTTCCATGCGGTCACGTGGCACGAAGCGGAGGGAGGCGGAATTGATGCAATAGCGCAGGCCACCGCGATCGATGGGACCATCCGGGAAGACATGGCCCAGATGGCTGTCACCACCGGCCGAGCGCACTTCGACGCGCACCATGCCATGCGACATGTCCGTCAGCTCGCTGACATTGGCGGGCTCGATCGGCTTGGTGAAGCTCGGCCAGCCGCAGCCGGAATCGAACTTATCCGCGGAGGCAAAAAGCGGCTCGCCCGAGACGATGTCGACATAGATGCCCGACTGCTTGTTGTAGAGATGTTCGCCGGAGCCGGGACGTTCCGTGCCGCTCTGCTGCGTCACGCGATACTGCTCGGGGGTAAGCTTGGCTATAGCCTCTGCCGTCTTGCTGTATTTGCCCATTGTTGTTCTCCTTGCCCCTCGGCACGCATTTCGAGCTTGGCCGAGGTCCTTTGGCAGGACGAGAGAGGGCCGGATGAAGCTCGATCAGCGCTAAGGGAGTGTTTGCAGAGCCAATATAGGCATCGCGCGATCGCTTTGCCATATCGATCACGACTGCGTGACGCCCTGTGCCTCCCGCGCCTTACCAATCCGTTTCATATGAGCCGGCATAAATTACGGCGAGCGCCTCGACGCCAGCCTGATCGTCACTATCGAACCGGCCGGGAAGCGGGCTGTCGAGATCGATGACGCCGAAGACCTTCCCATTGCGAAAGAGCGGCACGACCAGCTCCGATCGCGAAGCGGCATCGCAGGCGATGTGCCCCGGGAACGCATGCACATCCTCGACCAGGATCGACTGCGCCCTTTCGACCGCCGTCCCGCAGACGCCGCGGCCGACGGCTATGCGCACGCAAGCCGGCTTGCCCTGAAACGGGCCAAGCACAAGCCCGTCCAGCTGCCGCAGGAAATAGAAGCCGGCCCAGTTGAGGTCTGGCAACATCTGGAAGATCAATGCGGAGGTATTGGCGGCGTTGGCGATCGGATCGTGCTCGCCGTCCAGCAGGGCTTTCAGCTGATCGGCAAGCTCGCGATAGAATTCGCGCTTGCTGTCGTGTCGGATCGACTTTTCTACGAACATGGGCTTGGTCTTTCGAAATTCCTGTCTCGGAGAGACTATCAGTCCTTATCGTCAGGCGGGCAAGGCCAGCCGGACGGCGCCTTCAGCCAGGATGGCAATATGGTCGTATTGTCGCCGCAAGCCAGATTGACCTGCGCCTGCTGCAGACCGCTTGCCTTCGACAGATCGAGCCCCTCGATGCGCGTCAGATACATGAAGGCGCCACCGAAGGAGGTCGCCCCGTCTATCACCGCACCGTTCAGCGTCGCGCGCGAAAGATTGGCGAAGGAGAAATTCGCGCCCGTCAGCACCGCCTTGTCAAAATCGGCGCGCCCGAGTTCGGCCTTCTGAAAATCGGCATCCTTCAGCTGAGCGCCGGCAAATTCGGCCCTTTGCAGCTCGGCATTGGCAAAGGACGTGCCGTTGGCGGAGGCGTTAGTGAAATCGGAACGATATGCCTCGATCTTGGCGAAGTTGGCGCCGTCGGCCTTGGCATTCTTCAGCCAGGCACGCACCAGGGTTGCCTTTTCGAGGTTCGCGGAAGTCAGGTTGGCATCGCTCAGATCGGTGCTGTCGAAATGAGCGCCCGCGAGATTGGCGCCATGCAGATCACTGGTCTGCAGCATGATGTTGGTCTTGCTGCAGCCGCTCCAATCAAGCCCGGGGCCGGCGACATTGCCGCAATCGGCGGCGCGCAGGGCATCGCTGCTCGAACCCAGGAGAAATGCGGCGCTCAACGCCAGCACGCCAAAACCGGTGGCGAGCCCCAATTTCTTCCCGACGGCATCTCCACGCAAAGTGCCACAACGCTGCCGTCGACCCACAAACGCCTCCCCAGCCAATCTGGCCACCCCGTCAACAAGATCCATTCCGCTACTCCGCTCAAGCACCTGCCAACCGAACTCCTCCATGAGTCGGATGCACGTCCCTCTTCCTTGTATATGGTGCTTCGGGCGACAAAAAGAGCCGGTTTTGTAAAAGCATCGCCAAGGCGCGGTTTGGATCTCGACCGGCGGCCGTCGGGAATGGCCCTCCGCCACAAGAAGTTTCACCAAAACCACACACAGGCCTGGCCTTGGGCAACCGGCACAGCGAGGCGCAAACGCAGCCGGACCTTGCGCAGCACGGGTAGACAATATTTTTGATCGGAGATTTTTCGGGAGGAAGATCAGTGTTTTAAGCTGGTCGGAGTGGAGTGATTCGAACACTCGACCCCCACGTCCCGAACGTGGTGCGCTACCAGACTGCGCTACACTCCGTGACCAGCGGCGCTTCTATAGACCAGCCATTTTTGATGTACAAGCACCAATTTCAAAAAAAGCGTTTGATTTTTGACGAAAAGATTACAGCTGCATCTGCCTAGAAAATCGGCAGGAAACGGCGGTCGAAAAGGCCGGCGTGCAAAAGACGCAACAGATCGAGTAAAATCCAGCTTGTACACGCGGATGGGAATTTTCTTTTGCCGGCTTTGGCGCTAAAGCCCTATGCGGGACAGGTGGAAACGTCGTGGGACAGCACGGCTTTTCCGCGACCGAATGCGTGACAGAAGCTCAAGGACGACACGATGAATATCCGCATGATTACCGCGGCTGGACTGCTGCTGGCGCTGGCCGGCTGCAGCACCACGACGACAACGACGGCAGCCCTTCCGCTGCTTGCAAAAAATCCCGTTCAGGATCGCTGGCAGGGCCAGTCTGCAGGCCGCTTCTTCGCAGCCTACGGTCCGCCGATCTCCGACCGCGACGAAAGCGGCAATCGCGTCTACACCTGGCGCGGCGGCTACAAGAACGTCACCATCGTTACCAAGGACGGCAAGAAGAGCGGCAAGCGTTCTCTCAGCTGCAAGGCCGACATCGTCACCAACCAGAGCTATGAGATCCGCTCGGTCCATATCCTCGGCGACCAGCCTGGTGTCAGCGGCCCGTCCTACTGCGCCGAACTGCTCGCTCCGCCGGAAAAGGCGAGCTGAGGCCAAAGCTTCACACGGAACAATGCCAGCAGGCGGCCACGCAAAGGCTGCCTGTTGTGTTCCCAGGCATCAGCCGTTTGCGGCGGCGAGTTCGGCGCAGCTTTTTGACGGAGGTGCATCGGCAGCCGGAACAAAGGCCTTGTCGACAGCATAAAGTTTCGCAAACGGCGTTTCGGCGACCAGCCGTACGCCTTGCGGAACCACGCCGCCAAAGCGATCCTCGACATCCGCATTGACGAGCAGGACAAAATCGAAGCGGCGCCGCCAGTCGTTGAGATAGGGCGCGATGCCGCTGACGGCCTTGATCTCATCCGGGCAATCCAGCACGCTTATGGAGAAGAGATTGCCTTCCGGCACGGCGATGTCGCTCCAGGGCGGCAACACAGTCAACGGCTGCTTACCCTTGGCGGTAAAAAGCGTCGGCACAAAGGCATGGGCATAGGGGACGGCAAGCGTCGGCAAATGCCGGAATGTATCCTGATTCCACGCGAAGTAGCGATGATCCGCAAAGCCATGTTCGCTCTGCTGCCGCATGACCGGCAGGACGGCCGCGCCTTCGGGCACCGCAGCCAGGACAGTGCTGACGTCGGCGGCATCGGCTTCCCCTTGCCACCAATTGACGCCGATCCAGGCCGTTCTGCCCAATACGACGGTAGACAGCACCAGCATGACAACAAAAGCCTGACGACGCGGCAGGCGAGGCAGAGGGCAGAGCATCACCATGGCGGTGAGCGCCGTCATGATCGGAAAGCGCCAGCTGATCCAGCCGGTTCCAAGCATATGGCGCGGCACGACGCAGGACAGAAGCAAAAGACCCGCGGCCGTAACCGCCATGCCGGCATGGAGGCTCAGACGGCGCGTACGCACAGCATAGGTACAGACCAGTATCAACGGCATGAGGAACAGCATGTCGGCCAACAACGCATAGCTCCAGAGCGCTGACATCATGTTCGCCAGGATCAGAAGGATCGAATTGTTCCAGGATGCGTCGAGACTGCCGCCACCGCCCGGCAAGACAGGCTGATAAAGGAAAAGGCAGATCGCCGGCAAGGTGCAACCAAGCATCGCAACCAGAAGCCTGCCGCACAGGCGCAGCAAGTCGCGAGGCGATCTCAAGGCTACCGCCGTCGGCGAAAACTCAAGCCCGCAGACAAGCGCCAGGTAGAAGCCCAGCGAAAAGAGATGCATGACGGTGAGCAGCAGGCCCGCCAGCAGACGCCAGCCGAACAGTATAGCGGGATTGCGGGACTGCAGAATATGATCGACTGTCGCGAAGAATAGCGCCATGCCGAGCCCGATCTGGAAATTGATGAAGCCGCCGATCAGCGTCGCGCACCAGGCGAAATACAATATGCCGATCTGCCAGTAATAGCCGCCGCCATGCAGGCGCCGGTGCAGCGCTATCGCGCCGAGCGGCGGCAGCACGATCGCCAGGAAGAGCAGGCTGCGCGCCAGCAGCGAAACACCGATCAATGGCCCCAGCCAATAGGCGGCGAGATCGATGCCGACATTGGTGAACGTCCTGTTCCAGTCGAGCGCATAGATCTCACGAAACGGCGGCGTGTCGATGCCGCCGGCCAGCAGCCACATACGCGCATAATGGTTCGGATAGTCGAGGATCGGCGGGAACTTGAAGATGGTGACGAAAATGGCAACCAGGATCAGGAAGGCGGCGATCGCGATGCCTGGCCTCTGCCTGACGATGGCGGTGTCAGCATCAACTGTTTCACGCGCGGGCGCGGTGTCGGAAACGGCCACCTTCTCGGCCGACGGCGACGTTGCAAAACCTTGCGGCATCAGCGGACCGCCCTCACCCGCTCCGCATCGTCAGCCGCTTCGGCGCGGCCATGCAGGGCCTCGTCGAGCGCCTGTCGTTTGCCCGCGGCATCCAGCTCGGAAAAGCCGCCGGGAATATCGAGCGATCGGCCGCCCTGCAGCAGGCTTTCAATCATGAACATCGGCCGCCGCTTGTTCTCCTGCACCAGGCGGCCGACATATTCGCCGATGATGCCGATGCAGATGAGCTGGATGGCGCTGAACGCGGCAATGGCCGCCATGATGCTCGACCAGCCGACGATCGTCTCGCCTGCAAACCAGCGGATGAGCGTGTAAAGCAGCAACAAGGCGGCGCAGCCGGCGCTGGCAAGGCCGAGCCAGGTGCTGATGCGCAACGGCACGGTGGAAAAGCTGGTGATGGCGTCGAGCGCGAAATTGATCATCTTGCGCAGCGGATATTTGGTCGTGCCGGCAAAGCGCGCGTCACGCTCGTAAGGCAACGGCACCTGCCGCCCGCCGATCCAGCTTACCATGCCGCGAATGAAGCGATCCCGCTCCGGCATTGCCAGCAGAATATCGACGACGCGGCGCCGCATCAGCCTGAAATCGCCGACGTCACGCGGGATCGTCACCGAGGCGAGCCGCGACAACAACCGATAGAAGAGCGAGGCCGAGGCGAGCTTGAACCAGCTCTCCCCCTGCCGGCGTACACGCTGGCCATAGACGACATCGGCGCCGCGATCCATGATCGGCATCATCATGAGCAGCAGTTCCGGCGGGTCCTGAAGATCGGCGTCGATGAGCAGCACCCGCTCGCCGCGCGAGGCGGCAAGACCGGCGGTGGCGGCAAGCTGGTGGCCGTGGTTGCGCATGAGGCGCACGCCGAGCACCTGCGGCACCTCCGTCGCAATCGAGGCGATGACCTCCCAGGTGGCGTCCGTGGACCCGTCATCCACCAGGACGATCTCGAAGGCTTCGCCGGCGATACTCCGCGCCGTCGCCTCCGCCCGCCGGCAAAATTCCCTCAGCCCCTCCTCCTCATTGTGGCAGGGGGCAACGATGGAAAGCAGCAGTTCCTGGGATTTCTGGTTCATGATCGCCTGCGTCAAGGTAATGGCGACCAGAGTGCAGGAAAAAGGTCAAACAAGCTTTAAGGATGGGGTCAACGGCAGGCGGCCCAATTTCCCGCACCGGTTTCATGAAGAATGGATCATATTGCAGACAGTATCCCTGCTTCGCGGTGTCATTCCCAACCAAAATGTTACAGCTCAACCCTTGACCCGGAAACATTGTCGTTGAATATGGCCCTCGGGAGAAGCTTGCAGTCTAAGGCTACGCGCTATCTGAAGGGTTGTGGCGGCCTCAGTGCATGATCTCCCGTCAGAAGGAGAGCCCCCTTGAAAAGCAAAGCACTTATCGTATTGGTCGCCACAGTGGCTTCCGGTCTTGCAACCACCATTTGTGGAACTTCCGTTGCCATCGCTCAGGATGCGGCAACCAGCATCGTCGTCGGTGCTGATACCACTTTCCCGCCCTTCGAAACCGAGAAGGACGGCGTCGTCACCGGCTTCGACATTGACATGATCAATGCGATCGCCAAGGCCGAGAACATGACGGTCACTCTGAAAACCCTGCCGTTCAACGGGCTCATTCCGAGCTTGCAGGCCGGCTCGATCGATGCGGCCGTTGCGGGCATCACGATCAAGGCCAGCCGGTTACAGAACGCGAATTTCAGCGACGCGTATTACAAGTCCGGCCTATCGGTTCTGGTGAAGACAGACTCCGATATCAAAAGCTTCGATGATCTCAAGGGCCATGTCGTCGCCACCAAGAAGGCAACGTCTTCGGTCGATTACCTGACAGGTCACGGCGTCTCGTCCGATTACATCAAGCAGTTCCAGAGCATCGACGCGGCCTATCAGGCGCTTATGACGGGCGGCGCGGATGCGGTCATCTTCGACAACCCCGTCAACATCGACTTCAAGGCCAAGCACGCCGGCGTGCAGACCGTCGGGCCGCTGCTGACAGGCGAATATTATGGCATCGCCCTTAGCAAGACGAAACCCGAACTCGTCAACAAGATCAATGACGGACTGGCCAAGATCAGGAAAAGCGGTGAGTACCATCAGCTTTTCGTGAAGTATTTTGGCGGCGATACGAGCGGCGAGGTCAACGACGTGCTCGATCCGGCGAAGGTCGCACTTTCGGAATAATATCGGCCGAAGATATTCGAGGCTTACCGAAAGTACTGTGATTGATCCGTAGGCTGCGCGGCGCATACTTGCGCGGCGCAGCGACATCAGTCCTCCGATAGATAAAAGAAACAAACAAGGCACGGTTCATGGACGCCATCTGGCAAAATTTACCTGTGATCCTCAACGGTCTGCTCCTGACGATCGAATATTCGATCGTCGCTATCATTCTGATGGTCATCATCGGACTGGTTGCGGCGCTTATGCGTCTTTCGAAGGTTGCGCCGCTGAGATGGATCGCCACAGCCTATGTCGAGATTTTCAGATCAACGCCTTTGCTGGTCCAACTCTTCTTCATAGTGCTCGGACTGCCGGCAATCCTGCCAGTCAACGCATGGTTCGGACAGCTCACCTATCCTATCCTCGCAGCCGCTCTCACCCTCAGCCTCAACGAGGGCGCTTACGTCACCGAGATCGTCCGAGCCGGCATTCTCGGCGTTGACCGGGGGCAGAAGGAAGCTGCGGCAAGCATTGCGATGACCGGCTTTCAGACGATGCGCTACATCGTTCTGCCGCAGGCCTTCAAGCGCATGATCCCGCCTTTGGTCAACCAGGCGGCCCAGACGATCAAGGACACCTCGCTGCTGGCGCCGGTCGGCATTGCCGAACTGGTCTACAAGGGCGAGATCGTGATAGCCGAAACCTTCGCATCCTTCACGATATGGGGTTTCGTCGCGGTGCTGTATTTCATCATGATCTTCTCCCTGTCGAAGTGCTCGTCCTACATTGAGAGGAGGCTTCAAGTTGATAAGCGTTAAAGAGCTTCACAAATCCTTCGGGCATCATGAGATCCTCAAAGGCATCACCACGCATGTGGAGAACAATGAGGTCGTCGTCGTCATCGGACCGTCGGGAAGCGGCAAGAGCACCTTCCTGCGTTGCCTGAACGGACTGGAAACGCCCACCAGCGGCGACATCGAAATCGCCGGAATGATGCTGACCGATCACAAGACCAACATCCACAAGCTGCGCCAGCATGTTGGAATGGTGTTCCAGCAGTTCAATCTCTTCAAGCATCTGACGATCCTGGAAAACATCACGATCGGTCCGCGCAAGGTCAAGAAAGTCGCGCCTGACGAAGCCAACCGCGTGGCGCGCGAATTGCTGGCGAAAGTCGGACTCACCGGAAAGGAAGCGAATTATCCCGACGAGCTTTCCGGCGGTCAGCAGCAGCGTGTCGCCATCGCGCGCGCGCTGGCGATGGGGCCTGACGTCATGCTCTTCGATGAGCCGACCTCGGCGCTCGACCCCGAGATGGTGGGCGAAGTGCTGCAGGTCATGAATGATCTGGCGCGAGAAGGCATGACGATGGTCGTCGTCACCCACGAAATGGGCTTTGCCCGCGAGGTCGGCCATCGCGTGATCTTCATGGATCATGGCCAGATCCTTGAGGAAGGCGCCCCCAAGGAGATTTTCTCAAATCCGCAGATGGATCGCACAAAGAATTTTCTGGCGAAGATTCTTTGAACAAGAGGCCCGCTTCGGCGGGCCTTTTCCTTTCAATTAGGGAAATTATGAAGTTTTAGGCCAGCAAGATCGAGTTTGGATGAGCTCACTAGCCAGACCGTCCGGATCTCAAGCTCTGTTGATGTCGATTTACCAAGCAGGAAATTCGCTTAATACATCGGGCTCTAATATTGAGAGTAAGGCATTAATTATCCGCTGACCTCCGAACCAAAACTTGCTGACATGGCAGAGCGATCTCCATCAAGTTGTGGTAAGGGTGGCCGCCGGCATGGTCTGCCCCCATGGGGTGATCCGGGCTTAATGTTAGTGCATGCTCGGTCTAGCCGCCACTGCTGGCGTTGAAGCCGGGCCATTCTGGCGCGGC
>NZ_JBIVYI010000004.1:0-521086 GCF_044769665.1 Rhizobium sp. NPDC090279 | reverse complement strand
CTGCCGAGGACCAACCTCGTCAATCTGTCCGGACTTTAGTGAAACTGCTGTCCGGGAATTGGCGGAAATCCTGTCCAACTTTTGCGAAGCGCGCACGAATCATGAGGGATCAGCCATTCTTGATTCTGTTTGCTTGCATGGACGAACGAAAACGGCGCCATCGCCAGGATTCGTAATGGGCCGGCAGGCGACCCCTGACGGGACTTGTTCTTTGGATATCGACGAGAATCTCGGTAACCGAGTTAGACCAAGAGAGCGTCTACTTTCTGGGAGCGACTTCTGGAAGGAGCGGCTTGATAGTCTCGCGCTTCATCCGATCGCCGTCGTTTCGAGCGGAGGCCCAAGGGGGTGGTCGTTGCCTGTTTAGGCTGCGTCAAACCCTGTATGATATGCAACAGCGCCAGCTGGTGACGCTCCCTTGAACACGATCCGCTGAAAGTATTCCGCGGGTACGTCAGCATATCGCAGGGCAAGGTCGTTGGTGAAGCCGAAGCGGGCATAATAGCGGGGATCGCCGAGAACGACGCAGCCGTTGGCGCCTTGGGTTTTCAGCTGAGCCAATCCGCTCGTGATCAACTGCCTTCCGATGCCCTGGCCCTGCCGGTCCGGCCGGACCGATACCGGGCCTAGGCCGAACCATTCTTCCGCTCCGGATTCGATGGTGATGGGCGAGAAGGCGACATGGCCGATAATCTCGCCATTATCGAGAGCGACGAGGGAAAGGGTCAGCTCGCCGGCGGTTCGCAGCGCGTCGATGATCGCAGCCTCGGTGCCGGAACTGTGCTCCACACCCTCGAAGGCAGCGGTGGTGACTTCTCGAATCCTATCGATATCCGCGGGCATCTCGGCACGTAAAGTAATCAAGGCTGTCGACTTTCCTTGTTGGTGATTTCGAATTGGCTGTCGCGTAGCACCATCATACATCTCGAACAGGTTGCAAAGGGGCTTGCGCCGGGCGCGATTGTCGCCGGGCCACCGGGGTCGTTGTCCGTCTGGCACTGCCGGCGGCCGGATACTCACTCCGCCGATTGATGAATGGCTGTGGTGCCGCGGCCATGCCCATGCGTGTCACCGACATGGTTTTCCGGCTCTGTGCCGCACCGGACTCTTTTAAGTAGACCATCAAATTCTACGAGGAAGCACAGGAGATCGCCTGCCAACAGCGCTTCGAGAATAAGGAAATGCGTATCAATGGCGCGAAAGTCCGCCGAGTACTGATCGTTTCCGGACGTGACGAAGATCTTGTGTTGGTGCGTGACATCGTGCGGTTTTCTACGTGGATTCCCTCGACGCCTTCCAGAATCTGTCGGCCGGCGCAATAGCCTACTGCTTTACGGACAGGGCAGGGTTTGCGCCACCATTCAAAATCCCGCCTTTTTCAGGCCTTCCCGATAGAGATCTTTGTGCCATTGCTCCTTGACCGGAACGAGCGACAGCCATCTGTCGACATCGAAATCAGGATTGGTCTCGCGGACACGGCGCACGAGCATACGCGCCTCGTCCCGATGGCCCAGCATCGCCCAGCTTGCCGCCGCAAGCCTGTCTGCCAGGCTTGGATCGGCCATCTGGTTGATATAGTCGAGTACTGTCTGGAACTGGCCGAGAGCATAGTTGGCGCCAGCGGCCGTCCAGATATAGGAATCCGGGTTTATGGGATTGAGGTTCATCGCACGCTGGATTTTTTCCAGAGCCAGACCGGGTCTGGAGAAGTGGACCAGCGTGTCCGCGTGATCGGCGATGACGTCAGCATGATGTGGGCTGAGGGTTTCCGCTACTTCCAGCGCCTCAACGCTTTCGTCGATCGCTCCTCGAAAGAGTTTGGCGACGCCGAGTTCGCGATAGCCGTCGGACAAGTCGCTGCGAACTAAGATGGCGCGCACCGCAAAATCCTCTGCCAATTTCAGCAGTTCGTCGTCACCGCACGCAGTCAGCAGCCATTCCTTGGAATAGGTGCGGGCGACGGAGCTGAGTGCCGGTGCAAAATCGGCGCTCTCCAACAAGGCTGCTTTCAGCTCCTTGCGGGCGCGCCGCATGTTCGGCAGGCTCAAAAGATGGAGATATTGCTGGCCGACGAGATATTGATGGTAGGCAGCCGGGTTGTGCCTGAAATATGCGCGCGTCATCTCATGACGCTCGACCTCAGCGGTGGCGGCGAGCACGATCTGCCGCGAGATTTCGCGCTTGTTGTGTGCAAGATCCAGCCTGCCGAAGTTGAAACGTTCGGCCCATAGGACCTCGCTGCCCGGCAAAGAGATGAGCTGCGTAAAGAGCGAGAGGTCGTCATTCGGCCCGCTCAATCGGGTCTCCAGCACATAGTTGATGTTGTATCGCTCGAAAAGCGCGCCTTGATCGTCGCTTTGGCGCCCGATCTGAATGGCGGAGTAGGGGGCGATCACGCGCAAACTGTGCAGGGCGCAGAAGCCGAGGGTGATGTCTTCGATCAACGAGGCCGCGATCATGGTCGCCGCGCCATCAGGACTGTCGTTTCCGGGCGGCAGCAAGGCGAGACGTGGTATGCGCAGGATGGTCCGCGCCGCAGCATCCTGCTCCGATACCGCGGCCGAGTGTGCGGAAGCGGCTGACGCTGGAGAGCGAGGCAACGCCGGCGAGGTTGCCGACCATGATGAAATGAGATCCTTGCGCCGCGCAAATATGCGTTTGAGCTGTTCGAGGCCGCCTTCGACGTCAAATGCCCTCAGCAGTATACGATGGGCGATCTCGTCTTGCGGCTCGGTTTCGAAAAGAAGGAGAGCTGCCTCCTTGACGACGGCGATATCGCCGGCTGCGACCGGAAGCTTTACCGCGGCATCCAGCGTTTCCTTCAGCATGGCGAGATGCCGCTTTCTTTCACCCGCTCGCCAATCGACAAAGGGCCTGCTTTGACAGTTCGCCCTTTCCAGAAATTTTAACTGCAAGGCCTTCGTCAGGAAGGCCAGGTTCTCGGCCGGATTCTTGGGCGTGCTTGCGCGTGTCGGGATAGTATCGCTCGCAAGCGAGCCACTCACAAGGTGGATATCGGTATCGTCAAAGGTCAGAAATTCGGCGCTCAGGTCCGATTGCCGGCTCTTGATACGGGAAACGAGCTTGCGAAGGTTGGCCAATGAATTTGCCAAGTCACCTTCGCCCCAAAGAAATCGCGCCATGCTTGTCCTGCTGACGGATTTGCTATCGCTCGCGAGCAGATAGGCAATAATCAGAAGTGCCTTTTTCGGGAATGCTATTTGGCGTTCGTCGCTATCCAGAAGAGCGATTTCACCAAAAGTTCTCAGTAAAAAATTCATCGCGCCATCTATATTGCTTTAGATATATAACGACCGTCGTCTTCCGGCGTTTCGGTGATTCCGCCTAGATAAACGCCAAGATGACAGTGGAATCGATTATATATTTCTGATGCAAGGTATGAATATTTGCAACTGAACTAATTTTGTTTCTCTATTTTGAAAGTTATTGTTGCACAAAAGCTTAGTTTCCCGGCTCCATTTCCAATGTCGCTCCGGCGACGGGTTTGTCGGGAAGTGTCTTTAGTTTGACTGATCGGTAAATTGATCCACACTGCAGGGCCAAGGGCTGCGGTGCCCCACATACTGGGCCAGGGCGAAAGTCGCTAACCGGCTTTAAAGACAGGGTTTTTATTGCTCCCCGCCAAGCTGCCGGTCATCGAGATCGTGCTGCATATACTTTGGTATAATGGCGGTGCACCATCGCCTGATTGACCGCTCTCGGTGGTTGTGACAATACGGCGATGTCTTCGCAACGTGATGCGAAGGCTGATGAAACCAACAGATTAAGAAACCAATGGACAGCTACCCTAGTCGCTGTCCGGCTGCGGCGTCGTGCCGCATCCGGACGGTCATCGCAACAACCTGGACCGCTGCCGGCATTCGCCGGGCGAGCGTCGGTCGGGCCTAGCCTGTCCAGCTCTCCCCCGGATCTGCCGTCAGGTGGGCCGAGGAGGTGAGCCATGAACAACATCGTTCTTTTCCGCGGACGTAGGTTCGCAACCAAGTTTTCCGCCCCGCACGCTTTCGCCGTTTCGACCGGTATCCGTCCGGCTGGACATTCGCTGTCTTCGCAGCGTCCGCGCCTGATCGCCGTCTGGCACACCAATTCCCATACCGGGAAGCTGGAGTGCTTCTGGACGACCGAGGGCGGACCAGTTCTCGACGAGGACGGCAGTCGCCAGGCGGCATAAGCGTCCTCCTTCAAACAAGCGCACCGTGTGGCGTCGCGAATGCAGCGCCCCACGGCCGCGCCCTAGTTGATAACATCCTGTTCTCAAAGGGTTATTACATGGTTTTCCTTGCTAACGATCGACGCGAGCGTAGTGCCGTTGCTGCGTTGGCCGGTGCACGTATTCTGCCGAATGGCTATGACCTCGCCGCATTCGCCTTCATTGCAGCTGTCGCCTATCTCACACTTCACGGCGTAGCGGAGATGCGCGCGCCGCTCGCCGGTCTGTCCACGGCACCGCTGTCGCTCGACCCGGCCTATCTGCCCGAATATGCGCTGCGTACGACCCTGCGCATGATGGCGGCCATCGTTGCCTCCCTCATCTTCACCTTCGTCGTTGCAACGCTTGCCGCGAAGAGCCGCCGTGCCGAGAAGATCATCATTCCGGCTCTCGACATTCTGCAATCTGTTCCGGTGCTGGGTTTTCTGACCTTCACCGTCACCTTCTTCATGGGTCTTTTCCCAGGAAGCCAGCTTGGGGCCGAATGTGCGTCGATCTTCGCGATCTTCACCAGTCAGGCATGGAACATGGCCTTCTCCTTCTATCAGTCGTTGCGGACGGTTCCGCGCGATCTCGATGAGGTCAGCCGGGGTTTTGGCCTTTCGACCTGGCAGCGTTTCTGGCGGCTGGAGGCTCCCTTTGCCGCACCTGGCCTCGTCTGGAATACGATGATGTCGATGTCCGGCGGCTGGTTCTTCGTGGTTGCGTCCGAAGCGATTACGGTGGGCAATACCACCGTGCAGCTTCCCGGGCTCGGCTCGTGGCTGGCGGTTGCCATCGACAAGCAGGATTTTGCCGCCGTAAGCTGGGCTGTACTTGCCATGGCGGTCGTCATCCTCCTCTACGATCAGCTGCTCTTCCGCCCGATCGTTGCCTGGGCAGACAAGTTTCGCTTCGAGCAGACGGCCGGACAGCAGAAGCCGCGTTCCTGGGTCTATTCGCTGATCCGTCGCACGCGCCTGCTGAAATATGTCACCACCCCGATTGCCGCCGTGTGGGGCCGACTGATGCTCATGCGGCTGTTGCCCATGTCGCGGGCCGTCGCAAAGAAGGGGGACGAGCAACATGCCGTCAGCTGGGCTATCGACCTTGCCTGGTATGCCCTGATCGCCGTCGTTGGCGCCTGGAGTGTCTGGGATGCGGTATCCTATCTCAGCCAGACGCTTTCCTGGGGCGATGTCTGGATTGCTTTCGCCGGCGGGTTCCTGACGCTCATTCGTGTCGTCGTTCTCATTGCGGTCGCGAGTGTCATCTGGGTTCCGATCGGCGTGTGGATCGGACTTCGCCCGGCCGTTGCGGAGCGGGTGCAGCCGCTGGCCCAATTCCTGGCGGCGTTTCCGGCAAACGTGCTCTTTCCCGTCGCGGTGGTTGCCATCGTTGCGACGGGTGCCAGCCCGAACATCTGGCTGTCGCCGCTGATGGTGCTCGGCACGCAATGGTACATCCTGTTCAACGTGATCGCCGGGGCGAGCGCATTTCCCACCGATCTGCGGGAGGTATCCTCGGTCTACCGGCTGCGCTCGTGGACCTGGTGGCGGCGCGTGATACTGCCGGGAATATTCCCCTACTACGTCACTGGAGCGTTGACGGCTTCCGGCGGCTCCTGGAACGCGAGCATCGTCGCTGAACTGGCGAGCTGGGGAAACACGAAACTCGAAGCCTTCGGGCTTGGATCATACATCGCAAAGGCGACGGAAGCGGGCGATTTTCCGCGGGTCATCCTCGGCATCGTCGTCATGTCGATCTTCGTCACGCTCTTCAACAGAACGCTCTGGCGGCCGCTCTACGTCTACGCTGAACGCCGCATGCGCCTCGATTAAATTCAGATCGGAGAACCGAACATGGAAAACGCTGTCATCTCCAAGAAGAACGATATTGCAAAGAACGCACCGCTGGTTCTCGCCAAGCAGGTGTGCCAGACCTACGACAAGGGGGCTTCCGGCTCGCTTGTCGTGCTCGAGAACGTCGATCTTCAGCTCTATCCCAATGAAATCGTGGGGCTGCTTGGTCGCTCCGGTTCCGGCAAGTCCACGCTCTTGCGTGCGATTGCGGGCTTGATCCGCCCGAGCAGGGGCGACATCACCTTCGCGGGCCGGCCGGTCGTCGGCCCCAACTCGGATGTTGCCGTGGTCTTCCAGAGCTTTGCGCTCTTTCCCTGGCTGACCGTGCTGCAAAATGTCGAGCTCGGCCTGGAGGCGCAAGGCGTTGCGGCGTCCGAGCGGCGCAAGCGTGCGCTCGCCGCCATCGACCTCATCGGCCTCGACGGTTTCGAAAGCGCCTATCCGAAGGAACTGTCGGGTGGCATGCGCCAGCGTGTCGGTCTTGCTCGGGCACTCGTCGTCCGGCCGAAGGTTCTGCTGATGGACGAGCCCTTTTCGGCGCTCGACGTGCTGACGGCGGAAACGCTTCGCACCGATCTGCTCGATCTGTGGTGCGAAGGCCGGATGCCGATCGAGTCGGTGCTCATGGTGACGCACAATATCGAAGAAGCGGTGCTGATGTGCGACCGCATCCTGATCTTCGGATCGAATCCCGGTCGCGTGATCGCCGAGATCCATGTGGATCTGCCGCAGCCGCGCAACCGCCTCGATCCGGCGTTCCGAATGCTGGTCGAAGACATCTACGCCCGGATGACGGTCAAGACCGGTGCGCCGACGCGCGAGGGGCTTTTCCCCGGCACGGGCATCGCGATGGCGCTGCCGCGTGTGTCGACCAACCTGATGTCCGGTCTGATCGAGACGGTCGCCGCCGAGCCCTACCGCGGGCAGGCCGACCTGCCGCCGCTGGCCACCCATCTGCATCTCGGCATCGATGATCTTTTTCCGGTTGCGGAAACGCTGCAGCTTCTGCGTTTCGCCGATCTGGAAGGCGGTGACATCAAGCTGACGGCACCAGGTCTGCGTTTCTCAGACAGCGATGTCGACGAGAGGAAAAGACTGTTCGAGCAGCATCTGGCGACCTATGTGCCGCTGGCCGCGCACATTCGCCGCGTGCTCGACGAGCGGCCGACCCATCGCGCGCCCGCACGGCGCTTTCGCGACGAGCTGGAGGATTACATGTCGGAGGATTATGCCGACGTCACCCTCAAGGCCGTCACGAACTGGGCCCGCTATGCGGAATATTTCGCCTATGACGAAAATGCCGATCTGTTCACGCTGGAGAACCCGAGTTGAAACCCACGGCTGGAACGGATGCGAAAGGGTCGCCGCCGGTTGAGGCGGCGACTGGCCCCAATGCATTTTTTAGTTTGATAGGCCGCCAAGGCAGGACTTAGCGCATGAGATCCAGCAGATCGCCGGCTTTGGCGATCTGCGGTCGCGCGGCCTGTCTGGCTGCGGGACGGATTGACATGCCCAGAGACAACGAAGAACTCGGCCGCTTCCTGGAAGCTCTCAACAGGAACAAGCCAGGTAGATCAGACAGGGAAAAGCGCCGCCATTCTCGTTCCCACAGAAGCTTCAGCGCACGCATAGCGCGGCTGAAGGATTTTATCGGCCTGGCACATATGCTGGCGCTTCTGTGGGGCGCGCATTGGCTCATGCGATCGGCTACGCGCTTGTTCTTCAACGGATTTCTGTCGGCAAGCCAGACGCGCAGGCTGCTTCGCTGCGCCGCACGTCTCAACAGGGCAAGCCTTGCCGTTCTCCGGCGTCGTCAGCGACGGCGCCTCGCCAGTCGCTATGCCGGAAACGACAACAATGACCGTCGCGCTTGATGAGGCTGCCGTTTCTTCGAGCGCGGTATAGGTGTCCGGCGTTAGCTGCGATGGCCGGGCAGATATAGGCCCGAGCTCTCGCCACGCCCGAGGAATGCCATATGAGGCTGGGCGGGAGAATACGGCAGTTGTCTTGGGGCCTCGGGTCAGGCAGTTTGCAGCTTCTGCACGCAATGCTGCGGGAACGCTGATGCAGGGATGCAAGGGATGAGGCGCGAGTTTCTGAAATACCTTTTCGAAATGCCCTTGCTTTGGCTCGGCATCGCAGTCCTCGCCGGCCTTATTTTCATCGGTGACACGATCACCGATCTGGAGATCGCCTTTGCCGTTCTCTATGTCTCCGTGATCCTGCTGGCGGTGTATTCCGGTCGAACCGGTGCGATCGCGATGGTCGGGATCGCATGCGCCGTTCTGACGATCGTCAGCTATTTCTTGACGCGCCATGGCGCTTCGCAAGCAGGCCTGATCAACAGTGCTCTTAGCCTGGTGGCGATCGGCGCAACCACCTATCTGGCAATCAGGATCGAGATGCTCGATGCCAGGGCGAGACAGGCGCAATCGGAACTCGCACGCATGTCGCGTCTGATGATCGTCGGCGAATTGGGCACTTCCATAGCCCACGAGGTCAGTCAGCCGATCACTGCGATTGCCGCCAATGGCAATGCTGCACTGCGATGGCTTTCCGCAACGCCACCCGATAATGACGAAGCTCGCCGAGCCATTGAGCGAATCGTAACCGATGCCGGGCGGGCGGGGGATGTCATCGGCCGCGTCCGGGGGCTTGTGGCGCGCTCGTCGCCTTCGCGCGATACGGTTGATCTGGTCGAAGCGATCAACGATGTTCTGGAACTGGTCCGTAGTGAGATCCGCAGGAACCAGATCTTGTTGCGCACCGAATTGGCGGGTGATCTGCCATTGGTGGCCGGCGATCGTGTCCAGCTTCAGCAGGTGATCCTCAATCTCGTCATGAATGCGATCGAGGCCCTGGTGGAGGTTGATGCGGAAACACGCGAGCTGCTTGTCAGCGCCGCGGCAGACGAACGGAAAGTGACCGTCAGCGTGCGCGATACCGGCAGCGGCATGCCCGCCGAGATGCTCGACAAGACATTCGAGGCCTTCTACACGACCAAGCCGAAGGGCATGGGAATGGGGCTTGCTATCAGTCGGTCCATCATCGAAGCGCATGGCGGGACCGTTTATGCGGCACCGAATTTTCCGCACGGGGCAGTTTTTGGTTTCACCTTGCCGCTCGGCGGAAAAGCAAAGGGGTAGGGCATGCAGGGGCAGCAGTCGACCGTTTATGTCATCGACGACGATCCATCCGTGCGCGACGGGCTGGACAGCCTCCTGCGTTCCGTCGGCTATGATACGCGCGGCTTTGCGTCGCCGCGAGATTTCCTGGCATCTCCGCGATCGGAAGGCCCAGCCTGCATCGTGCTCGACGTCAGAATGCCGGATGCGAGCGGCCTTGATTTTCAGGATGAGCTTGCGCGAATGGGCCATCCGATCCCGATCATTTTTCTTACCGGACATGGCGATGTGCCAATGTCCGTCAGGGCGATGAAAGCCGGAGCGGTGGAGTTTCTTTTAAAGCCATTTCGGGAGCAGGATCTGCTCGATGCTATCAGGCAGGCACTCGAAATCGATCGTGCCCGGCTGCGGAAGCAGGCGGCGGAAGTTGATCTTCATGAGCGCTTCTCGACGCTCACGCCGCGCGAACGCGAGGTCATGGCACTCGTCGCGCGAGGCCTTCTGAACAAGCAGATCGCGGCCGAGATCGGCCTGAGCGAAATCACCGTAAAGGTCCATCGGGGGCAGGCCATGCGCAAGATGCGGGCCGACTCTGTCGCCGATCTCATCCGGATGGCGGATAGCCTGGGATTGACGGACGGCAAAGCCAACGATGTGGTGCCGGGGCTGCGTTAATCCTCCCGCGGTTGGCGCAGCCGCATGGATATGGTCGCTTGCAAGTGCGTTGCTACGGTACCATGGGTTCAGCCTTTTGGAGCGGTGAGCGTTCCCTGGTGAAAGATCATCTGCCAGCGTCCGTCGATACGCTGCCAGATCGAGCTCCGCAGAGTGTGTCGCTCCTGGCCGCTCTCTCCGGCTTGGCGGGTGCTTCGGTAGGTGACGAGGACGGCATCGGGTGAGATCGGTCGAAAGGCATAGTCGCGGGAAATGACTAGTGGAGAAGGCTTCTCCGTCTTTTCTGCTGCCAGATGGGCGATTAGTTCATCCCTGTCGTCATAGATCGTTCCGGAACTGCCGAACTCAACGAAGCCTTCCGCCAGCAGTTCCGTCACGGCCGTTGGCGACTGTCGGATTTCAGGGAGATGCAGCTTCTGCTCGAGTAAACGGATCTCTTCGAGCTCGTGCTGGGGTACGTCCATGGTCTCAGCGATCTCCTTCTGGTGTCGATGCCCGCATGTTCCGGACCTTAATGTGATGCCACGAGCAGCTCCAGGTTTCTCTCCTGCTTGATCTTCTGGTCTTGATCATGGTCAGTCTCCCTGGACTGCTCCAATTCAATGGCGAAAAGTTCGGCGGCGTGACGACCGGCATGCGTCTTGTCGTCTTCAATGACGGAGGCTATTCGCCGAAACAATTCCGACTCGAAACCGCCAGCATTATTCGAGGCATTCGGCCGCGCCAGCCGTGCACCACCATCCAATCTGATCGCTGATACGTAGAACTCGTCTTCGTAGTCGGCGCCGGCTGATGTCAATTCAGCGCGCCCATACAATAGCAATCCGGTTTCCCAACGATCGCATAGGCGGATGCTGAGCTCATCGAACGAATATTCGCAGGAAAATTCCGAGGCGTACATTGTCATTACCCCCCGGTAGCAAGCGATGATGACGCAGGAATACCTGCCCTCTTAGAGGCGTTTGCCAGCGTAATCATGAAAGCATTCGGCTTTCTCCGCATGAATGACACTCTCCCTTCGACGGCCTTGCGGCCTTACCAATAGATCCGCCTGGTCCGTCCGGTTTCGCTGACTTCGGGCAAGATCCTGTGCTTGCTCGGGCTCATTCCATTCAGGGCCAGTGGCTCTCATCGGCTAGACTGTCATGCAACATAATGTATGTCAACATTATTTATGTTTATTTGTGTGGGCTGGACATCAAAGGTGTTCAAGGCCTCTATTATTTCTATTTTCGGGCGATATGCCCGCAGATTCGACCGATGATGGTCAATCGATCCAGCTCTACGGTAAAGGTTTCCAGTGCCGGATTATCGGAGATGATCTTGACCTGGCTCGGATGGGTAAAGGGAACCCGCTGCAAACGCTTGATCTGCGGTTCCGTATAGCCGTCGCTGATCGCATAGACGGTATCCGTGGTCATCAGGTTCTGGGAGAGGTCGACGATGACGCGATCGCCCGGCATGTAGGTCGGCTGCATGGAATCGCCGACGACTTCCATGATGATCGTATGGTTCGGCGATGCCTTTGCCTCGTTTCGCAGATAGCCGGTGGGAATAAGCCATTCGGCGACGATTTTATGCCCGGCGACATTGCCGGAGCCGACGGGGAGATTGATGACTTCGCCGACGACGCCGCTGCCGGCGCCGAGTTTGACGTCCACCTCGGGCGTTGCACCCTCGATGTGCGGCTTCCAATGCTCTCGGCTGTAGCTGAGGTCGTCGCCGCTCTCGGCAAATCCATCCTGATCCTGTTCGTCAGGATCGAAGGAGGTCACGATATTCGGTGCCATGCGTACCGTCTTGCGAGGGCCTTCACCGGTCAGCAAATAGGCGGCCGTGGTGCCGAATTTCTTGGCGTAGCGATTGGCGATTTCGGCGTTGAATTCGTTTTGCCCGTTTTCATGCGCGCGATAGGTGGACAGGCTCACGCCCAACGCTTCCGCCGCCTTCGTGGCTGATGGATAATTTGCGGCCTCGCGTGCCGCTCTCAGTCGTTCGCCCATGGATTTCTGCATCTTTCGACCCTTGCAAAATTTCCGACATAAATCATGTTGACATCGCCATTATTATCAACATAATTGATGTTTATCAAGGGGCCGGCAGCGCAATCCGCAGCTTGGCAGGTAGGCAGGCTCACGCCGCGTGCGGCGGGCAATGATTTAGGGGTGAAGGCATGGTTACGGGCAGCGGGAGTAGGAAGGCGGTGTCCCAGGCTGGATATTTCGATCGCTTCTGGGGATGTCCCGGCTGCTTCCGAATCCTGTCGATCGCGGAGATCATCGAGCTGCATTGTGAGGATTGTGCTGCAGCCGTCGAGCCGATGGAAATTGCAGAGACCATGTCCACCGCCGAAACAACCGAACAGGAGATCTTGCCATGATCGAAATGCTTCAGGGCTTTCTCGCCTGCATCGGCGCCGCGTTGTTTTTCGCCACCATGGTGATCGCGATAAAATCAGTCATTTGGAGGTCGCCGTCGCGATTCCTCGATGATGAAGATTCCGGTGCTCCGGAGGGAGACCAATTTCACTTCCGCATCGTCGAAGACCCAAGCTCGCGCCCAAGGGAGCCGGTCCGTCCGGTGAAGCTTCGCAGGCGATAGCGAGCGCTGAAAAGCTAAAAACCCAATCGGAAACTCAACAGACAGACCTGGCCCAGCCGGCCGGGGGAGGTTGCTATGAACGAATTTCAAATCGGAACAGAAGCCGTTGCCGGCGGCCATCTCGGCTGGATTCGCAAGGTTCACCGGGCGACGAACGAGATACTTCGGGATAATCGGGGCGAGCCGATCGTCTTTGCCACGCAGGATGCGGCAAAGGCTGCAGCCGGCGAGGCGATGGTCGCCTATCTCAATACGCCGATACTGCGCGATGGCGCGCGGGTGGAAGCGATTTCCAAGGCAGAGGCGTTCTTCAAACCCAAATCGGTCAGTGCGGCAAGCGCCGCCGGTAGCGTCGCGTGATCCGTCCGCTTCATCGACGAGGTCGCAAATTCACCGACGAAAGGAGTTGAGCTGAGATGACCAAAGGCAGGCTAGATCTTCTTCTCGATGGGCTTGGCATCAAGTTGGTTCCGGTCCATCGACGCCGTGCTCCGGCGGAAAGCCACGCGCGCGGCACGATGCAGGAAATCCGTGCCCACTACGGCGACGGCCATCTGGTCTTCGTCTTGCGGTGCATCCGGCAGACCGGGGACAATCGCGACGAGCTCTGGTCCGATACGATCGGCGCGGTGTCCGATGTCCTCGCACAACGTCAAGATTGGGCATTGCAGCGCCCCGGCGATCTTCTGGGAGCCTTTGACGATATCGCGCTCGCTACATTGCGCACGGACGCTGTGGCGCGGCGACCTTGGCCCGTTCGGGCGACATTGCGCACGCTGATCTATCGCGAATTGGAGAAACGACTTGATGCACCGGTCCGCCTTGCAGTTTAACGACCTATCCCATCGTGCGGCCGAAATCGCTGATCTGAGCCTGATCATCCGTGCGCGTTTTGTCGAGGCTGCCGATACGATGGTTCATCTCGATGTGCGCGGCATCCGCCCCGACAGGATGCGGACGCTCTGGCCGGAGGTTTTGCCCGAGCCGACGGATCATGCCGATATCCGCATTCGCTATCGCCCGAATGCTTCCGCAATCAGTCGGGCGGAGGAGGTCTTGCAGGAATGGCTGCGGGTTCACGTCAAGGACGAGGAGCGGCGCATCCTGCTTTCTCGGTGGTCCATTTGCCTTGCCGCACCTTATGTTGCCGGTTCCTTTCGGGATTTCTGCGCCCGAACGGGGCGCGTACGGCGCACGGCCGAACGGCACATTCAGAGCGAGTTCGAGAATCTTGCCAGCGTGCTTCTCGCCGCTTCACCGATGTTGCAGGAACCTGACTGGTCACGCATAGCGCCGATGATGCCGAATACGCCTAGTGGGCTTGACCGGGCAAAGCCTCCATCGCCAAAGCATGAAACACATTGGCTGCCGGATGATGCGCGCCCCGTCTTCGATGCGGAAAGTTCTGAACTAGCCGAACTGGCAAAGCGACTGGAGCGTGGGAACCGCAGGCGCGCCAGGATGAAGGCCTAGTCTCTGCGACACGTGCGGTCCGAACCCGCATTTTTGCTACAAAATAACTAAATCTCCGATCGGTGACTTACTTCATTCGAATGCGAAGACGCCGGCTGCGCTGGTTCTTGCGGCATCCTCGCCGAAATCCGAGACTGCATACTCCGCAAGAAGTCTAAGCCGTGATTTCGGTAAATGGACCCGCCACGGGTCGCCGATCAAAATCGCAACTCCATGCGCTCGACAACGATCCAGAAATGCGATGACGCTTTCCGCAAGCCCAGCTTCATAGAAAAGATCGCCGACACATATAAGATCGACTTCCGGCGGCTCGCCCTTCGTCAAGTCGGCGAGCATCGTGTCGATCGTGACCTCATTGAGTGCCGTATTGAGCCCGATGGCTGAGATCGCGTAAGGATCGACATCGGCGGCATAGACCTTCGCCGCGCCGGCCTTTGCGGCTGCAATACCGACAATTCCCGAACCGGCGCCAAGATCGAGCACCCGACGACCGACCGCGCTTTCCGGCCTGTCGAGAAGATAACGGGCCAGGACCAAACCCCCACCCCAATAATGTGCCCAGTAGGGTGAACCGAATTGCGGATCTCGTTTCGCGAGGCGCCGCAATCCGCTTTGGGGGCCTGCTTTATACAGGCGAATATCCGGAATACCGGGAACGGGCAGGATCGGAAGGTTGGCGGTAATAAACCGCCGAATCCAATCTTGGTCTGCAGGATCATCCGAACCGCAGTTTTGTCTTGCCGAGATTCCTATCAAGCGGTCCTTGCGCATCTCGAGTATTTTGTGAATTGAGGGCTATATCGTCTAATTCGTCGGACTACAGAGTGCGATATTTTCTTGTAATTTCAAGCCGTTATTTGTGGTCTCCGTCAAAGTCCTCATTCCTTGCGCGCTGATCGCCCTCCGAGGGTGTCGCCAACTGCGCCGAAATGGGGTATCTATTTTGACATGATGAGAACAGTTGCAGCGACGCACTGTCGACCGCAAGCGGTTCTTCTGAACCGCTTGTTTTCTTTCAAAATTCCATCGGAAATCTCAAGCATGTCCAATGCCGACAAGCCGGTCGCGCCGCGCAAGCCACGTGCGCGCCGTCGCAAGGTTGTCTCCACCGGAGATACGCCGCTCGATTACATGTTGAAAGTGATGCGCGACGACGAGGCGGATCAGAAGCGGCGCGATGAAATGGCGAAGATCGCCGCTTCCTATGTTCACCAGAAGCCGAGCGAACGTTCCGCTGCCGGGGCCAAGGGAGGAAGCGGCCTCACCATCGACTTAACCAATGCCACGGATGAGCAGCTTGCGATACTCGAATCCCTCTTCGCTCCGCTTGCCGAAGCCGGCGACCATGATGGCGGCGATTCGGGAGGAGAAGGCGAGGCGGAGAGCTGAGCGTGAGGGAGCCGAGCATGCCAGCCAGATTGCAATGGATGCGGCGCGAATACGTGCCAATTGCCGGTCGCTGGCCGGTTTCGTACGAGAGGCCTGGCACGTCGTCGAACCCTCTATCGACTATATTCATGGCTGGCATATCGATGCCATTTGCCAGCATCTTGAAGCGGTGACTTCGGGTGGCATTACCCGGCTGCTGATCAATGTGCCGCCGGGCACGATGAAATCGCTTCTCTGCGGCGTCTTCTGGCCGGCCTGGGAATGGGGGCCGAAAGACAAGCCGCAGATGCGCTATCTTGGCGCTTCTTACTCGGAGCATTATGCCAAGCGCGACAACAGGCGCATGCGCGACCTCGTCGCGTCGGAATGGTATCAGGCGCTGTGGGGTGATCGGGTCAAGTTGACGAGAACCGGCGAGATGGCTTTTGCCAATACCCGCACAGGCTCACGTCAGGGCGTGCCGTTTTCCAGACTGACCGGCGGACGTGGCGATCGCGTCATCATCGACGATCCGCATTCGGTCGATGGCGCCGAATCGGAGGCGGAGCGTCTTTCGACGGTTCGAACTTTCCGTGAATCCGTGCCGACCCGGCTCAACGATCCGCAGCGCTCGGCAATCGTCATCGTGATGCAACGATTGCACGAGGCGGATGTGTCCGGCACGATCCTGGCGCTTGGGCTCGGCTATGAGCATTTGATGCTGCCGATGGAGTTTGAGCCGGAGCGTCGTTGCCGGACTTCGATCGGATTTGTCGATCCGAGAGCTGTGGAGGGCGAACTGCTTTTCCCGCAGCGTTTTCCCCGCTTTGTGGTCGAGCGGGACAAGGTACCGCTTGGCTCCTACGCGGTGGCCGGTCAGTTTCAGCAGCGGCCTGCGCCACGCTCGGGCGGCCTGTTCCAGCGCGGCGACTTCGAAATCGTCGAGGCGGTGCCCGCGGGTGCAAAACGCTGCCGTGCCTGGGACTTCGCCGCTTCGAAAGCGCGTCCCGGCCACAAGCCGGACTGGACTGTCGGTTTGCGTATGGCTTTGGCCGATGGTGTCTTTTATGTGGAAACCATCGCGCGCGGACACTGGTCGCCCGCCGAGGTCGAGCGCAATCTGAAAAATATAGCATCGCAGGACGGGCCGACGGTCACGATCCGGATGCCACAAGACCCGGGCGCGGCCGGCAAGGCCGATGCGGAAACGAAGATCAAGTTGCTCGCGGGCTTTCCGGTCAAAGCTATATCTCCGACTGGCGACAAGGCGACGCGTGCCAAGCCGGCCTCGGCGCAGGCGGAGGCCGGGAACGTCAGGCTCTTGCGCGGAGACTGGAACGAGGCATTTCTCGATGAGGTCTGCGTCTTTCCGAGCGGACAGTTCGACGATCAGGTCGACGCCTTTGCCGATGCCTTGAATGAACTCGCGCTGAGCTCCTCTTTCAGCTTCAGCAATTTCTAGGCTCGCCCGGTGCGAGCCTCTTCATCACATGACATCAAAGGATAATCCATGGGGCAGGTATTCTCGATGGTTCGCGACGGATTGGTGAGCCTTGCATCCCGCATGGGCACCGAACGCGACAAGGCGGCATCCGTTTTCTACACGCAGCCGATCCTGACGGACGAGCAGATCATTGCCGCCTATCGCGGCTCCTGGCTGCCGCGCAAGATCGTCGATATTCCGGCGCTGGATAGTTGCCGGAAATGGCGGAACTGGCAGGCTGCTAGCGATCAGATCGGATTGATCGATGCCGAGGAACGTCGTCTCAATATACGCGGTAAAGTGCTGGAAGCATCGACGAAGGCGCGTCTCTTCGGTGGTGCCGCCTTGTTCATCGGATCTGAGGACGCCGATCCGGCATTGCCGCTTGAGCCAGAGGGGATAGGAAAGGGCGGCCTCAAGCACCTGACGGTGCTGACGCGCCGCCAACTGGCTGCCGGTGACATCGACAGCGATCCCACGTCGGAATGGTATGGCAAGCCGAAGTTCTACACGCTGACCGGTGCCAATGGCATGCAGGTGACCATCCATCCTTCTCGGCTCGTCATCTTCAAAGGGGCGATGACGCCGAATGAAGATTTTGCCGGAATGGGCAATCAGGCCTGGGGCGAAAGCGTGCTGGCTGCGACCTTCGATGCGATCAAGAACGCCGACAGTACGGCTGCCAACATCGCCAGCCTCGTCTTCGAGGCGAAGGTCGACATCATCCGGGTACCGCAGTTCTCCGCCAATATCGGCAATCAAGCCTATGAAGACGCCGTGCTGCGCCGCTATGCGCTCGCCAACACGATCAAGGGGGTCAACGGAACGCTGATCCTTGATGCCGAGGAGGAGTACGACAGCAAGAGCGCGCCGCTCTCCGGCCTCACGGATATTCTGATGGCCTTCCTGCAGGTCGTTGCCGGCGCCGCCGACATTCCGGTCACCCGATTGCTCGGTCAATCGCCGGCCGGCATGAACGCGACGGGTACGGCCGACATGAAGAACTATCACGACCGCATCCAGGCGATCCAGGAGCTCGACTATACGCCGGCAATATCCCGGCTCGACGAATGCCTCATTCGCTCCGCGACAGGCGGCCGCGATCCCGCGATCTATTCGACCTGGGCTCCCCTGGAGCAGATGAGTGAGAAGGAGCGGGCCGATATCTTCAAGACGAAGGCAGAGGCGGCCCGAGCCCTCTTCGGCGCTGCTTCCGGAGACGAAGTTATTCCCCGCCGGGCGCTCTCGGAAGCTCTGTTGAATGCTTTCGTGGAAGACGGATCGTTGCCGGGACTGGAGGCAGCCGCGAAAGCACTCGACCGACCGGATGATGTCGAGGAATCAAAATCGTCCCCCGACGTGGCCTGACGATCTAATGCGACGTGCTTGTAGCCGTCGATAGATCCGCTTCGCCAAGGGAAGCGGCTTTCATCACGAACCTGATTGGCTTCGGCCAGGAGAAATCCCCACATGAACTTCACAGACACTGTCACCGTCGCGGGGACGCGGCGGACTGGAGACGGCTATCTTGTGGCCGACGCCCGGATCGCCCGCACGGGCATTCAGAGCTATGCCGGCGCTGAAATCGGCAGGCCCGAAATGCCGACCGTACGGATCTACAGGCCTGGAGGCGAGGTCTTTTCCGAAGACACGTTCAAGAGTGCCGCTCACCGTCCGGTGACAAATGAACATCCTCCGGAAATGGTCACGTCGGAAAACTGGAAGAAATACGCGGTCGGCCAGACCGGAGACGAGATCGCAGGCGAGGGCATCTTTCTGCGTGTCCCGCTGATGGTCAGCGACGAAGAGGCCATTCAGGACATCGAAAGCGGCAAGCAGGAGCTTTCGGCCGGCTACGTCTGCGATGTCGATTTCACCGCTGGCGTAACGCCTGCAGGCGAAGCCTACGACGCCATCCAGCGAAACATTCGCATCAACCATATCGCCATTGTGCGCCGTGGCCGTGCGGGCTCGAAAGTCCGCATCGGCGATGCAGCCGCACCGTGGGGCTGCTCTCCTCTCGCAGCCCCACGCCCCCTTTCCGATGACAAGCAAAGCAAGGAAGGAATGATGCCCACGAAGACAATGACGATCGACGGCATCGACATCGACATCGAGGTCAGCGATCAGGCCGCGGAGATCATCACGACATTACGGCAGCGCCTTGCCGACGCAGAGGTCGGCTATCAGAAGGCCATCGCGATCCGCGACGCCGAACTCGATACGCTGAAAGCCGCTCTTTCGGACGAGGCGGAGATCGAGCGTCGAGCAGAGGCGCGTGCAGAGCTGATCGGCCTTGCCAAGGCGATTGCCGGCAGCGTCCAGACATCAGGCCTTTCCGACGCCGCGATTCGCAAAGCCGTCGTAATCGCCAAGGCGGGCGAGGGGGCCGTTCAGGGCCGATCGGACGCCTATATCGACGCTCGCTTCGACATGCTGGCCGAAGGGCTGCGCAAGAAGCCGGATCTTTTTGCCGATGCGATCAAGGACGGCATCACCTCGGCGCAGCCGTCCACATCCGTAGCCTTTGCTGCCTACGCCGCCATGGTGCGCGACCTTGAGAGCGCACATCTGGCAGCCAATCCCACCTAACCAGGTCAACGAAAAGGAGACGCTTCAATGGCGACTTATCAGACCACCTATGGAAACGCTCCTCGGAAGGGCCTGCATGGGCAGATCGCTTCTGAGGAAAACACCAACAAGATCAGCCGTACCGTCGAAAATGTTGCCGGCATCAAGTTCGGGCAACCCGTCCAGCGCGGCCTTGCCGATCATGGCGTGGCGCCCTTTGCCGCCGGCGGCAAATTCATCGGCATTGCCGTGCTGACGCCGACCGTGCTGCCCGATGTGGCTCCAGCCGGTGGTTACGCCCAGTTCGTGACCGGTGCATTCCTGACCTCTGGCCAGATGTATGTGCGAGCCGGCGGCGGCGTCGCGGATGGTGACGTCGTCTACTACAACCCAACGACGGACGCCTACGTCAACGCAGCCGGAGCCGGCATCGTCGGTCCTATTCCCGATTGTTTCTTCGACACGAGCGGCAGCAACGGCGACATCGTCGAGATCTCGCTCAAGCACAGGAGCGCCTAATTTATGAACCAGTTCGTTCGACAGCATTTCGCCGATGCCCAGGCGGCCTATTCCTTCGTCATCGCGCAGGGCCGCAATATCGAGACCCGCATCTACCAGCGGCGCTATCCAACCTTCAATTACGGTCTCCATGTTCCGGTCGTCACCGAAGGCAATGAATGGGCGTCGGGAACGACCTTTTTCACCGTCGACAGCGCCGGCGAGGCGAAGTTCCTCTCGGCTGCCGGTGCGGATATGCCGTTCAACCAGTCGACCCGCGACAGCGCCAGCCACGATTTCGCGATGATCGGCTCCGGCTGGGAGTGGAACCTCGAAGAGGTCAACCAGGCTGCGCTCTACAATCTCGATCTCAACGCTTCCAACGCCATCTTCGCCGCCGATAAGATCGAGCGCCTGCTCAATTCCGTCGCCATGACCGGCTCGACGGAAAAGGGCTGGACCGGTTTCGTCAACGATCCGAAGGTGTCGCGCTCCGATGTCGCTGCCGATGGTACGGGCAGCTCGACGAAATGGTCCGCCAAGACAGCCGACCAGATCCTGCGCGATGTCAACGATCTTATCGGCGGCGTGCGGCAGCGAACGGGCGAAGTCGAGTGGGTCGACAGCCTGCGCCTCCCACCGGAAGCGTTCCGCCTGATCGCCACCAAGCGGCTTGCCGATGGCGACGGCTACATTACCGTGCTGGAATTCCTGCGGCGCGGCAACGTCTACACTGCTGAAACCGGCCAGCCACTCGACATCCAGCCGCTGCGCGAACTGGCGACGGCCTCGCAGGATGGCGGCGGCCGCATGGTCGTTTATCGCCGCGATCCCGAAGTGCTGCGCTTCCATCTGCCGATGCCACGCCGCGTGCTGCAGCCGCGTCAGAAGTCGATCATGAGCTTCGAGACGGGCATCATCGCTCGCACTGGTGGCACCGAAGTGCGCCTGCCGGCGGCCATGGCTTACGGCGACGAGATCACCACTGCTGCCTGAGGCTGAACTCCCTCTCTCCGTTTCATGCGGGGAGAGGGTTTTTCTTTCCAACGATCGACATCGGAGCTTTCATGTCCGCTTCCTTCTACGGCACGCTTGCTGCCGCCGATGCCCATTTTGCCGATCGCGGCAAGGCGGCCTGGGCTACTGCGAGCGATAGCGATCGTCTGGCGGCGCTGGTGCGCGGATCGCAGGCGATCGATGCTCTCTACGAGCCAAGATTCACCGGCCGGCGGGCTGGCGGCTACGATCAGGTGCTCTCCTGGCCGCGCAGTGAAGCAACGACGGTCAATGGCGAGCCGATTACCGAGAACACATTGCCGCTCGCCGTGACTTACGCTGCTTATGAGGCGGCCGCGATCGAGCTTTCGGAACCTGGCAGCCTGACGCCCGTTATCGTCGCGGCTCGCACGGTGAAGCGCGAGAAGGTGGGGCCGCTGGAGACGGAGTATGCCGTTGCCGATACGAGCGGCGAGATGATCGCCTCAGCAAAGCCGGTGCTGACCATGCTTGACGGGCTGCTCTATCCACTCTTGCGTCCGGTGCTGCCGGGCATTCTGGTGGTGTGATGGCCGCTTTCGATTACGACAGGACGCGGGCGACTGCCGCGCGGCTGATCGCCAAGTTCGGCGGGAAGGGCAGTCTGCGGCGCATCTCAAATACAGGTCTGGATTACGATCCGGCGCAGACGAGCGAGGACTTTGCCTGTTCGCTGGTCGATCTCGATCACAGCCAGGCGCATGTCGCCGACACGCTGATCCAGCGCGGGGATCGCATGGTCTATCTCTCGACCGAGGGGCTATCGATCACGCCGGCACTGGCCGACAAGGTGCTGATCGGCGGCGTCGAGCATGCGATCGTCGATATCCAGCCGTTGTCGCCGGGCGGGGCTGTCGTGTTTTGGCAGTTGCAGGTGCGGAGATGAGGGCGATTGTTCGTTTCAAGACGATCCTCACGCTCTGGCTGCTGTCGCGGGTCATCCTGCTGCTCAATCGGCTTTCACCATTGCCGGGAATTGAGAGGAGTGGCGGGGCAAAGGCCGAATCCCACACTATCCGGCCTGCGGTTCGCGCCCGTTACGGCCATCTCACCCTTCTGAATTTCGAGCAGCGTAACGCCTCATCGGGCGACGCCGCCGATGATGCATAACCCTATCAAGGGGCAATCGACATGGCTTCCTCGAATTTTTCTACTGATATCGCTTCTTGGGCCGAGTGGACCAAGAAGCGCATGGAAGAGGTGGTGAACCTCTCCGCGCAGCGGCTGGCCGAGGCGATCGTCGAGGCAACGCCTGTAGCCTCCGGCGAACTTGTCAATTCCTTCCGGGTCTCAGCCCCGCCACGGCAAAGCGGGGATGCGGAGGAATCCAATGAAGGCCAGCCTGTCAATCTGGCCGGCCTCGGCGCGCCATTGGGCGGTCTGATCCATATGGGTTTCACCGCGCCGCACGCCGCTGCCGTCGAGTATGGCACGGATGGACAGGCGGGGCAGGGCATGGTGCGGCTCGCGGCGCGCCAATGGCCTGACATTGTCGAGCGCGCCGCGCGCGACACGGCGAACTGATCCCTCGAAATTTCAAACATTAGACAAGGTGACGCATGGCGACGGCGACGGACGCTCTCATTCTGGCTGCGCTGCTGGATCATCTGGCGGCGCTCCAATTCCAGCCGCCATTGCCGGTGGCGCAGCCGGGCATTCCCTTCCCGTCGGCAGGGCAGGAAAAGCCGGATAACTATCTGGCTGTCAGCTTCCTGCCCAATCGCCCCCGGCAGGTGACGCTCGGCGATGATCCGCAGCAGAAGCTCGGGCTTCTGCAGGTTTCCGTCTATTGGAAGGCCGGCGGTGGGCTGATCAAGCCACTCGATGCCGCCGGCCAGATCATCGGCCATTTCAACAACAAGACGCTGTTCGCCTCTGGCGTGAAGATCACGATCAGTGGCGAGCCGTGGGCCGCAGGCCCGATCCAAGAGGATGACCGGGTGCAGATACCGGTCACCATTCCCTACACCGCCTTTGAACCGGAGACATGATCCATGGCGAACAAAAGTACGAAGAAGGGCTCGAAAGTCTATGTATGCGAGACGCCCCAGAATACCGACCTAACGGCCACGGCCTATGCCGCGCTAACCTGGGTGCAGGTGGGCAAAGTCGGCAAGGTCGGTGATTTCGGCTCGGAATCCACCATCAACAACTACAATACGCTGGATGAGCCGGTGCAGCAGAAGCAGAAGGGCGTTTCCAACGCCGGCGACCCGGAACTCGAAGTCGCCTCCATCGCCGACGATCCCGGCCAGGACATCCTGCGCGTCTTCGGCGATCCCCTTAACATCAACAACATGGCGATCAAGGTCGAGCGCAACGACGCGCCGCAGGGCAAGACCAATACAGTGTTCTATTCGCGCGGCGTCGTTTCCGGCCCGCTCTATCCCGGCGGCGGCTCCGACGATTTCGATCTGGAGAAGTTCAAGATCGGCCTCAACCAGCTGCCGATCCGCATCGATCCCGTCACCACGCCGTAAGCACCATCTTACGGAGCCTTGCGCGCGTCGCTCTCCTGCGGCGCGCGGCCACTCGATTATGTCCCAACCGATAAGGTGTTTCCTTGGATATCTCCAGTCTCGTCAATTCCGAAGATCTCTTCGAGCTGCAGCTCCTGCATCCGGCCACCGAAGAGCCGCTCGGCATCTCCTTCATGATCCGCTCGGCCGAAAGCAACGAGGTGAAGAAGATCGTTCGCCAGCATAGCGACCGCTTTCTCGCCAGCCGCAAGAAGAAGCTGACCACCAGCAAGGTCGAGGCCGAATATCTCGACAAGGCCGCCGCCGCCATCGCTTCCTGGAGCTGGGGCGAGCAGCAGTGGAAGGGCGAGCAGCCCGCGCTCTCCTTCGAGAAGGCCCGCGAAGTCGTCGAGGACGCCGGCTGGATCTACGATCAGGTGGCCGGCGCCTCGGAGGACCGCGCAAATTTTATGAAGAGCTTGCCGAAGGGCTTTCAGAAGCCGTAGGGATCGTCGCGCGCTATGATTGCGTGCGTGATGTAAACGGTGAGACCCGGCGCGAACGCAACGAGGCCTTCGAGCTTTTAAGCCCGGAGGCCGAGGTGCCGGAGGCCGCCCATGCGCTCTGGGACTGGTTCTGGGACCTGCGCTCGGCGCAGGCTCCCGGCTTTTCCGGCCCGGCGCCGCTCTCCCACCAGGAAATGCTGGCCTGGCTGCAACTGACCGGCAACCTGCTGCGCCGCGAGGACATCGCCGTGCTGAAGGCGATGGACGGGCGCTATTGCCAGGCGGTGGAGGAGGAGACGGAGGCGATCAGGGCGCGGGAGGCGGGGTAGCTATCTCGCGTACTTAACCGTATGTGCAAAATACCACCGGAAAACACCCGAAAACTAACAGTTTCGATCCCTTTATCGTCCTGTAAAGCATTCGTCAGAGTCAATCCTCCCGATTGCATCTGTTGACTGAAGAATCTTCTCCAGATTGTTTAGCATATCGGCAATGGCCTTAGAGGGAGCACCGATCGCTTTCAATTTGGATTTCTCCTCCTCGCGGACCAAGGGATAAAGGTCGGCTCCGAATACGTCACGGCATGCGTAAGCTATGGTCAGTTTGTGTAAAGATTGGTCGACGATTCTGCGTGACGAAGCGTTCGTATTGTGATTATTTTCGGCCGTCGCATTTGCGCTGGTAAAAAACAACGCAGCCAGCAATGTGATGATGCCCGAGGGCAGCTTCATCAAACCTCCTATTTCGATTTATTCTCGCCTTAAAATAGGCAGCCAATGTGCTTAGTCGCAGGCCTATCGATTTTCCGGGTACGCAAAATCGATATAGTTTTTTTGTGCCCTTTGAAGGTTGTGGTTTACGGTTGCGATATTCCACACGCATCCTTCGAGCCCCTCCTTCCGACCGAGTTTCTTGTCGTTTTCGAAAGATTTTTCTAGCTTGTTCAATCGCTGTGTCGCTACTTCCGGTGACGAGCCGATTTTCTAGAGGGCTTTCTCGGCATACGTCCGAATTGCATTGTAATATGTGGTGCCAAGAGCATCGCGGCATTGATAAGCAATCATGAAGCTCACGTCCACATTATCGATAACCCGACCGACCAATTGAACACGCTTTTGCTGATCGTCAGCCAAGGCTTGGGTGATGATTGTGCACGCGAAGAATGCAGTCAGAAGTAGTTTTAGCCCCATAGTCATGTCACTACACATACAAAAGTTGCGAAAATAGTCGATGCATATTGCATCCATAGGTTGATCAAAACAAGCTCTGATATTGATGTTCATCCTAAGAGCCGTCTAAGCGTATCGCGAATCCAACCAGCATAAGGGGCGATTGGCTTTGAGTATCTCAACTCTTCTTCCGGTGTCGGCGGCGGATCGTTGCGGATGTTTCGTATTATTTGGGAAAATGCGGCTGCATCCACCGGCGACGGGACGACCGACCAAATCGCAATTTGGGACGTGCGGCCGTCGGTGGAGAAGTATCGACAAGTAACCGTTGTCGTGACGCGATCAGCGTTACTGTTCAATGCGCTGAAGTTCAGGATTCCGGTATAAATTACTGGCTTCAGCGCTCCCGTATCAAACTCCTTCAGGTAGAATTTTTTCAGATCGGGATGCCGTAATTCCTCGTCGAGTTCGGCTCTGGTGGCGGGCCTTTCGCCGGGGATGAACCTATTACGCTCATAGCTTGACGGTACCACGAGTGCCGGCTTCAGATTTTCCTCACAAGCCGTCACGATCGGCGGGTCGAAGGCGCCGCAACTGCTCAGCAGCGGCAACAGAAACGACGTGATCACAACATTTGAAAACAACTTCATGAAATCCCCCGAATGCGCTGGGTGATTTCTGCCATCTATTCGAAAGGTACGCTAGTGGCTGATGTTGCAACTCTTAGTATTTCTGTTGACAGCTCGAATGTACGGAAGGCGACTGGTGACGTTGATGGTTTTGTTGCAGCGATGGGGCGTGTGACAAATAGCTCGAGCGCAACATCACGCGCGTTCAAGACCATGAATGGTGAGGCGAAGACGACTGGTGGAATCGTCGATAAGGCGGCCGCAAATGTACTAAAGTTTGGAACCAGTTACGGTCTCGCTGCGGATAAGTTGAGGGGAGGGCTGGTGGTCCTTGAAGCGCAGCCCAATAATGGCGCGCTCTCGTCGCATGCTTCTATGGCGGATACCCACGGCGCAGTCGCCGCTTCGGTAAACATACAATCTACGGGGGACAAGGATTATGATTATTTTCTAGCACATCGGGCTGATTTCGCCAACGATACAGGTAAAGGCATAGCGGATATCCTTTTGAGCGCTACGAGCTTCGCAGTGAAAGGTATAGCTAATGAGAAAATCCCTTATGTAGGTGAAGTTGGTGAGTGGGTAGGGAATTGGATAGAGTCCTTCAGCCCGGCGGTAATGCGTGACAAGTCTGCGGCGCAGATCAGAGCTGACGCTCAACTTGCCAGGGACGTGCAATCTTTGCCAGGGCAAAAAAGCAATCCGGCAGTCGCTGACTTTGCGGCTGAGAGGATCGCAAGAGAGGACTCCCTCAAAGAAACCATTCGATTTCGCGAGAGCGCGGAACGCACATTTAGTCAAACTCTCGGCAAGTTCGAAAATGTTGCGAGTGGGTTCGATGCATCACTTTCTGTTTCTGCAGGCAGGGCTGACAGTCAGCTTTTCGAACTGGGAAATACCTATGTCGACTTCAAAGAGAAGCTTAAAGCGGGGACTGCTCAAATAGCTGATGCGCTGAACTTTGATAAAGTTCTGTCTAAGACGGCAGCACAAATGCCCGACTATCCTGAACTCACTGAATTTTCCAAGAGTTTCAAAGGCGTTCTTGGGTCAATCACACAGGACTTAACTGTTGCGAATGGTTTGAAAGCGCAACACGAAGCAGTTAATAGACCTCAAGGCGTTGCCGTAGATCCAGCAAAGCAGGCCATTTTCGCCCAAGGTGGCACCAGCGCGAATATGCTCCTTCCAAATATCTCTGCTTTCTCTCGCGTCAGCCCACTTGCGATTGGAATGACATCGAAGCAGCCAATCGCCAACAATATTGGTGTTCGAAATAGTCAAAAAGATGAGCTTCAGGGCGTTCAACAAGCCACGGACGCTCTTACGAAATCCTCCAAGGACAACACCGAACAGACCAAACTTGGCACCCAAGCCTCCACCCAGTCCGCTGCCGCGACGGACAATGTGAAGTCGAAGGTTGTCACACTGAAGCAAAGTCAGGACGAGCTTCAGAAAAGCTGCGCCGTGCAACTGGCGCAAATGCCGCAATTGACCAAGGCGGCCAACGACCAAGCTGATGCCTATCGGCGCGTTGCCGACGCGCAGGCGCTGCAGAAGCTTTCGGGCGATATCCAGTTCCAGCAGGAGCAGATGGGTCGCTCGACCATCGATCAAACAGTCGCCTCGACACAGAAGCAATATGGCCTGCCGGTCGATATGAATTCGGCCTCTGCCAATATCATTCGCTACAATGAACAGCTGAAATATGCGCGTGAGCTTGCCGGCGATTTCGCCTCGACGTTGGTCAGCGGCTTGCGCAATGGCGAGGGCCTCTGGAAATCCCTGGGGAAGGCGGCGATTTCCGTGCTTACCAAGATTTCCGACAGGTTGCTGAACGATGTCCTCAACAGCCTGTTCAAGGTCAACAGTGCCGCTGCAGGCGGCGGGCTGTTCGGTGGCGGCGGTATCCTTGGCGGGCTCTTCGGCGGTGGTGGCGGGCTGGATCTCGGCATTCTGGCGCGATCGCCGCAGGCGGCGGCAGCTGTCGCGAGCGGTATTCCCGGCCTTTGGGCCGATGGCGGCTATACCGGCCCCGGAGGCAAGAATGATCCAGCCGGCATCGTTCATGCCGGCGAGGTCGTCTGGAGCCAGAAGGATATCGCCCGGGCGGGCGGCGTCGGCATCGTCGAGGCGATGCGGCTTGGCCGGCGCGGCTATGCCGATGGCGGCGTGGTCGGCGAGGGCGGGCCGCAATTGCTGCGGGCGCAGCCGGATGCCGCCGTTCCCGTCCGTCGCCTCCGGGCTGACAATCAGAACGATGCCTCCGGCTCCGCTTCCGGCGTGCATGTCACCGTCGGCGTTTCCGTCGATGAGGACGGCAATCTGAAGGCGTATGTGAAAAATGTCGCGCAATCGGAAGCGCAGAGTTCGACGCGGCAGGGGCTGAATGATTTCAATCAGCAGCTTCCTGATCGCGTCGCGCAGATCAACCGCAATCCCCGGAGGCGCTGATGGCCGTTTCCTATCCCTATAGCCTGCCCGCCTTTGCCGATCTTCTGAAGATCTCCAGCATCGTCTGGGACATTCAGCGCAATGACGAGCTTTCCGGCTCCGGCGATGGCCGGGTCTGGCAGGCGGAGCTGGCGCCGCCGCTCTGGACCGGCACGGTGACGCTGGCCGACATGTACAACGCGGAGGCAAAACAGATCGCCGCCCGCATCCGCAAGCTACACGGCGCCCAGGAGGCGCTTTTTCTTTATGATCCGCTGTCGAAATATCCGCAGGCCGATTCAGACGGGACGAAGCTCGGGAGCGCTGCGGTCAGTGTCGCAGCGCTCGGGGGCGATAACGCCTCGCTCAGCCTCAAGGGCCTGCCGGCTAGTTATAGGCTGACCGTCGGCGACAAGATGCAGGTGGGGTATGGCGGCCGCTATGCCTTTCTCGAAATTTCGGAAACGGTCGATGCCAGCGGGCAGGGGATCACGCCCGTCTTCGGCGTTTTCCCGCATCTGCCGGCGGGTTTTGCCGCCGGTCTCGGCGTGACGCTTCTGCTGCCGGCCTGCAAATGCCTGGTCATGCCGGGCAGCCACAATCCCGGCACCGCAAGCGGCCCGATCACCACGGGCGCCACCTTCAAGATCATCCAGAAGAAATAGACGATGAAAAACATCACCTCCGCCTTCTTCGCGGCGCTGACCGGCGCGCGCGACAAGGGGCTCGTGCCCCGTCGTTTCATCTGGATCACCGTCAAGGATCTCGCCAGCGGCGCGCCCGCCTCGATCGGCCTGTGGACCGGCGACGACGACATCAACATCACCGTTACCTCGGGCGTCACCGGTCTGCCGGAGGCGCGGACCTATTATGGCGGCCTCAATCTGCAGGTAAGCCCGATCCCGCGCACGGCGGATCTGACAATCCAGACCGTGACCATCACCATCGGCCAGATCGCGCCCGCCGTGCAGCAGCTCGTGCGCGGCTACGACCTGCGGCTGGCGCCGATCGAAATCCACGACATGACGTTCGATACCGGCACGCGCCTGCCGAGTGCGGCGCCGGAAATCGCCTTTCTCGGCATTGCCGATGGCGCGCCGGTGAAGACACCAGCGGTTGGGCAGGATGGCGATATCGAAATCTCCGCCATCTCCGCCGCCATCGCCATGCTGGAGCGCACCAACCCGGCGAAATCCTCCTATGAGGGCCAGAAGCGCCGCAGCGGCGATGAATTCGGCCTCTATTCCAGCACCGTCGCCAATTGGCAGATCCCCTGGGGGCAGAAATGAACAGCGATCTTGTCAGGGTCAAGAACTGGCGCGCCTGCTTCGTCGCCGAGATCGATCGGCTGAAGCGCACGCCCTTTGCCTGGGGCAGCCATGACTGCGGCCCGGGCCTTGCCGGCAATTTGGTGCTGGCGATCACCGGAGTCGATTGCGCCGCCCAGTTTCGCGGCGAATATTCGACCGCAGCAGGCGCGCTGAAGACGATGAAGGCGGCGGGCTTCGCCGATCTCGCCGATCTCGTCGCCAGCATGTTGCCCGAGATCCATCCGAGCGAAGCCGGCATCGGCGATATCGCCGCCGTCCCGCATGAGGGCCCCTTCGGCTACGCGCTCGGCGTCGTCAATGGCGAGCGCATCTTCGTGCTGCGCGAGAGCGGGCTCGGCACCGTCGACCTGCTCGACGCCAAGCGAGCCTTCAAGGTCGGCTAGCAAGTCTCCCGACACCAAGTTTATCTCTGACCGGTGACAAGTCGGCGCAGCTTTGCCTGCGACGGCCCTTTCCATTCGCCAATCGAGGTCGTCCGATCCATGAAATATCTCATTCTGCTCCTGAATGTCCTCGGTTTCTGGCTGATGGCGGATGCGGCACATGCCGGGCCTCTGGTAGCCGCTATCGGCGCGATTGCACAGCTTCTACCGATCGGCGCCATAGGCAAACTGTTTCTGACCGTTGCCCTCAATATTGGCCTGTCATTGATCGAGAAGGCACTGGCGAAGAAGGACCAGCCGCAGCCAGCGGGAACGAAGCTCGAGATCAGCATGGGGGACGACCATGCGATGTCCTTCATCATCGGCAGCTACGCGACTGCCGGCAAGCGCAAGTACGCCGGCACCTGGGGCGATGACGGCAAGACGCCAAATGCCTATTTCACCGATGTCATCGAGATCGGCAGCATTCCCAACCGCGCCGGCGAACGCGGCCTGACCAGCGTCTGGATCGATGACCAGAAGGTCGGCGTGCTCTGGGATCAGCCTCATCCCGATGGCCGCGGCTTCCCCGTGCTGCAGTATCGCGTCAAGAACAAGGACTATCTCTGGATCAAGTTCCTCGACGGCACGCAGACGGCGCCCGATCCCTTCCTCACCGCTAAGTTCGGTACCCATGCCGAGCGGCCCTGGAAGGCGACCATGATCGGTCGCGGCTGCCAGGTGGTCATCCTGACCTCGCGCTACAATACCGATCTCTTCAAGGGTGTTCCTGCCGGCCTGTTCGAGCCGCATCCGCTGCCGCTTTATGATGTCCGCAAGGATTCTTCGGTCGGCGGCAATGGCGGACATCGCTGGGCCGATCCTTCGACGTGGCAGCCCAGCACCAATCCGGCCGTGATGATCTACAATCTCGCCCGCGGTGTCTATTACGGATCGGAATGGGTCTATGGCGGCCAGAATATCGGCGCCTTCTGCTTGCCAGCCACGAACTGGATGGCCGCCGCCAATGCCTGCGACACATCCGTCCAGCTCGATGGCGGCGGCAGCGAACCGGCCTTCCGGGCCGGCTACGACGCCCAGTGCGATCAGGAGCCGCTCGACGCTATTTCCGAGCTGTTGAAGGGCTGCAATGGCCGCATCGCCGAGGTCGGCGGCATCTTCAAGATGCTCGTGGGCACGCCAGGCGGCGCGGTCTACTCCTTCACGGACACTGATATCGTCGTCACCGAAGAACAGGATTTCCAGCCATTCCCTTCGCTGTCTGCCACCTATAATGCCATCGAGGCGACCTATCCCGAGCCCGAGGAGAAATGGGCGACGAAGGACGCTCCTGGCCGTTACAACACCGATCTGGAGGTTCAGGACGGCAATCGCCGCCTGCCGGCGCAGATCCAGCTGCTCGCCGTTCCCTTCGCCAATCAGGTGCAGCGCGTCGGCCTGGCAATGATCCAGGACTACAGGCGCTTTCGCGTGCATCAGGTATCGCTGCCGCCGGACGCCTATCCGCTTGAGCCGAACGACGTCGTCTCCTGGTCTTCGGTTCGCAATGGCTATGACGAGAAGAAATTCCTTGTCGTCAAGGTCGAACCGCAGCCGAATTTCCTGATTGTGGTCACGCTGAAGGAAGTCGATCCGGCTGACTACGATTGGCATCCGGGGCTGCAATTGCCGACCGCTATCGGCTGGCTCGGCCCGATCACACCACCGTCACAGCCGATGATCGGCTGGACCGTGGAGCCGTCCACGATCAAGGATGCAGGCGGCATCGACCGCCGTCCGGCGATCAAGATCAGCTGCGCGCCGGATCTCGACGACGTGACCGGCGTGTGGGTGCAGGTGCGGCTCAAGGAAACCGGAGACGTGGTTTTCGACAGCGATAGCAATCCCTATGCGTCGCCTTACTCGTGGATCATCTCCGGGCAGTGGATGATTTCCAATACCGACTATGAGGCACGCGGCCGGTATCTTCCGAAGTCGAACCGAGCGACGGATTGGTCGGCCTGGCTGGCCGTCAAGACGCCGAACGTCCTCATTCAGGCAAGTGACGTCCTTGACGGGGCGATCATCGCGTCCAAAATTGCCGACGCAGCCGTAACCGCCTCCAAAATCATGGATGAGGCCATCAGCAATCTGAAGCTCGCCAATCAGGCCGTTTCGACTGCCAAGCTTCAGGTCGCTGCGGTCACCGCCGATGTTCTTGCCAGTGGCGCAGTAATTTCCACCAAGCTTGCTGACGGTGCCGTGACGGCTGCAAAGCTCGCCCAGGGTGCCGTGGATGCGACAGCGCTTGCGAGCGGCATCAGGGCAGTCGAAGTCGTGGCCGCCCTACCAACGACGGGCAACGTCGAAGGCCGACAGGTATTTCTGACGACGGACGGTAAGCTTTATCGGTATCACAACGGGGCATGGACAGCGGCGGTTGCGGCCGGCGACGTTAACGGTACTTTGAACACCACCCAAATCGCCGACAACGCCATCACGAACAACAAGCTGGCGGCGTTGGCCGTGGATGCAAGCAAGATAGCCGATGGTTCGGTGAGCGCTGCCAAGCTCTCGGCCAATGCTGTCGATGCGACCAAATTCGCTTCGGGCATTCGTCCTGTCGAAATCGTTAGCAGTCTGCCGACTTCGGGCAATATCGAAGGTCGTGCAGTCTACCTGACGACGGACGACAAGCTCTACCGCTACACCGGCACGGCCTGGACAGCGGCGACGGCCGCTGGCGACATCGCCGGTCAGATCGTCGGAACGCAAATCTCCGATAGTGCCATCTCGACACCCAAGCTCGCTGCCGGCGCGGTCACCGCCAATACGCTCGCAGCGGGAGCCGTTACCGCCGACAAGATCGCCGCCAACAGCATCACGGCCGGCCAGATCGCGGCCGGCGCGATCGGCGCGACACAGATTGCTGCGAAGGCGATCACGGTAGACAAGTTGCTTGTCGGCAGCTTCGACAACATGATCGACCTTGGCTTTTCGACCGGCGATCTTTCTGCTTGGATCACTCCGGGGAAAGTGTCCTACTATCTTGAAGCAGCGACGAGCTCCCTTCAAGGTACTTGGATACTGCAGGGTGACGGGCGTGGGCAGGCGCTAATAGGAAACCCGCTCGTCAAGGTTTCTCCCGGCGAGAGCTATAATTTCTCTGTCTGGTTCTACAACACCGATCCGAGCGTCAATGCTTACATTGGCTTCTGGCAAAAGGATCAATCCGGCAACAACGTCGCACCCGGCTTCGTAACGGTCGTATCTAGTTCCGCTAAAGTGTGGACACAGATGCAGGGGAACTTCACGGTCCCGGCTGGGGTTTATGGTATCCAGCCGACACTTGCCGTCGACAAGGATACTGCGAACGGCAAGTATTGCTATTGGGGTAAGCCCAACATGCGCCGCGCTTCAGGTGCCGAGCTGATCGTCGATGGTGCGGTGACGGCATCGAAGGTTGCGGCCAATGCGATCACGGCCGACAAGATCGCTGCAAATTCGATCACTGCGCGCAGCATCGTTCTGCAGGATTGGGAAAACCTCATTCCAGATAATCAGATGCAAAGTTCTGACTCTTGGTTCTCGCGGCCGGCCAACACTGTAGTCAATCCGGTGGCTACGCAGCCGTTTAACAGCAAGGGTTCTCTCGACTTCACGTATGTGAAGGGGGGCGGATATCAGTTGATCGCGCAGTCTGATCCCTTCCCGGTGGTGCCTGAGCAACAGTATCTCGCCTCTGCTCAGGCGATCCGAACATCTGGTACTAAAATGGCTGTTTGGTGCCGTGTGCATTGGACTGACGCAACCGGCCAGGTTCTCAACCCCGATGTCTACCCCGCGATATTCGATACGTCAGCAGGCACGACAGTTTCAGGCCTGCAAACCTACATCGTTACGATGACGCCGCCCGCGAACGCCTTTGGCGCTATCCTGCGAATATACGTTCAGCTCCTCAACACTGACGGCAATATTTCGTTCGGCGGCTTCAGCTTTCTGCGCAAGGCTTCGGCCAGCTTAATTATTGATGGCGCTGTCACGGCCGATAAGATCGCGGCCAATGCCGTCACCGCAGGCAAGATCGCCGCCAGCGCCGTGACAGCCGGAACGATTGCCGCAAATGCGGTCACGGCAGGGACGATCGCTGCCGGTGCCGTCTCCGCAGCGCAGATCGCGGCGGGCGCAATAACGGCCGACAAGCTTGCGGCCGGCTCCATCTCCACTCAGGTGCTCGCCATCGGCAACGGCGGCAATTATCTGTCAAATTCCGATCTGTCAGCAGGCCTAACCGGTTGGGGGGCTGAATGGTCGCCTGAGCCAGCAAGTTTTAGATTTGGGCTGCGAACCGACACCTATGCGCCTCTCCCCGGAGCGATCGAGGTGTACCAGTCCAACGGCATCCAGGGGATAGAGTATGGCGTGCAGCCATATGATGGCTACGGGAACGGGCAGGTTTTTGCAGTCAAAGCGAATGGCTGGTACGAGCTGTCCGCTTATTATCTTGGCCATCGCTGCAAGGGCGTCCAACCGTATTTGGCAATTATGGACGCCGGCGGTAACCTCATTAATTACTTTCAGTGGGGTGTCTTTCCTGCGACGCACAACACCGATCCTCAGAAGAACCTGGCAAATTACCAGCGCTTTTGGGGCAAAGCGCAGATGCCCACGAACGCCGCCAAAGTCGTCCCATTCTTTCGGATGAAGGGGACTGTAGCCGGGCAAAGCGACAGCTATCTCTGGCTGGCGTGCATGTATTTCGGTGAAGCCAATCCCAATCAGACTGAGCCGACGCCATGGAGCGATGGCAGCCTGACGTTGGTTTCAGGCGGCAACATCGTCGCCAACGCCATCACCGCCGACAAGATTGCCGCTAACGCCATCACTGCCGGCAAGATCGCAGCGAATGCGGTTACGGCCGGGACGATCGCGGCCGGCGCAGTAACCGCGACCACGATCGCGGGCAGCTCGATTACTGGTGACAAGCTTGCCGCCAACACGATCGGCGCGAACCAGATCGCGGCGAATGCCATCACCGCAAAGCAGCTCGTCCTGACCGATTTCAGCAACATGGCCGACAATGGCTGGCAGACCGGAACGTTGGACGGCTGGGTCACCCAGAACCAGCAGAACTTCTACAATGATACTGGTGCAAGCGATGCAGCCGGCTGGGTGCTGCAGTCGCTCGGTCGAGATTGCGCACGATCAAACTTTGTCGCCGTCACATCGGGAGAGATCTACGCCTTCGATGTTTGGGTCTATAACACAGATGCTGCATTGGCGAGCATCCTTGCCATGACACAAACCCCTTCCGGGGGGGTAGGCTATAGCTTCGTGGCTGGCACCAATGCCAAGAATGGCTGGGCTCGTCTGCAGGGCCGCTTCACGATCCCGAACGGCTATACCAAACTTGCCATGTTGCTGCAGCTCGATAGGACGGCTGGCACTGGTGGCCCTTGCTACTGGTCGAAGCCGGTCATGCGCCGCGCCGTCTCGGCCGAACTGATTGTCGATGGCGCGGTCACCGCAAACAAGATCTCGGTTAACAGCCTCGATGCGATCACCGCTAACCTCGGGGCGGTCAACATCAGTTCCGCCGTCATTGGCACATTGCAGGTGGGTACGTCCAACATCACCCCAGGTGCCGTAACGGCGATGAATGCCGGTCGTGTGGCGGACGTGCAGACAATCGGGGCTAATCAAACGGTCAATCTTGCTGCGGTAGGAATCAATGTCGCGGGGGATAACCGGGTGATGATCAATGCCATGACGCTTGGACAGTTCAATCAGAACGGCGGCAGCCAAAATTCTCAGCCGGTCGGCTGCAACATCTTTCGCGACGGTTTGGCGATCTTCAGTCAGACCTACTACCTTGGCGTCGTTCAGACGGTAGTGTCAGGTGGCGGCAATGGCGGTACCTCCCAAGCGACCTATACCGCGGGCCTCGTTGGCGTACCGGCTCTCTATGACGTCCCCGGCGCAGGCTATCACGTCTACACCCTGCAGATTTATTGCCCCGGCAACACGATCGGCTGGCGCGAGAGCAACATCGTTGCAACTGCATTCAAGAGGTAATTTTATGACTGCGTTAGACGATAAGACGACACACTATGTCATCTATGATACGGACGGGCGCATCCGCCAGCATGGCAATTGTGCGGAGAGCGTATTGCCCCGCTTCGCCATGCTATTCGGCCGCGGCTATTCCGCAATGGCGGTCACGGCCGGGCAATATCGGTTCGATATCGACGCGACCTCTTATGTGCTTGACGGCGTCATTACGCCCAAGGGCGTCGCTCTCAACGTCACCGAATACACTGTTCAGGCCAATGGTGTGGATGCGGTGCATTTTTCCGTACCGGCAGGCACCTCAGTCATTCATGCCGGCGATATCATCCCGATCGAGGACAATATCTTCGAGTTTGCAACCGACGTTCTCGGTGATCACCCCTTTTCCTTCATCGCGCCCGCCGCCTTTTATCATTTCGAGGTGACGATCCATGCGGTGTAACGTGTCCGCTGATCTCACCCTAGAGCGCGTCCAGGTACAAACCGACATCGATCGGCAGGTCAGGCTAGCGCGTATGTTGTTTATCACGGTCATTCCCGGTCAGGAGGCTGTCTACGCGCTGAAGCTTCGTGAGGCCGAGTTGATCATCGCCGATCGGCAGCAAGGCGCGAATGTGCCGGAGGGCGAGACGCCACATGTCACGGACGAAGCGGCCGAGGATGGCGTTAGCCGCTTCGAAAAGGCGGTGGAGATCCTGACGCGCGACCAACATTGGAAAGTCGGCTCGCAGATGATCGAAGTCTTGCGCCGCTCCGCAAACGCCGCTCTTGCCATTGCCAAAACCGCTCCCGAAATCCGCGCCGCCGCCGAGATTGACTGGTGGGCTGTGCGTGCCTTTGCCCAAACGTAACGTAGGAAGGGACTGCCATGTATCGCATTGACAGCATGTATGAACCGATGGTTGAGGCGCTGCTTGCGGCGCGTTCTGAAGACAAGGCCGACCGCTGGATGGCGTGCGTCGCCTTCTGGCTCGGCCGACAGCAGATCTACAATGTGCCGGATTTCTGGCTGGCGCTCGCCGCCAAGATCACCTCCGGGCTGGATGCGGCAGAGAAGGACGCCGTCCTTGACCAGCTGAACAACAAGGAAGCCGCCCTGGTCGCCTCGGTCGCCGATTGGCCGGAAATGCCGGCAAGTCTTCTGGCGATCGTCGCAAGCTGGTCGCCGGAGCCAGATCCGGTCGATCTTTACGCCTATGCCGCCTCCAAGCGCTACGCAATCGAAACGGGCGGTGTCGAGCTCAATGGCATGCGGGTGATGACTGACCGCGCGAGCCAGTCACTGATTACCGGAGCCTATAACTATGTCGAGGCGAATCCAGACGTATTCGTGAAGTTCAAGACCGCGGCCGGCTTCGTCGAATTGACCGCGGCGCAGATGATGGCGATCGCCAATGCGGTCGGCGCGCATGTCCAGGCAAGCTTTGCGGTCGAGGGCGAAGTGAATAGTCTCATCATCGCGGGAACGATCACGACCACTACCGAGATCGATGCCTTCGCTTGGCCGTCTAACACAGTCGCGGTGCTCAAGGTCTGAGGAGCTTTGAATGTCTACCCATGCAAATTCTCTGAAGAAGCAAATCGAGCTGTTGCAAGGGGAGATCGAGATCTACTCGAATGCGGTCGATCGCCTTGCTGCACAGCTCGCCGAAAAGGAAGCTCAATTGCGTGCCGTTGCGCCATCAGCAGCGGTGGATGCGCCTGTAGTGGTTCCCGCCGACCAGCCGGCGCAGGAGATGGGCGAAATGGTTCAATGAGTGAAGAGCTGGGGTCGTAGTCGATTGAGACGGCTACGAAATGCGAAACCGAGCTGGTTTTAGCTATGAAGATCGGTTTCTACCGGCTGATAGTGCTAGCGGGAGTTGCACTCTCGTTCGGTAGTTCAAACTCTACATCTTCGAAATTGGAATGAAGATTATGAACCACGAGACGTTTTTCTCGGCGGTCCGGACGTCGTTGTTTAGCGGCCGGCTGTCCAAAAATCAGGTCAATGGCACGGGGGCGATCCTGGCGGCATGGGTAGCAGCGCCTTTCGATCCCCGTTGGCTGGCTTATATGCTGGCGACTGTCTATCACGAGACGGACAAAGCCATGTGCGCCGTCTCCGAAAATCTCAACTATTCCGCGACAGGGTTGCAAGCCACGTTTCCCAAGTATTTCAGTACTGTCCAGGCTGCCACCTATTCCCGTCAGCCTCGGCGGATTGCCAATCGTGCCTATGCCAACCGAATGGGAAACGGTGACGAAGCTAGTGATGACGGTTGGCGGTATCGGGGGCGTGGCCTTGTCCAGATCACCGGGAAGGACAACTACGCCAAATATGGGATCGCTGATGATCCGGACACGGCGCTCGATCCGTCCAAAGCCATCGAAATCCTATTTGATGGCATGATCAACGGTCGGTTTACCGGTAAGAAGCTTGCTGACTACTTCAGCGCCACGGGTTCCGATTGGCTCGGTGCTCGCCGGATTATCAATGGCACTGATCGAGCAATCGATATTGCCGGTTTTGCCAAGAAGTTCGCGGCGGCGATTGAGCGAGCCCGATAGATCTAGCCGAGGTGGCGGCGACTAGATGCTGGCGATGCCTGCAGCGCCAGTTCTCGACGCGCCGAGTCCTCACGCCGCTTATAGCAGCTCCCCACAAATTCCTGGTTTCACCGGCATCATATCGATGAATTGTTACCGTCGATTCAAAAGGAGAATATATGTTCAATACGAATATGTTGCATAATGTTCTGAATGTTTTGATTGCACTATCTGCGTCTATGATTGCGGTTCTTCTGGCAACCGGCTGTACCCAGCTTCCCGACGGCGCATTGGAATGTTCGCAATCCTTCGTCGGCCCGGATTTTGCCGCCGTTGCCGTTGCGGCTCTGAGCACGCTGAAAATCGTCGTCAATATCATGCGCGACGGTGTAGCGGGTTTGATAAAGCCGCAGCCGCCCGTCGTCAAATGAGGCCGTTTGCCCGCTGCTTGCGCTGATGAATAGGCGGCGGCAACCCAAGTTCTCGAGTTGGATGGAGAGAAGCGATGACGTTACACGAATTTCTGGATGCTTTGGGCATCAAAGTCGGAGTTGTCATCGCTGGCCTCTCCGGCGGCATTTTGCGTGGTCTTTCCAGGCGCCGATATACGCCACGAGAGATTGTTGCATCGCCGATCTGCGGCGCACTTGCTGCAACCTATTTGACGGAGCCGGCGCTTTTCTATCTGCGCGCTATCAACTGGCCTTTGCCACAAAAAGATGTGGCAGCCATGAATGCCACGGCTTTTGTCGTCGGCGTATGCGCCATGTGGATTGCCGACCTGGTTTTTGATGCCATTTCCAGATGGGTCAAGGGAGGCCATGAAATGCGGTAACGACCAGGCCGCTTTTGTACGAGAAGGGAAGGCACTACATATTTTCGATTGATATATGCACAGTTCAACCTATTTCTTGATTGCCGTTTACGGGCGATAGGAATGGGGGAGTCTTGTGGTTGATTTGTCGGATCGTTTCGCGGTTTCAACCTGGTCCTTGCATCGTGCGCTCGGCTCCACCTATCCCTATAAGCCCGCCGATCGCGCATATCCGACTCGTCAGGCGACTTACGGGAAGGGCACAATCGAACTGATCGACGTGCCGCAACAATGCGCCGATCATGGTATCTTTCGGCTTGAGATCTGTTCCTTTCATTTACCGAGTCTTCTTCCGAACTATCTTGCCGATTTTCGCAAGGTTGCCGGAAAAGCTGGCGTAAAGGTTCAGACGCTGCTCGTTGAAGATGGAGATCTCAGCAATCCTGAAACGGCCCAGCGCGATGCGGAATGGATGGCCGGATGGATTGATGTTGCCGTGGCCCTCGGGGCTGAAAACATGCGTGTAATTGCCGGAAAGGCCCAGCCGACGGATTCGGCCTTGGCGCTTGCGGAGACCCACCTGCGTCGACTGGCAGAATTGTCAGCCGCGGCGGGGGTGCGCCTCGTTATAGAAAATTGGTTCGACTTGCTGCCGGGACCAACTGAGGTCAATCGAATTCTGGATGCCCTGCATGGCAAAGTCGGCCTCAACGGAGATTTCGGCAACTGGGAGCGAGCCGGTAAATACGACGATCTCGCGAGGATCATGGGCCGTGCTGAACTTTGTCATGCAAAGGGACATTATTCGACAGCAGGTCTCGATGCCGAGGACTATGTTCGCTGCGTCAAGCTTTCTAACGCTGCCGGCTATCAAGGTCCTTTCACGCTGATTTACGACTCGACATACCATCAGGACGAATGGTCCGGGCTTCTCGAAGAGCGAGATTGCATCGCCAATGCCTTCAAAGAAAAGGCGGCGTAAAATCACAATCACGGCCGCTGAAACTATGCAGATTCATTACTTCGCCGAATTGTTCGGTGGTTTCAAATGCCGGGATGGCATTGTCCAGGCAAGATATCAATAGAAATCATAATTCTGCAATGCGCCAAGAAGCTGATCCTGTGTTTGGTAGCCGGCATTATAGAGGTTGATAGCCACATTGGCTGCCGATAGGCCCTCTTGGCTTTGTAGTTTGATACTGCGCTCGGCACACCAAGCAAAGAGGGCGCCCGCAAGGACATCGACATCATCGGAGTAAAGCGGCGCGTGGACCATCATAGACATTCGCTACACCATTCATTGTTGGAGCTTGGTACCGGGTGGGGTGCAGCGAATACTGCTTTGGTTTTGGAAATTTGCAACCAAGTTCATTGCGCGACGTTAACGGCAGCCTGACCTGAGACAAGTCGCTTGTGTCTTAACGCGACACAGGTTCCTTTTGGCACATCATTGTCGGCTTTGATGTTCGCCGGGCTGTCCTGCCGGATGGGTAAGCCTGTCCCTCGTATCGTGTGGCGCAACGAATAAGAGGACGCCGAGCGTAATTGCCAGCGCCACTAAAAGGGACAGGGCGAGCCTCGGCCCGGAAGGCATCACTGATGAATTGGATGCGACGCCTTGACCGCGGCCTCGATCAATTCCTCGGCATATAAAAGTGCCGATGCCGTGTCTTCTCCGTCCAGCTTCAAATCCTTGCATTTGTGGTGCATGGCTCTGCGAATCTGGGCCAGCAGGGCAGCATCGATATCGACTTCACCTTCATCGAACACGTGGGTCAGTGCGGATTGCGCGACAATTTCGAGAACCGCAACGCGCCCCTCGATCTCACCCAGGGACGGTATTGCGTTCCTCTTCACATGCTGTTTGCAATCGCGATGGGTAGTAAGCATTTCGGTCACCTCCTTCACGAAAAAGGATAACCACTGAGAACGGAAAAAGTTCAGCCGTTTTGCAAAAAAAGCGCGCAGCTTGCAGCTGGCGATTCGTTACTTGATCTACGGTCGACACATCCTTGCCAGCCTGTCACTTCATGGGGCAAAGGCTGGGGTCCGACAATACATCGGCGCAGTGGGGCGAACGACGAAAGTCGTCATAGTAAAGGGTCCATACGGTGGTATCGGCGGCGCGATAGGGGCCGAATTTGAAATATTGATTCTTCCCCAACCCGTGGTCTGCATGTCCCACGTGGCCTGTAACGGTAACGATCCATTTGTTGTTGGCGAATATTTCAATGTGCCCAGAGCCATCCGGGCCTGGTTTGCTGTAAATAGCGAAATCGATCCAACCTGAGGCTGGCGTCGGCAATTTGTTTCCGCGGCTTATTACTTTGATGGCGCTTGTGCAGCCGGTAAATTCTTGGCCGTCGGATTCGCTCCAATTGCCATCCGTGGCCACCAATGCACGCATCTGATTGGTGTCCGGACGGAACCAAACCGGTGCCTCGTCGCCGCCGCATGCTTTGCTGCGATTTTTGGGCTCGTGCTTCTTGATGGGTGCAACGTAGTTGGTTTCAACGGTTGCGAAGAGTTTGCCATTATTGAGCCGCAGTGCGAGGAAGGGACTGAAGTCCCCCTTGGCGTTAGGCCCGATTTCCCGCTTCCATTGCGCGATGAGGTAGCGATGGTCGCCCGAGGGTATCGGGTCGGCGAATTTTACGGCAAAGCCGTACCAAACCCCCTGGTCGTATGGCACACGATATTTGGTGCGCTCCCAGATTTCCGCTCTCTCGCTGCAGTTTGCTTTACCCGGCGGACAGAATGGCTTGACGCTCAACTTCAATGCGCCCGTGCCGGTACGCTTCACTTCAGATTGAAATTCGACCGTTCCCGCCTTCTGCTCGAAATTGTCGCGGTAATAAAGGTGGCCAGATGGAGCGAAATCCGTGCCGTCGAAACCATCACGCAGTACCATTTGTGCCGGGCTATCGGCCAGAGCCGGTGTTGCGGCGCAGGTACAGGCCAGGATAGCGGGTAGTGCGTATTTTGCATTCATGCTGGAGTATTCCTGTGGCGGGATATTCGTAAAGCTTTATCAATGACCTGTTCGCTTCCTGCAGGCAAGCGAGAGCAACATGACTTCAAGGCCGGACTGATGGCTCTCAGATCACTTCCAATCAATTCCAGGAGAACGACAGCCTGTGAATGTGATGATTAATGGTGCAACTTTAACCGCATGTTAGACGCTTTACGGTTCATATCCCGGCAGAATTGGGCTTTGGTTGCGGTTATCATCGCCCCGGACATGAATGTTCGCTGCTGCAACCTCATCGACGTTTTGATGTCGGTTATGTGAAATACCGGCTGAGGGTCGCTGTTGGGGACCGCCTTTGGCAAATTGGAAAGTAGAGCTGGGCACTTCAGGGGCTCAGCCACGACGAAAAATCGTGATTTTGACGTCGCACGCGTTTTTGCGCGGCTACCGTAAGGCGTCAATTCACTTCATCGCATCCTGCTGGGCTCAGCAGGGACACGAGGTCTATTTTCTCACAATAGGCCACAGCTGGCTCACCCTGCTCAAGGATCGCTCGCGATTTCGCGCCTTGTCTCAAGATCAGGCAAACCGGTTTCAGACCGTTGCAGCAAATCTGAGAGCGGGCGCCTATCTTCCGCCATTGCATGCCTTCAGCTCCAGCAACCGCTTTCTCAATGCAGCCAATGCGGTACTCTTTCGGCTCTATGGCAGCTATTTCCCGACTTTTGCGCGGCACGCTATTGCCAACGCAGATCTGGTGCTGGTTGAGAGCGGCTCCGCACTCGCCTTCTTCGATAAGGTCAAGAAGCTGAACCCAAGGGCGTGTACTTTGTACTTCTGCCGCGACCTGTTGAGAACCATCGGTGCGGCGCCGGCGCTGCAAGATATTCAAGCTCGGGAGATTACTCGCTTCGATGCCGTCTGCGTTCCTTCGGAGCGGCTAGGGGCCATGCTTCCACCGGGGGGGCGCGTACGGGTCATCCCGCAAGGTGTCGATGCGACCCTGTTTGATCGCGAGCAGCCATCCCCTTATCCACCCGGAAGCCGCAATGCGATTTCCATCGGCAATATGCTTTTCGACCAAACTTCCATCGCTGCCATGGCCGCTGCCGCTCCGGATGTAGATTTCCATGTCTTTGGCGCCACATGGGACGGCTGGGTTCGGCCGAATATCACGATCTATGGCGAGCGGGACTTTGAAAGCATTGTCCCTTACCTGCAGCATGCTGATTTCGGTGTTGCACCCTATCGCCTCACCGCGGATGAGGTCTATCTGGCGGAATCGAGCTTGAAACTTGCACAATACAGCTATTGTGGGCTGCCGATCCTGTTGCCTGATCTTGTTCCCTTCACCCGTGCCAACGGCATCGCCTATCGTCTGGATGGCGAGGTGGCCTGGCGGGAGAAGATTGAGGCGGCACTGGCGATGCGGCGCTCTGCGGCTTTTCGCGAGGGGATAATGACCTGGGACGAAGTCGCGCAGCAAACTCTGTCCGCCGCTTTCGAAACGCGGTGATTGCCTCAGCCGGGTGCAAGGAAGTTTAGCAATCTGCCAGCGATGAAGCGGGACACGTTCGGTAGTTTCCCACCGGCTGTTGCCATCAGAATTTGCGCGTCTTCGGGCGTAATCAAGCGCAGAAAGCGAATTGCCAGCATATAGGTAATTGCTCCGGTGGGAATGGCGCTCAAAAGCGCCGGCAGCCCGTTTAGCATATAAACGCCGAGGCTGGCGGCGCCTGCGCAGAGAATTGCGGCAAGAATTGTTTTTGCCAAGGCGGCTACGGGTACGGCAACTTGGACATATTTCCAAGCCATCCAGCCGAGCAATGCAAACGTCAATGTCACGATCACAGCGCGGGCCAGGGCGGCGCCTTCGAGGCCGAGGGAGGGCACTAGAACGGTTAGCAGGAGTATCGTCGCTATGGCGCTTGTAATCTGCACGCGCAGCAAAATGGCGCTGTGCCCGGATGCGCTGATGATACCCCAGGGAATCACGGACATGCCGGCAAGCCACACGAAGGCCAGCAACGTGACTGCCACCGGAACAGCGGGCTCGAAGGCGTCGCCGAAGATCAGCGGTAGGAGCTCGGGCATGATGATCGCGCCGCCCATGCTGATTGGCAGCATGATCAGCGCAACTATCCGGATGACGCGCCCATAGGCCGCATCAAGCGCCTGCTGATTGCCTCTGGCATGGACTTCGGTGAAGTTTACGATCAGCGCCGGCGATATCTGGAGCATGATCTGTTCGATGAGACTGGCCAGACCGAGGCCGGCAGCGAAGTAGCCGATGCTGGTTGGAGATACAAAGACGCCAAGAAAGAGGAATTCGATGCGCGAGAGGATGAGGATTTCGATGAGATCGCTGAACCAGATATACCGGCCATAGCGCAACATTTCCGGCGATAGCGCTTCTCGCGAGTATTTTATGGTTGGATCGATATAGCCGCGCAATTTCAATGCCTGCGGCAGGTAGCGAGCGATATAGCCGATCAAAGCTCCTGTCGGGCCAAGTAACCAGGCACCGAGGAATACAAGTGGGATTTGCATTGCTCCGCCGAGCAAGGTGGTGCGCGCGGTTTGACTGAAGCGATTTCTTCCGCGTGCCACGGCTGTAGAAAATACGTGGAATGCATAGCTGAGGAAGAGGAGGCCGGTGATCAGCCAGAACCATGCATGCTGCGCATCGCGTTGAGCGTAGGTAATCACAGCAAAAAGAATAATGCCCGTACCGATCATGCCGACCGATATAAGGAAACTGCGCAGCGCCGTGCGGACCAGCGCTTTCCATGCATTACCATCGCCCGCAAGACCGCCTGCATTGCGCAGCAAGGTCTGAGGCAAACCCATATCAGCCAATGCGGCAGCTGATGTCGCAACCCACAATGCGTAGGCGACTTTGCCAGATCCCGCAGGACCAAGCAGCCGGGCCGCGATGATACTGCTCGCAAAGCCCGCGGCCAGCGAGATGAAAGTCGCTGCCAGGCTGATCAGCGAGCTTTTGAGAAGATTGGATACGGATGTGCTCATTGCCATCTATCTTGAGGGCCGACGCATAACCTTGTGTTAAAGGGCGGCTGATAGTTTTCACTTGCTTTCTAGTTGAAATTCGAGACGGTCACCATGACAGATCGAGCTGCCGACCGAGATGGATTTCTCATTCCGGGGTATCTGCAAAAGGGATTGCGCGAGCGGGCGCACAACCTTCTCTGGCGGCTTATGTCGCCTTTGCCCGACAAGCCCTATTGCGCGCTCAAATATCGTGTCATTCGTGGCAAGTTCCCGAACTTGGCATCCCCTCAAACCTTTACCGACAAGGTACAGGCACGCAAACTATATGATCGCAATCCTCTGTTTCCCCGTTTCGTGGACAAGGCCGATGCAAAAGTGCTGATTGCGGAAAGGGTTGGCAGCCAGTATGTCATCCCGACGCTTTGGGTAGGGAACGATCTGGCCTCCGTGGATTGGTCGAGGGTTTCCTTGCCGGCTGTCGTCAAGCCGACCCATGCGAGTGGTGTGGGACGATTTCTCTACGGAGAGGCCGATGTGGTTCGGCTTCTCAACGACGATCCGTCTGCCGAGTGGCTTGCGATCAATCATGCTTCCTACAACCGAGAGTGGGCTTATAGCCAGATCGAGCCTCGCATTCTCATAGAAAGCATGCTGCTTGTCGATGGGCGGGTTCCTTGGGATTATCGGCTCTTTACGTTCGGCGGCAAGGTGTCGCATATCGAGATCGACATACGCGAGAATGGTCGAGGCTATTCCTGCAACTATACGCCTGACTGGCAAAAGTTGCCGTTCTACGATCAGGATTATCTTGGTATTTATCCAGGTGAGGTGGCTTGCCCGCCAAGACTCGATGAAATGATCCACATCGCTGAAAAGGTCGCTCACGACATCGATTTCGTTCGCGTCGATCTCTATGCCTCGCCGGAGTGGGTTCGTGTCGGTGAACTGACTTTCTATCCGGGCGGAGGTTTCGAGGCATTCGAGCCGGAGGGATACGACCTCTCGATCGGTCAGAAGTGGCAGCTCGACTTCGAAATACCGAAGAGATAGATGGACAAATCATCCTCTGCGCGTTTCATAGGCCGATCTATTCTAGAGAAGGTTTTCCATGACGACCGACCAAGACCTTGCCTGTATCGAGCTGCAAGAGGAAACGCTGCGTTTCGATGCCTTTGACCTTTCGACCGCTTGGGTGCTCGGCAAGCTGTTGCGCGATCTCGCCAGCGAGCGCAATATGGGCGTCGCCATCGATATCACGCTGCATTCGATGCCGGTTTTCTACATAGCCTTGCCGGGCTCAACGCCAGACAATTCCAACTGGATTCGCCGGAAGCGCAATATGGTGCTGCGTTATTTCCGTAGCAGTTACGCCAGCACCTTGCGGCTGCAGCAGCAGGGCAAGACGATCGAGGATAACGGGCTTTCCAGCGCCGATTACGCAGCGTCCGGCGGCAGCTTTCCCATTTTCGTCAATGGCACGGGTTGCATCGGCGCCGTCACCGTTTCGGGCCTGCCGCAGCGCGAAGATCACAATCTGGTGGTCGAAGCCCTCGCTCTGACCCTTGGTCACGAACTTCACAATCTGAGCCTAGCATAGAGACTTGAGGCGGCGCGGCACTTCGAGCGAGCGCCGCCTCAGTCTCAGATCTTGCCGCCAGCCTTGGCGATGACCTTTGTCAGGCTGCCCGTTGCCGGGAAGAGGGGGATGAGGCACGCCTGCAGGGCATGATAGATGTCGCCCTTGCCCGGGAATAGGGTGTGAGCTGGAACGAGGTCCTCCGTCAGCTCCTCATGCCAGCCGCCATTGTTGCGATCGACGAAGGCGCGGCCGATCACGCTCCAGATCTTGCGGTAGCTCTCTTCATGGAAATCGCTCGGTGCATGTTCGTTCAGATAGTGAGCGGCACCAGCACCCTCGCAGGCGGGCCACCAGAGCTTGTTGCGCTTTGCAGGCGCATCCTCCCAGTCGAGCGTGTAGAAGAAGCCGTTTTCCTTGTCATCCCAACCGAGTGACATGGACTGGGAGAATAGGCCCTTGGCCGCTTCCGGCATCCAATCGTGACGCTTTTCCCCAAGCGCCCAGAGCTGCAGGATGAGACGCGCCCACTCCAGCCAATGTCCGGGTGTCGTGCCTGATGGTCGGAACATCTCGTTGCCGCGATAATTCTTGTCAAGCACCCAATCGGAGTTGAAGTGTTCGGCGACGCGCCAGCCAACGGAGCCTGCCGAGCGGCGAATGACGAGATCGGCGATGCTTTCGGCCTTTTCGAGATATGCCTTGTCGCCCGTTGCTTCGAACGCGGCCATCAGGGCTTCCGTCAGGTGCATGTTGGAGTTCTGGCCGCGATAGGTACCGCCGTCGATCAACGACCAATCTCGATTGAATTCCTCGGCGATCGCGCCGTGCTTTACTTCCCAGAACTTCGTATTCAGGGTTTCCGTGGCATCGGCGAGCATTCCGTCCGCAAGGGGATGACCGATCGTCTTTGCGGAAGAGGCGGCGAGCAAAACGAAAGCGTGACCATAGCCCTGCTTGCTGGAATCGACAGGACCGTCATTGTTCAGCGACCAAAAGTAGCCGCCATGCTTCGTGTCGCGATGATTATTCCAAAGATAAGTCATGCCATGGTCGACAATCTCATTTGCACCGGGGCGACCCAGCAGCGATCCGATCGAGAAGCAATGCACCATGCGGGCGGTCGAATGAATGCCGCGGACGGGATTTGTGGCATCCAGGGGGTTGCCGGCATCATCCATGTCATAAAAACCGCCTTTGGGATTGACGGCGCGATACTGGAAGAAGTCAAAAAGCGCATCAGCCTGATCCAGCAGCCAACGCCGATGATAGGCGCGCGTACTCCAGTTTCCGAGCGTTGCGGGTTCAACCTGTATGTTCATGCCGTCCTCCTGGGATTCTTTCTTCAAGCCTATAGCTCTGCCCGATAGCGCTGTCATCGCATAACGGATGAAACTGTGTCGCTGTCCTCATCTTGTCCATGGCGTGTGCCGGCAATCGGTTCCGCTCGCTCTTATTTTTCGAAAACACTTCGAACTATGGAAGCATCGTGCTTGCGGTGACGCCACTTCAAGCGTAGATATGTTGACATAAAGATATCTTTATGTGATCTGGTTGCGAAGTCGCAATCAGGCCAGAGGAATTCGCTTATGTTTGACAATCTTTTTGGTTCGGAAACGGCGAAGCGCGACGGCAACGAGGTATTCGCAGCCCTGCGGAAAGCGGCGAGCGAGCGAATTCTCGTGCTCGATGGCGCCATGGGCACGCAGATTCAGGGGCTCGGCTTCGACGAAGATCAGTTTCGCGGTCACCGCTTCATCGGTTGCGTCTGTCATCAGAAGGGCAATAACGACCTTCTTATTCTGACCCAGCCTGATGCGATCGAAGAAATCCATTACCGCTATGCAAAGGCTGGCGCCGATATCCTGGAGACCAACACCTTCTCGTCCACGAGCATTGCGCAGGCGGACTACCAGATGGAAGGTGCGGTTTACGACCTCAACAAGGAAGGCGCGGAAATCGTGCGCCGTGCCGCGATCCGCGCCGAGCGCGAGGATGGCAAGCGCCGTTTTGTTGCTGGCGCCATCGGCCCGACCAACCGTACAGCTTCGATCTCCCCCGATGTCAACAATCCTGGCTATCGTGCCGTCACGTTTGATGATTTGCGCCTGGCTTACGGCGAACAGATCGATGGCCTGATCGATGGCGGCGCCGATATCATCCTGATCGAGACCATCTTCGATACGCTCAACGCAAAAGCGGCGATTTTTGCCTGCGAAGAGCGTTTCGAGGCAAAGGGTATCCATCTACCCGTCATGATTTCCGGCACTATCACGGATCTTTCCGGCCGGACACTGTCAGGGCAGACCCCTTCTGCATTCTGGAATTCCGTGCGCCACGCCAGCCCCTTCACCGTTGGCCTCAATTGCGCTCTCGGCGCCAATGCGATGCGGCCGCATCTGCAGGAGCTTTCGGCTGCCGCTGACACCTTCATCTGCGCCTATCCCAACGCCGGATTGCCGAACGAATTCGGCCAGTACGACGAGACGCCTGAGATGATGGCGGCACAGGTCGAGGAATTTGCGCGCGAAGGTCTCGTCAATATCGTTGGGGGCTGCTGCGGCTCCACGCCCGAGCATATTGCTGCGATCGCAGAAACGGTGTCGAAATATCCGCCGCGCCAGCTCGCCGAACATCGACCGTTCATGTCGCTCTCCGGTCTGGAGCCGTTCGAGCTCACCAAGGACATTCCCTTCGTCAATGTCGGCGAGCGCACCAACGTCACTGGCTCGGCAAAATTCCGCAAGCTTATCACCAATGCCGATTACACCGCGGCGCTTGCCGTTGCCCGAGATCAGGTTGAAAACGGCGCACAGGTGATCGACATCAACATGGACGAGGGCCTAATCGATTCCGAGAAGGCTATGGTGGAATTCCTCAACCTCATCGCCGCCGAACCGGATATCGCCCGCGTTCCGGTGATGATCGACAGCTCGAAGTTTTCGATCATCGAGGCAGGCCTGAAATGCGTGCAGGGCAAGCCGATCGTCAATTCCATTTCCCTGAAGGAAGGCGAGGAGAATTTCCTCAAGCAAGCTCGATTGATGCGCATGTATGGCGCGGCTGTCGTCGTCATGGCGTTCGATGAGCAGGGCCAGGCGGACAGCTATGAACGCAAGGTGGAGATCTGCTCTCGCGCCTATAAGCTGCTGACGGAAGTTGCGGGCTTAGCGCCGGAAGACATCATCTTCGATCCGAACATCTTTGCGGTGGCCACCGGTATCGAAGAGCACAATAATTATGGTGTCGATTTCATCGAGGCGACGAGGACGATCCGAAAGACCATGCCGCTGGTCCATATTTCCGGCGGTGTCTCGAATCTATCCTTCTCGTTCCGTGGCAATGAACCTGTCCGTGAGGCGATGCACGCCGTATTCCTCTACCACGCCATCCAGGCAGGCATGGACATGGGCATCGTCAACGCCGGGCAGCTGGCTGTGTACGACAATATCGATCCGGAGTTGCGGGATGCTTGCGAGGACGTCGTCCTCAATCGCCGGCCCGACAGCACCGAGCGCTTGCTGGAGGTCGCCGAGCGTTTCCGTGGCGCCGGCGGCAGAGAGGCCAAGGCGCAAGATCTTTCCTGGCGGGAATGGCCGGTGGAGAAGCGGCTTGAACATGCGCTGGTCAACGGCATCACCGAATATATCGAAGCCGATACCGAGGAAGCGCGTCAGGCCGCGCAGCGGCCGCTGCACGTCATCGAAGGTCCTTTGATGGCCGGCATGAACGTCGTTGGCGATCTCTTCGGCTCGGGTAAGATGTTCCTGCCGCAGGTGGTGAAGTCTGCCCGTGTCATGAAGCAGGCCGTTGCCGTTCTGCTGCCTCATATGGAGGCCGAGAAGCTTGCCAATGGCGGCGGCAGTGAGCGGCAGTCGTCCGGCAAGGTGCTGATGGCGACAGTCAAGGGCGACGTGCATGACATCGGCAAGAACATCGTCGGCGTCGTCCTCGCCTGTAACAACTACGAAATCATCGATCTCGGCGTCATGGTGCCGGCAACGAAGATCTTGGAAACAGCCGTTGCCGAGAAGGTTGATATCATCGGCCTATCGGGACTGATCACGCCGTCTCTGGACGAGATGGTGCACGTCGCCTCCGAAATGGAGCGGCAGGGCTTCGATATTCCCCTATTGATCGGAGGGGCCACCACGAGCCGTGTTCATACGGCGGTGAAGATTCATCCGAGCTACCATCGCGGGCAGACGGTCTATGTCACGGATGCCAGCCGCGCAGTCGGTGTTGTATCCGCGTTGCTGTCGCCTGAAGCGCGGCAAGGCTATATCGATACCGTTCGGGCTGAATATTCCAAGGTCGCAGCCGCACATGCGCGCAGCGAGGCGGAGAAGGTCCGGCTGCCGATCGCAAGGGCGCGTGAGAATGCCGAGAAGGTCGATTGGTCGAGCTACAAGCCGGTGAAGCCTCAATTCTTTGGAACCAAGGTATTCGAGAGCTACGACCTCGCCGAGCTGGCGAAATATATCGACTGGACACCGTTCTTTCAGACCTGGGAGCTCAAGGGTCGCTTCCCGGCGATCCTGGAGGACGAAAAGCAGGGCGAGGCGGCACGGCAGCTCTATAGCGATGCGCAAGCGATGCTGGAGAAGATCATCGCGGAAAACTGGTTCCGGCCGCGCGCGGTCATTGGCTTCTGGCCGGCGGGCGCGGTGGGCGACGATATCAGGCTGTTCACGGATGAAAGCCGTAGCGAGGAACTCGCCACCTTCTATACGCTGCGTCAGCAGCTGTCGAAGCGCGACGGCCGACCCAATGTTGCTCTTTCGGACTTCGTGGCCCCGGTTTCGAGTGGCATCAGCGATTATGTTGGAGGCTTCGTCGTTACTGCGGGCATCGAGGAGGTCGCGATCGCGGAGCGTTTCGAACGGGCCAATGACGATTATTCGTCGATCCTCGTCAAGGCGTTGGCTGATCGCTTTGCGGAGGCTTTTGCCGAACGGATGCACGAGCGGGTGCGACGCGAATTCTGGGGCTATGCCGCAGATGAGGACTTCTCGAGCGAGGAACTCGTCCTCGAAGCCTATGCCGGCATCCGTCCGGCGCCTGGCTATCCGGCTCAGCCTGACCACACCGAGAAGGACGCGCTTTTCCGTCTGCTGGATGCCGAAGCGGCAACGGGCGTGAGGCTCACGGAAAGCTATGCGATGTGGCCCGGCTCCTCTGTCTCAGGTATCTATATCGCTCATCCGTCCGCTTATTATTTCGGCGTTGCCAAGGTCGAACGCGATCAGGTTGAAGACTATGCTGCTCGCAAGGGCATGCCTGTTGCCGAGGTGGAGCGCTGGCTAGGCCCGGTTCTCAACTATGTGCCTGAAAAGCGTGATGCAGCTGTCGACGACGCGGCCTGATTGTGAGCCGTTTCAGAGACCTGCAGTGCTTGGCTTGGAATTTGATTCTGCATGCAAATGCCGCCCCAGCTATTTCGGCTGGGGCGGCTTTTTTTGATTCCGGGCGCCTTCTGTTTCGTGGATTGAACTAGTTCGCGCCTATCGTCAGTTCCGCGACAAAATCATAGGCGTCTCCCCGATAAAGCGATCTCGTGAACTCCACAGCTCGGCCGGAGCCGAGATAGGAGATACGTTCGATCGACAAACCGGCGGCTCCAACCGGAACGCCAAGCAATCCCGCATCGGCCTCTTTCATGTTGGTCGCCGATATGCGTTGAACGGCGCGAACGGGACGCACCTGACGCTTTTCCAGTTCCGCATAAAGCGATGTCGTCACGACAGATGGATCGGGCAGGAATTCGCCGGAGACGCTGGCGTGCTCGATTGCCAGCGGCTGGTCGTCGGCGATGCGGAGACGGCTCAGCCGCGATACTTTGGTGTCGGCTGCAAGGCCGAGGATCATCATCTCATCCGGGGATGGCGTGTGGATGCCCTTGTGCAGCCATTCGGAACGAGCCGTCATCCCGCGCCTGGCCATGTCCTCGGTAAACGATGTCAACTGTGACAGCCGTTGCTCCACCTTGGAAACGGGTTTTGCGACGAATGTGCCCGAGCCGTGGCGGCGAACGAGAATGCCTTCCGCCACGAGATCGTCGATCGCCTTGCGCACCGTGACGCGGCTGACCGCGGCAAATTCAGCGATATCACGCTCCGGCGGAAGCGCGTCCCCATGCTTCAGCCTGCCGACTTTCACGGCCTCTTCGAGCGTGCGTCGCAGCTTGACGTAAAGCGGACCCGTGCCGCCTCCAGAAAGGCGCTCGGGCGAGAAGATCGCGCTCAAATCTTCGGTCATGCCTTGTCTTCCTCTCCACCCCGCAGCAATTTTGCCGCCAGTTCCACGGCGCCGCGCAAGACATCGCCCTTAGGTTCCGCGAGTATCGCCTTGTGGCGTTCGTCAAGCCAGGGACGATAGGCCTGGGCAAGTCCGCCGAGCAGGCAAATAGAAGGGCATTCCGGCCAAAGCAGCGCGTCCAGGCTCTCGGTTATGGATCTTGCCGCCGTCTTGACGATATTGGTGGCGACAACGTCCTCCATCCCGGCATATTCGAACACGATCGGCGCGTAGCGGGCGAAATCCTTGGGCTTGGAAGCATGCGCAAACTCGACGATGCGTTCCGGATCGTTGCCGTATTCGCCCATGATCGATGCCGTGAGGGCGGAGCCCGCCGTCACCCCGTCATGCGCCAGAACAGCTCTCTCAAGCAAATCGCGTCCGAGACGAGCGCCGCTCGCCTGATCGCCGATCACAAACCCCCAGCCGCCGATGCCCCAGATCCTGCCCTCGCGACGGGCGTTATAGACGGAACCGGTGCCGAAGGCGCCGATGATTCCATCGGCGTCGCCAAGAGCGCCTTGAAGCGCCGTCGTCGCATCGGTCACCACCCGCGTGCTTGCAAAGGGCAGGGCACCTTCGACCCGCTTGCCGTAATTGCCGACATTGGCCCCGGCTGTCCCGATGACGGCAGGCAGCGTTCGCAGCAGTTCGGGGGCGAGACCGGCTTCGATCAATGCTTGCTTTGCCGAGGCGACAATATGGATCAGCGAGTTTTCCAGATCAGATAGAATGTTCGCCGCGCCGGCCTTGCCGGTGCCGAGCACCCGCCCCGTGCCGTCTATGACCGCTGCCCGGCAATTTGTGCCGCCGCCATCGATACCAATTGCCAACTGCCTCATCATGCCTCCGGATGCCGTCCATTCCCCGTTTTTTCATACAATACCAAAAAAATACCATTTACCAATAGGAAAGACGTCTATTTTTCCTTGTAGATATCCATTTGAATTATATGAATAAAATTATCGCCTTCAATCTTTTTGCGTCCGAAAGTTAAATTCGGCTGGACAATTGGTATTTTTTTGGCCTTAATTCGAGACAAGGGAACAGAGCGAACAGACATCGGCAAAGCCGGCAGAAGAACAACAGTCGGTAGGTGAGGCGTAAAGGCGTGCATCTCGCCGTTGTCCCAAGCCGTCCGGATCAGGAGGATCTCGATTCGGCGTTCGTCACAAATTTCCCGCGTGGTTCTTGCAGCATCTCCGCCTGACGGCGGCAGGCTGCAATTGATGGGGTAGATCGGGCCGGTGCCCTTGAAGCCTGTTGGATGGAGGGGTCGGCAATATTGGCGGTCCCTATGGAGCGCTGACCGTTTCCTCGGACAGGCCAGCGGATTTTCAGATCGAGAACAGCGCCTGCTACGGCGCGGAAAACAGGAGAGGGAAATGAAAACCAATGTTCTGAAAGGCTTGCTTCTTGCATCCAGCCTGCTGACGTCTGTCAGCCTGGCGCATGCGGCCGATGTGACGCTGACGGTTGAAAGCTGGCGTAACGACGACCTGCAGATCTGGCAGGAAAAGATCATCCCGGCTTTCGAAGCGAAGAACCCGGGCATCAAGATCGTCTTCTCGCCGACCGCTCCGACCGAATACAACGCATCGCTCAACGCCAAGCTCGATGCCGGCTCCGCGGGCGACATCATCACCTGCCGTCCGTTCGACGCCTCGCTCGACCTCTTCAACAAGAAGCATCTTGCTGATCTCACCAGCCTGTCGGGCATCGAGAATTTCTCTGCGGTCGCCAAGGCTGCATGGTCCACCGACGACGGCAAATCCACCTTCTGCGTACCGATGGCTTCCGTCATCCATGGTTTCATCTACAACAAGGATGCCTTCGACAAGCTCGGCCTGAAGGTCCCGGCAACGCGCGATGAGTTCTTTGCCGTTCTTGATAAGATCAAGGCCGATGGCACCTACATCCCGATGGCGATGGGCACCAAGGACCTGTGGGAAGCCGCAACCATGGGCTATCAGAACATCGGCCCGAATTACTGGAAGGGTGAGGAAGGCCGCGAGGCTCTTATCTCCGGCAAGGAAAAGCTGACGGACGCTGCCTGGGTCGATCCTTACAAGGAACTCGCCAAGTGGAAGCCTTATCTCGGCGATGGTTTCGAGGCTCAGGGTTATGCCGACAGCCAGAACCTCTTCACGCTCGGCAAGGCCGCTATCTATCCGGCCGGTTCCTGGGAAATTGCTCTGTTCAATACGCAGGCGCAGTTCAAGATGGGTGCCTTCCCGCCGCCGGTCGCAAAGGCTGGTGACACCGGCTACATCTCGGATCATCCGGATATCGGCGTCGGCCTGAATGCGAAGAGCACGCACCAGGAAGAAGCCAAGAAGTTCCTGAGCTGGGTCGCTTCCGACGAGTTCGCCACCATCTACGCCAATTCGCTGCCAGGCTTCTTCAGCCTGAATTCGCATCCGGTAAAGATGAGCGATCCGCTCGCACAGGAATTCGTGTCCTGGCGCGACAATCACAAGTCGACCGTTCGTTCCACCTATCAGATCCTGTCGCGCGGTACGCCGAACCTGGAGAACGAAACCTGGACCGAATCCGCAAACGTGATCAACGGCACGGATACGCCTGACCAGGCTGGCGCAAAGCTCCAGAAGGGCCTCGACAGCTGGTACAAGCCGGCCAAGTGATCCATTGTGTAGTGCGGGCGAGGGGCCATCGGGCTCCTCGCCCTTTTTCCTTGTGATGGATAATCGGATTGGCGATCGTATCGTCATTGCATTGCGACACACCCGACGTCGTTTCAGTCCGACCGCAGACTGGGGCAATGGGTGGATTTGAACCTTAGTGCTGCCGTCTCGTCATGCAGCCAACAAGAACAGGCAGAAAGCCATGAGCGACGTCGACACGTCCCATATTGTTGAGGTCACGCCGATCAGACGCTCCAAGCGCTGGCACATCCTCGTTTTCCTTTTCCCGGCTTTCGTCGTCTATACAGCGGTCATGATCCTGCCTCTGATCGAGACGCTGCGGCTGTCGCTCTACAATGTCGTCGACAATCAACCCGTCTTCGTCGGTCTCAACAATTTCAGAGTATTATTCGGCGACGAACGCTGGTCTCATGATTTCTGGAATGCGCTGCGCAACAACCTGATCTTCTTCGCCATCCATATGTGCGTGCAGAATCCGATCGGTGTCGCACTGGCTGCGCTGCTGTCTCTGCCGAGATTGCGGTTCGTCGCTTTCTATCGCACCGCCATTTTCCTGCCGACGCTGCTTTCCTTTGTCGTCGTCGGCTTCATCTGGAAGTTGATCCTGTCGCCGCTTTGGGGTGTGGCGCCCGAGCTTTTAAGCATGATCGGCCTCAAGTCGTTTTTCGCGCCTTGGCTCGGCAGACCGGGCACGGCGCTAATCACCGTCGCGCTTATCTCAGTCTGGCAATACATCGGCATCCCGATGATGCTGATCTACGCCGCCCTGCTCAATATTCCCGAAGAGGTCGTCGAAGCTGCGGAATGCGACGGCATTACCGGCTGGAGCCAGTTCTGGAAGATCAAGCTGCCGCTGGTTCTGCCGGCCATCGGTATCATTTCGATCCTGACGTTCGTCGGCAATTTCAACGCTTTCGACCTGGTCTACACCGTGCAGGGAGCATTGGCTGGACCTGACGGCTCCACCGATATTCTCGGCACGCTTCTCTATCGCGTCTTCTTCGGCTTCCAGCTGCAGCTTGGGGATCGCTCGATGGGTGCGACCATCGCCACGGTGATGTTCCTCATCATCCTCGCCGGCGTGTCCTTCTATCTTTTCATCGTGCAGCGGCGCATCCGCCGCTACCAGTTCTGAGGAGCGCGACCCATGTCCAAGGCACGCACTTCCACTATCCGTACCGGTTTCGTCCATCTGGCGCTGATCGCCTATACGCTGGTTGCCATCTTTCCGGTGTTCCTGACCGTCATCAATTCCTTCAAGGATCGCGCATCGATCTTCCGCGCACCCCTGAGCCTGCCGACGCCATCCTCCTTCAGCATGATCGGCTATGACACGGTTCTGAAGCAGGGGGATTTCCTGACTTATTTCCAGAACAGCTTCGTGGTGACGATCGTTTCGATCATCCTGACCCTGCTGTTCGGCGCGATGGCCGCCTTTGCGCTGTCGGAATATCGCTTCCGCGGCAATACGGTCATGGGTCTTTATCTGGCGATCGGCATCATGATCCCGATCCGTCTCGGTACCGTCGCGATCCTGCAGGGCATGGTCGCTGCCGGGCTCGTCAATACGCTGACGGCGCTGATCCTCGTCTACACGGCGCAGGGCCTGCCGCTCGCGATCTTCATCCTGTCCGAGTTCATGCGGACGGTTTCCGACGATCTGAAGAATGCCGGCCGCATCGATGGTCTCAGCGAATACTCCATCTTCTTCCGTCTCGTCTTGCCGTTGGTACGTCCGGCCATGGCGACTGTAGCGGTCTTTACCATGATCCCGATCTGGAACGACCTCTGGTTCCCGCTGATCCTGGCGCCGAGTGAAGCGACAAAAACCGTGACGCTCGGATCGCAGATCTTCATCGGTCAGTTCGTCACCAACTGGAATGCGGTGCTGGCAGCCCTGACGCTCGCCATCCTGCCGATCCTCGTTCTTTATGTCATCTTCTCGCGTCAACTCATTCGCGGCATTACATCCGGAGCAGTCAAGTGAGCCTATCTGAAAAGCCGATCCGCGTTCTCGTTGCCGGCCTTGGCAATATGGGCCGCAGCCATGCGCTGGCCTATCACAACAATCCGGGCTTCGAGATTGTCGGCCTCGTCAACCGGTCCAAGCGGGAACTGCCCGAGGAATTGCAGGGATATACGCTCCATCCGGATTTCGAGACGGCGCTGAAGGAACTGAAGCCGGACCTCTGCTCCATCAATACCTATTCCGACAGCCATGCCGATTTCGCCGTCATGGCCTTCGAAGCTGGTTGCCACGTCTTTGTCGAGAAGCCGCTGGCCACGACGGTCGAAGACGCGGAGCGTGTTGTCGCGGCCGCAAAGAAGGCCGGCAAGAAGCTGACGATCGGCTATATCCTGCGCCATCACCCCTCGTGGGTGCGGTTGATTGCCGAAGCGCGCAAGCTCGGCGGCCCCTATGTGTTCCGTATGAACCTCAATCAGCAATCGAGCGGTCCGACCTGGGAGACGCATAAGGCGCTGATGCAGAACACGTCACCGATCGTCGATTGCGGCGTGCATTACCTCGACGTCATGTGCCAGATCACCGATGCGAAGCCTGTGGAAGTGCGTGGCATGGGTCTGCGGCTGACGCAGGAGATCAAGCCGGACATGTATAATTACGGCCATCTCCAGGTGATCTTCGAAGACGGTTCCGTCGGCTGGTATGAGGCTGCCTGGGGTCCGATGATTTCGGAAACGGCTTTCTTCGTGAAGGATGTGATGTCGCCGAACGGTTCGGTGTCGATCGCCATGGATCAGAACGCAAAGTCCGACGATATCGACATGCACACGAAGACGTCGGTTATCCGGCTGCATAGCGCCGAGACGGGACCAAGCGGCCAGTTTATCCGGCCAGATCAGGATCTGCATATGGATGGCGAACCGGGCCACCAGGAGCTCTGCAATTTCGAGCAGGCCTTCATGCTGAAGGCCATCCGAGAGGATCTCGACCTTGATCGCCATATGACCGATGCCGTTCAATCGCTGCGCATATGCCTCGCCGCCGACGAGAGCGTGCGCACCGGCAAGCCTGTTTATCTATAAGGACAAAAGACTGTGGGATCGCTTCAACTGAAATCCATCCGCAAGGCCTATGGCTCGCACGACGTGCTGAAAGGCATCGATCTCGAGGTGAAGGATGGTGAGTTCGTCATCTTCGTCGGTCCTTCCGGCTGCGGCAAGTCGACCCTTCTGCGCAGCATTGCCGGCCTTGAGGACGTGACCTCCGGCGCCGTGCTGATCAACGGCCAGGATGTGACCGTGACGCCGCCGGCCAAGCGCGGCATCTCGATGGTCTTCCAGTCCTATGCGCTCTATCCGCATCTGACCGTCAAGGACAATATGGGCCTGGGGCTCAAGCAGGCTGGTACGGCGAAGGCCGAGATCGACAGCCGCGTCGAGAAGGCGTCCGGCATGTTGTCGCTCGCGCCCTATCTCGGCCGCCGCCCGTCGGAGCTTTCCGGCGGCCAGCGCCAGCGTGTCGCCATCGGCCGCGCCATCGTTCGCGAGCCGGAGCTTTTCCTCTTCGACGAGCCGCTCTCGAACCTCGATGCGGCGCTGCGCGTCCAGACGCGCCTGGAGATCGCCCGACTGCACCGCAGCCTGAAGGCGACGATGATCTATGTCACCCATGATCAGGTCGAGGCGATGACGCTTGCCGACAAGATCGTCGTGCTCAATGCCGGTGCGATCGAGCAGATCGGTTCGCCGATGGAGCTTTACAATCGTCCGGCCAATACCTTCGTTGCCGGCTTCATCGGCTCGCCGCAGATGAATTTCATCCCGGCCGAGCGTCTGGGTGAAAGCGGCGCCAAGACTGTTGGCATTCGCCCCGAACATATCACGCTATCGCACGATCAAGGTACCTGGGCCGCCAAGGTCATCCATGTCGAGCATCTCGGTGCGGACACGATCATCTATCTCGAATCCGATGCCACGGGCCTTTTGACCGTGCGCCTTTTCGGCGAGCATCAGTACGAGCCGGACGAGATGGTGTATGCGACACCGGATACGAGCCACATGCATCGCTTCGATGCCAATGACCAAGCGATCCGCGCGTAAGCAGGACTAGTCGAGGCGGGGTGGCAACCTTCGTCTCGGCTGCCCCGTTATTGTATGACTTGCAGGGTCATTTTCCTTGCGGTTGCGAAGGGTTGCCGGCGGTGAGAGCAGCCCGCTCGATGACTTCGGCTATGTGGAGGGAAAGGGCGGGATCGGAAACGGCGCGGGCAAGCGTTAGACCACCGCTCAACGTCGCGAGAAGAACGATAGCGCGGTCCTCTGCCGTTGTTTCACCCGCGCTCGTGCTCTCCGGCAGGCCGGCGGCGACATCGGTGATCAGTTTTCTCAATTCTACCGTATAGACGCGGCGTGTTTCCTCATCAGCACGCATCACATCAGGGGAAAGGCTCGGCAGCGTGCAGCTGTCGCCGAGATCGCAGGTCCGCTTGTAGCCGAGATAAAAGCCGGCAAGCGCCTTCAGCCAGTCTTTCGGCTGGTTTTGCCTGAGTGTCAGGATAGCCTGACGCAATTCCTCCAATCCTTCCACGACCGCCGTGCGAAACGCATCGCTCTTGGACTTGAAGTGCCCGTAGAAGGCGCCGTTGGTAACGCCCGCTGCTTTCGTCAGCGCATCGATGCCCGCGCCACCATAGCCTTCCTTGCGAAAGACTTGCCCTGCCGCCGCGACGACCCGCGTCCGGGTCTCTTCCTTATGCTCGGCGCTGTAGCGCATTTTTTTGTCTCCATTGAGAGTGATCTCTCTTTATCGCTTGAATAGAGAGCGATCGATGTGTATCGTTAAAGAGTGATCGGTATATATCAATTGCCGCCACAGGTCCAACAAGGAGATGTTCCCATGCCCATTACACTCACCATACCCGAAGGGTTGCTTTCGTCCGAAGCGCAGGCGCAGGCCTTTGCCAGATTGACGGATGCCGTCCTCGACGTTGCCGGCTTGACCGGGAATGAATTCATGACGGCCAATGTCATTGGTTCGATCAATGTGCTTCCGGCCGGACACGTGCTGGCGGCCGGAAGGCCCGTTGCCGCGGCCTTCATCGAACTCAAGCTGCCCGAAATCGCGCTCGCGACCGCCGAGGCCAAGCGCGCTTTCATTGCACGGGCGACCGATGTCGTCGAGCAGGCGGCCGAAGGGAGGATCAAGCGCGAGCATATCTGGTCTAATATAGTCTATGCGCCCGAGGGTGGCTGGGGCATAGCCGGGCAAAGCTACAGCAATGCCGATCTGGTCAATGCCATTGCGAATGCCGCAACGTCTGAGGTTACAGCTCATCGCGTTTGATGAAGGCAGTTTGTGTAAACATCGGGCGGCCGCGTGAGCCGCTTGTGGGATAGCGAGAAGGAGGCAGGACGTGCAACTCGCCAATTATTTGTTTTTTACAACGCATTGCGACGAAGCTCTTGCCTTCTACACCGCCTGCGGGCTCGGTAAGATCACACTGTTGGTTCGGCATGGGGCGAATGGAATGCCGCTCTCTGACAGCTCGATGCGGGGCAAAGTGATGCATGCGCGTTTCGAAGGGCCGGGCCTCCTCTTCTTTGCGTCGGACAATCACGACGCCGAGCCGATGCGAGGCTCTGCGCACATGCTTATGATGGATGATCGCGACAGCACCGACGAGATTTTTGCCCGCTTGGCTGAGGGCGGTAGGGTAACAACGCCGCTCGCCGTGCAGCCGTGGGGCAGTTACTACGGCAAGCTGACGGATCGCTATGGCGTGCAATGGATGATCGACTGCACGAAATAGGGATCTTCCCGGTTAGGGAGGAGTGAATCATAGTAAATAGTCCGGTCGTCCGGATGAATTCATACGGCTGTCATGAGAGCTGGCTATCAAGGGTTCAGTCCACTCCAACGGCGAGCCCATCATGACAAACGCAGCATCCATTTATGCAACCTGGCACACGGAGCCGCAGGGCGATGTCGCCATGGCGGAATCGCATGCTCCTTATTGGCGTCACTTCATCGAGACCGTGCCGGAGCGGGATCTCTCGTCAAAGACCGTCCTGGATTTCGGCTGCAACCGCGGCGGTTTCCTGCGGCTGCTTCACGCCATGCGGCCGTTCCGCCGGGGTGTCGGCATCGATATCGCCTCGGAGTCGGTAGCTGCAGCCGCTGCTGCTGTAGGCAACATGCCGTTGCAGTTTCATGTCACGACCGACCTGGCGCCCTTTACCGATAGCTTCGACGTGGCCTTCAGTTACGAGGTCATCTATCTGCTGCCGGAATTGAAGCAACACGCCGAGCAGATGTTTCAGGTCATGCGCAATGGCGGCGTCTATTATGCCGTGACCGGCTGCCACAATGAAATGCCGCTCTGGCCGAAATGGTTGGAGTTGATCGGCAACAACAGCAATGCGCCGGTGCAGGATCGATCTCCGCAGGACTATATCGAGGCTTTCACGGCGGCCGGCTTCGATGTCTCCGTCAAGCGTTTTGGTTATGACGGCTTCGTGCGCGCGACGAAGGATCGGAAATATTATCCGAGCATTCTAGATGCGCTGAGTTATCCAGCCGAATACAAGCTCCTGTTCCGGCTCGAGAAGCGCGTTTGACATGGAGACGATCGATCGCAAGGGCGGCAGTGCCCTCTGGCATCAGATCGGCGAGATCCTGGCGGCTGATATTGCCGCCGGGACTCTCGCTCCCGGAGAGAAATTGCCGACCGAGCCGGAGCTTATGCAACGCTTCGGCGTCAGCCGCTTCACCGTGCGTCAGGCCCTTGGGCATCTCGAGCAACGCGGGCTGGTGCGCGCCGAACAGGGACGTGGAACCTTTGTCCATAGGGGCGTGCTCGATTATACGCTGTCGAAGCGTACACGCTTTCACAAGAACCTGATCGAGCAGGGTTTCGAGCCGGGTGGCGAGTTGCTCGCCCATGAGATCGTGCCGGCGACGGAAGGCATCGCCAGCTATCTGAAGCTGGCGGTCGGGGCGCCGGTCATCCATCGCCGCGGCGTGATGACGGCAGACGGCATTCCGGTCGAATTGGGCGATTCCTATTATCCGGCCGAACGCTTTCCCGATTTCGATAAGGCCAGATTGAAGCACCCAACTATTACGGCGGCGCTCGCCAGCTATGGTGTCACCGATTATGAGCGGCTGTCGACGGAGATCGAGGCGCGCATGCCGACGGCTGAGGAGGCGAGAATCTTGCGCCAGCCGAAGTCCGCGCCGCTGCTGGTGACGCGCAAGGTCGATGCGGATGCAGATGGAGTGCCGATAACCTATTCGGAATCGGTATGGCCGGCTGAACGCACCACCTTCAATCTTGATCTGCGATAGGGGCCGCGGGAAGGGCGCTGGGGTTCCTCGTGACCTTGGTTTAAAGCATGATGCCGAAAAGTGTGATCGGTTTTCGGACGACATCATGCTCTACCTTTTTGATTCTAGAGCGGATTCAGGTTTTAGGTCGAACAGACCTAAAATCATCCGGCTCTAGCGGTGGGAGAGGATATTGACCACCTTGCCGAAGGGATCGCGGACATAGAAGCGGCGAACGCCCCAGGGTTCATCCGTAAGGTCATACAATATGCCGAAGCCCATCGATGTGGCGCGTTGGTAGAGCGCGTCGACATCGTCGACCTCGATCGAGAGATCTGGGACGATGGTGCCTGAGCCGCCCTCGCTGGCGACGCTGATCTGCGGCACCGTTGCCGCTTCGGAGGCGAAGGTGACGATCCAGCCGTGATCCATGACGATGTCGAGACCGAGCAGTTCATGATAGAACAGCCGGGCTGTAGCGGGATCTGCGGCGGGCAGGTTTGGAATGATACGCAGGACGGCCACGGACGTTTCTCCCTTGTGAGGTGGAGGCGGGCTTTGGCCGCGCCTCCTCCATGATGCTGGTTCAGACCGTAACGGCCGGCAGCAGCTTGGCGCGTTCGTTGAGGATATGGCGGCAGGCGCTGGCCACCTCACGGCCCTTCAGGATGAAATGCTCCTTGAAGAACTGGATATGCGCCTCCGATTCCTGGAAGTGATGGGGCGTGAGGACGGCGGACAGGATCGGAACGCCGGTATCCAGCTGGACACGCATCATCGCATCGAGAACGGTATTGGCAACGAACTCGTGACGATAGATGCCACCGTCGACAACGAAAGCGGTGGCAACGATCGCCGAATAACGGCCGTTGCGGGCAAGCGTCTGCGCATGCAGCGGGATCTCCAGCGCGCCGGGAACGTCGAAGATGTCGATCGGCGATGCGCCTTCTGTCGTCTGCCACTCGGCGACGAAGGAATCGACAGAGCGATCGACGATGTCGGCATGCCAGCGGGCCCGAATGATCGCAATGCGGCTCGGCTGGGTAGAGATAGAAATGGTCATGAATTTTGCCTTTCAAGGGTTGTTGTCAATTATCCCTTGGGCGAACACGCATGAACGCAGCGCTCCCCGCTCGGAGGAGGTGCGACCTGCTTGCTCTCTTCCATCCGGACTATACCGTCGGCTCCGGCCTCTCACCGGATCTGCTGACCCTTCCGGATATCGGAAGGCGCTCGCGGGCTCGGGGAAATCCCCATACCGCCGGTGGGGAATTACACCCCGCCCTGAGAACGAGTGGACTATAAATGCATTTGCGCAGCGAAATCAAAGAAAAACGCCGAGCTTTTGGCCCGGCGTTCGCGAATATTTTTTCAAAATTGTTTCACTGCGAGGCAGCTTCTCAATCCTGGATGACCAACAGGTCTGAAGAAGCAAAGCGCAGCGTCACCTTCTCGCCGACGCTCGGAGGCATCATGCCCGGGCTGTTGAACATATCGAAGGAGATCGTGTTGCCGGCGACGTTCATGCGGGTGCGGATGACCGAACCGAGGAAATGCGCGGAGGAGACTTCGCCCGTCAGCGCCGTGTCGCCCTTGGCCGATTCAGCGAGCGAACCCGCTTCCGGGCGCAAGGCCAGCGATACCGTATCGCCAGGCTTGTAGGCGGTGACCGACTGTCTCAGCGTGACATTCTGATCGCCGATCGTGATGCGGCTGCTGTCGGGATCAACGACCTTGCCCTCGATCAGGTTCAGCGTGCCAACGAAGGACGCGACGAAGCGGGTGGCCGGAGTGTTGTAGATCTCGAAAGGCGAGCCGATCTGGTCGGCGCGGCCGGCATTCATGACGACGATGCGGTCGGAAATCGACAGCGCCTCTTCCTGATCGTGCGTCACGAAGACAGTGGTGATGCCGAGCTGCTGCTGAATGGCACGGATTTCCTCGCGCAGCGATACGCGGATTTTTGCATCCAGTGCCGAAAGCGGCTCGTCAAGCAGGAGAACCTGCGGCTTGACGGCGATGGCGCGGGCGAGCGCCACACGCTGCTGCTGGCCGCCGGACATCTGATACGGGAAGCGAGTGGCAAGATGATCCAGCTTGATGAGAGCAAGCATCTCCTTGACGCGCTTGTCGATGTCGGGCTTCGCCATGCCGGCGACCTTGAGGCCGAAGGCGACATTGTCATGCACCGTCATGTTCGGGAACAGCGCATAGGCCTGGAACACCATGCCGATGTTGCGCTGGTTCGGTTTCAGCGCTCGCTGATCCTTGCCGTTGATCGTGAGCGTGCCGGCGGTCGGGGTTTCGAAGCCGGCAATCATGCGCAGCACGGTCGTCTTGCCGCAGCCTGACGGTCCGAGGAAGGAGATGAACTCTCCCTTCTCGATCTGCATGTTGAAATCATGGACGACATGAATGTCGCCGAAGGACTTCTTGATGTGGGTAAGTTCGAGAAAAGCCATAGCGGGGAACCTTACGCCTTAATCGGAGCGGATTTTGAGAAACGGGAGACCAGCTGGAGAAGGGCCATGCTGAGCCAGGTCACTGCAAGCGCGATGATCGCCAACGCAGACGGCTCATAGGCCTTGTTGGCGCCGACGAGCTGCATATAGGGCCCGAACGCCGGACGGTTGAGCAGCGAGGCCATGGTGAATTCACCCATGACGATCGCGAGTGTGATGAACGCTCCGGAAAGCACACCGCTCATGACATTTGGAAAGATGCATTTGAACATGATCGTCGTCCATTTTGCACCAAGGCTTTCGGCCGCCTCCGTCAGCGTGCCGATATCGATGGTGCGCATCGCCGTATCCACTGAACGATACATGTAGGGCAGCGATAGGACAATGTAGGAGCAGACAAGCAGGATATTCGTTGTCGAGTTGTAGCCCGTCAGCGGCAGGACCGACGACGAATTATAGAGGCGGAGATAGCCAAAAACGATGACGATGGCGGGAATGACCAGCGGCATCAGCGTGATGAACTCGACGATGGGGCGGAGTTGCGGCAACCGCAACCGCACCCAGTACGCCGTCGGCACCACGAGGAGCATGCCGAAAATGATGGTCAGAAGCGCCATCAACATCGAGAAGCCGAAGGCGGTCAGGAAGCTGAAATCGGAAAAGACCGAAGCATAGGCATCGAAGCTGTAGGCGCCGCGCCGCATGCGCAACGAGAATTCCAGGGTGCCGATGAGCGGCACCAGGAAATAGATGAGGCCGATGGCAACGGCGATCCAGGCGAAGAGTTTTTGCAGCTTCATTTCTGCCACCGTTCAGCGCGCATGCGCATCAGGATATAGATGACGTTCGAAATACCGGTGATGACGATCATGCCGAGCGCCAGCGCATAGCCGAGATTGGCGTTATGCAGCACGTCGCCGCGGATCTGCGCATAGAGCACGATCGGAACGATATTCAGTGAACTGCCCGTGAGCGCGATGGCCGTCGCGATCGCGCCGAAAGAATTGGCAAATAGCAGCAGCGTCGTGCCGAGCAGGCTGGGCCAGAGGATCGGCAGGGCGACCATCAGCCAATATTGCCTGTTGGTCGCGCCAAGAATGGACGCGGCTTCACGCCATTCCTTCTTCATGCCGTCGAGTGCCGGCGTGATGATCAGCACCATCAAGGGAATCTGGAAATACATGTAGGTAATGGTAAGGCCGAGAAAACTCAGCAGATTGAAGCCGGTCGAATAAAGGTTCAAACCAAAATGAGCGAGCAATATGGTGACCAGGCCCTGGCGGCCTAGTGTCGCGATGAACGAAAAGGCCAGCGGCACGCCGGCGAAATTGGATGCGACGCCGGAGAACGTCAGGAAGGCGTGGCGAATCCAGGTGGGAAGGCCGCCAAGGACGAGTGCCCAAGCCAGATAAAAGCCCAAGATCGCACCGCCGAGCGCCGAAGCGACCGAGATTTTTATACTGATCCAATAGGCGCTCATGATGGTCGGCGTGAACAGATCGACGATATTCTTGAGCGTAAAGCTCCCATCCGGCGTCAGAAAGGCGCCAGCGACGAGGTAGATCGTCGGGAAAATCAGAAACAGCAGCGCGAAGATCGTGAACGGCGCAATGCCCAGCCAGTCAACGACGACGCGTTTACTGATCAGGGGAGTGGAACTGACTGTCGATGTCGTGACGATGCTCATGATTGGCCCAATCCGCGGCGTCAGAAAAACGGAAAACCTCCCCGTCGAAACGGGGAGGCCATGTCAGGTCGGATTACTGTACGTTCGAACCGACGACAGAATCCCACTTGGTGGTGATGGCGGCCTTGCCGGCATCCTGCTCTTCGAGCGTCGGGAAGACGGCCTTTTCATAGGCGGCAGCCGGCGGCAGCTTGTCGAGAAGTTCCTGCGGGACCTTCTTGTTCTTCGCCAGATCGTTGAAGCGGATCGGGTGGCAATAGCCCTTCAGCCAGCCAATCTGACCTTCGTCAGAGTACAGGAACTCCATCCAGAGCTTGGCAGCGTTCGGATGCGGAGCGAAAGCCGAGATCGCCTGGACGTATACGCCGGCGATAACGCCCGAAGCCGGAACGGTGACGTCAACCGGCGGGTTGCCGTTCAGGCTGTCGCGCCAGGAGAGACCGTTGTAGTCCCAGGCGACGACGATCGGGGTTGCACCCTGAGCCAGCGAAGCAGACTTGCCGATGACCGGAACGAAGTTGCCGGCCTTGTTCAGCTTGGCGAAGTAGTCGAGGCCAGCGGCGCCGACCTTGGCGGCGTCCTTCTCGCCGGCGGCGAGACCTGCGGCGTAGACGGCCTGAACAGCCTGGTTCGAGGTACGCGGGTCGCCAGCGAGCGAAACGGTGTTGGCGTATTCCGGCTTCAGGAGGTCAGCCCAGTCCTTCGGCGGGTTCTTCACGACGTCCTTGTTCACGACGAAGGAGAGAACGCCGTAATAATCGCCGTACCAGTAGCCTTCGGCATCCTTGGCGCTGTCCGGAATCGAATCCCAGGTGGAAACCTTGTAAGGTTGCAGCAGGCCTTCCTTCTTGGCGGTTGGGCCGAAGGAGAGGCCGACGTCGATGACATCGGGAGCCTGCGGGCCGGTGTTGCCCTTGTTGGCGCGAATTGCTTCGACTTCATCACCAGAACCGGCATCCGGGTTCAGTTCGTTGACTTCGATGCCATACTTCGCCTTGAAGGCGGCGATCAGGTCGCCATAACCGCACCAGTTGTGGGGCAGGGCGATCGTGGTCAGCGTGCCTTCCTTCTTGGCGGCAGCGATGAGATCGGCGCTCGGTTCTGCGGCCGCAATTGCCGTCGAAGCGACGAGCATCGCTGTGGAGATGGTCAGAAGACGATGAATTTTCGAGATCACTGCATTTCCTCCTTTAGGGTTTTCAGTGCCTGGCGTTGCTGTTAATGACGTTGCATGAAGGTTGTGTGACGGCTTCAAAGCATTGCGTTTGCTGAAAACGCAGTTGATTTTGCTTCTAATCGACAAGTATGACAGTCGCTGCATTTCACACCGCCTTGCGACGCGTTATTTTATGTTTTCATTCCCCTTCAGCTTAGCTTGCGAAACAATTTTGTTTGTTCGAAAAGGCCTTCCAGCGTTTTCATGCGCTCGCTTGTCTCGTCCCATGTCGAGCTTTGTACGGCTTCGATGAGGGCTTCGACGATGAAGAGAGTGACAACCGATGAGTCCCAGGCGGAAGGCGCCTCGATCTGCACGCGAAACGTGTGTTTCGCATGCTTGGCGGCGGGCGTCGCCCACTGGTCGGTAAAGACGATGATTTCGGCGCCGCGCCGACGGGCGGCAGCGGCGAGATTGACCATTTCCTGCTCGTAGCGCCTGATATCGAATATGACGAGCAGGTCGCCCGGGTTCATGTTCAGGACATATTGCGGCCAGGTGCTCGAATTGGAGGAAAGCAGGGTCGTGTTGGGCCGGATGACCTGCATATGGGTGAAGAAATACTCGGCAAGCGCTCCCGTGATGCGGCCGCCCACGAAATAAAGCCCGCGTTTTCTTTCCGACAGCAGCGTTGCAACGCCCTCGAATGTCGCCACGTCGATATCCGACAGGGTCTGCCGCAGGTTGCCCATGATAGCATCGGCGAAACGATTGAGGATATGGGTGCCCGGCGCGTTCGATGCCCAGCGATCGTGCTTTGTCAGAGGGTTGGAGATGGTTGCTTCGACTTCCTGATGAAGATGGGCCTGGAAGTCCGGATAGCCCTTGTATCCGAGTTTCTGCACCATGCGCGCAACAGTCGGGGTCGAGACGCGGGCATTCTCGGCGACCGTCGTGATACTTCCCAGTCCTGACACCGGATAGTTGTCGAGCAGGCTCTTAGCCAGCTGCCTTTCGGCGCGCGTCAGCGTGTCGAAGCGCGCATTAATCACGTCAGAAACTGTCTTCGACGCCTTGTTCACTCGATTTTTGCTCCCCGGGACGGTCTTATGCCAGTCTCCTGCAAGGATATAACAACGCTGTCACATTTCGAGTCAATGTCACAAATGAAGAAATAATTTCAGTTTCCAGTTGACAGCGACGAAAACCTGAAGAATTCTTTTCTTATAAACATTTTATTAATCGGCTATGGGGCGTCTGCGATGCTTGCGCAGCACGGCATTTTGACGAAGGCAGACGGCGATTGCGTTGCGGTCGAAAGATCGGACGGAAGCAGCGCGGCCCTGCTCATCTGCGAGCATGCCTCCCGCGCGCTTCCGGAGCGGTTCGGCAATCTTGGGCTTTCCGCAGAAGCGCTTGCCAGCCATATCGCCTGGGACCCGGGCGCACTCGCGGTTGCAAGAAGAATGTCTGCGGGCTTGAATGCCACCTTGGTTTTTCAGCGCTTTTCGCGCCTGATCTATGATTGTAACCGGCCGCCTGAAAGCGCCGGCGCCATGCCGGAGACGAGCGAGATCTATACGATCCCCGGCAACCAGCATCTGGGCGAAGCGGATAGGCAGGCGCGTACGGAAGGGCTCTATATACCGTTTCACGATCGCATCCGGGCGCTTCTGAAGGAGAGGGCGGCGCGCGGACAAAAAACCGTGATCGTGACAATCCACAGCTTCACGCCGATCTACAATGGCAGACCGCGGGCGGTGGAGCTTGGCATTCTGCATGACGAAGACCGTTGGCTGGCCGATCGCATGCTGAATGCGGCGGCTGAGGCACCGCTCTATCAGACCGAACGCAACCAGCCTTACGGGCCCGAAGACGGCGTCACCCATACGCTGAAGCTGCATGGGCTCGCCAACGGCCTGCATAACGTAATGATCGAGGTCCGCAACGACCTCATTCGAGATGACGTCGGCCAAGGGGTCATGGCCGATTATCTGACGGGGCTCCTCCAGAGCAGTCTGGAAGCCTGAGTACAAAAGAAAAAGACCCCGGGGAGCAGTTCAACTGCGATCAAGGCGGCGTGCCGAAAGGCAGGCAGCTCACGTGCACATGGTTCTCCGCAATCCTGCGGACGACCCGGCTTTAGGGGAGTGACATGCCTGAATATACAGAGTTAGACAAGAAGCAGGATGTTCATATCCTGCACTCCATGGGCTACGCTCAGGAGCTGGAACGGCGCATGAGTTCGTTTTCGAACTTCGCCATTTCCTTCTCCATCATCTGCATTCTATCGGGCGGCATCAACTCGCTCGCGCAGGCGACATCCGGCGCTGGCGGTGCTGCGATCGGTTTAGGTTGGCCGTTAGGCTGCCTGATTTCTGGCGTTTTCGCGCTCTCGATGGCGCAGATTTCCTCAGCTTATCCCACGGCCGGCGGCCTTTATCACTGGGGTTCGATCCTCGGCAACCGCTTTACCGGCTGGCTGACGGCTTGGCTCAATCTGCTCGGCCTGATCACGGTGCTCGGCGCGATCAACGTTGGCACCTGGGGCTTCTTCAGCGGCTCCATCGCCGGCTGGTTCGGCATTGCGGTGGATACCAATACCTCGGCAGGTTTCGCCAATCAGATCATCTTCGTTGCCATCATCACCGGCCTGCAAGCCCTGATCAACCACTTCGGCATCAAGCTGACGGCAAAGCTGACTGACATGTCCGGCTACCTGATCTTCGCCGCCGCGATCGCGCTGACGATCGTCTGCCTCATCGGCGTCAAGAGCTGGGACATCAGCCGCATCTGGACCTTCACCAACTATTCCGGCACGCCGGAAGGTGATGCATCCGTCTGGCCGAAGATGGAGAATATCTGGTACGTCTTCGCCCTTGGCCTGTTGCTGCCGATCTACACGATCACCGGCTACGACGCCTCGGCGCATACCTCTGAAGAGACCGTCAAGGCATCCAGTTCCGTGCCGCGCGGCATGGTGTCTTCGGTCTGGTGGTCCTCGTTCTTCGGCTATATCATGCTGCTCGCCTTCCTGCTGGCGATCCCGGACATGAACGAAGCCTCGAAGCAGGGCTGGAACGTCTTCTTCTGGACGATCAACAGCATCACTAATCCTGTCGTCGCCAATATACTTTACGTGGCGATCTTCATCTCGCAGCTCCTGTGCGGTCTTGCGACCGTCACATCGGCATCGCGCATGATCTATGCCTTCTCGCGCGATGGCGGCTTGCCGTTTTCGAAGGCGCTCGCCAGCGTCAGCCCGAAGTTCAGGACGCCTTCCGTCGCCATCTGGACGGCCGCGGTTCTGGCCGTACTGTTCGTCTGGGGCGCTTCGCTCGTCACGATCGCTGGCTCTTCGGCCTATACCATCGTCGTGTCGTGCACCGTCATCTTCCTTTTCCTCTCCTTCACCGTGCCGATCGTGCTCGGCATCAAGGCGATCGGAACTGCGAAATGGCCGAAAATGGGGCCATGGAACATGGGTATCGGCCTTTACAAGGTGGTCTCGATTGTCGTGATCCTTGCGATGGCGATCATCTTCATCATCGGTGTGCAGCCACCGAACGAGTGGGCACTTTACATCACCATCGGCTTCCTGGTGCTGACCGCAATCGTTTGGTTCGCCTTCGAAAAGCGCCGTTTCCAGGGCCCGCCTATCGGTGACATGATTGCCAAGCGTCAGGCCGATATCGCTGCTGCCGAACGGGCTGTCGGCGAGGCATAATCCTCACATATCATCGATCCGGGGGGGCCGTTGTCGCGGCCCCATCCAACTTGACGAGCGGCTTGGGGTAAATCTCCCGCAGCGCTCCAGCCGATCACTCTTCTATCTTTCAGGCGGATTCATCATGACCACTAGCTATACGTTCGACGACCTCAAAAAGGATGTGGCCGAGGGGCGCATCGACACGGTTCTGGCATGCCAGGTGGACATGCAGGGCCGCTTGATGGGGAAGCGCTTCCAGGCGGAATTCTTCGTCGAAAGCGCATGGAAGGAAACGCATAGCTGCAACTACCTGCAGGCGACCGATATCGAGATGGAAACCGTCTCCGGCTACAAGTCGACGAGCTGGGAGAAGGGCTATGGCGACTACACCATGAAGCCGGATCTCGCCACGCTGCGCCGCATTCCCTGGCTGGAAGGCACGGCGCTCGTTCTTTGCGACGTGCTCGATCATCATACGCATGAAGAAGTGGCGCATTCTCCGCGTGCCATCCTCAAGAAGCAAGTCAAGCGCCTTGAGGCGATGGGCATGAAGGCCTACATGGCCTCGGAGCTCGAATTCTTCCTGTTCGATCAGAGCTACGACAGCGCCCGCGAAGCCGGCTATCGCAACCTCAATCTCGTCAGCGGCTACAATGAGGACTACCATATCTTCCAGACCACCAAGGAAGAGGATGTGATGCGGGCGATCCGCAAGGGCCTGCAGGGCGCCGAGATCCCGGTCGAAAACTCCAAGGGCGAGGCCTCTGCCGGCCAGGAAGAGATCAACGTTCGCTACGCCGACGCTCTGACGATGGCCGACCGTCATGCGATCATCAAGAACGGCTGCAAGGAGATCGCCTGGTCGAAGGGCAAGGCGATCACCTTCCTGGCGAAATGGAACTATAGTGCCGCCGGCAGCTCGTCGCATATCCATCAGTCGCTCTGGAGCACCGACGGCAAGACACCGCTGTTTTTCGACAAGGAGCAGGCACACGGCATGACGCCGCTGATGAAGCATTATGTCGCCGGACTTTTGAACCATGCCAGCGAAATCACCTATTTCCTGGCGCCCTATATCAATTCCTACAAGCGCTTCGTTGCCGGCACTTTTGCGCCCACCAAGGCGATCTGGAGCACCGACAATCGCACAGCCGGCTATCGCCTGTGCGGTGCAGAGACTAAGAGCATTCGCATCGAGTGCCGCGTCGGCGGCTCCGACCTCAATCCCTATCTCGCGTTCGCGGCCCTGATTGCCGCCGGTATCGACGGCATCGAGAACAAACTTGAGCTTGAAGCGCCCTTCGTCGGCGACGCTTATGGCGCGCGCGAGGTTCGCGAGATACCGCGCACGCTGCGTGGCGCGACCGAGGCCTTGACCAATTCGAAAATGTTGCGCGCCGCCTTCGGCGACGATGTCATCGATCACTATACGCGCGCTGCCGAATGGGAGCAGGAAGAGTACGATCGTCGCATCACCGATTGGGAAGTGGCGCGCGGATTCGAAAGAGCGTAAGGCTTTTGCGATCTGCCTCGTGCCCGATTTTCATTCTATGATCGGGCAGGGGCGCCAGGAGGTTTGCCTGCTCGTCATTTCCTTGTGGATGCGGCGGGTTGCGCAGCATCCGGCAATCAATGGATGACCAAGAAAACAGGAATTCGATCATGACGATGATCACATGCGTCTCCCCGGTGAACGGAGAGGTTTATGCCGAGCGTCCGGCCTTGTCGCTGGATACCGCCAAGGAAGTCGTGGCCCGCGCCCGCAAGGCGCAGAAGGATTGGGCTCGCCGCCCGCTGGAAGATCGTGTCCAGCTGGTACTGAAAGGTGCCGCCCGGCTCAATGAGATGGCCGATGTGGTCGTGCCAGAGCTTGCCTGGCAGATGGGCCGCCCGATCAAGTACGGCGGCGAGTATCGCGGCTTCAATGAGCGCTCCAACTATGTCGCATCGATTGCCGCCGATGCGCTTGCGCCGCTTGTCGTCGAGGACAGCGCCAATTTTGCCCGGCGCATCGAGCGCGAGCCTCATGGCGTCGTTTTCGTCATCGCGCCGTGGAACTATCCTTATATGACGGCGATCAACACGATCGCCCCGGCGCTGATGGCCGGCAATACGGTTATTCTCAAGCATGCTAGCCAGACGCTGATGGTCGGCGAGCGGCTCGTCCAGGCTTTCGTTGAAGCCGGCGTTCCCGCCGACGTCTTCCAGAATGTCTTCCTCGATCATGAAACGACTTCGGCGCTGATTGCGGCCGGCAGCTTCAACTTCGTCAATTTCACCGGCTCCGTCGAAGGCGGCCGGTCGATCGAGCGTGCGGCAGCCGGCACATTTACCAGCCTCGGGCTCGAGCTTGGCGGCAAGGACCCGGGCTATGTCATGGAAGATGCCGATCTCGACGCCGCCGTCGACACGCTGATGGACGGGGCGACCTTTAATTCCGGGCAGTGCTGCTGCGGCATCGAACGCATCTATGTGCATGAATCGCTCTACGACGCCTTCGTCGAAAAGTCGGTCGCATGGGTTTCGAACTACAAGCTCGGCAATCCCCTTGACCCGGAAACCTCGCTCGGGCCGATGGCACACAGGCGCTTCGCCAAGGTGGTGCGCGAACAGATCGCCGATGCGGTTGCCAAGGGCGCCAAGGCGCTGGTCGACCCGAAGCTCTTCCCGGCCGATGACGGCGGCGCCTATCTCGCCCCGCAGATCCTCATCAATGTCGATCACTCGATGGCTTTCATGCGCGAAGAGACCTTCGGCCCGGCCGTCGGCATCATGAAGGTGAAGAGCGATGCGGAAGCGCTGAAGCTGATGAACGACAGCCCCTACGGTCTGACGGCATCGCTCTGGACCAAGGATGTCGAGCGCGCCTCGCGCCTCGGTCGCGAGATCGAAACCGGCACCGTCTTCATGAACCGCGCCGACTATCTCGATCCGGCTCTATGCTGGACCGGCGTCAAGGAAACCGGCCGCGGCGGTTCGCTGTCGATCATCGGCTTCCACAATCTGACGCGTCCGAAATCCTATCATCTGAAGAAAGTAACAGCATGAGCACTATCTCAGCCAACTGGAGCTATCCGAACGCCTTCAAGCTCGGCCGCGGCCGCATCAAGGAACTCGCGGACGCCTGCAAGAGTCTCGGCATGAAAAGGCCACTCCTGGTTACCGACCGGGGACTTGCCTCGATGGCGATCACGGCGGCGGCTCTGGATATCTTGGAAGATGCAGGTCTCGGGCGTGCCATCTTCGCCGATGTCGATCCGAACCCGAACGAGAAAAACCTCGAAGCCGGCGTCAAGGCATTCAAGGACGGCGGACATGACGGCGTCGTCGCTTTCGGCGGCGGCTCCGGCCTCGATCTCGGCAAGTGCGTGGCGTTCATGGCCGGTCAGGCACGCCCGGTCTGGGATTTCGAAGATATTGGCGATTGGTGGACCCGCGCCAGCGTCGAAGGCATCGCGCCGATCGTCGCGGTGCCGACTACGGCAGGCACCGGCTCTGAAGTCGGCCGCGCCAGCGTCATTACCAATTCGGCGACGCATGTTAAGAAGATCATCTTCCATCCGAAGTTCCTGCCCGGCGTCGTCATCGCCGATCCGGAACTGACCGTGGGCATGCCGAAGGTTATCACGGCCGGTACGGGCATGGATGCGTTTGCCCATTGCCTGGAAGCCTATTCCTCGCCCTTCTATCATCCGATGTCGGCTGGTATCGCGCTGGAAGGCATGCGGCTCGTCAAGGAATTCCTGCCGCGCGCCTACCGCGAAGGGACCGATCTCGAAGCGCGCGCCAATATGATGAGCGCTGCCGCCATGGGCGCCGTCGCCTTCCAGAAGGGGCTTGGCGCCATCCACGCGCTGTCGCATCCGATCGGCGCCGTCTACAATACGCATCACGGCATGACCAATGCCGTCGTCATGCCGGCCGTTTTGCGCTTCAACCGCAAGGCCATCGAGGACAAGATTGGGCGCGCCGCCGCTTATCTCGGTATCTCAGGCGGTTTCGACGGCTTCTATGATTACGTATTGAAGCTGCGTGCGGAACTCGGCGTTCCGGAAAGCCTCTCTGCCATGGGCATCGCCCCTGACCGGATCGACGAGCTTTCCGCCATGGCAATCGAAGACCCAAGCGCCGGCGGCAATCCGGTGCCGATGACCTTGGAAAACACCAAGGCTCTCTTCCGGGATTGCTTCTGATAGGCCGCACCACTCCTGACGCGCCGCGCGGAAGTTGCAGTGGGTCAGGGACTTAATGATAAACAAAGAAGCCGCCGGGCGTCACTCGGCGGCTTCTTTTGCTGAAGCTTTATCGCCGATCAATCGACGAATTCGACGACGACGCCAGGCTTGACCATCTTTGCCAGCTCGGTTGCGTCCCAGTTCGTCAGACGCACGCAGCCATGGCTCTGAGTCTTGCCGATCCTTGAAGGGTCCGGCGTGCCGTGGATGCCGTAGGTCGGCTTCGACAGGGCCATCCAGACCGTGCCGACCGGGCCGTTCGGGCCTGGCGGAATGTTGAGAACCTTGTCGTTTCCGGCTTGCTGAAAGTTGATCTTCGGATTGTAAGTATAGCCCGGATTGAAGGCGACGCGCTCGACCGTGACGGTGCCTGACGGCGATGGCGTGTCGGCCGAACCGATGCTGGCCGGGTAGGCTGCGATCAGCGTGCCGTTGGCATCATAGGCGAAAACCTGCTTGCGGCCCTTGTCCGCCAGGATCTTGGCGACCGTGCCCGTCTTGCCGGGGCCTGTATTGACGACCTTGATGGTGCTGCCCGGCACGGTGAAATCGACGCCGGGGTTGAGCGCCTTCAGATAACCCTCATCCATGTGAAAGCGTTCGGCCAGCATTTCCGTCGTCGAGGTATAGCCGAGCGACGGCATCTGAGACTTCGCCGCATAGTCCTCGGGGATCGATGCGACATAGGGGCCGGCAGCGTCGGCGGCCGTGATCGTATAGTTGACGATCGGCATGCCGCCGGACATGCGCAGCTGCTCGAGGATCGCGTCGGTATTGTTCGGATCGAGCGTCTGGCCGGTCATCTGCTGATAGGCATAGATCGCCTTGGTGACGTTTGCGCCCATGCGGCCGTCGATAGCGCCTGGCGAAATGCCCTGCCGCGCGAGGAAGACCTCCAGCGCGGTAATCTCCATCTTCGACTTGCCCTTGAGCGTAATAACGGGTTCGGCCGGCGGCTTGTTGACGATGTCAGGCGTGCCCTGCTGCGGATCGATCGATGCGTAGTCACTGCCGTTCTGGTTCGTCTGGCCCTGGTTCGTGCCTGGCAAGGGCTGATTGTCGAGCGGCTGTCGCTGGATGTCGCCATCGCGCGGAATGCCGCCGGTGACGACGCTGCGATCCTGCTGATCATAGCCGTTGTCCGGGTTGCCGTTGTAATTACCGTAACTGTCGGTCCGATACTGACGATAATCCTGGTAGTCGCCGTTGTTTGAAAGCTGCGTGTCGCCATAGCGACCGCCGTCGCGGTTTCCGTTGTCGCCGTAGCCGTCGCGAGCCGGTGCGCGCGGATAATAGGTGCTTGCCTTCATCTCCGTCGCCACGACATTGCCATAGGCGTCGATCAGAACCCGTCGGCCGCGGCCGTCACGCGCCATGGAATATCCACCGCCGTTCGGGTATTGATCGAGAATTCGACCGTCAGGAGTGACGAGAACCGTGTTGCCGTTGCCACCACGGTAATATTGCGCCTGCGCATCGGTGAGCGCGAGCAGGGACATGGTGGCAGTCGTTGCCAAGGCTAAACTCAATTTTACGAACCGGTTCACGTCTGTCGAATCCTTGGGATGGTCGTTCGGCTGACACACACATGGCAATTTTGACGCCAGTATGGAAATTTAGATTATCATGCTGAATAAAATATAAAAATTTGTGTGATCAAGGCTTCAAGTTAACATTCGGTAAGCTAAATCACCGTTTATTTGCGCCGCGCTCCATCCCGGGACAACGTCCGCTGGTGGCGCCGACCAGGGAGGGTTTTAAGGAATGATCGATTTTTCCGCAGCCAAGGGGCCGAAATTGGCGCTCGACGAGGGCTCCGTCCTGGATATTGGCGCCTGCATTGTCGAGGGTAACAATCTTGCGCCTGGTAGCGCCGTTCCCGATGATGGCGATGCGCGCATCAGCCATTCCGTGGAGGGCTTCCTCTTCACATGTGGGCCGGATCATATCCGCCATCCCGAGCCGATGTCCGGCGCATATGAGGGTAAGCGCTATCCGCTGCATGGTTCCTTCTCGTCTCATCCAGCCAAAATTCTCTGGACCAAATTCGAGAACGGCGATGCCGAATGCCGCGCCGATATCGATGTTGTCACCGCAGAGGGGCGGACGGCGAGGTTGGAGCGTCATTGGCGGATCGATGGCGCCACCGGCGAAGTCTCGCTTGCCGATCGTCTTGTCAACACCAGCACGGAGGCGATGCCGGCCTTCCTGATGTACCACATGAATATCGGCGGCAAATGGTTCGACAGCGGCACGCGCCTTGCCGGACAGATGCTGGAGAATGGCGGTTTTCCCTGGACCTTCGGCGAGGAGGGGGGCGATATCTTCTGCGTGCCGGCAGAGGACAAGGGGGAGGATTGGGCGGAGATCAGCCTCGGGCCCATCGCGGCCATCGGCGGCAAGACGCTGAGGGTGCGTTTTGGAACGGATACGCTGCCGTTCCTGCAGGTCTGGCGCAATCAGCGCGCGCCCGCGCATGTGCTCGGCATCGAGCCGGTCTCTCATCGCTGGGTCTCCCGCGCGGAGCTCGAGGCGGCGGGTGAATTCAATATTCTCCAGCCCGGCGAAGCCCGCAATTTCATGCTCAACTTTGCCTTCGTTTGAGCGCGCGCCGCGGTTGACGCTTGCCCTATGGCGGCGTAGATCAGGGCCACGGTTTTAGAGAGGACATGAACCATGGATATCCGCCCGATCGACGACGAATACTCCGTCTCCGGCCAGATCACCGTCGAGGATCTCGATGAGATCAAGGCCATGGGTTTCAAGTCCCTCGTCTGCCATCGTCCCGATGGCGAGAGCCCGGATCAGACGCCGTTCGGCGTCATCGAAGCTCGTGCCAAGGAACTCGGCCTCGAGATTGCCCATGTGCCTGTTGGCCCCATGGGCGTCACGGAAGAGGCCGTGCAGAGCATGGTCGATGCGCTGGACGAGTTTCCGCGGCCGATGCTCGGCTATTGCCGCTCGGGCGCGCGTTCGACCGCGATCTATCAGAAGACGCATCACATCCGCGGCTGAACGGGCGTATTTCCAATTTGAGATTGAAGGGCAGGCCTGAGGCGGTGCCTTTCGCTCACCTGTCGAAGAACAACATCAGGAGAAAACCATGAGCATCAAGCGCATCGACGTTGGCGCCCGCATGAGCGGCGCTGTCATCCACGGCAACACCGTTTACCTCGCCGGCCAGGTTGGCGAAGGCGAAAGCGTCACCGATCAGTGCAAGTCGGCACTGGGCGAAGTTGATCGTCTGCTTGCAGCAGCCGGCACCAACAAGTCGAAGGTCCTGCAGACGCTGATCTATCTCTCGGACATTTCCTACTTCGCCGAAATGAACGCCGCCTGGGAAGCCTGGGTCGATCCGGCCAACACGCCGGCTCGCGCCACCAGCGAAGCCAAGCTCGCAGCGCCAAAGTACAAGGTCGAATTCATCGTGACCGCAGCACTCGACTAAGTCGATTTCAACGCGATTTTTGAAAGGCCGGTGGGTTCGCGCTCACCGGCTTTTTGTTTGGGCGATTTCCGTGAGGGTGCGCGAGGGCGTGATCGCTTCCGGGTCCAGCACGATCTCGATGATTGCCGGCTTGCCGCTCGCGCGTGCCCGCTCGAATGCCGGGCCGAATTCTTCCGTCACCTTCACTGTTTCGCCGTGCCCGCCATAGGCGCGGGCAAGCGCGGCAAAATCCGGATTGTCGAGCGCGGTGGCGCTGACGCGGCCGGGATACTCCCGCTCCTGATGCATGCGAATGGTGCCGTACATGCCGTTGTTGATGACCAGGGCGATCAGCGGCAGGCCGTACTGGACGGCGGTTGCAAATTCCTGGCCGTGCATCATGAAACAACCGTCGCCGGCAAAGCAGATCACTTCGCGCTCCGGAAACAGTTGCTTGGCGGCGACCGCTGCCGGCAGGCCATAGCCCATTGATCCGGAAGCGGGGGCTGCCTGGGTGTTGAAGCGGCGGAAGCGGTGGAAGCGGTGCAGCCAGGTCGCATAATTACCGGCGCCGTTGGTGAAGATCGTATCCTCGGTCGTATTGGCCTCGATCCAATCCATGATGCGGCCCATGTGGGCCGCGCCGGGGCTCTTTTCAGGCGTCGTCGACCAGGCAAGATAGGCTGCGTGCATACGCTCTGTCCGCTCGGCCCAAGGAGTCTCGCGTGGCGGGTCCAAATCTGAGAGCGCCGCAACGAAATCCGCCGGGCTCGCACAGATCGCCAGATCCGGGCGATAGACGCGGCCGAGTTCGGAAGGATCGGGATGGATATGCACAAGCTGTTGAAGCGGATAGGGGATGTCGACCAGCGTGTAGCCGGAGGACGGCATCTCGGAAAGACGGCCGCCGAGAAGGATCAGCAGATCCGCTTCCTTGATCTCTTTCGCCAGGGCCGGGTTGATGCCGATGCCGACATCGCCTGCATAATTTGGATGCAGGTGGTCGAACAGCATCTGGCGGCGGAAGGAGCAGCCAATCGGCAGCTTGAAACGCTCGGCAAATTGCCGGATACCGGCTACCGCTTCCTCGTTCCAGCGCGTACCGCCGAGGATGACCATCGGACGCTTTGCTGTGGCGAGCCGCTGACTGAGGTCGGCAAGCTGGCCGGGGCCTGGGTGGGCGGCAACAGGGAGATAGGGCAGCGCTTCCGGCGCCTCGACCTCGTCGCGCAGCATATCTTCCGGCAAGGTCAGTACGACCGGGCCGGGGCGGCCCGATGTCGCCAGCGCGAAAGCGCGGGTGACGAATTCCGGAATGCGGGCGGCATCGTCGATCTCGCCGACCCATTTGGCAAATTCGGTAAAGGCTCTCCGGAACTCGACTTCCTGAAAGGCTTCGCGTTCGCGGGCATCGCGCTGGACCTGGCCGATGAACAGGATCATCGGGATCGAATCCTGCCGGGCAATGTGCAGACCGGCGGATGCGTTCGTGGCGCCGGGGCCGCGGGTGACCATGCAGATGCCCGGCTCGCCGGTCAGTCGGCCCCAGGTATCCGCCATCATCGCCGCGCCGCCCTCCTGACGGCAGACGAGCACCTTGATGTCGCTGTCATGCAGCGCATCGAGCACCGCGAGAAAACTCTCGCCGGGCACGCAGGAAATACGCTTGACGTCATTGGCCTTCAAGGCTTCGACGATGAGTTGGCCGCCCGTTCGTTTCATGTCTTCGCCTTCCCCTCCAGTTCCGCCAATTCGGCGAGAACCTTCTCCTGATGTTCGCCGAGACGCGGGCTCGGGCGCGAATAGGTCAATGGCGTCTCCGTAAGCACGATCGGCGTGCGCACGCTTGGGATCATGGTACCGGCTGCGTCCTCGAGATTGATCCTCAAGCCGCGCGCCACAATCTGCGGATCGGCGAACATGTCCTCGATCGTGTTGATCGGGCCTGCCGGAACGGCGTTGGTCTCGCAGGCCTTCAGCAGATCCGCCTTGTTCCATTTCAGCGTCTCCGCCGAGACGAAAGCCCGCACCTCGTAGCGGTTGGCGACGCGCGCCTTGTTGGTCGCGTAGCGCTCGTCGTCGGCCTGGGTAGCGAGGCCAAGAATAGTGCAGAGGCGGCGGAACTGTCCGTCGTTGCCGACCGCTAGAATGAGATAGCCGTCTGCGGTCGGAACGACTTCGTAGGGCGAGATATTGGGGTGGGCATTGCCGAGCCGCACGGGCGGCTTGCCTGAGATCAGATAGTTCATGTTCTGGTTGGCAAGCACGGCCGATTGCACATCGAGCAGCGCCATATCGACAAGCTGTCCTTCGCCGGATCTGAGCGCATGGATCAGCGCTGCCTCTATCGCCGAGACGGCATAGATGCCCGTGAAGATATCGGCGATCGCGACGCCCGCCTTTACGGGTTGGCCGTCCGGTTCGCCTGTGATCGACATGAAGCCGGACATGCCCTGGACGATATAGTCGTAGCCTGCGAGGTTGGCGTAGGGGCCGGTCTGCCCAAAGCCGGTGATGGAGCAGTAGACGATGCGGGGATTGATCTTCTTCAGGCTTTCGTAGTCCAGCCCATATTTGACAAGGCCGCCCAGCTTGAAGTTCTCGATCACCACATCTGCCGTTTTCACTAGGCGGCGGACCAGTTCCTGACCTTCCTCGGTCTTGAGATCGGCGGTGATCGAGCGCTTGCCGCGATTGGCTGAATGGTAATAGGCGGCGGAGAGATTCTCGCCGTCCTTGCCTTCAACGAAGGGAGGTCCCCATTGGCGCGTGTCGTCGCCGCCGTCGGGATTTTCCACCTTGATCACATCGGCGCCGAGATCGGCCAGCATCTGCCCGGCCCAGGGACCGGCAAGCACGCGGGCAAGCTCAATGACACGAATACCGGAAAGCGGGGGTTTCTTGGTCTTTTGTTCTGTCATGTCTGTCCGCTCTCCCGCTCAGGGCGTGAATGCTATTTCAGATGTATCGGATACCGGCCTGGAAGCAAAGCGCTGCTCGCGCCAGAGGATGTAGAGCCCGGAGCCGATGATGATGAGGATGCCGAGCCATTTGATGGCGTCCGGGAAGTTATCGAAGACGAGCCAGCCAAAGATCGTGGCGGAGACGATCTCGAAATACTGCAGCGGTGCGAGCTTGGAGGCCGGCATGGCGCGATAGGCATAGACGGTGAGGATGCCGGCAGCGGCTGCAGTCGCGCCAACGCCCAGCAGATAGAGCATGGCCGTCAGATCCGGCATGACCGGATCGAGGATTACCGACCCCGTCGCCCGGCCGATGGCGAGCAAGATCAGGCTGAGGCCGGTGCCCCACAAGGCGGTTTGGAACTGCATCGACCAGGCATCCTCGCTATGGGAGACAACCCGCGTGATCATCACATAGATGGCGATGCAAAGGGCGGTGACGACCGGAAGCAGGGCGATGACGCCGACTTCCTGAAAGCTCGGCTGAATGATCAGCATCGCGCCGAAAAAGCCAACGCCGCAGGCGGTATAGCGGCGCCAGCCGATGGTTTCCTTCAGGAAGATGCTGCTGAGGATGGTCAGCATCATCGGCTCGACGAAGAAGATGGCGATGGCATCGGCCACTTCCATCACCTGCAGCGTCGTCACGAATGACACCATGGATAGCGTCAGTACGGCGCCGCGGATGGCATGGACGCCGCTGCGCCGCCATGTCCACACGCCCCATTGCCTGCGCATGGCCATCATCGGCAGGGCGAGGAGCGCTTGAAAGATGAAGCGGGCAGCAGTGACTTCGCCCGGCGGAATGGTGGCTGCCGCGAGCTTGGAAAAGATGTCGATGATCGGCGAGAGGATGACGGAGAGAAACATCATCGACAAGCCGAAGGTCAGCTCCGACTGCGACAATTGCGCCGAGGAGCCGCTGGAGGTGTTCATTGCAGAATTCCCATGAGGATCAGTTGTTCGCCGTCACCTTCTTGCACCAGTCGGCGAAGCGGGAAATGGCTTCCTCGGCATCGATGTCGTTGAGCGTCTCGTGCCGCATATCGGGGTAGATCTCGGTCGTGATACGAGAGAAGGCAGCCTTTTTCAAATGGCTTGCCAGCCAGGAAATCGCCTTCCCATTGTCGGTTGCCGGATCTTGGCCGCCTCCGACGAGATGGATCGGCATGTCGCGTCGCAGCCGATCGAGATAGGCTTTTTGCGGCGCGCGAAAGCTAAGCTCGAATATGTCGAGCCAGAGCGAGACGGAGGCATCGAAGCCGCAGAGCGGGTCGGCGATGTACTTGTCCACCTGTTCGGGAATGCGCGAGAGCCAGTCGAAATCGGTGCGGCGGTTTGCGATCGATTTGCCCCAGGTCCCGAAGGTCAGTTTCGGCAATGGCCCGCTCGGGACATCCGATCCCTTGAACATGCGCTCTGTCTTGAGGATGAGCTGGGCGGCGCGGCCGGCGAGGCCCGGATTGAAATTGGAGTTCCAGACTGTGACGGCATCGAACTTGTCCGGATGCGTGACGACCGTGTTCAGGCTGATCAATCCGCCCATGGAATGACCAAACAGGATGATCGGCAAGCCGGGATGGGTGCCTGCGGCAAGCTCGCGCATGGCGAGCACGTCCGCGATCACCCGTTCGACACCGCCTCTTCGGGCAAAGCGGCCGATCGGCGCGTCGGAGGCAATGGTCTCGCCATGGCCGCGATGATCGTGCGCATAGACATGAAAGCCTTGGGCCGCCATCGCATCTGCAAAGGCTTCGTAGCGACGAGAGTGCTCTGCAAGGCCATGCGAAATCAGCAGTACGCCGCGTGCATCGGTCGCCGCCGGTAAATGATGATAGGCAAGCGTCGCGCCTGTCGGGCTATTCAGGCGCTGCGTTTCGGCGAACATGCATTCGTTCCTCCCCGATTGGACGAAAGGTTATCATCCGCTCGATTGCAAGGGATAGGTGGTAAAGCTCACAGAAATAAATCTTTCCGAGCGCTGCGATTCAGGATTGCGCGCTTTCGAGCAAACTGCTTATTTGTTCCCATAATGTTCTAGTTGGAGGCGGGGAATGAAGCATTGGCTTCGGGTATTTACGGTTGTAGTCCTTTCGATCGGCACTGTGACGGGCGCCATGGCGCAGGAGCACAGTCGCGGCCGGACACGCTTTATCCTGGCGGCAAGCTGGGAGCCGGCATTTTGCGCGACGAACCAGAAGAAAGCGGAATGCCGGAACCAATCGTCGGACAATCACGATGCCACGAACTTTTCGCTGCATGGTCTTTGGCCGATGCGGCAGGAATATTGCGATGTCTCGGAGGATTTGAAGCAGGCGGATCGCGGCCGCGACTGGAAAGATCTGCCGGCGGTTGAGCTATCGCAGGACGTCAAGACGAAGCTGGACAAGGTGATGCCGGGCACGCAGTCCGGCCTTGAGCGGCATGAATGGATCAAGCATGGCACCTGCACGAAGCTCAGTGCCGACCAATATTTCTCCATCGCCGCCGGCCTGATTACCGAGCTCAATGCGTCGGCCGTGCGCGAGCTCTTCGCGCAGAATATCGGCAAAGAGCTGGATGCGGAAACCATTAAGGCCGCCTTCGACCAGAGTTTTGGCGAGGGCGCCAATGCCCGCATCAAGATGAGCTGCCGCCGGGTCGGCAATGTCAGAATGATCTCGGAGCTGACCATCGGTCTCTCGGAAGATGCGATCGATCCTCAGCGGGGCAGCGAGCCACGGCTCGCCAAATTGATCCAGGGTGCAGGCAGCACCTCGTTCGGCTGCGATCGTGGCGTGGTGGACGCGGCCGGTTTCTAGCCTAATCCGGTCTTTGCGACGCGGATAAATGCCCTCGGACAAGGTTTCGCCGTTGCCCGAGGGCCGGGTTTCGCCTACATAGCGGCACAATTCGCAATGTTATCCGCCCGTGGAGCAACCCAAGCTATGGCACGTCAGTTCATTTATCATATGGCCGGTCTGAATAAGGCCTATGGCGCCAAGAAAATCCTCGAGAATATCCATCTCTCCTTCTACCCCGACGCCAAGATCGGTATTCTCGGCCCGAACGGCGCGGGTAAGTCGACCGTGCTGCGCATCATGGCCGGCCTCGATAAGGAATATACCGGCGAAGCCTGGCTGGCCGAAGGCGCCACCATCGGCTACCTGGCGCAGGAGCCTCAGCTCGATCCCAACAAGACGGTTTTCGAAAACGTCATGGAAGGCGTTGCCAAGAAAACCGAAGTCCTCAATCGCTACAACGAATTGATGATGAACTATTCCGACGAGACGGCGGAAGAGGGCGCCAAGCTCCAAGACATCATCGACAGCCAGAATCTCTGGGATCTGGAAAGCCAGGTCGAGATGGCGATGGAAGCATTGTGCTGCCCGCCGCGCGATGCCGAAGTCACCAGCCTTTCCGGCGGTGAGCGCCGCCGTATCGCGCTGTGCCGCCTGCTTCTCTCGCAACCGGACCTGCTGCTGCTCGACGAACCGACCAACCATCTCGACGCTGAAACCATTGCCTGGCTGGAAAAGCACCTGCGCGACTATCCGGGTGCCGTGATGATGATCACCCACGACCGCTACTTCCTCGACAATGTTACCGGCTGGATTCTCGAACTCGACCGCGGCCGTGGCATTCCCTACGAAGGCAACTATTCCGCCTATCTGCGGGCCAAGGCCAAGCGCATGCAGCAGGAAGCCCGCGAAGAAGCTGGCCGTCAGAAGGCAATCAGCCGCGAACAGGAATGGATCGCCTCCAGCCCCAAGGCTCGTCAGGCCAAGTCCAAGGCACGTATCAACGCTTACGAACAGCTGGTCGATGCTGCCGAAAATCAGCGTCCTGGTGATGCGCAGATCATCATTCCGGTCAGCGAGCGTCTCGGCCAGGTGGTGGTCGAGATGGAGGGCATCACCAAGGGTTTCGAAGGCCGCACGCTGATCAACGATCTGTCGATCAAGCTGCCGCCCGGCGGCATCGTCGGGATCATCGGCCCGAACGGCGCCGGCAAGACGACCCTATTCAAGATGATCACCGGGCAGGAAAAGCCAGATGCCGGCTCGGTCCGCATCGGCGAGACGGTGCATCTCAGCTATGTCGACCAGAGCCGCGACGCGCTTGATGGCAATAAGACGGTATGGGAGGAAATCTCCGGCGGCGCCGAAGTCATCAAGCTCGGCAAGTTCGACATGAACTCGCGCGCCTATTGCGGCGCCTTTAACTTCAAGGGCGGCGACCAGCAGCAGAAGGTCGGCAATCTCTCTGGCGGTCAGCGCAACCGCGTTCATCTGGCCAAGATGTTGAAGGCAGGCGGCAACGTGCTTCTGCTCGACGAACCGACTAACGACCTTGATACGGAAACGCTGGGAGCGCTGGAAAGCGCGCTCGAAAACTTCGCCGGCTGCGCCATCATCATTAGCCATGATCGCATGTTCCTCGACCGTCTGGCCACGCATATCCTCGCCTTTGAAGGCGAAGGCCATGTCGAATGGTTCGAAGGCAATTTCGAAGATTACGAGCAGGACAAGATCCGCCGCCTCGGCCCCGATGCCCTCAATCCGGGCAGCCAGGCGCACAAGCGACTGACGCGCTAAGCTCTCGGTTTCGCTCTTCGAAAACCCCGGCTTGTCCGGGGTTTTTGTTTGCCTGACGGCGGAAGCCGATATTCCGTTTTCGTCAGAAACTAACAGATTTCCGACGTGGAATTGTCGTCGCGATCGATTGGCTCTTGCAGATTGCATTCAAATCACATAAAGATATCTTTATATCTTGATTGGGTGTCGAATGACGGATCTGGTTAAACTCGGCTTGGATGACGTGGTGGATGTGCTGAAGGCGGTCGGCGAGCCGACACGATTGCGCCTTCTCGCACTTCTCGCCGCCGGCGATCTCACGGTTACCGATCTTACAGAAATTCTCGGTCAGTCGCAGCCACGCATCTCCCGGCACTTGAAGCTGCTCGGAGAAGCCGGCTTGATTGATCGCTATCAGGAAGGCGCGTGGGCCTATTTCCGCCTGAAGCAGGAGGGCAAGGCCGTGACGCTGGCGCGCTCGCTGCTGCGCCACACCGCCGAAAAGGATACGGTGCTGCTGCGCGATGGCGAGCGCCTTACCTCGGTGAAGCGTATTCGTGCCGAACGCGCCCAGGCCTATTTCAGCCGGAATGCCGCCGAGTGGGATGAGTTGCGTCGCCTCCATGTCGCCGATGAGGATGTCGACAAGGCGCTGATCGAGCTGATCGGCCCGCAGCCGATCGACGCCTTCCTCGACCTCGGCACGGGTACGGGCCGGATGTTGCAGCTTCTGGCCGGCCATTACCGCCGCGCTGTCGGCATCGATGCCAGCCGCGACATGCTGGCGGTTGCCCGCGCCAATCTCGACCGGGCCAACATCACCGCCGCCTCCGTGCGGCATGGCGATATTTTCAACCTGCCGCTCGAGCAGCAGGATTTCGATCTCATCACCGTCCATCAGGTGTTGCATTTCCTCGATCAGCCGGAGGTCGCCATCAACGAGGCGGCGCGAATGCTGCGGCCCGGCGGCCGGCTTGTCATTATCGATCTCGCGCCGCACGGGCTTGAATATCTGCGTGACGAGCATGCGCATCTGCGTCTTGGCTTCTCGCATCAGTCCATGTCGGATTGGCTGAAGCTGGCGGGGCTGGATGTGGAGCGCGTGCAGGACCTTCACTCGGGGCGGGAAGGCGGTCAGGCACTGACCGTCACCATCTGGCTGGCGCGCGACCCGCGTCTGCTGATGGCAGCCGACCGGGGCCACCAATCATCCCCCATCCTTGCCGGGAGAGTTTGACATGTCTTCGAGATCAGAAAGCCGTAACGACGGTATCCGCATCTCTTTCGAGTTCTTTCCGCCGAAGTCGGAAGAGGCTGAGCAGCAGCTGTGGAACACTGTCGAGGAGCTCAGCGATTGGGAGCCAGAATTTGTTTCGGTCACCTATGGGGCAGGCGGCTCGACCAAGGCGCCGACGCTTTCGGCCGTGCGCAAGATGATCCATGAGACGCCGTTCACGACCGCATCGCATCTGACCTGCGTCGGTGCCACGCGTGAGGACACGCATCGGGTAATCGATGAATTCCTTGCCGCGGGCGTTCGCCGGTTCGTCGCTCTGCGCGGCGATCCGCCTGGCGGTGTCGGCTCGGCCTATCAGCCGCATCCGGGCGGTTATGCCAATGCCGCCGAACTGGTGGGAGCTTTGCGCGAGCGTGGCGATTTCGATATTTCCGTCTCCGCCTATCCGGAAAAGCATCCGGAAAGCCGCGATACATCAGCCGATATCGATATGCTGAAGCGCAAGGCCGAGAACGGCGCCGACCGGGCGCTGACCCAGTTCTTCTTCGATAATGATGCGTTCGAGCGCTATCATGATCGCGTTCGCGCTGTTGGCATCAAGATTCCAGTTGTGCCGGGCATCATGCCGATCCAGAACCTGACGCAACTGAAGCGCTTTGCCGGCGCTTGCGGTACCAGCATTCCGTCCTGGCTCGATGAGCGTTTCGATGGTGTGGAAGAAAATACCGAGGAGCGGGCCAGGGTTGCCGCCGAGGTTGCCGCCGAGCAGATCCAGGACCTGATGCGCCGTGGCATCCACGAGTTTCATCTCTATACGATGAACCGTTCGGCACTGGTTTCCGCCGTGCTCGAGCGGCTGGGCCTGCAGCGCAAGGTGGATGCGCGGGCCGGCGCTGCCGCCTGAATCTTCCGCGAAATCACGCATGAAAAAGCGCATGTCCAGTTGGGACATGCGCTTTTCTAATGAAACAGGGGTTTTGTTAGCTTTTCGGAGTTTGATCGTTTGCGAATTTCGTCAAAGCCATCAGATGAAAAGCATCGTCACGACGAAAGCGAAGGCCGCACCGACCACTAGGACGTTGATGGATCGTGTTAATCCCATGTCTTCCTCCTCAGTCAGCCGTTAAATTTTATGTCGAAAATGTGTTGCTTGGAAAGAACATTCGATGCTGCGGCGCGGTATCGAGTTTGCAATTTGATTCATGGCTTCGCGGCAACAATTTGATTTCACGTCATAAATAGCGATTTCTGGCTCGGTGACGGGCTGTGAATAAATATTAATATGCTGTGACCGGGGATCATCCGAGTGGAGGACGAGATCATGTTTCACGCGTTCTGACGCTGCGTTTCATCCAGATGTAAAACCGCCCATCGAGGACGAGGAGGCCCGCGGCTATGAGCAACATGCCGGCGATTTCGCTCGGACCCATCCGCTCGCCCAAAAAGAGGAAGCCGAGCAATAGCGCGCTCGGCGGCACGAGCAAGGTGACGAGGGAGGTGTTGGTGGCGCCGGCAAGTTCGATGATGCGAAAATAGAGGATATAGGCGAAGGCGGTCGATAGCAGCGCCAGGCCAAGAATGGCTGCAATTGCCGTGACCGGTGGGGCGGCAAGCGTCCAAGGCTGATCGATGAACAGGGCGGCCGGCAGCATGATGAGCGAGGAGCCGGTCAGCTGGCCCGCCGCAACGACGGGTGGCGCGATGCCCTTGAAGCGTTTGGCATAGATCGCTGCAAATCCATAGGAGATCGCCGCGAGGATTGGCAATGACAGCGCCCAGAAGGGAATCGAGCCGCTGCTGGTAACACTCGGCCCGAGCAGCACGATCGTTCCGAGCAGGCCGGTGAGGCAGCCAACCAGCTTGGCCGACGTGAGGCGTTCGTCCGTCGTCAGCTGATTGCCGATCAGCACGGTCCACATCGGTGTCGTCGCGTTCAGGATGGATGCAAGTCCGGCGCCCATCTGCGTCTGACCGCAGAAGAGCAACACATGCGGCACCGCGTTGTTGATCAAGCCCAACAGGAGAAACTGCGGCCAGTGACGCCGCAAGGACTGATAGATGCCAAGACGGCCGGCAAGATAGATGTGCAGTGCGATCGCCGCCAGCGACAGGCGCAGCAGAACCAGCGTGAAGGGCGGGACATAATGAACAGCGATGCGGGCGAAAAAGAACGATCCGCCCCAGATCAATCCCAATAGTAGCAACAGGCCCCAGGTCGAGGCGCTCATTCTGTTCTCGGTATTCATCGTGATTTCCCCTCTTTCAATCTATCTAAGCTGAAAGAAGGCCGGCTCTCCACCCGTTTCTTGCTGTCGCAGGATCGTAGGCTGTCGGAGGGACGAAAGAGCGCGCATAAAAAAAGGCGGCCCGGAGCCGCCTTTTCGTTCGAGACATGCGAGAAATCAAAGTGCGTTGAGCAATGCCGTCGTTGCCCAGCCGTCGGCCGGCATGCCCAGGCGGAACTGTTCCTTCTGGATGGCGACGCGGGTTCCGGAGCCGAGAATGCCGTCGATCTTGCCGACATCATAGCCGCGTGCCACGAGCTTGGTCTGGAGCGCCTTCATGTCGACATCGTTGAGGCCCGGTTCAGGCGTGCCCTTGTTGTAGGGAGGAGCGCCGGCGAAACGGGTGGCGAAATAGGCGGCCGAGGTCGTGTAGATGAACGACTGGTTCCAGCCGAGGTAGGTGTTGTAGTTCGGGTAGGTGAGGAAGGCTGGGCCTTTGCGGCCCTGCGGCAGGATGAGAGCGGCCGGCAGTGACGCGAAGTTGGTATCGCCGTCGCGCGGCTTGACGCCAAGCTTGAACCAGTCGCCGGCCGTCAGCGTGCCACCGATGCCGGATTTTTCCCATGGCAGATTGTCCGGGACAGCAACTTCCTGCAGCCAGGGCTGGTCGCGTATGAAGCCGAGATGCTGTAGGAATTTCGCCGTGGTCAGGATGACGTCGGGCGCGCTTGTCTTCAAGTTGACGTGACCGTCGCCGTCGCCATCCGTGCCGTAAGCAATGATGTCGGGCGGCAGCATCTGCGTCTGGCCGATTTCGCCGGCCCATGCGCCCGTCGTGGTCGCCGGATCGACATCGCCGCGTTGTACCAATTCAATCAGCGCGATCAGGCGCGGGCGAAAGAATTCTGGCCTGCGGCAGTCATGGGCGAGGGTGACCAGGGCGTTTCGGGTGTTGAAATTGCCCTGAACCGCACCGAAGTCGGTTTCCATGGCCCAGAAGGCGGTGATGACGCCGGGGGGAACGCCATAGTCCTTTTCAGCCTTGGCGAAGACGTCGGCATATTGCTTGATCTTCTGGCGGCCGATATCCAGGCGACCCTGGCTGACGGTGCGCTGCGAGAATTCGAGGAAGGTCTGGCGGAAGACACCCTGGCTACGGTCCATGGCCAAGACCTTGGGGTCGATTTGCGCGCCGGCAAACGTCTTGTCGGCCGCTGCAGCATCTGCACCATCGGCAATCGCCTCGGCTTTTACTCCGGCCAGGAAGGCTGCGAGATCACCACCGCAGGCCGCTTTGGGAGTAGCGTCGCTGCTCGCGGGCGGCACCGTGGCCGGAGCTGCATTCTGAGCGATCGCCGTGCCGGCGACAGCGGAGGCGAAGATCAACGCGAGCGCGCTGCGTCGAATGGTGTGACGATCCATGAGCGATCCTCTCTAGTGATAGAATAGGGTCGCTTTCACAGAAGATTGTGACATAAGCAAGAGAGAACTGATCTCAATCTCAAGAATTTCCCTGCTTCTGTACTGCCGCCACCCAGTTGTGCCAATTCTGTTCGGAACCGGCAAAGACGTTGATATCCGTCGGTCCTTTTATGCCGGGGATGAGCCCGGTGGATGTATATTGCCAAAAGGCCCAACTGCGGTCGGCATAGATCTCCCTGGGATGCTTTGCGACCGAGCGCACCCAGAACTGATAGTCCTTGAAGTAACCGACAAGATTTTCGCGATGGAAATCGACCGATGTATAGATGATCGGGCGTTTGCCGTAGTATGCCTCGAGGCGATCCATGAAGCGCTTGATTTCCGTCCGCACTGTTTCGGGGGCAGGTCTGGTGCGGCAGGTCGGGGAACCGGGGTTCCATTCGACGTCGATAACGGGCGGAAGCGCCGTGGCATCCTTCGGCACGTTGCGGATGAACCAATCGGCCTGATCGTCGGCGGTGGAGCAGAAATAATAGAAATGATAGGCGGTATGCAGCAGCCCCGCAGCAGCTGCTTCCTGCCAGTATTCGGTAAAGCGAGGATCGATCCTGTCCTTGCCTTCCGTCGCCTTGATAAAAGCAAAGGCAACGCCGGAAGATTTGACGGCCCGCCAATCGATATCGCCCTGGTACTTGGAAATATCGATACCGTGGATGGGATGGCGCCCGGGATGGTCGCGGCCGAAATCCTGCGGCTTCGTATCGCTGAACCTGGTCTTGGGAAGGGCTGCCGTCGAGAGGGCGTCGTAACCCGTCGTGCAGCCATTCAAGAAAAGGGCGAGCGGCAGTAGGCATGCCAGAAGCCGGCGCATGGGTTTCCTGTTATGGCGCGAGTGATCTTGCTGCCCCAAGGCCTGGCTTCCGTAATATGGTCCCCGAGAATCCGAAAGAGCGGCAGACCATACCGTTACCAGCTGGTCTTGCCACTTTATTCACCATATCAACGTAAAAAATGCGTTATCTTCAAGCAGATTCTTATGCTTGATGCCCTCCGGGGCTGGATTCTACGTTGGAATCGACAACTGCTCAGGCGCTCTGCCGGGTTGCCACGACCCGCCAGGCATAACCGCGGCCGATCCTTTCGGTCTTCAAGGACATGCCCCGCGCTTCAGCCTTTTCTTCGAGCACGGTCAGAAGATCGGCGCGAGGGGTGACGTGGAATTTCCTTAGCCACCCCTTGAGCATGGCGCGGAACCAGCCCGGCAATCCCTCCTGCTGGCCGAAATCGACGATGTGCAGCTCGCCGCCCGGTGCGACCGCGTCGAGCGAGGCGTCGATGGCACTTTTCCAATCCGGGATCATCGAGAGCGCGTAGGAAATCATGACGCGATCGAACCCGCCGGCGCCGAAATCCGCCGGCGAAAAGGCCGTGGCGTCAGCAACGCGGAAATCCGGCATGTGCTTCAAGCCGCGGAAATTGGCCCGCGCCGAAATCAGCATCTCCTGCGAGATATCGAGGCCGTAGAGACGGGCAGAGGGAAAGCGCCGATAGGCGAGCAGCATGTTGCGGCCCGTGCCGCAGCCGACCTCTAGCAGGGAGCCGCCGACCGGCACGTTCAACTGTTCGATCGTCCGGTCGCGCCCGAAAAGGTAATATTTGCGGGTCAGGTCATAGATGTGGCGCTGATAGCGGTACATGCCGTCCATCAGCTTGGCGTGGTTGTTCCCGCTTGTCTCTATGCCCGTGTCCGCCTGGCTCACGCTTTTTTCCCGTAGATATGGAAGCCACCATAGATTGCCGAGCGATCGTGGGCATTGAGTTCCTGCGAACGCTCTTCGAAATAAACCCACTGGTCGCGGATGGCCGGAGACAGGCGACCTTCGATGATGCTCTTTTCTGCCGCCGTGCGGAAGATCACGCGGGCGCCTTCACGCGCCGTGCGGGTGATCTCGGCCCAGAGACCGTTGAGCTGTTCGTCGGTCATCCAGTCCTGGGCATCAAGCAGGATATAACGATCACGCGAGGCTGCCGGCTTGGAAGCAAGAAGTTCGGTGAAGTTGGCGTGATGCACGTCGACGCGGTCGGCATTTGCGCGGATCGCGGCATAGTGCTCCGGCTTGAGATAGGTGGGCAGTGGCCCCTGGTGCTGGGCAGCATAGCGCCGCGAGAATGCCTGCCAGGCGAAATAATTGTCGCGCATCGGGAAGTGGCAGGCGAGCTTTTCCAGGCGATGCTTCAACACAGCGGAAATGGAATCGTCACCAGCCAGGCTCGCAAGCTCGTCATATTGCTGCGGCGGGATGCCAAGGCCGAAAAGCGAGCTCTTGCGCCCGAGCAGCCAGCGAACCATCCGCTTGTCGAAGATCGGCGCGATCTCCTCCTCGAAGAACTGACGCTGCTCGCGCATGGTGCGGGCTTCCGTCATTCTGTCGAGGCGGACGCCATGCACGCGTGCCAATATGTGAGCGGCACCGATAAAGCGGCCGAGAAGGCCGGTCTTGTAGATATTGCGATTGAATACCGTGATGCGGCGGCGGCCATAAAGGTCGCGGCCGGCCCAGTAGTCGGCTGTGGAGGCATCGAGCCGCGGTGCGATGAACTGGTCGTAAGCCTGGCTGTTGGCGGCGGTGTCGGGCGTCCCGAAGAAGCGCACCAGGTCGGAATGGCCGGGGAGCAGGCGGAATGCCGCAAGTTTCAGCTTGTTCAGCGCGATATGGTGGCGATTGAGATCGACGACATCGATAGAGGCCGGATTTTGCGAGAGGTAGGCGAGCATGTTGCAGCCGCCCGAACCGATCGTCACGATGCGGTGGTGTGGTTGAAGCTCCATTGCCGCCATATCGACATCCGGATCTTCCCAGATCTGCGGATAGACGAGGCCGGAAAAGAGCATGCCGAACAGGCGTTCGGAGAGGCCCGCCTTGGACAGTGCCTTGTGTTGGAGCAGCGCGTCCTTGAGTTTCCGGTTCTTCTGGAGACCGGCATCCGGGGCGAATTCCGTCATCTGAGTCTTGTCACCGATTTGTGAAGTTCAGGGCGTTTAACCCGGCAATGCTACAGTCTGATGACGCGGGCTGTTGGCAGATTGGGCATAAGAGTAACCCTGCACATATTTAAGGAGCCCTGATCATCATAGGTCTTTCATCTTGTTGCGTTTCCTGATTGTCTCCGCCTACCTTTCTGGAGGGTATGCAATATGCGTTTGATATCGAGAGTGATCGGGGCTCTGGTTGTACTGCTGCTGATCATTGTCGCCGGCGGAGCCGTCTGGCTTTCCGTTTATCCGCCGGAATTGCTCAAGGTTGGCGATGGCTATGCGGCAAAGATCGTCTGCTCCAACACCTTCGTGGCCAAGCGGGACCCGGACAAGGTGTTGGAGGAGGATGTGCAGGCTCCCGGCAATCCGGCACTGAAGCTCATACGGGTGTCGGTCGACCGGGAGGAAGGGGTTGTCACGGCCCGCTTCCTCGGATTGTTTGCGCCGAACCGCGCGCTCTATCGCGGCGCGCTCGGCTGCGCGCTGGTTCCGGATGGCGATCTGCAGGCGGCTCGCAGCGCCGTTTTCCTCAACAAAATCAAGGCGCCGAAGAATGATGCGCTGTGGCCGGACGGAGATGCTGTCAACATCGAGCAGGGCGGCGAGGGGGCCAAACTTGCCAATGTCGTCGCAAATCCGGAGCTTGCCGGGCCTGCTATGCGTGCGGTCGTCGTCGTCAAGGATGGGCGCATCGTCGCAGAGACCTATGGTGACGGCTTCGGCAAGGGGACGCCTCTCGTCGGCTGGTCGATGACAAAGACGGTCAACGCCGCCATTATCGGCCGCCTCATGCTGGCCGGGCGCATGTCTTTCGACGATCAGAATCTTCTGCCGCAATGGAGCGGAGACCCACGCAAGGATATCAAGCTCAGCGATCTCCTGGCCATGGAGAGCGGGCTTGCCTTCAACGAGGCCTATGGCACCGTATCGGACGTGACGCGCATGCTCTATCTCGACCCGGATGTGACGAGTATCGCAGCCAATGCACGCCAGGTAGTCAAGCCCGGCGAACGTTTCAGCTATTCCAGCGGCACGGCAACCCTGCTTTCGCGCCTCTGGATGAACCGGCTGCCCAATCTGAGCGCCGCCGTCTCCTATCCACGCGAAGCACTTTTCGGGCCGCTCGGCATGTACAGCGCCGTTTTCGAGGCCGACGAGCGCGGCACCTTCGTCGGCAGCTCCTATCTCTATGCCAATGCTCGGGACTGGGCGCGTTTCGGCCAGTTCCTGCTTCAGGATGGTGTCTGGAATGGGCGCCGCCTGCTGCCGGAAGGGTTTGTCGGCGCCATGCGTACGCCGACGAAGGCTTCCGAGGGTGTTTACTCGCAGGTTCAGGCCTGGCTCGCCGGCCCCGGCGGCTCGAATGCGCAATTCGGCCTGCCTGCGGATACGTTCTGGATGACCGGACACGACGGTCAAACTGTCGCGATCGTGCCGTCTGCCAATCTCGTCGTCGTGCGGATGGGGCTGACGCCGACCTGGGCGGACTATCGACCACAGGTTCTGGTAAAGCGGATCATGGATGTGATAAAGCCGGCCACGAATTAGGCCAGCTTTTCAGACTGTCTCGATAAAATCAGTGCTCGATAAAATCAATAATTGCCGTTGGCGACGTCCGTCAGGCCCTTGCGCTTGGCATCGTAGTAATAGCCGCGTGCGTAGAGCTGTACGGCGTTGACTTCCTTGTTCTGGGCTTTGCTGTCCGCCGTCATCCACGCGCCGCGCAGATATTTGGCGGCGTATTTGATGTTGGTTTCGGCATCGAGCAGGCCGGACGCCGGGCCTTCATAGCCCATGGACTTGGCCGTATTGTACTTGATCTGCATCAGGCCGAAATATCCGGCGCGGTTATACGCCTTCGGATTGTAGCGGCTCTCGCGATGAACGACGCGATGGATCAGGGATTCGGGAATTTCGTAGAGCTTGGCGTATTTCTGGATGAGTTTCGAAACGTAGCTCTTTTCGGCCGCCGGAACATCGGAATCGTAATTCGGCGTGTTGGTGGTGGTCATGACAGCCGGAACGACCGTCGGGCCGCTGCTATCGAAATTGAAGTCATAATGCATGCGGTTGTCGGCATAGCGCAGAAGGCCGATCTGCGCGGGCGTGGCGAAGGCGACCTCCGCCTGTGCCATCGAATCCGGGCGTGGCGTCGGCACGGCGACCTGAATGGCGGCAACATCCGACGTCATCGGAATGGTCGGCTCGCCCTGAGCCACGGAGGCGGAGACCGGCATGAGCGCGGCATCGCCGGGGCGGGCCGGATTGGGCATGGGGATTGCGACCACGGAAGGCACAAGAGGTACATCGGATGCCGCATAGGCGGCGGCCGTTGACGTGCCGGCAGCCGAAGCACCCGTCGCTGCCGCGATTGCGGCAGTTCCCTGGTTGGCAGCGTTTGCCGCCGGCGTGCCGAAGCGTCCTTGTGCCGCGTCCACCTGCTGCTGGCTTACCGTGCCGGAGGCAATGTTTGTCGCGCCCGGTGCAAGACGGCCGGACTTTGCCATTGCTATCTGTTGCGGCTGCTGCGGTCCGATGAATCCAGGCGCTGCTGCGGTCATTGCGACGCCCGTGGACGGGGCAGCGCCAGTTGCGCTCGCGGTCATATTCGGATGCGGCACGTTGGCGTGTGCCGACGGGAGTTCTGCCTGAGACGTCTTCTGCTGCTGAGTGCTTGCGCACCCGGCCAGAGCGCCGCACATCATTGCCGATAAGGCAACGCTGCGCTTCAGGCTGGGAAATCCGATCGCTACCATTCTGTCACTTTCGAAAAAACCAAACCTAATTTCGATGCAATTCCGCCACAGGACCGCCAAATTCGGTCACAGTATCGGTAAAATTATGAATCCCCATTAACCTATCCGTGATCGCGCCGCAACCCTGCACCGCCTCAGGCGGCCATCCGGCGGTATCCGGCGGTCACTGCGCCGGCTGCAATCAACAGGGTACCGCCCGTTCTGTTGACGGCGCGTTGCACGCTTGCCTTGCGGATGAAGCCGCGCGCCATGTCGGCCACGAACACGTAAATCAGCGAGTTCAGTGCCGCCAAAGTGAGGAATGTTGCCTCCAAAATAAGCGTTTGCTCAAGAAATGGCTTAGACATGTCGAGAAATTGCGGCACGAACGCAATGAAGAAGACGATGCTCTTCGGGTTGAGGGCTGTTACAACATAGGCGTGTAAGAGAATTTTTAACGGTTTTTCCTCTGGGAGATTGTCATTGTCGCCCATTGGACCCGTTACAATAGGGGCTCTCCAGAGCTTGATTCCGAGGAAAACGAGATAGGCCGCGCCGATCAGTTTAAGAATCGTGAATAGTGTCGCTGATGTGGCGAGTAGGGCGCCGAGACCGGCGAGCGAGGCGGTCATTGCCGTAAAATCGCCCAAAGTGACGCCGGTGACCGTTGCGAGCGCCGTCTTGCGGCCGTGGCCGAGTGCATAGGATATGACAAGGAGAATAGTCGGACCCGGTATGGCCAGCATGATGCAGGACGCGGCGGCGAAAGCGAGCCAGGTTTCGATTGACATGGAATCCTCCCTAATTCCTATTTCGCCGCCAGCAAAGACATCGGATTGGTCATCCGTCAATCCGCTTGATCGAAGATCGGGCCGCTTGATCAAAGATCAGGCCGCTCGATTACCGATCAGTCCGATTGACCACCGATCAATCAAGCTTGTGTGTATTTCTGCCCGATATGATCCATGACCTCGCCGAACCAGGGCGCCGAGAGATCGAATGCCTTGCCGCCCTTGATGCGCGGGAATTCGATGACGCGCAGCTTGCCGCCCTGGCCTTCGTCATGTCCGGTGACGCCGGATACCTTGTTGAGAGCGCTTTCGACCGCAAGATCGACCATGCCCTGGATGAGGCGAAGATCGTCGCCGTTTGCCGGGGCGGAGCGGGCGAAGTAACCCGATTTCTGCACCATGGAGCGCTCCGCGCCGATGATGGCTGCGAACTGCTTCTGGAACCAGCCACCGACATTGATGGTGTCGATCTTCACATGGCCGAAGGCGTCGCGCTTGACGGTTTCTCCGGCGGCTTCCCGTTCGGCGACGATGGCGTCGAGGGCGGCACCTTCCGACACGAACAGCGTCACCTGGCCGGTCTTCTCCATAATATTGCGCAGTCGTTCGCCTTCAGCTTCGATATCGAATGCCATTTCCGGCAGGTAAAGGCCGTCGATGCCCTTCATCTCGGCGTTCATCATGAAGCCTTCGACATATTCGTTGGCGCTGCTCTTCTGGATATAGGCGCGCGCGGTTGCCGCCGTCAGCCAGCCACAGTGGCGGCCCATCACTTCATGGATGACGAGCGTTTTCGGCGCGGCGGTCTGCTCATTGCTGACATTGTCGAAGAAGTGAGCGCCAACTTCGGCGGCCGTCCAGGCGCCGAGGGACTGACGGATCGGCACGACGTCGTTATCAACAGTCTTCGGCAGGCCGACGACGGTCAGGTCATAGCCGTTGGCGCCGAGGTAGGCTGCGAGATCGGCCGCCGTCGTATTGGTGTCGTCGCCACCGATCGTGTGAAGGATGGTGACGCCGTCGGAAGCCAGTCGCTCGGCTGCGACGCGCAACGGGTTTTCGCCTTCCTTGACCAGGCCGCGCTTGACGCAGTCCGCGATGTTGGTGAGCTTGACGCGGCTATTGCCGATCGGCGAGCCGCCATAGCGATGCAGCAGATAGGCACGCTCGCGCATGGCCGGCGTCACCTCGATACTGTCACCCAGCAGAACTCCCTGGTAGCCAGAACGATAGGCGATCATGTCGAGATCGGGCGCCACGTCGGTGTAGCGCTGGATCAGCCCGCCGACGGCAGACGAAAGGCAGGGCGCCAATCCACCAGCAGTGAGCATTGCGACTTTCTGTTTGGCCATGGAGATCCTCCTTGCAGTCAAGCTGCGTCATTTCAATGGTTGCGGTGGGAATGGATGCGACAGGCGGGCATGGGTGTAAAGTAAAGAATTTAAGAAACCCGCGGTTTGTTTTGCCGTTGTGGGGTAGGCGTACGTCCGATTGGAGAATGTCTTGCAGTGCAGCATCATTACCAAATCGTGAAAAGTGTTTTCGGGCTTGCGACGAATGGACAGCTTGCATTGGCAGGCATTATTTGATCAAGGTGTTCTACTGTTTCAGTAGGATATCGAGACCTGCATGTCGTTCTGGGAAAAATTGCTGAATGCTATCGGTAGCACTGCCGGCAATGCCCTGTCGGCGGTGGTCGAGGCTATTCGCACCGTCTTCGAAGGCGACCCGGAAACGCGCCGCAAGGTGGCCTTTTCCGTCGCCATAATCGCTCTTTCGGCCAAGATGGCCAAAGCTGACGGCGTGGTGACGGAAAACGAGGTCAATGCATTTCGCGAGATCTTCGAATTTCCCCCCGATCAGGCAAGAAACGTCGCACGTCTTTATAATCTGGCGCGTCAGGACGTGGCCGGTTACGAAGCCTATGCGGAACGGCTATCCTCTCTTTGCGAGACATGCACGAAGAACTGCCCGGTGCTGGAAGACGTGCTGGACGGTCTCTTCCATATCGCCAAGGCGGACGGTCTGATCCATGAGAAGGAAATGGATTTCCTTCAGCATGTCGCCGAGATCTTCCATATGAGCGAGGAGCGGTTTGAACAGATCATGGCGCGCCATGTGAGCACCGGCGGCCGCGATCCCTACAAGATACTTGGTGTCTCGCGTCAGGACGATTTCCCGACGATCCGCCGCCGCTACCACGGCCTCGTCTACGAGAACCATCCGGATCGCCTCGTGTCGCGCGGAGTGCCGGAAGAGTTCCACGCCATCGCCAACGAGCGCATGGCGGCTCTGAATGCTGCCTATGCCGAGATCGAGAAAGAACGCCGCGCAGCATGAGTGCATTTAAGGCCGATTTCACTCGCGCCCGTGTGCAGCCTTCGCCGAACCATGGCGAGAGGCGTGATGGGCGTCGGCCTGATATCATCCTCCTGCACTATACGGGCATGGGCACGGCCGAGGGAGCGCTCGATTGGCTCTGTCGACCGGAGAGCCAGGTGTCGAGCCACTACTTTGTTTTCGAGGACGGGCGCGTCATGCAGCTTGTTCCCGAAGAGCGCCGCGCTTGGCATGCGGGCAAGAGCTCCTGGCATGGCGAGGCCGACATCAATTCATCCTCAATCGGCATCGAGATCGCCAATGCCGGCCACCCCGGCGGACTGCCAGAATTCCCCGATGCGCAGATCGAAGCGGTCATCGAACTGTGTCGCGATTGCGGCCAACGCTGGGCAATCAGGCCAGAACGGGTGCTTGGGCACTCCGATGTAGCCCCTGTGCGCAAGGTCGATCCGGGCGAGAAATTCCCCTGGGCACGGCTGGCCGCGGCAGGCGTAGGCCACTGGGTTGAGCCGGCTTCGATCACCGGCGGGCGGTTCTTTCAGAAGGGCGATGTGGGCCAGCCGATCGAAGCCTTGCAGTCCATGCTCTCTCTCTATGGTTACGATACTGTAATAAATGGCGAATTCTCGGAAAAGCTGAAGGGCGATATCGAAGCTTTCCAGCGTCATTTCCGGCAGGAGCGCGTCGACGGTATCGCTGACTTCTCGACGATCGATACGCTTCATCGCCTTCTGTCCGCGCTGCCACGCTATTCCTAACTGGGTCGATCCTGCCTCCTATCTTTATAGCCGGCTATAGAGACGAAAACGCGCAACACCCTGCTGCGCCACAGCTTTTCCCTATTATCTCCGCATTGCATTGGTCTAACGACGCTCGCTGAACGGCGGTCGCGCCGTCTGGGTTTGTGTGTAGCGCGACCGTAGACGACTAATGGGGACTGTGCATTCCGGCGGCTCTTTTTGCCTCCAGCCGGACGTGACGGCTTGTGCTGTCCGCGGTCCCGCCCCTGGAGACAAAAGACTACATGAAAAATTTGATTGTTGCGGCGGTAGCATGCGTGGGCGTGCTGCTGGTGGGATATGATTGTGCCTTTGCGGGCCAGCGTGACGCAAAGCAGAAAACGGTTCCCCTCAAGATTGTCAGCCGCACCACCGGCTTTCCGGTTCCCAATGTTCCCGCCGAATTGCGCGATGCCGACACATCCTTCGCACGGCAAAATCGCTATTCCGTATTGATTGCCAAATATGCCAAGCAGAACGGCGTCGCAGTCGAACTCGCCACCGCCGTCATTCAGATCGAAAGCAATTTCAATCCGAAAATTCGCGGAAGCGCAGGCGAAATCGGCCTGATGCAGATCAAGCCGGCGACCGCTAGACTGATGGGCTACACTGGCCGGAGCAAGGGGCTCTACGATCCTGAGACGAACATCAAGTTCGGCATGAAATATCTTGCCATGGCGCAGAACCTTGGCGGTGGCCCGACCTGCAACACCATTCTCAAATATAATGCCGGCCATGGCGCCACGCGCATGAATCCGATCTCGAAGCGCTATTGCGGCAAGGTGCTCGCGCTTCTGGACTGACGTCCCCTCTCTTGGAGGATTACGGGTAGGGCGGAATCGCTTTCCATGCTATCGAACCGCTATTGTTTGCGAGGGATCATAGCATGGCAGCGGATTTCAGGTTCATCGTCGTCGGCCGAGGAATGATGGGAGCTGCTGCTGCCCGCCATCTCGCCAGGCAAACAGACGGTATCGCCGTCATCGGACCGGATGAACCAGAGGATCGCGCGAGCCATCGGGGTGTCTTCGGCAGTCACTACGACGAGGGCCGCATCACCCGCACGATCGACCCTAACACGGATTGGGCTCGCCTCGCAAACCGTTCGATCAGCCGCTATGCGGAAATCGAACGGGATAGCGGCATTCGGTTCTATGCGCCCGTCGGCTGCCTGGTCACCGGTCCGATGCGGGGCGGCGACAACGGCTATGTAGGCGATGTGGTGGATGCAGCGCAACGGCTGGGCGTTCAGACCGAGATTTTCGACGATGCCGGGCTGAAGGCGAAGTTTCCCTTCTTCTCTTTCGCATCGGCAAGCGAAGGGGTCTATGAGCCTCACGGCGCCGGCCATATCAGCCCGCGCCGGCTGGTGAAGGCGCAGTCGCTGCTGGCGGAGAAGGCCGGCGCGCGGGTCATCAAGCAGACTGCAGCGTCGATCCGCGCCGACGGCGGCTTGGCTATCGTGACGACCGCCGAGGGCGAGACATTCAGCGCGGAAAAGGTGCTGCTGGCCGCTGGCGGTTTCTCCATTGCCGAGAATCTCTTGCCGCGACCTGTTGAGATGAAGGTTTATGGCCGCACGGTCACCTTCTTCGAGGTGAGCAAGGACGAGGCCGAGGCGATGTCGGCAATGCCGTCGCTGATATCCAAGACGCTCGACGATATCGACAGCATTTATATGCTGCCGCCGATCCTCTATCCGGACGGCAAATATTACATGAAGATCGGCGGCGATCCGGACGACCTTCAGTTCGATACCGAGGTCGAACTGCGGGCCTGGTTCCGCACCGCCGGCCGCGACAAGGCGCGCGAGCATCTGGCGCGGATATTCCACGACCTCGTTCCCAGCGTAACGCACCCTCCCGCTTTCACCAATTCCTGTGCGGTTTCCTATTCACCGACCGGTTATCCGATGATCGGCTACACGTCTTCGGCACGCGTTGCGGTTCTGACGGGCGGTTGCGGCACGGCAGCCAAGAGTTCCGATGAAATCGGCCGGCTGGGGGCGGAACTGCTGCTCGCAGGTCGAATCAAGGACGAGGGCTACGACACGGATTTCTCAGCGCATTTCCGCGATTGACATCAGCCCGGAACAAAGCCGCATATTTAGGTGGCAATTGTGGGCGGTCTCGGTTAATGAGCCTGTGCCAGTTGGCCGGGCAGCCGCGCTTCATCAATGTCGAAAGACGATGAGGTGAGGAAAGTCCGGGCTCCACGGAAACACGGTGCCGGATAACGTCCGGCGAGGGCAACCTCAGGGAAAGTGCCACAGAAAGCAAACCGCCTGGTCCTCGGATCAGGTAAGGGTGAAAGGGTGGGGTAAGAGCCCACCGCGTCTCTGGAAACAGCGACGGCACGGAAAACCCCACCGGGAGCAAAACCGAATAGGGATGACGCGGAGCGCGCGAGCGCTCCAGCCTGTTTCCAGGCCGGTCATCCGGGTGGGTTGCACGAGGCGTCGCGTAAGCGCCGTCCCAGATGAATGGCTGCCACGTTCCGGCCTCGGTCGGAGCCATACAGAACCCGGCTTACAGGCCAACTGGCAAATCATCGCACTCTTTCAACAAGGGCGTTTCTTGCTCTCCAAAAAATAAATCCGAAAGCCTGCGGATGCCCTGAATTTCCAGGGCTTCCGGTTGTTGCCGGCGAGAGTTTTCGCTTGTGAAAACAACCCGTTTCGGGACGTTGGCTGAAGGCATTCCTAACCTTTCGTTAAACTTAACGGCTTATGAATATTCAAGCTGTGGCCGCGCCTGATGCGGCTTCATCCCATTGACGCCCATATGGTCCCATGGTATCCCAAAAGAACACTGCACTAGGGCAAATCAGAGCCCAATCATCGCAAGACCATGATTGCTCCCGTCCCGGGGGTGTCGACGGGGTGTTCGCTCTTTCGGTTTGCGAAGCTGTGTCCGATTTTGGCTGTGCCTGCGAGCGTGTAGCGGCTTGCGGGTCATGGGGGACGGGTGTTTCGCGTCATGAACCGCTTCCTGTCAAATGCGACCAACCGTATCGATGCCAAGGGGCGGGTTTCCGTACCGGCGGCGTTTCGATCCGTGCTGGCCGAGCGCAATATCCAGGAGCTGTACTGTTTCCAGGACTTTGTGTTCCCGGCGATCAGCGTCGGCGGTCTCGATCTGCTCGATCGCTTCGAGCGGCAGATTGCGGCGGACGATCCTTTTTCGCCGATGGCGAACCAGATGTCGCTCCTCATTCATGGGGGCGGGGTCTTCATGAAGCTCGACGCGGAAGGGCGGCTGATGGTCACGGATTTCATTCGCGACTTCACCGGAATTACAGGCGAAGTGACCTTCGTCGGACGAGCGGATCATTTTCAATTGTGGCGTCCGGAGGGCTTTCTGGCCTTGCAGGCGCAGGCACGAGAGGAGCGCAGGCTGGCGGGCAGGCGCTCGGAATAGAGCGGAGAAACGGAATGGCGGCGAATTCGGGCGGAGGTTCTTCTGATGCCGGTGGCGGACCAGTTCGTCACATTCCGGTTCTTCTTTCCGAGGTGATCGAGGCCCTGGCTCCGGCGCCAGGCAAGATCATCCTCGATGGCACATTCGGGGCCGGCGGCTATACGTCGGCCATTCTTGCCGCCGGTGCGGACGTGATCGCGCTCGATCGCGACCCGACGGCAATTTCGGCAGGGCAGGCGATCGTTTCGGCTCATGATGGCCGGCTCAAGCTCATCCAGTCGCAGTTTTCCCATCTTGCCGACCATGCTCCCGGGGGCGGTCTCGACGGCGTCGTTCTCGATATCGGCGTCTCCTCGATGCAGATCGACGAGGCCGAGCGCGGCTTTTCCTTCAACAAGAACGGCCCGCTCGACATGCGCATGTCGGCAAGCGGCGTGTCGGCCGCCGATGTCGTCAACCGCGCCAAGCTGGCCGATCTCATTCGCATCTTCGTGTTTCTAGGCGAGGAAAAGCAGGCGCCGCGCATCGCTCATGCCATAGAGAAGCGGCGTGCGGAGGCTCCCTTCGTCACCACCCGCGATCTGGCCGGGTTGATCGAGGTCGTGACGCCGCGAAAAGCGAAGGACAAGATTCATCCGGCGACGCGCGTTTTTCAGGCGCTGCGCATCTTCGTCAATGACGAGCTTGGCGAGCTGGCTCAGGCGCTGTTCGCCGCCGAGCGCGCCCTCAAGCCGGGCGGACGTCTTGTCGTTGTGACCTTTCATTCGCTGGAAGATCGGATCGTCAAGAAGTTCCTTGCCGATCGCTCCGGTCGTGCCGTCGGGTCGCGGCACATGCCTGTTGTCACTGAGCGGCCGGCCACCTTCGAGCCGGTCGGCAAGTCGATGATTTCTGCGAGTGACGCTGAGGCGGAAGCCAATCCGCGCGCTCGTTCAGCCAAGTTGCGTGCGGGGGTTCGCACCTTGGCTCCAGCAGAGACGGCAGATCTTGCGATTTTCGATCTGCCCAATCTCGCCAGTCTCGGAAAGCTTGGGGGGTGAAATGCTGAAGACTTTTGACATTGTGCTGATCGGCGTCATGACGGCCACGGCCAGCGTGACCTACACGATCAAGCATCATGCCGAGCTGAAGCTGGAAGAGGTCCATCGCCTCGAGGCCGAAATCAAGCTGGAAAGGGATACGATCGAGCTTCTCAAGGCGGACTGGGCTCTGGTTTCCCAGCCGAACCGCCTCGAGCGTCTCGTCAACAACTATAGCGGCGAACTTCAATTGCAGCCGACGCTTTCGACGGCGATCGTTCAGCCGAGCGAGTTGCCGATGCTGCGCTCGCAACTTCCTCCGCCGACGGTAACGGCGTCAAACGATCCGAAGAGCGGCAAGGCGATTGGGGCCAAGGCCGGTGCGTCGCTTGCTTCCAAGAGCAGCGATACGACGGATGCGGAGATCAGGAAGGCCATAGCTGACGTCGCTGCCGCGCCCGCGCCGCGACCCAAGCCGCCAGCTCTTGCCAAGCGCAAGAAGCCGGATGTCGACAACATAGCAACGGGATCGGTGGGGGAATAATGTCTTTTCTTTCTCGCATCATGGTCCTGAAGAGCAGGGCCCATTTCTCCACCGACGGCAATAACCGCCCGAGCGACGGCGTTTCCCGTTCGACCTTCGAGGGCGCACGCAAGCGCAAGTCCAATCAGGCGAAAAGCCGCGTCGTGCTGCTGGTCGCAAGCTTCATCGCCGTCTATTGCCTGATCGGCGGCCGGCTGGCGCAATTCGCCATGACGCTGCCGGAGACCACGTCGAGCATTCTGCCGCCGGACCGGCTGATGGCCTCGCGTCCTGACATCGTCGACCGCAATGGCGCTCTTCTCGCCACCGATATCCGCACCGTCTCCTTGTTTGCCGAGCCGAACAAGATCATCGATCCCGATGAGGCCGTCGAGGAGCTGCGCAAGGTTCTGCCTGACCTCGACACCAAATCCACCTATAAGAAGCTTTCGGCAAAGTCCTCGCACTTTGCCTGGCTTCGCCGGCAGCTGACGCCGAAGCAGCAGAGCCAGATCCTTGCGCTCGGCATTCCCGGCATTGGCTTCCGCCCGGAGAAGCGTCGCTTCTATCCGGGTGGTACAACTGCTCCCCACATTCTCGGCTACGTCAATATCGACAATCGCGGCGTCGCCGGCATGGAGAAATACATCGACGACCAGGGGCTCGCCGATCTGGCTGCCGCCGGCATGACCAACGATCAGCCGCTGCAGCCGGTGAAGCTTTCGATCGATCTGCGCGTGCAGGGCATCGTCCGCGATGCCGTCGTCAACGCCGTCAAGAATTTCCAGGCGAAGGGTGCTGGCGCCGCAATCATCGACGTCCACACGGGCGAGGTGCTCGGCATGGCTTCGGCGCCCGATTTCGATCCCAATTATCCGAACGAGGGCGCCACCGAAGGCTGGCTCAACCGCATGACGAACGGCACGTTCGAAATGGGCTCCACCTTCAAGACCTTCACCATGGCCATGGCGCTCGATGATGGCAAGGTGACGCTACGCGATGCCTTCGATGCCACCAATCCCATCCGCATCGGTGGCTTTACCATCAAGGATTTCCACGGCCAGCGTCGCGTTTTGACCGTTCCTGAAATTTTCCAGTACTCCTCGAACATCGGCACGGCCAAGATTGCCGATCTCGTCGGTATCGATGGCCATAAGGAATTCCTCACCCGTATCGGCCTGCTCTCGAAGATGCAGACCGAGTTGCCCGAGGTGAAAATGCCATCGCAGCCACGCGTCTGGAAGAAGATCAATTCCATCACGATTTCCTTCGGTCACGGTGTCTCGACGACGCCGCTGCAGACGGCTGTCGCGGGAGCGGCGCTCGTCAATGGCGGTAAGCTGATCGAGCCGACCTTCCTGCCGCGCACGCGCGATCAAGCCGACGCCATCGCCAAGATGGTCATCAAGAAGAGCACCAGCGATGACGTGCGCTTCCTGCTCGAGTTCAACGGCACCAGGGGCTCGGGTCGCAACGCCCGCGTTCCCGGCTACAATGTCGGCAGCAAGACTGGCACGGCCGACAAGGTGGTCAACGGCCGGTATTCGAATACGCTGAACTTCAATACCTTCATGGCCGTCTTTCCGATCGACAATCCACAATACATCGTCATGACCTTCATCGACGAACCTAAGAGCGGCGAGCGCGGCGGCGGGACGATTTCGGCCTTCACGGCCTTGCCGATCGCCCGTGATATCGTCGCCCGCTCGGCGCCGATTCTTGGGGTGCAGCCCAGCTTTGGAAAAGATGACTCGGCCTTGCTGGCGTCTTATTAAGCGTGAAAGAATACACACGTCGATTCGCGAGGGGCGGACTGATCGAGAAGGCGAAAAGTACATTCGATGAACTTGCGGGATATTGCCGGAAACACGTTTCCGGAACTCAACACACAACTTGGCGGGGCGGTTGGCGATCTTGAGATAAGCGGGATCTCCGCCGACAGTCGTAAGGTATCGCCCGGCATGGCCTTTGTTGCCGTGGCCGGCACGAAGGCCGATGGCGCGAGCTTCATCGCCGATGCCGTTTCGCGTGGAGCCTCCGTTGTGGTTGCCGGCCATGAAGCCGATGCCGGCAGCGTGCCTGTGCTGCAGGTCTCCGAGCCGCGCCGGTTCCTCGCGGTCGCCGCTTCACGGTTCTTTGGACGTCAGCCGGAAACGATGGTGGCGGTGACCGGGACGGCCGGCAAGACCTCGGTTGCTTCCTTCACGCGGCAGATCTGGGCCCATGCTGGCCATCCCGCGGCCATGATCGGCACGACGGGCGTCGTTTCGCCGACCCGCAATGAATATGGCGCGCTGACGACGCCCGATCCGGTGTCGTTGCACGAGCTGCTGACCGAACTTGCCGATGAGGGCGTCACGCATGCGGCCATGGAAGCCTCCAGTCACGGCCTCGATCAGTTCCGGCTCGATGGGGTGAAGCTCGCTGCTGCCGCCTTCACCAACCTCGGTCGTGACCACATGGACTATCATCCGACGGTCGAGGACTATATGGCCGCCAAGATGCGGCTGTTCCGGGATTTGCTGCCGAAGGGCTCGCCGGCCGTCATTTTTGCTGACGATGCTTGGTCCGCGCAGGCGATTGCCGCTGCCCACGATGCGGGACAGGACGTGCGCACTGTCGGCCGCAAGGGCGATTTCCTGACGTTGAAGCGCGTCGAGCACTTTCGCCACAAGCAGATCGCCGAGGTCCATATCGGCGACGATATCTTCGAGATTCATATTCCGCTGGCCGGCGATTTCCAGATCGCCAACGCGCTTGTTGCGGCCGGCTTGACCATCTCGACGGGTGTTGCGGCACCGGTTGCCATGGCGGCACTCGAAAAGCTCATCGGTGCGTCCGGCCGTCTGGAGCTCGTCGGTCATACGCATGACGGCGCACTTGCCTATGTCGACTATGCCCACAAGCCGGATGCGCTTGAGAACGTTCTGAATTCGGTACGGCCGTTCACGACGGGCCGCGTCGTCGTCGTCTTCGGCTGCGGCGGGGATCGCGATCGCGGCAAGCGTCCGATCATGGGTGAGATTGCCTGCCGTCTCGCCGATGTCGTCATCGTCACGGATGACAATCCGCGTTCGGAAGATCCGGCAACGATTCGCGCGGAAATCATGGCGGCTGCCGCCTGTGCGGTGGAGATCGGCGATCGTGCCGAAGCGATCCGCAAGGCGGTCGGCCTGCTGAAATCCGGCGACACGCTGATCGTCGCCGGCAAGGGGCATGAGGAAGGTCAGACGATCGGCGGCGTCACGCTGCCATTTTCCGACCATGCCGAATTGCGCAAAGCATTGGAGGATTTGAAGTCTTGAGCTGGCTATGGACAACTGAGGATTTGATCGCCGCAATCTCGGGCCGCTTCGTCGGATCGCTGCCCGCTGGCATTACGGGCATTTCCATAGACAGTCGTTCCATTCAGCCGGGCGAGGCTTTTTTCGCCATCAAGGGCGATCGCGTTGACGGTCACGACTATGCCAATATCGCTATGGCGAACGGCGCAGCATTCATCGTCATAAGTGAGGCACGCCTGCCGGCAATGGGCAGTCTGACCGTGCCGAAGATCGTCGTGGATGACGTCTTGGCGGCGCTTGGGCGACTTGGTGTCGCCAGCCGAAAGCGTACGCAGGCCAAGATCATCGCTGTCACGGGTTCGGTCGGCAAGACGACCACGAAGGAGATGCTGCGCCGTGCGCTGACGCCTTCGGGCAAGGTGCATGCCTCGGTCGCCTCCTTCAACAATCATTGGGGCGTTCCGCTGACATTGGCGCGCATGCCCGAGGACACCGATTTCGGCATTTTCGAAATCGGCATGAACCATCCCGAAGAGATCAGGCCGCTCGTGAAGATGGTGCAGCCGCATGTGGCGATCATCACCACGATCGCGCCGGCCCATCTCGGCAATTTCAATAGTATTAGCGAAATCGCCGCCGCGAAGGCGGAAATCTTCGACGGTGTCGTGCCTGGTGGTCATGCCATTCTCAATCATGACAACGACCAGTTCGAGATGCTGGAGCGGGCAGCTGTCGCGGCCGGCATCGAGCATGTGCACAGCTTTGGCCAGCATGCAAAGGCGGATGTGCGACTCGCCGAATTCAACGCCTCGGAAGAGAATTCCACGCTGTGGCTGACGATCGGTGGCGAGACCATGGAAGTGGCGCTTGGCGCGCCGGGTCGCCATATCGCTGAAAACGCGCTTGCCGTGCTCGGTGCGGTCATGCTCGTGGAGGCCGACCTTGACGAGGCCGTCGATGCCCTCGCGGACCTGCGGGCGGAAAAGGGCAGGGGACAACGCCACAAGCGCGCGATCGGCAACGGCTATCTCACGCTGATCGACGAAAGCTACAACGCCAATCCCGCATCCATGCGCGCGGCAATCGCGCTGCTGGCGACGACATCGCCGCATGCGGGACCGGGCGGCCGGGTGGGCAGGCGGATCGCCATGCTCGGCGACATGTTGGAGATGGGGGATTATGCCCAGCGCGTGCATGCCAACCTTGCCGGGCCACTCTTGGCTGCCGGCATCGAGCATGTCTGGCTGGCTGGTCCGGAGATGGCGGCTTTAAGGGATGAGCTGCCGGATAGTGTTCATGTCGAATATCGCGAGACGACTGAGGAACTCTCGGAATTCGCGCTCAATTCTGTCGCTTCGGGCGACGTGTTGATGTTGAAATCTTCGCTGGGAATGGGATTTGGAAAGATCGTTGCGGCCTTGCTTGACAAGTTTCCCGCATTTTCCGACACGGGCCCCCATACCCATCAGGGGCTTTAGAAAGGGCTCTTATGCTGATCTGGCTTGCCGAACTGTCGGACCATATTCATTTTTTCAGTACTCACTTCAGATTCCTCAATCTGTTCAGATACATCACGTTCCGTACCGGCGGTGCCCTGTTCACGTCAGCGTTGATTGTTTTTCTCTTCGGACCGCGAATCATTTCATCTCTGCGCGTGCGCCAGGGCAAAGGACAGCCGATCCGTGCCGATGGCCCTCAGACGCATTTCAAGAAGGCCGGGACGCCGACCATGGGAGGCCTGATGATCCTTGCCGGCATCGTCGTCTCGTCGCTGCTCTGGGCTGATCTCGCCAATGTCTACGTCGTTGCCACCCTGCTGGTGACGCTCGGCTTCGGCGCCATCGGCTTTTATGACGACTATCTCAAGGTGACCAAACAGAGCGACAAGGGCTTCTCCGGCCGCGCGCGCCTCGGCATCGAATTCGTCATTGCGGGCATTGCAGTGTATTTCATGATGACCACCGCACTGTCCTCCGGTCCCGCCGGTTCGACCTTCGGCTCGTCGGTTGCCTTCCCATTCTTCAAGAGCCTGCTGCTCAATCTTGGCATGTTCTTCGTGTTTTTCGGCGCCTTCGTCATCGTTGCGGCAGGCAATGCCGTCAATCTGACCGACGGCCTTGACGGGCTTGCCATCGTGCCGGTCATGATCGCGGCAGCTTCCTTCGGGATCATCGCCTATCTGGCGGGCAACTTTGTCTTTGCTGATTACCTCGCGATCAATTTCGTACCGGGTACGGGCGAACTGGCGGTGGTTCTTGGTGCGGTGATCGGTGCCGGCCTTGGTTTCCTCTGGTTCAATGCGCCGCCGGCGGCAATCTTCATGGGCGATACCGGCTCGCTGGCGCTGGGTGGTTTGATCGGCTCGGTCGCCGTCGCCACCAAGCATGAGATCGTCATGGCGATCATTGGCGGTCTCTTCGTGCTCGAGGCACTTTCCGTCATCATCCAGGTCGGCTTCTTCAAGATGACCAAGCGCCGCGTTTTCCTGATGGCGCCGATCCACCACCACTTCGAGAAGAAGGGTTGGACGGAAAGCCAGGTCGTCGTGCGTTTCTGGATCGTCGCCGTTATTCTGGCGATGGTCGGCCTGTCCACCCTGAAGCTGCGGTGAGGCATCGATGATCCCAGTCTCCACGCTGAACGGAAAGAAGGTCGCCCTCTTCGGCCTTGGCGGCTCCGGCCTTGCCACGGCGCGCGCGCTCGTCGCCGGTGGCGCCGATGTGACGGCCTGGGACGACAATCCGGACAGCGTGGCCAAGGCGGCTGCGGAGGGAATAACGGTCACTGATCTCAGGACGATCGACTGGAACAGTCTGTCGGTCTTCGTTCTGTCGCCCGGCGTGCCGCTGACGCATCCGAAGCCCCATTGGACTGTCGATCTCGCTCACGCTGCTAGCGTCGAAATCATCGGCGACGTCGAGCTTTTCGTTAGGGAACGGCGGGCGCATGCGCCGGATTGCCCATTCATCGCCATTACCGGGACGAACGGCAAGTCGACGACGACGGCGTTGATCGCCCATATCCTGCAGTCAAGCGGACGGGACACGCAGCTCGGCGGCAATATCGGTACGGCAATCTTGACGCTCGATCCGCCGAAGGCCGGCCGTTTTTATGTCGTCGAATGCTCGTCCTACCAGATCGATCTGGCACCGACCCTCAACCCTTCCGCCGGCATTCTGCTGAACCTGACGCCCGATCATCTCGATCGTCATGGTACGATGCAGCATTATGCCGATATCAAGGAGCGACTGGTCGCCGGCAGCGACGTTGCCGTGGTCGGCGTCGATGACAGCTATTCTTCCTTGATTGCCGATCGCATCGAGCGCGCTGGCACCAAGGTAATGCGGATTTCGCGCCGGCACGCATTGGCGGATGGCCTCTATGCGGAGACGAGCAGCATCGTTCAGGCATCGAACGGCGCGGCGAGCGAGATCGCCGACCTCGACGGCATCGAGACCCTACGCGGCGGCCATAATGCACAGAACGCAGCGGCGGCAATCGCGGCCTGCCTTGCCGTCGGTGTCTCCCCTGACGAGATCCGGGCCGGCTTGAAATCCTTTCCTGGCCTCAAGCATCGCATGCAGCCTGTGGGAAAGCGCGGCCGGGTCGTCTTCGTCAACGATTCCAAGGCGACCAATGCGGATGCGGCCGCACCTGCGCTTTCGAGCTACGAGAATATCTACTGGATTGCCGGTGGTCTGCCGAAGGAGGGCGGTATCACCACCCTGGCGCCACTCTTTCCGCGCATCGCCAAGGCCTATCTGATCGGCGAGGCGGCGCCAGCCTTTGCGGCGACGCTCGGCGACCGGGTGCCCTATGAGATTTCCGGTACGCTGGAGCGTGCAGTCGCGCATGCTGCCGCGGATGCGGACAGGGACGAGCATGGGTCCGCGGCGGTGATGCTTTCACCGGCTTGCGCAAGCTTCGATCAGTATAAGAATTTCGAGGTCAGGGGCGACGCCTTCGTCAGCCATGTCGCTGCGATCGATGGCGTCACCATGCTGATCGGTTCAGCAGCTGGAGGCAAATAATATGGTAAGCCGCGTTGAACGTGGGGCCTTGGCCGAGTGGTTCTGGACCATCGACCGTGTATTTCTCGCCCTTTTCATCCTCTTGATCGGCATCGGCTTCATGTTGTCCTTCGCGGCGTCGCCGGCGGTGGCGGAGCGCATCGGGCTTGAGCCGTTCCACTTCGTCAAGCGCCATGCCCTGTTTCTGGTTCCGGCGATCGCGGCGATGATCGGCATTTCCTTCATGACGCCCAGACAGGTGCGAAGGACGGCGGTCATCCTGCTCGTCGTGTCGCTAGCGATGATGCTTTTTGCGCTTTTCTTCGGCGTTGAAGTCAAGGGGTCCAGGCGCTGGGTCAATATCGCGGCCTTGTCGATCCAGCCTTCGGAATTCATGAAGCCCGCTTTCGTCGTCGTCTGCGCCTGGCTGTTTTCCGAACATGCGCGCCAGCCGGAGATCCCGGGCAATCTCTTCGCCATCATCCTCTTCGGCATCGTCGTCGCATTGCTCGTCGCGCAGCCTGACCTTGGCCAGACCATCCTGACAACAGCCGTATGGGGCGGCATGTTCTTCATGGCCGGCATGCCGTGGCTGTGGATCATCGTGCTCGGCGGTCTCGGCGCGGGTGGTTTCGTGACGGCCTATTATGTGTTCGATCACGTGGCGCAACGCGTGAACAAGTTCATGACGGGCGAGGGCGATACATTCCAGGTCGACACTGCCAAGGAAGCGATCGTTCACGGCACCTGGTTTGGCGTCGGTCCGGGCGAAGGCACCGTCAAGCGCATCATTCCGGACGCCCATACCGACTTCATCTTCTCCGTCGCAGCCGAAGAGTTCGGCGCCATCTTCTGCATGGCGCTCGTGCTGATCTTTGCTTTTCTCGTGCTGCGCGGCCTGTCGCATGCCTACAAGGAAAAGAACGACTTCAACCGCTTCGCCGTCGCTGGCTTGGTGCTGCAGATCGGTATTCAGTCGATCATCAACATCGGCGTGAACCTGCAGCTGCTGCCGGCCAAGGGCATGACGTTGCCGCTGATTTCCTACGGTGGCTCGTCGATGACCGCGATCTGCGTGACCGCGGGCTTCATCCTGGCGTTGACGCGTCACAGGCCGGAAAAGCGTGCACAGGATCGCAGCCAGTTCCGCGTGACGCACGGGCTGCCGGCGGAGTGATCGTCTTGGGACTACCTGTTTTTCGCTCTCGATATCTCCTGCCCGTTCTTGATTCTCTGGTCGCTTTTCCAGGAGCGGCGGTCTATGAGGGGGGCTTGGTTTGCACCGATGACGCGGTCATGGCGACTTCCTATATTAGGGAGATGCCCCGGGTAGTGGGGTATTCGCGGGAGCGAAAATTATGAGTAAAGGCATTGTCCTTCTTGCCGCCGGCGGAACCGGCGGTCACGTATTTCCGGCCGAGGCACTGGCCTATAAGTTGAGAGAGCGCGGCTATTCCGTGCACCTCGTCACCGACAGCCGCGCCGAACGCTTTGCCGGCAAATTTCCGGCCGACGAAGTCCATGTCGTGCCCTCGGCGACGATCGGTTCGAAGAACCCGTTGAAGGTCGCAGGCGCCCTGTGGACGCTGTGGACCGGCATGCGCGCAGCGCGCAAGCTGATCCAGCGCATCAAGCCCGTCTGTGTCGTCGGCTTCGGCGGCTATCCGACGGTTCCGCCGCTTCTGGCCGCCACGCGCATGGGCGTGCCGTCCATGCTGCATGAGCAGAATGCGGTCATGGGCCGCGCCAACAAGATGCTGGCGACGCGCGTTCGCGCGATTGCGGGCGGCTTCCTGACGGAAAATGGCGCGTTTGCCGAGAAGACGGTGACGACGGGCAATCCGGTGCGTCCGGCCGTCATCGAGGCTGCCAAGCGTCCCTATGTGCCGTCCGGTCCGGACGACCCTTTCAACCTGGTGGTTTTCGGCGGCAGCCAGGGCGCGCAGTATTTCTCGAAGGCCGTTCCGACGGCGATCAGCCTGCTTGAGGAGCCGCTGCGCAAGCGCCTGCGGATCACGCAGCAGGTGCGTCCTGAGGATATGGAAACGGTCAACAGCTGCACGAGAAGGTTGGAGATGGGCGCCGATGTCGCACCGTTCTTCAACGATATGGCGGAGCGGATTGGCGCCGCACATCTGGTTCTGTGTCGCTCCGGGGCCTCGACCGTATCCGAGCTTGCCGTCATCGGCCGTCCGGCGATCCTCGTGCCCTATCCTCACGCGCTGGATCACGACCAGGCAGCCAATGCCGCGGCACTGGCGGCAACCGGTGGCGTCAAAGTCATCGTGCAGTCGGAACTGACGCCGGAGAAACTTTCCACCATTCTGCGCGGCTCCATGACCATGCCGGAAAAGCTCGCCAAGATGGCCGCCGCCGCCAAGCAGGCGGGGAAACCGGATGCGGCAAACTTGCTTGCCGACATGGTTGAGGCTATTGCCGCGGGACGTTCAATTCAGCAATTCAAGGGGGCAGGCGCATGAAGCTGCCGAAGGCAATCGGCCTTGTGCATTTTATCGGTATCGGCGGTATCGGGATGAGCGGCATTGCCGAGGTGTTGCATAACCTCGGCCATCGCGTGCAGGGTTCCGATCAATCGGAAAGCGCCAACGTGCAGCGACTGCGCGACAAGGGCATTCCGGTTCATATCGGTCACAAGGCGGAAAACCTCGGCGATGCCGAAGTCGTTGTCGTCTCCACCGCCATCAAGAAGACCAATCCGGAACTGGCCGCCGCGCGCGAAAAGCTGCTGCCGGTCGTGCGCCGCGCCGAAATGCTGGCGGAATTGATGCGCTTCCGCAGTGCGATCGCCATCGGCGGCACGCATGGCAAGACCACGACGACCTCGCTCGTGGCGACGCTTCTGGAAGCCGGTGGCCTTGACCCCACAGTCATCAACGGCGGCATCATCAATGCCTATGGCACGAATGCGCGCATGGGCGCCGGCGAGTGGATGGTGGTCGAGGCCGACGAGTCGGACGGCACGTTTCTGAAACTGCCCGCCGACGTCGCGGTCGTGACCAATATCGATCCGGAGCATCTCGACCACTACGGCAATTTCGATGCCGTGCGGGCCGCCTTCCGGCAGTTCGTCGAGAATGTACCGTTCTACGGTTTCGGCGTCATGTGCATCGACCATCCCGAGGTGCAGTCGCTCGTCGGCCGTATCGAGGACCGCAAGGTCATCACCTATGGCGAAAATCCGCAGGCGGACGTGCGTTTCTCGAATGTTCGCATCGATGGCACGCGTTCGCTGTTCGATATCGAAATCCGCAGGCGCCGCACCGGCAAGGTGATCCACATCAAGGATCTCGTCATGCCGATGCCGGGCCGCCACAATATTTCCAATGCGACGGCGGCCGTCGCGGTTGCCAACCGCCTCGGAATTTCCAGCGAGGCGATCGCCAAGGGGCTTGCATCCTTCGGCGGCGTCAAGCGCCGCTTCACGCTGACCGGCGAGTGGAACGGGATCAAGGTCTTCGACGACTACGGTCATCACCCCGTCGAGATCAAGGCCGTGCTGAAGGCCGCGCGCGAAGCCTGCAACGGCCGCGTCATCGCGATCCACCAGCCGCATCGCTATACGCGCCTGTCGAGCCTCTTCGAAGAGTTCGCCGCCTGCTTCAACGATGCCGACAGCATCTTCCTGGCGCCCGTCTACGCGGCCGGCGAGGACCCTATCGAGGGCGTGGATTCACAGACACTGGTTTCGCGCATCAAGGCAAGCGGCCATCGCGATGCGCGCTATCTACCATCACAGGAAGATCTTGCCGCCATGGTTGCAGAGATTGCGCAACCGGGTGATTTTGTGGTTTTGTTGGGAGCCGGCAGCATCACATATTGGGCAGCATCATTGCCAAAGGAATTGGAAGGCCTCTCAGGTAAGTCCGCATGAAACAGGTCAATGGAGAAAAGCTTCTGGCGTCGCTCGGCGACGGTGTAAAGGACATCAGGGGTCGGCTGACGCCGGACGCGCCGATGGATCGTGTGACGTGGTTCCGTGCCGGCGGACTGGCGGAGCTGATGTTCCAGCCGCATGACACGGACGATCTCATCGCCTTTCTGAAGATCCTGCCGGAAGAGGTGCCGCTGACGGTCGTCGGCGTGGGTTCGAACATATTGGTGCGCGACGGCGGGATTCCGGGCGTCGTGCTCAGGCTTTCGGCCAAGGGCTTCGGCGCCGTCGAACTTGTCGGCGAAAACCGCATCCTGGCCGGCGCCATCTGCCCCGACAAGCACGTCGCGGCCATGGCGATGGATAATGGCATCGGCGGGTTCCATTTCTATTACGGCATTCCTGGCAGCATTGGCGGTGCCGCGCGCATGAATGCTGGCGCCAACGGTGCCGAGACCCGCGAGCGCGTCGTCGAGGTGCATGCGGTCGACCGCAAGGGCGATAAGCATGTCCTGACCAATGCCGAGATGGGTTATTCCTATCGTCATTCCGACGCCTCTGAAGACCTGATCTTCACGCATGTCCTCTTTGAGGGCTATCCGGAGGATCGGGCCACGATTCGCGCCGAGATGGATGCCGTGCGCGCCCATCGCGAAACCGTGCAGCCGATTCGGGAAAAGACCGGCGGCTCGACCTTTAAGAATCCGGACGGCCTGTCGGCCTGGAAGCTGATCGATGAGGCAGGTTGCCGCGGTCTCGTCATTGGCGGTGCGCAGATGTCGTCGCTGCATTGCAACTTCATGATCAACATGGAGCAGGCGACGGGCTACGATCTGGAGTATCTGGGCGAGCAGGTTCGCCGCGAGGTTTTCGAAAAGTCTGGCGTCAAGCTGGAATGGGAAATCAAGCGCCTTGGCCACTTCATGCCCGGCCGTGAAGTCCACCCGTTCCAGGGTGTCACGACGGAATAGGCTTGGGCCGCAACCGGCGCAAACTTCATAAAATGATTCAACAAAAAGGCCGGGTTTTCACCCGGCCTTTTCAATTGCTTATGCTTGTTTTCTCAGACTTCGTCGTTGCCCGAGAGCAAGATGCCGATCAAGGAGAGCACCGCAGCGCCGGCGAGATAGTAGCCGACATAGACTAGACCGTAATTGGTCGCGAGCCAGGTGGCGATGTAAGGCGCCAGGGACGCGCCGACGATGCCGCCGAGATTGAAGGTCATGGATGCGCCGGTATAGCGCACGGTGGTCGGGAAGGGCGCAGCCAGTGCCGCGCCGATCGGGCCATAGGTGAAGCCCATCAAGGCCAGGCCGATGATCGAGCAGGCGAAGGCGCCTGCAAGGCCCGCCGTCAGCAGCGACGAATAGAACAGGCCGAAGATCAGAATGCCGATGGTCGTCAGGATCAGAACCAGCCGGCGCGAATAACGGTCCGACAAAAGGCCCGAGATCGGGATCATCAGACCGAAGAAGACGACGCCGACGAGCTGGACGACCAGGAACTGACCCTGCGAATAGCCGAGACCTGCCGGCAGCGCTCCAGTACCCGGAGGCCGGGTGCCCCAGCTGAGTGTAAAGGCCGTCATCAGATAGAACAGCACGAAGGTGGCGACCGCGATGATGGTGCCGAGGATCAGGCTGCGCAGATGCGAGCGGAAGATGACCGCGATCGGCACGGAAACCCGTTCTTCCTTCTCGATGGCGCGCTGGAATTCCGGGGTTTCGGTGATCTTCAGGCGGACATAGAGGCCGACGGCGACCAGCACGATGCTGATCAGGAAGGGGACGCGCCAGCCGTAGCTGAGGAAATCGGCGTCGGTCATGGTTTCGCGCAGGATCAGGAAGAGGCCCGCCGAGAGGATGAAGCCGATCGGGGCGCCGAGCTGCGGGAACATGGCGTACCAGCTGCGCTTGCCTTCCGGAGCGTTTTCCGTTGCAAGCAAGACCGCACCACCCCATTCGCCGCCGAGCCCAAGGCCCTGACCGAGACGGCAAAGTGCCAGCAGAATCGGTGCGAGAACGCCGATCGACTCATAGGTCGGCAACAGGCCGATCACGATGGTCGAAAGGCCCATGGTCATCAGCGCCGCGACGAGCGTCGCCTTGCGGCCGATCCGGTCGCCGAAATGGCCGAAAATCATCGCGCCGATCGGGCGAGCGAAGAAGGCGATGGAGAAGGTGGCAAAGGACTGCAGCGTCGCCGACGTCGGATCGCTTGCCGGGAAGAACAGCTTCGGGAAGACGATAACCGCCGCCGTCGCATAAACATAGAAATCGAAAAATTCGATCGTTGTGCCGATAAGGCTCGCGATCAGAACACGTGCCGGGGAATTCGCAACAGCATTGTTCGATGACGAGGGGGTCGGCGATAAAGGAGATATCGCGTCAGTCATGTTCCCACCAGTTCAGATGATGCTAAGGCGCGCTTAGCGGATAAAAATTGTCCTTAGCGTAATTTTTGTTCAACGCAAACGCTAACTGCGCAAGAAATCAGCGGTTGCGTGCTATTATTTTGCCGTAATTGTTGATTCGTGAGCAATCAGGCGGGCGTTTGTTGTTGGGGGGGCGTACTCCGGCGAGTCCTTGCTGGAATCTTTTCACCAACAACCGATTCTCGCTTGGATTGCGGGCTGAGGAGAAGGGTTTCATGCAGAAAAAACTCATTGCTGAGTTTCTTGGGACGTTTTGGCTCGTATTCGGCGGCTGCGGCAGTGCGATCTTCGCAGCGGCATATCCGAGCCTTGGTATCGGTTTTCTAGGTGTTGCCTTTGCGTTTGGTCTAACCGTGCTGACCATGGCTTTTGCCGTCGGCGGCATATCGGGCGGGCATTTCAATCCGGCCGTTTCGGTTGGCCTGACGGTGGCTGGCCGCTTTCCCGGCGGGCAGCTCATTCCCTATATCATTGCGCAAGTGATCGGCGCGATCGCCGCGGCGGCGGTGCTCTATCTGATCGCAAGCGGCAAGGCTGATTTCCAGCTCGGCGGCTTTGCGGCAAACGGCTATGGGGAACATTCTCCCGGCGGCTACTCCATGGTCTCGGCATTGGTGGCCGAGATCGTGCTGACCCTGTTCTTCCTGGTCGTGATTCTCGGCTCGACGAGCAGCAAGGTGCCGGCCGGCTTCGCGCCGATCGCCATCGGTCTGGCGCTGACGCTGATCCACCTGATCTCGATCCCGATCACCAACACATCCGTCAATCCGGCCCGCTCGACGGGGCAGGCGCTGTTTGTCGGCGGTTGGGCCTTGCAGCAGCTTTGGCTGTTCTGGGTCGCGCCTATCGTCGGCGGAGCGTTGGGCGGCTTAGTCTGGAAACTGGTCGACGACAGCGAGTGATATCGGCCTCATTTCAAGGCTTTGAGCCCCGCATCGATCCGTCGATGCGGGGCTCTTTGTTTAAAAAAATCTAAATGTAGCGATTTCAAAAGTAGCAACTCCATGATTCCAATGGCAGAATTCTTTAAGTAGGTTTGATTCGAGCCATTCGGTCATCGCCAGGACGGCGGAAAGTTAACGAAAGTAAACGCTTCATTAACCTTAATGTCGTTCTAATCGGCCTATTGAAAACGGGGCAAGAATCGCGGTTAGGCGAGGCCCTGCAAAAGCAGTGTAGAGACCGTGAAGTCGGGGGTATTGATGGGTGGCAAGCATGTGGCTGTCCTTTTGGGCGGATTTTCCTCGGAGAGGCCCGTCAGCCTTTCCTCGGGAAAGGCATGTGCCGATGCCCTCGAAGCGGAAGGCTTCCAGGTTGCCCGTGTCGACGTCGATCATGATGTCGCCAGCCGCCTTGCGGAGCTGAAGCCCGACGTCGTCTTCAATGCGCTGCATGGTCCCTTCGGCGAAGACGGTACCATTCAGGGCATTCTCGAATATCTGCAGATTCCCTATACGCATTCCGGCGTGCTTGCCTCGGCTCTCGCGATGGACAAGTCCCGCGCGAAGACGGTTGCGGCGGCGGCGGGTATTCCGGTTGCCAGCTCGATCGTGATGGATCGCTTCGCCATTGTCGGCGAGCATCCGATGAAGCCGCCTTATGTCGTCAAGCCGGTGCGCGAGGGCTCAAGCTTCGGTGTCGTGATCGTCAAGGAAGATCAGGCACATCCGCCGCAGATCATCACGTCGTCCGAATGGCGCTACGGCGACGAGGTGCTGGTCGAGCGCTATATCCATGGCCGCGAGCTGACCTGCGGCGTCATGGACGGCAAGGTTCTCGGCGTCACCGAGATCGTGCCGCTCGGCCACAGCTTCTATGATTACGACGCCAAGTACGCCAAGGGTGGTTCAAAACATGTCTTGCCGGCGGAAATTTCACCGAATCTTTACCAAAACATACAAACATTATCGTTAAGGGCGCATGAAGCTATCGGCTGCCGCGGTGTTAGTCGATCTGACTTCCGTTTTGACGATCGCTTTTCCGAAGAGGGCGAACTTGTCTGGTTGGAGATCAATACCCAGCCCGGCATGACTCCTACCTCCCTGGTGCCTGAAATGGCCGCTCATGCCGGCTACTCTTTTGGTGAATTTCTCCGGTGGATGGTGGAGGACGCGTCTTGTTTGCGCTGACGGTCAAAAATATGAGGCGGTCCCGTCATCGCGTCCCGCTCGCCATCGACGACGTCGAGGACGCATTCGTCCTGCCACGTCCGCTGCGCCGCGCGGTTCGCTTCCTTGTCAGCCTCGGTTCGGGGCGCATCAATATTCCCGCACACACGGGTACGGTTTCGACCTTCGTCCTTCTTGCCGTGACCGGCCTTTACGGCATGTCCGTCGGCGGCCACACCCAGGCTGTCGCCGAGGCGACGACGTCCGCCGCGGGTTTTGCGATCGAAGATGTGAAAGTCTCCGGCAACGATGAGACCTCCGAAATCGAGATCCTGCAGCTGCTCGGCCTCGACGGCACCACCTCGCTCGTGGCTCTCAATGCGGATGCGGCTCGTCAGAAGATCGCGAACCTGCCCTGGGTTCAGAATGTCGAGGTTCGCAAGGTTTATCCAAGAACCGTCGAGGTAAAGCTGAAGGAGCGCAAGGCTTACGCCATCTGGCAGCACGGCTCCGAGCTTTCGCTGATCCAGAGGGATGGCAGCGTGATTGCGCCGCTGCGCGACAACAAGTTTGCCAAGTTGCCGCTCTTCGTTGGCCGCGATGCCGAAACTGCCGCTGCCTCCATCGATGACCAGTTTGCCAAGTGGCCGGATGTTCGCGGCCATGTGAAGGCTTTCGTGCGCGTCGCCGGCCGCCGCTGGGATCTCTATCTCGACAACGGCGTGACCATCAAATTGCCGGAAGACAATATCGATGGTGCGCTCGCACGCCTGACCAGGCTCGACAAGGATGAGAATCTTCTGCAGCGCGATATCGCCGCCGTCGATCTCCGTCTCGATGATCGTACCGCGATCGAGTTAACCCCGGATGCCGCAGTTCGTCGCCAGGCCGCAGTCGATGCAAGAAACAAGGCTTTGAAGAAAGCAGGTCAGGATACATGAGCTTATTCGGTTCGTCCCATTTCGGCCTGCCTCGGTTGAAGCCGCTGTCTTCGAAGCGGTCGCACATCGTCTCGGTCCTCGACATCGGCTCGACGAAGGTCGTCTGCATGATCGGCCGCCTGACGCCGCGCGAGGAGAGTCAGGTTCTCCCGAACCGCACGCACAATATCGAGATCATCGGTATTGGCCATCAGCGTTCCCGCGGCATCAAGACCGGCGTGATCGCCGATCTCGACGCTCTCGAAGGCGTCATCAGGCTTGCTGTCGATGCCGCCGAACGCATGGCTGGCCTGACCGTCGACAGCCTGATCGTCAATGTCTCGGCCGGCCGTCTCGGCAGCGACATCTATACCGCGACCATCGATCTCGGCGGTCAGGAAGTCGAAGCCAATGATCTGAGAAAGGTTCTGGCTGCAGCTTGCCAGCAGTCGATCCGCCAGGAGCGTGCCGTGCTGCATTCGCTGGCGACCGGCTATTCTCTCGACGGCGAGCGCGGCATTCGCGATCCCCTGGCGATGTTCGGTGATGCGCTCGGTGTCGACATGCATGTGGTGACGGCCGAGCGCGCGGCGCTTCGCAATCTTGAGCTCTGCATCAACCGCGCGCATCTTTCGGTCGAGGGCATGGTGGCAACACCCTATGCCAGTGGTCTTGCCGCTCTCGTGGACGACGAAGTCGAGCTCGGCTGCGCCGCGATCGACATGGGCGGCGGCACGACGACGATCTCGGTCTTTGCCGAGGGCAAGCTGGTGCATACCGATGCCGTGAGCCTCGGTGGCCATCATGTCACCACGGACCTTGCTCGCGGCCTTTCCACGCGCATCGAGGATGCCGAGCGGCTGAAGGTCGTCCATGCCTCGGCGCTCGCGAATTCTTCGGAAGAGCGTGAACTGATTTCCATCCCGCCGATCGGCGAAGATGAGCGTGACCAGCCGACGCAGGTGCCGAAGGCCCTGGTGTCGCGCATCGTCAAGGCTCGTATCGAGGAGACCCTCGAGCTCATTCGCGATCGCATCCAGCGTTCGGGCTTCAGCCCGATCGTCGGCAAGCGCGTCGTCCTGACGGGCGGTGCCAGCCAGCTGACCGGTCTGCCCGACGTGGCGCGCCGGGTACTTGCCCGCAATGTCCGCATCGGTCGTCCGATGGGCGTGTCCGGTCTGCCGACGGCAGCCAAGGGGCCGGCTTTTTCGACGGCGGTCGGTCTGATGATCTATCCGCAGGTCGCAGACATGGAAACACATGCGCCGAGCAGCGGTCTGCTCTCGTCGCTTGGGGGTAACAACAGCCGGATCGGCCGTGTCGGCCAGTGGTTGAAAGAGAGTTTTTGAGTGCCTGATCCCGGAAAGTTCTTCCGGGGTAAGCGTCAGGCAAGTGAAATCAGTGAATTGGCCGGCGTGGCGATGCGGCCATAAAGAGAAGGAACGGGTACAATGACTATCAAGCTGCATAAGCCAGATATCACCGAGCTTAAGCCGCGAATCACCGTGTTCGGTGTTGGTGGCGGTGGCGGCAATGCCGTCAACAACATGATCACGGCAGGCTTGCAGGGCGTCGATTTCGTCGTCGCCAACACCGATGCGCAGGCGCTGACCATGACGAAGGCGGAGCGGATCATCCAGCTCGGCGTCAACGTCACGGAAGGTCTCGGTGCCGGCTCGCAGCCGGAAGTCGGTCGTGCAGCTGCCGAAGAGTGCATCGACGAAATCATCGATCATCTGAATGGCACGCATATGTGCTTCGTCACCGCCGGCATGGGCGGTGGTACGGGTACGGGTGCCGCGCCTGTTGTCGCGCAGGCCGCTCGCAACAAGGGCATCCTGACCGTCGGCGTCGTGACCAAGCCGTTCCACTTCGAAGGTGGCCGCCGGATGCGGCTCGCTGAGATGGGCATCCAGGAACTGCAGAAGTCGGTCGACACGCTGATCGTCATTCCGAACCAGAATCTGTTTCGCATCGCCAACGACAAGACGACTTTCGCCGACGCGTTCTCGATGGCCGACCAGGTTCTCTATTCGGGCGTTGCCTGCATCACCGACCTGATGGTGAAGGAAGGTCTCATCAACCTCGACTTCGCCGACGTGCGTTCGGTCATGCGCGAAATGGGTCGCGCCATGATGGGTACCGGCGAGGCTTCCGGCCAGGGCCGCGCAATGCAGGCTGCTGAAGCTGCCATTGCCAACCCGCTGCTCGATGAAACCTCGATGAAGGGCGCACAGGGCCTCTTGATCTCGATCACCGGTGGTCGTGATCTCACCCTGTTCGAAGTCGATGAAGCCGCGACCCGCATCCGCGAAGAAGTCGATCCCGACGCGAACATCATCCTCGGCGCCACCTTCGACGAATCGCTCGAGGGCATCATCCGCGTTTCCGTCGTCGCAACGGGCATCGACCGTGCAATGAACGAGGCAGCCGACAGAGGCATGGAGTTCCGTCCGGCCGCGAAGCCGGCTATGCGTCCTTCCGCGGCCGCCGCTCCGGTAGCGGCCGCAGCCCAGCCTGCCCACGTCGCGCAGGCCCATACCGCACAGGCTGTCGCTCCGGCTCCCCGTACCGTGGACCCGGTCGCCCAGACCATACGTACGGCAGAGGCCGATCTTGAGCGTGAACTGGAATTTCAGATGGGCCGTCAGGCGCATGTCCAGCAGCAGCCGGTGATGACGCAGGCCGCCGCGCCGGAAGAGAATTTCCGTCCGCAGAGCCGCATCTTCGCAGCTGCTCCGGAAGCTCAGCCGGTCCGTCAGGCCCCGGTTCAGCCGCAGCAGCCGGCACCGGTCATGCAGCAGCAGCCGATCATTCGACAGGCTCCCGAGCAGGTCCGCATGCCGAAGGTCGAGGATTTCCCGCCGGTCGTTAAGGCGGAAATGGAACACCGCGCCCAGCCGGCAGCAACCCAGGCTGCTGAAGAGCGTGGTCCGATGGGTCTGCTGAAGCGAATCACCAATTCGCTCGGCCGCCGCGAAGAAGATCCGGCTTTCGACGACATGATGGCTCCGACGAGCAATGCCGCCCCGCAGCAGCAGCGTCGCGCGCCGTCGCCCGAGGCCAGCCTCTACGCTCCGCGTCGCGGCAATCTCGACGATCATGGCCGCCCGGCTCCACAGGCACGCATGGCAAGCCATGAGGACGACCAGCTCGAGATTCCGGCCTTCCTGCGCCGTCAGTCGAACTGACCCGCACTGGACAACCTTTTAATAGGTTGCTAACCATCCTGATGAAATCCGGGGCCGCAAGACCCCGGATTTCCTTATTTTATACCTGTTGTCGTATTTAAAATTATCCAATGAATTCAATCGGCTGCTTTCGTAACAAAACGAAAGAAACAGTGATTTGGAATGCAATGCCCCGGCGAGTATGTAGATACCAAGCAAGCCCGCTGAATCACATTCGATGACGAATGTATGTGACCTGTGTGGCATAGTTAACAGACTGAACCGGCGATAAGGGTAAGCGTCCGAAGATGACCGCCCGGCCTGGATCAGACAGACGAAGGCAGAACTATATGGCAATCGGATTGCTTGGTTTTCAGACCACCATTGCAAACCCCGCGACACTTTCCGGTATTGGCGTTCATTCCGGTGCTAACGTGTCGATCACCTTTTATCCCGCCGAGGCCGGCACCGGTGTTGTTTTTCAGCGCCTGCACGACAATGGCGATGTGACCGAACTTCGCGCCGTTTCGGCGCAGGTCGGCAATACGGACCTCTGCACGGTTCTTGGCTTTTCGCCGGCGCGCTCCGTCGCGACGGTCGAACACGTCATGGCCGCGATCTACGCGATCGGTCTCGATAACGTCGTCGTCGAAGTGAGCGGCGCGGAAATGCCGATCATGGACGGCAGCTCCCATCCGTTTATCGAAGCCATCGAGCAGGCCGGCATCGTTTCGCTCGGCGTCAAGCGTCGCTATATCCGCGTCACCAAGCCGGTACGCATCGAAGCCGGTGGTTCCTGGTGCGAGTTCCGGCCTTATGACGGTACGCGCTTCGAAGTCGAGATCGATTTCGAATGCCCGCTGATCGGCCGCCAGAAGTGGGCAGGCGATCTGACCGCCGAGACCTTCAAGACCGAACTGTCGCGTGCCCGCACGTTCGGCTTCATGCGCGACGTCGAGCCTCTCTGGGCTTCAGGTCATGCGCTCGGCTCGTCGCTGGAAAATTCCGTCGTCATCTCCGACGACAACACTGTCATCAACGTCGAAGGCCTGCGTTATGCCAAGGACGAATTCGTCCGTCACAAGACGCTCGATGCCGTCGGCGACCTGGCTCTGGCCGGCGCGCAGTTCATCGGCTGCTATCGCTCTTATCGCGGCGGCCATCGCATGAATGCGAACGCGCTCAAGGCGTTGCTCAGCGATCCCACGGCTTATGAGGTCGTCGAAACCTCGGCTCCGCGTCATCGCGGTCACAGCCGCGAGTTCATCGCGGTCAACGCTCCCGAATTCGCTCCCTGGTCGGCGTGATCTTTTCGGGATTGGAATGAGAAAAAAGCTGCCGCTCTGATGAGGAGCGGCTCTTTTTTTGGCGGACGACTCACAGGGTTTGTCTTCGGTCGCGCAGCGGCGGCAGGGTAGCGCAGGCCCAAATGAGAAATCCCTGTCAAAACAGTGATTAAAGGCTGCGTATATGCGGTCTTTGCCACAAAAATGCGTTAATGCATGATCAATGCGTTGCCCTGATGGTGTTTTTGCGGCTAGAAACGCCAGCGAGAGAACGCCGTCTCCGCAACGACGGCTATGGGACAGTTATCCGATGGGTTTTGCAAGGTCTGAACGCATGAATATCACAGCACGGGCTTTGCTCGTATCGCTCCTTCTGGTCGGTACCGGTGCGGTGGTGACGGGGTGCAATACGAAAAAGGATATCGACATCACCAAGCTCGGTGTCGATAGCGATCCGCCGGAATTGCTCTACAACCAGGGTCTTGCCAACATCAAGGCAGGCAACATGACCGAGGCTGGCAAGAAGTTCGATGCCATCAACCAGCAGCAGCCCTTCTCGGAATGGGCGCGCAAGGCATTGGTCATGAGCACCTTCGTCAAGTACCGCACGGGTCGCTATGATGACGCGGTGCAGACCGGTAATACCTATCTCAAGCAATATCCGGGCTCCGAAGATGCCGACTACGTCCAGTATCTGGTCGGCTCGTCCTATGCCAAGCAGATCGTCGACGTGACGCAGGACCAGCGCGCGGCACAGCAGACGATCGAGGCGATGACCAAGCTCGTCAACAACTATCCGAAGTCGCAATATGTCAGCGACGCTCAGGAAAAGATCCGCTTTGCCAAGGACCAGCTCGCCGGCAAGGAAATGCAGATCGGCCGTTACTACCTGGAACGCAAGGATTACCTTGCCGCTATTTCCCGCTTCCGCGTGGTCATAGAGCAATATCAGACGACGAACCAGATCGAAGAAGCACTGGCGCGACTCGTCGAAGCTTATTATGCAATGGGTATCGTGCCTGAGGCGCAGACGGCTGCCGCCGTTCTCGGCCACAACTATCCGGACAGCCGCTGGTATAAGGATTCCTATCAGCTGCTGCAGAAGGGTGGCGTGGAGCCGAGCGAAAACTCGGGTTCGTGGATTTCGAGGGCAGGCAAGAAACTTCTTCTTGGGACGTGAGATTGAGCGCAGATGCTGATCCAGCTTTCGATCCGCGATATCGTTCTGATCGAGCGGCTGGATCTTGCCTTCGAATCCGGGCTCTCGGTGCTGACCGGCGAAACGGGTGCAGGCAAATCCATCCTGCTTGACAGCTTGTCGCTGGCCCTTGGCGGGCGCGGCGATGGTGGGCTCGTGCGTCATGGCGAGGACCGCGGCCAGGTGACTGCGGTTTTCGATGTCGGCACACAGCACCCGGCCCGCAAGCTCCTGCGTGAAAATGACTTAGACGATGACGGCGACCTGATTTTCCGCCGTGTTCAGTCAGCCGATGGCCGTACCAAGGCTTTCGTCAACGATCAGGCGCTCAGCGTTCAGCTCATGCGCCAGATTGGCCAGCTTCTCGTCGAAATTCATGGCCAGCATGACGACCGCGCGCTCGTCGATACGGATGCGCATCGCACATTGCTGGATGCCTTCGCCGGCCTTGCCGAAGAGGCGCTGGACGTTGGCAAGCGTCACAAAGTCTGGCGTGATACCGATCGCACCCTGAAGAAGCACAGGGAGCAGGTGGAGCGAGCCGCTCGCGAGGCGGACTATCTGCGCGCTTCGGTCGAGGAGCTGGAGAAGCTCTCGCCGCAGGATGGCGAAGAGGATGAGCTCGCTGAAAAGCGTTCGCGGATGATGAAGGCCGAGCGCATTGCCGGCGATATCGCCGAGGCTTCGGAATTCCTCAACGGCAATGCGTCGCCCGTGCCGCATATCGCATCTCTGGTGCGCCGGCTGGAGCGCAAGAGCCACGAGGCGCCGGGCCTGCTGGAGGATACCGTGGCGCTGCTCGATGCGGCTCTCGACCAGCTTTCCAATGCTCAGATGGAAGTGGAGGCTGCGCTCCGCAAGACGGAATACGATCCGCGTGAATTGGAGCGGGTCGAAGAGCGCCTGTTTGCGCTAAGGGGCGCCTCTCGCAAATATTCCGTGCCCGTTACCGATCTGCCGGCATTGGCGCAGCGGATGATTTCGGATCTTGCCGATGTCGACGCCGGCGAAGAGAGGCTGGCGCGGCTTGGTGCCGAGCTTGCCGCCGCCAGGGCGGATTATGATGTTGCCGCGCGCAGCCTGTCGGAGAAGCGCCGTCACGCCGGCGAGGCGCTTGCTGCTGCTGTCATGGCGGAACTTCCGGCGCTGAAGCTTGAGCGGGCGCGCTTCATGGTGGAGATCACCAGCGATCCAGAAGCGGGCACTGCCGAGGGCATCGATGTCGTCGAATTCCATGTGCAGACCAATCCCGGCACGCGGCCGGGGCCAATCACCAAGGTTGCCTCCGGTGGCGAGTTATCGCGTTTCCTGCTGGCGCTGAAAGTGGCGCTTGCCGATCGCGGCTCGGCGCCGACCCTGGTTTTCGACGAAATCGACACCGGCGTCGGCGGTGCGGTTGCGGATGCGATCGGTCAGCGGCTGAAGCGCCTGTCCGATCGGGTGCAGGTGCTGTCCGTCACCCACGCGCCGCAAGTCGCCGCGCGCGCCGCGACGCATCTGTTGATCTCCAAGGGTCCGGTTGCGGATGGTTCGGAGAAGATCTCCACGCGTGTCGCGACAATGGAGCCGAAGGACCGCACCGAGGAAATCGCCCGCATGCTCGCAGGCGCTTCGGTGACGGAAGAGGCGAGGGCGGCCGCCAAGCGCCTGCTGGCTGGCAACGGCTGATCGCCAGGCGCGTCCCTCTGGCGATTTCTCCCTTTGTTTTTGCGTGCCCAGCGTGGAAAACCGCTTCGCACTTTTCCCGGAAGTGCTCTAAAACATCTTCGAAATCGGGGAGTGTCGATTCATGAGCACCGAACAGAAGCCCGTCGAGGATTTGAGCGAAGAGGAGGCGGCTGCAGCGCTTGCCTATCTGGCCGCGGAAATTGCGCGCAACGACGCGCTTTACCACGGCAAGGATGCGCCGGAGATTTCGGATGCGGACTATGATGCGCTGAAGCGGCGCAATGATGCCATCGAGGCGCGGTTTCCGGCTCTCACTCGCGCCGATAGCCCGTCGCGTCGGGTGGGGGCGGCACCTTCAGAAACCTTCGCGCCGGTCGTTCATGCAAGGCCGATGCTGTCGCTCGACAATACCTTCTCGCAGGAGGATGTGCAGGATTTCGTCGCCAGCGTCTATCGCTTCCTCGGACGCCTGCCGGATGACTCGATCGCCTTTACCGCCGAGCCGAAGATCGATGGCCTTTCCATGTCCATCCGTTACGAGAATGGCCGGATGGTGAGTGCGGCGACGCGAGGCGACGGTACGACCGGCGAGAATGTCACTGCCAATATCCGAACGATCCGGGAAATCCCTCAGACACTGCCAGCGGGCGCCCCTGATGTTGTCGAGGTGCGCGGCGAGGTCTACATGGCCAAGAGCGACTTCCTGGCGCTCAATGCGCAGATGGAAGCCGAGGGCAAGCAGACCTATGTCAACCCGCGCAATACGGCGGCGGGTTCGCTGCGGCAGCTCGATGCGAAGGTGACGGCGAGCCGCAAGCTGAAATTCTTCGCCTATGCCTGGGGCGAGATGTCGGACATGCCGGCCGATACGCAATATGGCATGGTGCAAATCTTCAAATCCTGGGGCTTCCCGGTCAATCCGCTGATGGCGCGATTGCATTCCGTCGCCGATATCCTCGGGCATTACGAGGAGATCGGTCTGCAGCGGCCCGATCTCGATTATGATATCGACGGCGTCGTCTATAAGGTCGATAGCCTGGAGCTGCAGGCTCGCCTCGGCTTCCGTTCGCGCTCACCGCGCTGGGCGACGGCGCATAAATTCCCGGCAGAGCAGGCATTCACGCGTCTGGTTGGTATCGATATCCAGGTTGGCCGCACCGGGGCGCTGACGCCGGTTGCGCGGCTCGAACCGATTACCGTCGGCGGTGTCGTCGTGACCAATGCGACGCTGCACAATGCCGATTACATCAAGGGCATCGGCAACAAGGGTGAGCCGATCCGCGACGGCCGCGATATCCGTGTTGGGGACATGGTGATCGTGCAGCGGGCAGGCGATGTCATCCCGCAGATCGTCGATGTCGTCATGGAAAAACGCGAGGCATCGAGCGTCTCCTATGAATTTCCGAAGGTTTGCCCGGTTTGCGGCAGCCATGCGGTGCGCGATATCAACGAGAAGACCGGCAAGGTCGATGCGGTCACCCGCTGCACCGGCGGTTTCATCTGCCGCGCGCAGGCAACCGAGCATCTCAAGCATTTCGTCTCGCGCAACGCCTACGACATCGAAGGGCTCGGTTCGAAGCAGATCGACTTCTTTTTCGAGAGCGACGATCCGGCGCTGCAGATAAAGACTGCGCCCGACATCTTCACTTTGGAGAGTCGCCAGCAGTCGTCGCTTGCCAAGCTGGAGAACATTGACGGCTTCGGAAAGGTCAGCGTCGGCAAGCTTTATGCCGCGATCAACGAGCGGCGGCAGATTGCCTTGCATCGCTTCATCTTCGCGCTCGGCATCCGCCATGTCGGCGAGACGACGGCCAAGCTGCTGGCGCGTTCCTATGGTACCTACGATGCCTTCGAAGCCGGAATGAAGGATGCTGCGCCGCTTGCCGGTGATGCCTGGAATGATCTCAACAATATCGAGGGCATCGGCGAGGTGGTGGCGCGGGCTATCGTCGAATTCTACAAGGAGCCGCGCAACACCGACGTGATCGCGAAGCTCCTGGAGGAAGTAAAGCCGCAGGAGGCCGAGCAACCGGTGACCTCCGGCAGCCCCGTGGCCGGCAAGACGGTCGTGTTTACGGGCTCGCTGGAAAAGTTCACCCGGGACGAGGCCAAGGCGAAGGCGGAGAGCCTTGGAGCCAAGGTTTCCGGTTCGGTATCGAAAAAGACCGATATCGTTGTGGCCGGGCCTGGCGCGGGTTCCAAGCTCGACAAGGCCCGGGAATTCAATGTCCAGGTCATGACCGAGGACGAGTGGCTGGACTTGATCGGCTGATGGTAGGCGGCGGCGGAATCACAATCCGCCGCCCCTTGGTGCTCAGAATCTCAGCCGCGCCATCGTGAACGCGTCGACATATCCGCCGTTGCGGAAACCGAAGGCGCGCAGGCGGCCCTCGGTTTCGAACCCGAATTTCTCGTAGAGCCCGATCGCCGCTGCATTATCGACATAGACAGTCAGCTCCAGACGCTTGATCGCCAGCCAGTTGTCGGCGGTATCGACGAGAGCGCCCAGCAGTGCCGATCCGACGCCACGACCAGCAAAATCGTCGTGTACGCCCATGCCGATGTTGGCGCTGTGAATCCGCCGGCCGGCGAGGCGTTGCATGCCGGCATTGCCGACGATCTGCCCTTCAAGCACAGCGACAAGGCGGGTTGAGTTGGGAGCCGGCTTGTCCAGCCATTCTCGCGTTTCCTCAACACTCTGGAAGGGTAGGCGCAGGGTGCCGGCGCGAAAGCCGGGGAGGTTGGCGATCATTGCGATCGCTTCGGCATCGGACGGGCGCGTTGCGCGGATCTGGATCGGACCGACTTTGACTGGCCGTCGTTTTTCGGTTTCTTGCTGTTCTAAAGACATCGGCTCTCCTTGATATTGGGGGAGGAGAGCAAGGAAACTTCAACCCTGATCGCCTCGGCAGGGTTGAGATGGATCGCGGTTAGCTCAGCGCAACACGGCTTCCACTCGCCCTGCAAGGGGAGAGATGGTGTGAAGGTGCATCACGATGGCGCGGTTTGCGATCATGGTTGGATGATCCGATGCGACGCGGAGCTTGTCAATCGTTCGTTGCGCAAATCCCTCGGCTAAACCGCTGCACCCTCAAGGTGGCATGAGATCGGATTTTGTTACTCGATGCTTGACAAGCAACCATTTGGTTGCCTATAAGTCAATAATAGGCAACCAAATGGTTTCGTATCCGTGGATTATGATGATGCGGTCTTCAAGGCGCTGGCGGATGCCAGCCGGCGGCAACTGCTCGACAGGCTCTATGAGCGTAACGGGCAGACCCTGAACGCGCTCTGCGAGGATCTGGACATGAGCCGCCAGGCGGTCGCCAAGCATCTTGTCATTCTGGAGGAGGCCAATCTGATCTCCTCGGAGAAGCATGGGCGCGAGAAGCTGCATTTCATCAATGCGGTCCCGATCAACGGCATCGCCGAGCGTTGGATCAATAAGTTCGAACGCCGGCATCTGAGTGCGCTTTCGGCCTTGAAGAAGGCGCTGGAAGGCGGGGGCGATCAATGACCTCGATAGCCAAGAAAATCCAAACAAGGAGAAATGACATGACTGGAAGCAAATTCGTCTACGTCACCTTCATCCGCACCACGCCGGAAAAACTTTGGTCGGCGCTGACCACGCCTGAATTCATCAAGCAATATTGGTTTGAGATGGTCCACGATACCGACTGGAAGGTTGGGTCGCCGTGGAGAATGCTCTTTCCGGATGGCCGTGTCGCCGACACGGGAGAGATCGCGGAGTTCGAGCCGCCGCGACGGCTGGCCTTCAAATGGCGCAATGAGTTTCGCCCCGAACTGAAGGCAGAAGGCTGGTCTCGCTGCGTGATGGAACTGGAACCGGCGGACAGTGTCGTGAAGCTGACTGTTACACACATGATCGAGGTCGAAAATTCCAAGTTCATCGACGCGGTTTCAGGTGGCTGGCCGAAGATCTTGTCCAATCTCAAATCGCTGTTGGAAACCGGAACGGTTGCCGTCAGCCAGAAATGAGATGACGTACTACCCGCCTGTATTGCGGGCGCCGTTGCCCTCCTGGCGGCGTCTGCATCGCGGGCCAACAGCCGTATCGATCGCGAAGCGTAGCGGCGCGGAGTGCGCCGCCCATCTTGCATCGCTCATGCGCCATCCTACCTTAGCCGAGCCGCATTTGCTCCCGGCGGCTGTTGTTGGAGGATGATCGATGCGTTCACGCAAATTCTTTGCCACCATTGCCGCGTCATTTCTGGCTCTGGTGCCCGTTTCCGCTTCCGCCGAGGTCGTCGGCAAGGTCGGCGTGGACTGGACGGGCAATGATATTCTGGTCGATGCAGTGGCTGATCCGGAAGTCGCGGGGGTGACCTGCCACGTGACCTACTTCGACCGCAGCGTCATAGACCGGCTGCGCAAGGGCAACTGGTTCGAAGATCCCTCCAACAATTCCATCGCCTGCCGCCAGACCGGCCCGATTGAGATCGGCGATATCAATCTGTCCCAGAGCGGCGAGGAGGTGTTTCGCGCCGGGCTGTCGCTGATCTGGAAGAAGTTGGTCGTGACACGCATCTACGACAAGAAGAACGATACGCTCGTCTATCTCATCCATTCGCGGCAGCTGACGGATGGTTCCGCCAAGATGGCGATTTCGACGATCCCCTTGTTTGGCCAGCAGGTAACATGGAAGAGCGGCAAACCGAAGTAACGGTGTTTCCGTACCTCACGTATAACTCGCAGAAAGATAATACCAAAAAAAGTCATACTCTTGGGTTGTCTAATTCCTTCTAGTTGCTTTCGGTTTGCACCTTTTTGATGCAATTTCGAAAGCGAACAAGGTGGCGACTCTTGCCCCTGTTCACGGCCTGCAAGACCGCGTCATTGGCTACACCCCTGCCAAAACCGGTTACTGAAAAAACGATCGCCCTGGAGCTCTGCTTCAGGGCGATCTTCTTTTTTGGGCTAACTTATTGAAATCAGGCCGCTTGTGCCAGTTGATCGGCAATGACCGTGTCGAGGTTGAGGAAGCAGACCATGGTCTTTTCCAGAGCCACGATGCCGCGGCAGAAGGCGCGCTGAGCTTCCGGGATGATTTCCGGAGCCGGTTGCAGATCTTCGCTCTTGATCGACATCATGTCCGAAACCTGTTCGACCAGAAGGCCGACCAGCTTGCCGGCAATATCCGTGACGATGATCGCCGAGCGTTCGGAAGGCTCCGTCATCTTCATGCCTAGGCGGCAGGCCATGTCGATGACCGGAATCACCGCGCCGCGCAGGTTGATGAGGCCAAGCACGTAGGGCGGCGTGTGCGGCATCGGCGTCACCGGCGCCCAGCCGCGGATTTCGCGGATGGCCATGATGTCGATGCAGAATTCCTGATCGCCGAGGTGGAAGGAGACGATCTCCAGATAGGCGCCCGATTGCTTGATGGCGTTCGTCATGTTCGACAACTTCCCGTTTGGCATCGCCGCAAGCGACGCTCGCGATTGAAAAGAGAGATCGGCTGGAGCGGCTTGGGCAGCGGCAGCGTCCGGAGCTTCGGCAAAAATACGCCTGGCTTTCCGGCGGGCGTCATGCCCTTCTGGGACAGAGAGGTTCGCCGCGTTTTCAGGCGGCGGGCGAACTAGAGTTCGACCTTTGGTGCAGATGTTGGCGCGGACTGGTTAGGATTGGTTTAACATCAATCGAGATTTTGTCTCACCAGGCCAAGAAGAGCGGGGAAACGGGGTGATCGGGGCTTGAAACACCTGGATCTCCATGCTGCGACGATTTCGGCCTCGTCTGAACATCTTCTTGAATTGCGTCCTCCACTTCGAGCCGTTACATCGGCAGGTGGGTTGGTCGCGCGCATCCGGGCGCGATCGCTGGGATTGGTGAGGAATGGCAGGCATGAGAAGCGTGCGGATTGCAGTTTGGGTGGCCGTGTTGATCGTGGCCGGGATATTGGGCTGGTTGAGCTTTGGCGGCGGCAAGCCGCCTGAGGTCGCGGCATCAGGGCCTTATGGCGTGCCCTTCACCCTCGTTTCGCAGAGCGGCCAGCCGATCAGCGATCAGGCGTTCCGTGGCAAGCCGTCGGCCGTTTTCTTCGGCTATACGCATTGCCCCGATGTCTGCCCGACGACGCTGTTCGAGCTGAACGCCTGGCTGCAGAAGGTCGATCCCGATGGCAGCAAGCTCAATGCCTATTTCGTGACCGTCGATCCCGAGCGCGATACGCCCGAAATCATGGACCAGTATGTTTCCAACGTGTCGAAGCGCATCACGGGCATTTCAGGCGACCCCGCCAAGGTGATGGACATGGTCAAGGGGTTCCGTGTCTATGCCAAGAAGGTGCCTGTCGATGACAAGCAACCGAACGGCGACTATACGATGGATCACACCGCTTCCGTCTTCCTGCTGGATTCGGCAGGACGCTTTGCCGGAACCATCGCATACGAGGAGGACCCGGACGTGGCGGTGAAGAAGCTGGGGAACCTGGTCAAGAAGGGATAGGGCCCGCATGGGCGAGGGGATTGGCGGACAAGGAAAATCCAGATCCATCCTGGTTGCTGGGGCCGGACCTGTCGGTCTCGCGGCCGCGTTGGAGCTTGCCCGTCGCGGGTTTTCGCCGCGTGTTGTTGATGACGGCGCCGGCCCGACTCCCCTGGAGGAGAGCCGTGCTCTCGGCGTCAATGCCCGCACGCTGACGCTGCTGTCTCCTTCCGGCGTTGCGGAGCGTATCGTCGCAGCCGCTCAGCCGATCGAGCAGTTTCGCGTCCGTTCGAAAGAGAAAACTCTTGTCCAGCTGGACACCCGGCAGGTGCGGGGCCGTTTCAGCGCCATTCGCGCCCTGGCGCAGGGCCATACCGAGCGCCTGCTGATGGAGGCGCTTGCGACCTATGGCATCGCACCCGAATGGCAGACCGCGGTCGTTGCCGACGCCATCTCGGATTTTCAAAAACCGGAGGTGCTGTTGCGCCGTGCCGACGGCAGGTCGGAAACGGTGCGGCCAGACATATTGATCGGCGCCGATGGAGCCCATTCGGTCGTTCGCAAGGCGCTGGGCGCCGGCTTTCCGGGCGAGGCGCTGGAGACCTACTTCTATCTTGCCGATTTCCGCTATGCGGGTCCGGTCGATACCCATTACGGCGAAGTCTCGATCTTCGATCCCGGCATGGTCGCGCGCTTGCCCGTATCTGCCGACATTATCCGCTATATCTCGACGCTCGAGAATTTCGAAAATCGCATTGTCCATCCGGCTACCGTCGCGAAAAAGACCTGGGCTTCGCAGTTCCGCATCAATTTCCGTCATGTCGAGCCGATGGCGAAGGGCAATATCTTCCTGGCGGGCGACGCCGCGCATATTCATTCGCCGGCCGGCGCGCGCGGCATGAATCTCGGCATCGAAGATGCCTGCTGGCTTGCCTGGCTCATTGCGGAAGGCCGTGAACAGGAGTATTCGGCGCTGAGAATTCCCGCCGTGAAGCAGGTCCTGAAGCAGACCTATGGCCTGACGCGACTGGTGACCATGAAAAATCCGCTGGCGATTGCGGTGCGCAATCTGGTTGCGCCGCTGTTCCCGCGCTTTGGCCCGGCCCGTCGGGCATTGCTTCAGAGTGTTGCCGGCTATGATACGCCGAGACCGCCCTGGATCGACTGGGCCGAATAAGAACGAGAAAGAGCGACGAGTTGAGTGAGATCCGCTTTTATGTGACGACGACCGAGAAAGAGGCAGCGCAGATCCTCGATCTAATGACGCCAGTGTTCGAGGACGAGGAGTTTCCGATCGCGACGACGGAAATCGACGAGAAGAACGATGTCTGGGAGGCATCGATCTATCTGTACGACGAGGATGAAGATGAGGTGCGCGGCCGCTTCGAGGCGTTGCTGAAACCTGCCTTTCCGGAACTTTCGATCGAAAAGGAAGTACTGCCGGATATCGATTGGATCGCCAAATCCCTGGAAGGCTTGAAGCCGGTTCGTGCCGGCCGCTTCCTCGTTCATGGTTCGCATGACCGCGACAAGGTCGGCTCCAGCGACATCGCCATCGAGATCGAGGCCGGGCAGGCCTTCGGCACCGGCCATCATGGAACGACAGCGGGCTGCCTGGAGACGATCGAGAAGGTCGTCGCCAGCCGCCGCGTGCGCAATGCGCTCGATCTCGGCACCGGCAGCGGTGTTCTGGCGATCGCCGTGCGCAAGCTGCGCAACATTCCGGTTCTGGCGACGGATATCGATCCGGTCGCCGTCCGTGTCGCTCGAGAAAATGTCCGCAGCAACGGAATTGCCTCGGGCATCGCGCTCGAGACGGCGCCGGGATTCCATTCGACGGCGTTTTCCCGTCATGGACCGTTCGACCTGATCATCGCCAATATTCTGGCGCGGCCGCTGATCAAGATGGCGCCGCAACTTGTTGCACATCTGGCGCCGGGCGGCTCGGTCATTCTTTCGGGTATCCTGGCCGAGCAGCGCTGGAAGGTTCTGGCCGCCTATAATGGTGCAAACCTGCGGCACGTGCGCACGATCTGGCGCAACGGCTGGGTCACCATCCATCTCGACCGGCCTTGAGCCGGTCGTTTCCCTCTCAGCTTGTCGCAGCAATAAAAAAGGCGGTGCCGAAGCACCGCCTTGAAGATCGACTTTCGCCGACCTTGCCCGCGAGCGTGTGGAGGAGTGCTCAAGCAGGCTCTAGCGTTCTGACCGCGATCCGGGAGGGAGGAGGAGAACCGGATTGCGATCTGTTTAGAACGCGTAGCTCGTAAATTTCTTAGCGGCGATCGCCGCGGCTAGCGCCAATTGCCCTCGAGGTTTCGACTTCGAGCTGACGAAGCGAGCCTACGGAGTGGCGTACGGTGCGACGCTCGCCAGCCAGCGCCGGGCTAACATATGCGGAGCGAGAGATAGGCATTGTCTTAGTCCTTGTTCGTGCGGGTTCTTCGTGAACCCCGTTTGATGCGCCGGATATAACGATTCGTTCTTCGGTGTGGCAGGGGGGCGGGTTCATGGGAGCTATGCGTGATATGCATATTGCATGCCGTGAAGATGTCATATTTGGCTAGTGATGCTCACGAAATGGGCGGATTCGTTAACGGCCAAGGATGAGACGGAGCGCTCTCCCAAGGTGCGGCGCCGTCGTTGATGCGCATATCGTCTCAATGATCTAAAATCACGTCGCACTTCCGATCATCATGCTCTAACATACTGGCACCATTCGGTTTCACGGATTCTCCACCAGTCTCGGATCAGCTCATGTTTCAGTCTTTCGACGTCACTTCCACCCCGCAATTCGGTCGCGAGCGTGTGGCCGGTTTGCGTGTCGCCTTCGGCGATCTCGGCATTGACGGCTTCCTCGTGCCGCGTGCCGACGAGTATCAGGGCGAGTATGTGCCCAAATGCTCGGAGCGCCTGGCATGGCTCACGGGCTTCACGGGATCGGCGGGTGTTGCGCTTATCACACACTCCCAGGCGGTGGTCTTTGTGGATGGCCGCTATGTGACTCAGCTTAGCGAGCAGGTGGACCGCGCCGTCTTCACCGGTGGCGATCTGGTAAACGAGCCGCCGCATGTCTGGCTGCCGCGCCATGCGAAGAAAGGTTTCCGACTCGGCATCGATCCGTGGCTGCATACGGGCGCTGAAGTGCGCCGGTTGGAAAAGGCGTTGGCCGAGATTGACGGCACGCTCGTGTTCCTGCCGCACAATCCGCTCGACAAGCTGTGGACGGACCGGCCGGCCGAACCGCTCGGCGGAGTCATCATTCAGGATATCGGCCAGGCCGGCGTGCTGGCCAGGGACAAGCTTGCGACCATCGCGGCCAACCTCAAGGAGAAGAACCTGAAGGCGGTATTGATCACCGATCCGTCTTCGGTCGCCTGGATCTTCAATATTCGCGGCAGCGACGTGCCGCATACGCCGCATCCGCTGGCGCGGGCCATCATCTATGCAGCAGGCGAAGCGGAGCTCTTCCTCGACAAGCGCAAGACCAAGGTCGAGGCGGAAGCCTATCTGGCACAGATTTGCAAGCAGCTGCCACCCTCCGAACTTGCCAGGCGGCTGGCTGCCACTGCTGCGAACGCTGGTCGTATCCTGGTCGATCCGGATCTCGCCTCCTACGCGCTTACGGACATCATCCGTCGCGGGGGCGGAGAAGTGGTTGAGGGCAACGACCCCGCCAAGCTGCCGCGCGCTTGCAAGAATGCTGCCGAAATCAACGGATCGGCGGCTGCCCATCTGCAGGACGGGGCTGCCATGGTCGAGTTTCTCTACTGGCTGGAGACGAGCAAGCCGGGAACGGTGACGGAAATCGCCGCTGCCGAACGGCTGGAAGCCTGCCGCGCCCGCGTCGGTGAAAGCATGCAGAACCCGCTGAAGGACATCTCCTTCGACACGATCTCAGGCGCCGGCGAGCATGCCGCCATCATGCATTACCGCGTGACGACGGCGAGCGACCGGCTGATCCAGGCCGGCGAATTGTTCCTGATCGATTCGGGCGCGCAATATATCAACGGCACCACGGACATTACCCGCACGGTCGGTGTTGGCGCCGTCTCCGAAGAGCAGAAGCGTCTTTTCACGCTGGTGCTGAAGGGGATGATCGCCATCAGCACGGCGCGTTTCCCGAAGGGCACGCGCGGCTGCGATCTCGATCCGCTGGCGCGCATCGCGCTCTGGAAGGCTGGCGTCGATTTCGCCCATGGCACAGGCCACGGCGTCGGCTCGTACCTTTCCGTGCATGAGGGGCCGCAACGCATCGCCCGTCTCGCCGTGCAGGAGCTGCTTCCCGGTATGATTCTTTCCAATGAGCCTGGCTACTATCGCCCGGGTCATTTCGGCATCCGCATCGAGAACCTGATCTATATCCGCGATCCGGAAGGGATCGATGGCGGCGATATGCCGATGCTGGGTTTCGAAACGCTGACCTTCTGCCCGATCGATCGCAGCCTGGTTCTCGTCGAGCTGCTGACGCATGAAGAGCTGCATTGGCTGAACGAATATCACGTCAGGACGCGCGAGGCGCTGATGCCGCTGATCCACGATCACGATATCCGGGCATGGCTGGAAAATGCCACGCTGGCGCTCAATCACTAGGAAATGACCCCATCCCGCTCCGAAGGCGGGATGGGGTTTAGATGCTCAGGCGCCGATCGAATGGCGCCATGCCATCACGACGATCCATCCCGCGACGAGCATATAGGTCGAGGGATAGCGCAGCCCGACGAGAAGAGCGGCGAACATCGCCACCTTGGTATCCCAGCCGCCGATGAAGAAGGCGGGTGCGACAAGCGTCGTGAGGACGGCAGCGGGCACGGCATTCAGCGCCGCTTCGACGCGCGGCGGAATGCGGGTCATCTTGACGATGAGGACGTAGCCGCCGATGCGCGTCAGGAAAGTCACGACGGCTGCGGCTGCAATCAGCATGACCATATGGGAATTGAAATCGAACATGGTCAGACCTCGTGGTTTTCGTGGGCGAGGTCTGGCTTGCGGTTCGCCTTCACCGGTGGCAGCACGGCGGCAAGCGCAACGCCTGCGAGCGCGCCGATGCTGACATGCCAGGGCGAGCCGACATAACGATGCGCGATGGCCGATGCCACGGCGCTGGCGGCCACAACAGGCAGGAAATTATCGCGCGTGCGGAAGCCCATGACGATGCCGAGGAAATAGATCGGCAGCAGGATATCGAGACCGATGGCTTTCGGATCGCCGATCAGGCTTCCAAGCAGGCCGCCGATCAGGCTGATGACCACCCATGGAATATAGACCATGGCCGCAAAGCCGATGTACCAGGCGAAGGTCACCGACTTGCCGCTCTCGTGGCGCTTGATCGTTTCGGCAAATTGCGGATCGACCAGCAGGAAGAAGGTGAAGAACTTCTCTACCGCGGAAAAATGCCTGATGTAGCGCGCGATCGCCGCCGAATAGAGCACGTGGCGGAAGTTCACAGCCAGGATCGACAGAACAATCAGCCAGGCCTGGACATTGTGCCCGAAGAGATCCAACCCGACCATCTGGCTAGCGCCGGCATAGACCGTGCCGCTCATCAGGGTCAATTCGCCGAGCGACATGCCCTGATCGCGTGCCAGCGCACCGAAGAGGGCGCCGAAGGGCGCCGCAGCGAGGCCGACGGGAATGCCACCCTTCAAGCCTTCAAAGAATTCCGCGCGGTTCATCGTCCGCCCTGTCCTTTATGGAAAATCCGGAGCTTTGCCCGGGTGCCGCATTTGCCGTCCAGCACACAGATCAAGCGCGAAGTGCAACATCATTGCACCCTTGCGCATCTGCCCCCGAGCGCTGTTCAATAGGGGGAGCTGTAAGCCGTGCGCGTGGAAGCAGCAATTCAATTTACTTGATGGATTAATTGATTTTCTTGAAGCAGTTCCTTGGACCTGCTTGCAAAATGGGAGATGCGGAGAATGAAGAAGATCACCTTCACCAAGGACGAAAAGGCGGCGATCGTCGCCCGTCTTCAGCGCTATTTCTCCGAAGAACTCGACCAGACGCTCGGCACTTTGCCCGCCGAATTCCTGCTCGATTTCTTCACGGCCGAGATCGGACCCTACTACTACAATCAGGGTCTGCGCGATGCCCATGCCGCATTGGTAAGCAAAATGGAGGATTTCGGCGAGGCGATCTATCTACTGGAGAAAGAGCCGGCCAAGGACTAACGAGGCCTATTTCTTTGGCTGGAATGTATGTTCCAAAGCCGGGAAACTGCGGGCCTTTACTTCCTCGGCATAGGCTTCCGCTGCTTTCGAGACCATGGGCGCCAGCTCCGCGAAATGCTTGACGAAGCGCGGCTTGAAATCGTTGAAGAGGCCGAGCATGTCATCGGAAACGAGGATCTGCCCATCGCAGGCGGCAGAAGCGCCGATGCCGATGGTGGGGATGGCGACTGCAGCGGTGATTTCGCGGGCGAGCGGCTCGATCGTGCCCTCGATCACCATGGCGAAGGCGCCGGCTTCGGAGATCGCCTTGGCATCGCGCCGGATCTTGTCGGCTTCCTTCTCCGAGCGCCCAAGCGAACGGTAGCCGCCGGTCGTGTTCACCAACTGCGGCATCAAGCCGACGTGGCCGAAGACCGGAATGCCGCGCGAGGTGAGGAAGGAAACGGTTTCAGCCATTTCCTCGCCGCCTTCCAGCTTCACGCCGTCGCAGCCGGTTTCCTTCAGGATGCGCGCGGCGTTGCGAAAGGCCTGTTCCTTCGATTCCTGGTACGAGCCGAAGGGCAGGTCGACGATGACGCAGGCATGTCTGGCGCCACGCATGACGGCCTGGCCATGGGCGATCATCATCTCCATCGTGACGCCGACGGTCGTCTCCATGCCGTAGAGCACCATGCCGAGGGAATCGCCGACCAAAAGCAGGTCGCAATGCGGATCGAGCAGGCGGGCGATCGGTGTCGTATAGGCCGTCAGGCTGACGATGGGGCGCGTGCCTTTCAGCGCTTCGATCGCGGCGGGCGTCGTGCGCTTGGTGTGTCCGACGGTGCTCATCTCAGGCAGTCCCTTCGTTGGCGGACGGTCTGCGCCCGATGACACGGTTGTCGAGCAGGCGGGTGATGCCGATGCGGACGAAGAGAGCCACAAGCACCGGCTCGCCCTGCAGTCTTGTCAGCTGTTCCAGCGTATCGGGATGGCGAACGGCGGCGACTTCGGCTGTTGCAAGGGACTCCCTTTCGATGAAGGCGTGCAACGCTTTTTCGAACGCTGCAGGATCATCCGCACCGAGATTGTAGAGCCTCTCGGCCTCCGCCAGTGCCTTGGGAACGATGACGGCGGCGGCACGCTCTTCCTTCGACAGATAGATGTTGCGCGAAGAAAGCGCCAAGCCATCGGTATCGCGGACGGTCGGTACCGGCACGACGCGAACGGGCTGTGCGAGATCCTCGACCATGCGGCGGATGATCGCCACCTGTTGATAGTCTTTCTCGCCGAAATAGGCGCTGTCGGGCTGAACGATGTTGAAGAGCTTGGTGACGACGGTGGCGACGCCGGCGAAATGGCCGGGACGAACGGCACCTTCCAGCTCCGCGCCGAGCTTGGGGACGTCAACAACGGTTTCCATCGGGCGCGGATACATGTCGGTGACGCCGGGGGCGAAGAGGTAGTCGACGCCGGCGTCGCGCAGCATGGCGCTGTCGCGCTCGAGATCGCGCGGATATTTGGTCAGATCCTCGTTGGCGCCGAATTGCAGCGGATTGACGAAGATGGAGGTGACGACGATATCGTTTTCGGCCTTGGCACGGGAAACCAGCTCCATATGGCCGGCATGCAGATAGCCCATGGTCGGCACCAGGCCGATTGTCCTGCCGGCTCTGCGATGTTCGCCAAGCCGTTCGCGCAGTGCCGCTATCGTGTTGATGACCTTCATCGTGGCACTCCTCCCCAGGCAGCGCCGCCTTACACTACCCATTCCATCCCTTGAATTTTGCGGGCCGTTCTAACGTGTGCAGTGCAAAAAAGCAATTCAAGGGAATGCGGCGCCGGCTTGGAAGATGACGCATATGAGACTGGCCGGCGGAGAGGTCGCTACCGCGGTCTCGTGCAGGCAAGCCGCTCCCCAAGACATCATCCGGGAGAGCGGAAACCGTACACCGTGCCGGGGAATCAGACCGAGCGGGTCAAGCCTCCATCGACCTTGAGGTTCTGGCCGGTGATGTAGCCGGCACCGTCTGAGGCGAGGAAGGCGACGGTGGCGGCGATCTCGGCGCTGGTGCCGTAGCGCTTCATCGGCACGTTGTCGCGGCGCTCGTCGGTTGCCGGCAGGCTGTCGATCCAGCCGGGCAGCACGTTGTTCATCCGGAGATTGTCGGCGGCATAGGTGTCGGCGAAAATCTTCGTGTAGGAGGCAAGGCCCGCACGGAATACGGCTGAAGTCGGAAACATTGCCGAAGGCTCGAATGCCCAGGCCGTGGAAATGTTGATGATTGCGCCGGACTTCTGCTTCTGCATGATCGGAGCGACGAGCCGGACCGAACGGATGACGTTCATCAGATACACGTCGAGACCGGTGTGCCACTGTTCGTCGGTGATATCGAGGATGGGAGCACGCGGGCCGTGGCCGGCGCTGTTCACGAGCGCATCGATTCTTCCCCACCTTGTCATTGTCGCATCGACCAGACGCTTGAGATCGTCATTGGACTGATTGGAGCCCGTAATGCCGATGCCGCCGAGTTCCTGTGCAAGAGCCTCGCCCTTACCGGAGGACGAAAGGATCGCCACCTTGAACCCGTCGGCGGCAAGACGTCTGGCGCTCTCGGCACCCATGCCGCTGCCGCCTGCGGTGATGATCGCAACTTTTTCTATTGACATATGCGTTTCCTCCTTCGTCTTGCCCGGATGATTTGATTGCTTCAAACTTACCGACGAAATATCATCTTTCTCGCGCGGGAGCGAAGCAGTTACGCTCTCATTTAACAGTAGAAAAACTATCGCATGAACGGTTCACTCGGTAAACTTCCTTCTCTTAACGGCCTGAAGGCATTCGAAGTGTCCGCGCGTCATCGCAGCTTCCGGCTGGCCGCCGAGGAGCTCGGGGTTACGCAGGGTGCGGTGGCGCAGCAGGTTCGCGGGCTGGAAGCCGAACTTGGCGTAAAACTGTTCGAGCGGATGCCGCGGACCCTGGTTCTGACAGGCGAGGGCCGCGGCTACATCGCCGATATCAGGCGTGCCTTTGAGATCATCGCCGAGGCGACGGGCGATCTCAGGCCGCAACCCGTCAGGCTCACCATCAGCACCACGCCGACATTCGCATCGAAATGGCTGATCCCACGACTGCCGGATTTTACGGCCCGTCATCCCGATCTCGATCTCCATATCCTGGCGACGGAACGTATATCGGGGTTTCAGGTGGATGGAGTGGATCTTGCCGTCCGCTACGGGCGACCACCCTTCGGACCGGGACTGGCGACCGAGCTGCTGTTCGAGCAGGAAATCATTGCCGTTTGCAGCCCCGTGCTGTTGCGTGACCGAAAGCCGCCGAAGACATCGGAAGAGCTTGCGGACTATGTGCTCCTTCATGACGCCCATAATTCTTGGCCGGAATTCATCGACAGGCATTTCGGACGGGCAGCGCAAGCTTCCTATAAGGGGATCAGTTTCAGCCAGACATCGCACGCGATCGAGGCTGCCATTGCCGGGCAGGGGATCGTTCTTGCGAACCGCGATTTCGTCGCGCGCGACATGGCGGAGGGCCGCCTGACGCAGATAATCGAGGGGTCGCTAAGCGGTCCCTCCGACTTCTATCTCGTCTGGCCGCGCTATCGGAAATCCCCTGCGCTCGAGACCGTGATCGGCTGGATCAGCGAAGAGGCAAGGCGGAAATGATCGGATGATGCGGTGCCGCATCATTGCCAGGATCTTTGCCTTGCCGATCGAGCAGATTTTTGGAGAGTGGGATCGTGTGGCGGGCAAACGGCTCATATCGCCGAGCAGGCTAGAGCGCGACATCATCTTTGATGGCTCTTGTATCCCCGATACCGGAATTCATCGCGCGGGATTAGCGCTTTTCTCAATCTTTTGCTGTTAGCTGCCGACATGGCAAAGATCGTGGCATTGGCGGCATATTTCTATCAGGCGGCGGTAGCCTTCGGACTGCTGATCGCGGTCGCGCATCTGCTGGCTCCGGCGGATTATGCCGGTTATTCGCTGTTCATCTCGATCAGCCAGTTCGCGGCAATTTTCTGCTTTGAATGGGTCCGCTTTGCCTGCAGCCGCTTCTATCCCGGGCAGGGGCCTGACAGCGAGGCGCTGGAGCGCAAGGCGCTCACCGTCGAATTCGCGGCGTGCTCGGCGCTCTGCCTGATTGCCGCCTCCGTTTCGATCTTCTTTTCGGTACCGGCGGAGATTGCCGTGCTCGGCGGTCTGGTCGCGATCTTCCAGGGCGGCAGCGACCTGCATCTCACCATGCTCCGCTTCCGTCAGGAGTTTCGCGTCTTCTCTCGGCTGCAGGGCTCGCGAGCCACCATTCTCGCCATCGGTACGCTTGCGGGTGCGGCCGTTGCTCCGAATTTCACATCCACCGTCATCGGTCTGATGGCTGGCTATGTGGCCTATGGTCTCCTCGCTGCATTTCTGACCCGCAATAGTCTGCGCGAAGCGGCGCCCTTCAAGCCGTCGCTGGTGCGCAAGCATTTCGTCTATGGCAGCGTTGCAGCCAGCGCCTCCGTCATCGGCATGCTGACGCCGCTCGGGTTGAAGTCCATCCTCACGGCCATGCTGGGGGCAGGCGGCGCTGCCGGCGCGCTTCTGGCGCTTGACCTGCTGCAGCGACCTTTCGTGCTCATCGTTTCCGCCTTGCAGGCGATCCAATATCCCGATGTTGTCACGACCTATGATCGTGACGGCGCAACGCCCGCCTTTGCCAAGCAACTGGGGGAATATTATTCGCTGCTGACCGGCCTCACCCTGATGACGGCCGCCGGTATTTTCGCGTTGCTGCAGCCGGTTGGGCAACTGGTCATCGCGGCGGGTTTGCGCGCCGAATTTCTGGCCGTTGCCCCCTTTGTCATCGGCCTTGCGACATGCCGCGCTCTGACTGCCAACATGATGCCGACTCCCGCACATCTGCAGCATCGGCTGCTGACGATTTTCCTGCTTGCCGCGCTGGATTGCGTGTTGCTGAATGCCGGCACCCTCGCCGGCGGCTATCTCGGCTCATTTGGCGATGCTGCCCTTATGGCCGGCGGCATGATTGGTGCGCTCTGCGCCATGACGATCGGTGTGAAGGTCATGACGTCTCTTTCATTCAATTTCGTCTGGCCACCCGTTACCTTCTCCGCCGTCGGGCTCGCCGTGCCGGTGCTGGCGACAGCCGGGTTCGCCTATTCGCTGTGGATATCGGTGGCGGTCGGGGTTATCGGCGGCGCGCTCTTTTGCCTGCTCGGCCTTTACAGCTATTTCGTGACCATGTTCCGGCCGCAGGCTAGGTCCTGAGATCTCTCAGAGATCTTCGAGAATGGACAGCACGCGGTCTGCGCTGCCATCCCAGGAGAAACGCGCGACGTTCTCGTGGCCGCGTCGGCGCAGGTCCTGGCGCAACGCGTCGTCCGTTGCGATCCGGCGCATGGCGGTAACAAGCTCATCCTGTTGCGAAGGGTCGAAGTAGAGCGCAGCATCGCCCGAGGCTTCGCGAACGGCGGGAATATCGGCTGCGAGCACCGGGCAGCCCTGCGTCATGGCTTCCAGCGGCGGGATGCCGAATCCTTCATAGAGACTTGGGAAGACGAAGGCGGTGGCATGGCGCTCAAGGGCGACGATCTCCGCATCGCTGAGGCGCCCAGGAAAGAGCAGGCTGTCGTTGGATTGCTGGCCTTCCGATTTGAAGACGGTTGGCGCGGAGCCGCCGACGACCACGAGTTTCTGGTCTTCATCCTTCAGCGCTTCGAAGGCGCGGATGGCGAAATCGAGGTTCTTGTTCGGCTTCATCGTTCCCACCAGCAGGAAGAAGCTGTTCTCCTTCAACCCGAGCCGTTGCATGACGGCCTCATCCGGTTCGATGGCGGCGAAATGATCGACGGCATTGTAGACGACGTCGATGCCAGCCGACGGAACCCGGAATACGGAGGCTAGTTCCTGCCGCGAGAATTCGGAGACAGTGCCGATCTTGGCGGTGCGCGTCAGCACCGTGCCAAGCGCACCGTGCAGCAGGCGATAGCTGCGCTTGAAGGACTGCGGATGGCGAAAGATCGTCACGTCATGGATGACGACGGCCTGGCGGCGATGCAGCAGCGGGCCGCTGCCGCCGAAGCCGATCAGCCGGCTGCCGCGCGAGTGCGAAAGCAGTGATGTCTGCTCCCAGACGTGACCGGGGCCGGACCCGAAGCTGTCGATTTCGATGGCCGAGAGCCTGATATCGATGGGCGTATTGCGCGGCACGGCCAGCCGCCAGCGCGCGCCTTTCAACGAGGCGGGCAGGGCGCCTGTCGAGATCTTGCGGTCGAGCGCCAGCGTCAGCTCGCGCGCGAAGCGCTGTACGCCGGACAAGGGCTGGCCGAGGAAACGCCCGTTGATGACAATCGACTGCACGCTAAGTGTCCCGACAACTTATTGATGAGACATAGCTTGCATCATTTTGTTTAGAGAAGGTTTAGCTTGGTTCGCGCGATTTTAGGTAAGCGCGTCCTTGCTGCTGGCAATGGTGACGCCGCGCGCTCGCATGTCGTCGATCGCAGCCTTGACCCCGGCGGGATCGATGCCGCGGCTCGCGTCTTCGATAAAGCGAACGGTGACGCCGGGCAGCATTTCGACTGCATCGAGCGCCGAAAACTTGACGCAATAGTCCGTCGCGAGCCCGCACAGATCGAGCGCGGTAACGCCCTTGCTGCGCAGATAGGCTGCCAGACCCGTGAGGGCTGCCTGGTCGTTGTCGCGGAAGGCGGAATAGCTGTCGACTGCGGGGTTCTGGCCCTTCTGCTGGATGAAGTCGAATGCAGCCATATGGAGGTCGGGATGGAACGCGGCATCTTCGGTGTTCTGGACGCAATGATCGGGCCACATCATCTGCGGCTTGCCCGAGAGCATGCCGATTTCGAAGGGCTTCTTGCCTGGGTGGGCAGAAGCGAAGCTGCCATGACCGGCCGGATGCCAGTCCTGCGAGGCGACGATCAGATCGTAGTTGTCGCTGTCGATGAGCTTGTTGGCGATCGGCACCACCTGATCTCCATCCGGTACGGGCAGGTGACCGCCGGGGCAGAAGCCGTTCTGGATGTCGATGAGCAGCAGTGCTTTCATGAGGCTTGTCCTTCCCTTTTGTTGCGCTGCACGATGCCAAGCGGCGCGCTCCGGATCAAGCCCTTTGCGCCCCGCCGAAAACCTCGGCGGGGCGCAATTCTGAGCTAGTCTCAGGCCGGCTTGTGGCCCTTGAGGCCGTAGAAGGCAATATAAAGGTAGCAGATGATCGGCATCAGGAAGGCGAGGTGAATGCCGATCGAATCGGCGAGGCCGCCCTGGATGACCGGGAGGATTGCGCCGCCGACGATGGCAAGGCACAGAATGCCCGAGCCCTGGCTCGTATATTTGCCGAGGCCATGCAGCGCCAGGCTGAAGATCGTCGGAAACATGATGGAGTTGAACAGGCCGATGGCCAGCACCGACCACATGGCGACATGACCTGTCGTGAGCACGGTCACCAGCAGAAGAATGATCGCAATAGCGGCATTGAAGGCGAGCGCCTTGCCATCATCGATGTGGCGCATGATTGCAGAGCCGACGAAGCGCCCGATCATGGCGCCACCCCAGAAATAGGAGACGTAATGGGCGGCATCCGCCTCGGAGAGGTGGGCGATGTCAGGCTGGCTCAGGAAGTTGACGAGGAAGCTGCCGACGCTGACCTCGGCGCCGACATAAAGGAAAATGCCGATGGCGCCGAGCACGAGGTGGCGATACTGCCAGGCGGAGCCGCCGCCGCGCATCGGTTCGACCGTTTCCTCATCCTCGACTTCGGGAAGCTTGAGAGCCGCAAACACGGCGGCGAGGACCAGGAAGGCCACGGCGAGCAACAGATAGGGGAACTTGACGGCACCGGCTTCGGCAAGCCGCATGGCGTCGAGCTGCTCCGGCGTCGCATTGGCTGCTGCAACGGTTGCGGCAGACAAGATCAGCATCGCGCCGAAGTACGGCGCAATCGTCGTGCCGAGCGAGTTGAAGGCCTGCGTCAGGTTCAGGCGGCTGGCTGCGGTGTCGGGTGGTCCCAATACGGTGACATAAGGATTGGCGGCGACCTGCAGGATCGTGATGCCGGTGGCGAGCACGAAGAGCGCGCCCAGGAAAAGGGCATAGACGCGATAGCTGGCGGCCGGGATGAAGAGCGCGCAGCCAACCGCCGCGATCGAGAGGCCGACGACGATGCCCCACTTGTAGGTGATACGCTTCACGAGCGCTCCCGCCGGCAGCGATACGATGAAGTATGCGCCGAAAAAGCAGAGCTGAATGAACATCGCTTGGGTGTAATTGAGCTGAAAGACGCTCTTCAGGTGCGGGACCAGAATGTCGTTCAGGCAGGTGATGAAGCCCCACATGAAAAAGAGTGAGGTGAGTGCGATAAGCGCGAATTGATAATTGCCCTGGCCATGGCGTGCGGATGCACGGGCGCTGGTGGGCGCAGAGCTTGTTGCTGAGCCAGCCACTTTTTTATCCTTGGTTCTTGTTGTTGCCAGGCTTCGAGATCCGACCCGGGCGAAAGCCCCGAACGGGCCGAAAGAAAGACAGGCAGCGGCTTGCCGAGATGCCCGCAGGAGGCGCGGAATCCCGAAGCCGCTTAGATCGATATAATCGATTAGGCTCATATTGGTAGCTTGCTAGTGATGCGGATTTTGCAATGCTGCAATGCAATCACTTGCAAGCTTGGAATAGCAGGCCAGCCCTCTGACTTTGGGCGATGCCCTGATTTTACGCCGGTTGACGATCCCAGCCTAGATAGCCGAGCACAGCGCGCTTTACGCGCTGCGCCAACAGGTCTTTATCCTGATCGCCGTGTTCTCCGGCGGCATCGACCATTCCCTTGATGATGGCAACCACATCGCGACTTGCGACATCGATATCGGCCTGCGGCGGCAGGTCTGGCCGCTGGAGCGTTGCGCGCGTGAGCTCGAAGAAACGCATCTTCACCTGTTCGGTGGCGGCATCGAGCGGCAGGCGCGCTTCCTCGAAATCGAGCAGGCGGGCAAGGGCAGGGCGGCGAAGCTGCTGTTCGACGCAGGGCAGAATCAACGCCGATAGAGCTTCCCCGGCGGTGGGCTGGGCGGCGGCATTTTCCGCATCCTCGACGAGGCGGCTTGTCTCGCGAAAGATCAGCGCCCCGATCAACGCATCCTTGCGCGGAAAATATTGGTAAAGCGAGCCGACGCTGACGCCGGCCCTCTCCGCGACGGCATTGGTGGAAAAGGCTTCATGGCCGCGCTCCTCCAAAATGCGAGCTGCAGCTTCCACGATCGCTTCGACGGTCGCGAGCGAGCGGGCTTGTTTCGGCGCTTTTCTCGGCGCGGGGCGGCTCTTCAGGGCGCTTTCGGACATGTTCCCGGAATGCGAGTAGCAAAAAGCGAATTATCGCTCATATTACAGATCACGGCCCAACGACACAAGCGTTCCAGCGACATCCGGGGATGGAGTTCCTTCGGCGTGTTCGAGAGCGCATGTGCGCGCACCGCTCGCCGTTACGAACGGAAGAACAAAGGAGAGAATACATGTCCAGCGAAATCAGAACCGCAATCGTCACCGGCGCATCGAAGGGTATCGGGGCTGCCATTGCGAGGCAGCTTGCCGCCGATGGTTTTCAGACCGTCGTCAATTACGTATCGAGTTCCGCCGAGGCTGAGGATGTCGTCGCCGGTATCGAGGCGGCGGGCGGTCGTGCGCTTGCGGTCCGCGCGGATGTGGCTGAGGCTTCGGCTGTGGCGGCATTGTTCGATCGTGCTGAAGCCGAGTTCGGCAGAGTCGATGCCCTCGTCAACAATGCCGGGATCAGCAAATTCTCACCGATGGCCGAGGTTACGGATGAGGATTTTCAACAGCAGATCGCCGTCAACCTCACGGGCACCTTCAATGGAATGCGTGAGGGTGCAAAGCGGGTGCGCGATGGCGGCCGCATCATCAACCTGTCGACGAGCATTATCGGCCATTATTCCCCCGGTAATAGTGTCTACGCGGCGACGAAGGCGGCGGTGGAAGCCATGACGCATACACTCGCCAAGGAACTGGGCCCGCGCGGCGTCACCGTCAACGCCGTTGCGCCGGGACCGATCGCTACGGAATTGCTGTTCAAGGGACGCTCCGAGGCTCTGATCCAGCGGCTGATCAACGACATTCCGCTCGGCCGTCTCGGGTTGCCGGAAGAGATCGCCCAGATCGTGTCGTTTCTCGCCAGCGCCGAGAGCGGTTGGATCAACGGCCAGATCATCCGGGCGAATGGCGGCCGTAACTGAGGTCGGCGGTGAGCGCCTGAAAATCTGAGATAGCCCAGGGGCGGCAAAGCGGATGATCCGGTTCGCTAGTCGCTCGCCCGCGCTTCGTCGCCGGCGGGAAAGCGCCTTATATGCTCGATCAGCGCCCGAAGCTTCGGGGCGGTGTTTCGCCGGCTTGGATAATAGAGATAGAAGCCCGCAAAATAGGGGCAGTATTCTTCCAGAACCGGCAGCAGTTCGCCGCGGCCGATGAAGGGGCGGAAACTCTCCTCCATGCCAAAGGATATGCCGGCACCGGCCACGGCAAGCTTGATCATTAAGCCCATGTCGTTGGTGGTAATGGTCGAAGGCACCGCGACACTGAATTCCTTGCCCGCCTCAGCGAACTCCCAGCGATAGGGTGCCGATTTCGGAGAAGGGCGCCAGCCGATGCAGGCATGGCCGGCCAGCTCCGCCGGGTGCGTAGGCACTCCGAAACGCTGGCGGTAGGATGGCGCGCAGACGGCGAGTTGCCGCTCCGTGCCCGCGATCGGCACGGCGATCATGTCCTGCGCGATGACCTCTCCCAGCCGCACTCCCGCATCATAACCTTCGGCAACAATATCGAACTCCTCGTCCGTGACGGTAACATCCAGTTCCACCTCGGGATACTGGCGGACGAAGCGGGCGAGGAGCGGTCCGGCCAGAAAACGTTCGGCGATCGAGGAGACCGCAAGCCGCAGGCGGCCGCGCGGAAGTTCCGTCAGCGCTTCGGTCTTTTCCAGCGCGGCGCGCATTTCGGCAACGGCCGGTGCCACCTTCTCATAAAGCCGTTCGCCGGCTTCGGTGAGGCTGACGCTGCGTGTCGTGCGCAACACAAGCGCGATGCCGAGATTTTCTTCCAGACGCCGGATCGTCTGGCTGACGGCGGAGCGTGTCACGCCGAGCCGTGTCGCCGCAGCCCGGAAGCTCCGCTCCTCCGCAACGAGCGCAAAGACCGCGAGCGCATTCAGATCTGGCTCCATTGGTTATTTTTTCTTTCCAATCTGGCAAGGAAGTGATGGCTTATCGAAACAATAGCCGATCCGTACAGTCAAGGCCTCATAACATGGACCACGAAAGGATGAGGTCATGCCGATGGACAAAGTTATTCTGATCACAGGTGCTTCGAGCGGGATCGGCGAGGGTATTGCCCGCGAACTTGCCGCCGCCGGCGCGAAAGTGGCTCTGGGCGCAAGGCGCGTGGAGCGCCTGGAGGCGCTGGCTGCCGAATTAAGCGCGGCGGGCGGCGCGGTGCTCGCCCATCCCCTCGATGTGACGGACCGCCAGAGCTTCGATGCCTTCGTGAATGCTGCCCGCGAAAAATGGGGACGCGTCGACGTCATCGTCAACAATGCCGGCGTGATGCCGCTATCTCTGATGGCGTCGCTGAAGGTAGAGGAATGGGACCGGATGATCGATGTCAACATCAAGGGCGTGCTCTATGGTGTCGCCGCGGTTCTGCCTGAGATGATCTCTCGCAATTCGGGCCAGATCATCAATATCGCGTCGATCGGAGCGCTTGCCGTCTCGCCCACGGCGGCCGTCTATTGCGCCACGAAATATGCCGTGCGGGCGATCTCCGACGGGTTGCGGCAGGAGCACAAGACGTTGCGCGTGACCTGCATCCATCCCGGCGTCGTCGAAAGCGAGCTTGCCCACACGATCACCGATCCAGTCGCCGTGGAAGCCATGAAGACCTATCGCGCCATCGCCTTGAAGCCCGATGCCATCGCCCGCGCCGTGCGCTTCGCCATCGAGCAACCCGTGGATGTCGACGTCAACGAGATTGTCGTACGCCCGACGGCCAACACCTAAGCGGCGGTGGAGACGGCCGTGCCTATCCAGAGTCTCGCCATGGCTCTTGCTGTCTGCGCCATATTCATCTTCACATCCGAGGTCTACGCCACCATGAACAACAAGCCTGTTGCATCTGCGGCCACCCAGCAGAACCATCCCTATGCCGGCATGTGGGTTACCGCCGATGGCTACGTGCGCCACAATCTGCTGCCGAACGGCCGTTATGACGAAGCACGCGGCCGGCGCGAAAGCGCCTATCAAGGGCGCTACGAGGTTCGCGGCAATCACATCGATTACTGGGACGATACCGGCTTTACCGCCGACGGAGACTTCATCGATGACGTACTCCATCACGGCGGCATGATCCTTTATCGCCAGAAGTAGCGTTTGCTGAATGACGCCACCGCGAGACTGGGAATGTCTCGCGGTGGCTTTTCTCTTGCTGTTCGCCATGATGGCTATCAGTCAAACGCCAGTCCTTCCTCCAGGATGGATTTACGCACCGCATCGCGTTGCCTCATGCGGCCATACCAGGCCTGGAGATTGCGCAGTTCGTCGAAATGGATGCCGGCTTTATAGTAGGATTTGAGCCATGCGGCCTGGCCCCATCCGGTCAGTGCAAACAGATAGGCATCGGCAACCGTGAAGCTGTCGCCCATGAGGAAGGGGCGGTCGGCGAGGTGCGCGTCGATCCATTGATACCGCTTTTCGAGCTTCGGTCTCGCCGTCTCGACATAGTTTCCCGCCAGCCGCGCATAGAGAAGCGGGATGAATCCCTTGTGGATCTCAGTCGACAGGAAACCGAGCATTTCCTGCAGCTTGTAGCGTTCCATCGTGCCGGCGGCCGCAGCCAGTCCGGATTCGGGCTTCAGATCCGCCAGATACTGGACGATGGCCGGTCCCTCCCTGAGACGGCTGCCGTCGGCGAATTCGAGAAGGGGGACATAGCCGTGCGGGTTGATGTCATAGAAATCCAGCCCGGTCTCGGTCTTGTGGCTGGTATGATCGACCTTGATCAATTCCACGTCCAGGCCGAGTTCGTTGATGACGATATGGGGCGAGAGCGAGCAGCTTGCCGGCAGATAATACAGTTTCACGAGGGATCTCCATGGTGGTTTCCAGTGCCAGCTTCCGGTTGGAAAGACTGTCGCTGGAGCATGTAGTCCGCTTGGTATGGAATAGTAAGAACGGAAAAGTTTGACATCTAGGTACAAAAATTATACCAGCTTGCGCATGAGGTATGCGCAATGAAAAAGACCGTCACGGGCTGTTCAGTCGAGGAGGCGATGCATTTGCTGGGGGGGCGCTGGCGGCTGCTGATCGTCTCCTACCTGGTCGATGAACCCAAGCGCTTCAACGAGTTGCGGCGGCTGATGCCCGGCATCTCGCAAAGAATGCTGACGCTTGATCTGCGGGCGTTGGAGCAGGCAGGCCTTATCCGCCGCACGGTCTATCCGACGGTTCCGGTGAAGGTTGAATATTCGTTGACAGGGGATGGGCGCCGGTTGGAGAAGGTGGTGGCCGTGGTCAAGGAATTTGGATTGTGGCTGAAGGACCGGGATAAGCAGGTGCTCGCAGGGCGTGAGGTTTCACCAGCGCTCACGGTCTAAGTCTCGCCAATCGGGATTTGTCTTCTCGATCAGCCTGATCCTTGCGATTGCACGGGGCTCGACCCTCTAGTCCCAAACCAGATGGCCCGCTTTTTCCGATCAAACCCTCTCCACAAACCCGTCCAGCACGCGCTTCTGCCCGGCGCGGTCGAATTCGATCGTCAGCTTGTTACCTTCGATCCCGGAGACATTGCCGTTGCCGAACTTGATGTGGAAGACGCGGTCGCCGATGGTGAATTTCGAGGGTTCGGTGGAGGTGGATTTGGCCACCAGCTCGCCGTCGATGGTGCGCACCTTCGGGCCGCTTTCGCCATAGCCGATGCGTTCGACGGCGTGACCCGAGCGGCTGCCCCAATTGTCGCGGGTTGCGTCGTTGCGGTTTGCCTGCGCGCGCTTCCAGCCGGGCGTCGAATAGGAATTGGCGAAGGGCTCGGCCTTGTCGAAACGCGACTGGCCGTAGCCGCCGCGACCATACCCGCCATAGGATTGCTCGACTTCAGCGACCTGAACATGCGTTTCCGGCAGCTCGTCAAGGAAGCGGGAGGGGATGGTCGATTGCCAGAGGCCGTGGATACGGCGGTTGGAGACGAACCATATGTGGCAGCGGCGCTTGGCGCGGGTGATGCCGACATAGGCGAGGCGGCGCTCTTCCTCCAGACCTGCCCGGCCGCTTTCGTCGAGCGAGCGTTGATGCGGAAACAAGCCTTCCTCCCAGCCGGGCAGGAACACCGTGTCGAATTCCAGACCCTTGGCGGAGTGCAGCGTCATGATGGAGACGGCGTCGAGATTCTCGTTCTGCTCGGCGTCCATGACCAGCGACACGTGCTCGAGGAAGCCGCGCATGGATTCGAAACTATCCATCGAGCGGATGAGCTCTTTCAGGTTTTCCAGGCGTCCCGGCGCTTCCGCCGATTTGTCGTTCTTCCACATGTCCGTATAGCCGGACTCTTCGAGGATCTGCTCGGCAAGCTCGGTATGCGGCGTGTTTTCGAGCAGGCCCTGCCAGCGGCGGAAGGACTGCACGACGTCGAACAGTGCCTTGCGCGCCTTCGGCTTCATCTCGTCGGTTTCGATGATATCGGTCGCCGCCGCCAGCATCGGAATATCGCGGGCGCGGGCATAATCATGCAGCGCGCGCACGGTGGTGTCGCCGAGGCCACGCTTCGGCGTGTTAACGATGCGCTCGAAGGCGAGATCGTCGGCCGGCTGGCAGACGAGGCGGAAATAGGCCATGGCATCGCGGATTTCGAGGCGCTCATAGAAACGAGGGCCGCCGACAACGCGGTAGTTCAGGCCGAGCGTGACGAAGCGGTCTTCGAATTCGCGCATCTGAAAGGAGGCGCGCACGAGAATCGAGATGTCGTTGAGATTGTGCTTGTTGCGCTGCAGCTGCTCGATCTCTTCGCCGATGGCGCGGGCTTCCTCCTCGGAGTCCCAGGAGGCGTGTACCTGCACCCTGACGTCGTCGGGATCGGAGCGATCGGTGAACAGAGTCTTGCCGAGCCGGCCCTCATTGTGAGCGATCAGATGCGCGGCGGCACCGAGAATATGCTCGGTGGAGCGGTAATTGCGCTCAAGCTTGATGACCTTGGCGCCGGGAAAATCCTTTTCGAAGCGAAGGATGTTGTCCACTTCCGCGCCGCGCCAGCCATAGATCGACTGGTCGTCGTCGCCGACGCAGCAGACATTCTGCAGCTCGCCCTTCGGCCGCTGCGCCAGCAGGCGAAGCCACATATACTGCGCCGTATTGGTGTCCTGATACTCGTCGACCAGGATGTAGCGGAAGCGCTGGTGATAATCCTTGAGAATATCAGGATTCTGCCGGAACATATTGATCGGATGCAGCAAAAGATCGCCGAAGTCGCAGGCGTTCAGCGTCTTCAGGCGGTTCTGATAGGCGGCATAGAGTTCGCGGCCCTTGCCGTTGGCAAAAGCGCGCGCATCGCCCTCGGGAATTTCGGCCGGGCTCAGACCCTTGTTCTTCCAGGTGTCGATCATGCCGGCGAACTGTTTGGCCGGCCAGCGCTTGTCGTCGAGCCCTTCCGCCTGGATCAATTGCTTGATCAGGCGGATGACATCGTCGGTATCGAGAATGGTAAAGCTGGAGGTGAGGCCGACCAGTTCGGCATGACGGCGCAACAGCTTGACGCCGATCGAGTGGAAAGTGCCGAGCCAGGGCATGCCTTCGACGGCACCGCCAACGAGCAGCGCGATACGTTCCTTCATCTCGCGTGCTGCCTTGTTGGTGAAGGTGACGGCGAGGATCTGGCTGGGGAAGGCGCGGTTGGTGGACAGGATATGGGCGATGCGGGTGGTCAGCACGCGCGTCTTGCCGGTGCCGGCGCCCGCAAGCACCAGAACGGGGCCGTCGAGTGTTTCCACAGCTTCCGCCTGCTCGGCATTGAGGCCCGAGAGATAGTCCGGCCGGCGGCCGCTGTCGCGTGCCGCCATGGCGCGGGCGGCAATGCCGCCGCCGATGCCGCCGGCAGCCGGTGCGGGGCGTCGCGGCGCCAGGTGCTCCGGCTCCTCGTCAAAGAAGGGAATATCGTCATGTCCAATGGTCATGCGGTCCAATGTAATGATTCTACCCTGAAAGGCAAAAGAAACGGGCCGAAACTAGAACAAAAAGTGCACATTCACAGGGTAAAATGCCCGCGGGAAGGCCATTTTTCATATCGGAATGGATCGACCGAGGCGCCGCTGAAACGTCTCGTTGTCCGCGCCGAGATTGCAACTTTGTCATAATCTGTGGCAAAACTTGCCGCATATGCTCAAAGACACGATATTGCAGCAAATCGGGCACAATCTTGCTTTATAGAGCCGGCTGATCCGAATTTGGCCCCCGGTTAAGTGCGCTGGGTGAGAGGGGCCGTACAGAAAACCAACGACGCGATTTCATCGCCTCTGACACAACGAGCCGGAGACGTGCATGACCGCCTGGAAGCAGCTTTCCTTGTCTTTTTTCTTGCTGGCAGCCGGCATTGCCGCTGTCGTGGCCTTCGTGCCGAGTGCGGCAGGCCTGCTGCAGAAGGTCGGTGTTCCCGAAGCCGTCGTGGCCTGGATCGCACCGCGCGATGACGCGGCCGACGGGAAAACAGAGACGAAGGCAAGCTCCGGCGGGCGGCGCGGTCAGAACATACCGCTTGTCGTGACCGAACCTGTGGTCAGCGGCATCGTCAACGATCGCCTGAGCGCGATCGGTACCGGTGATGCCATCCGTTCGGTGGTCGTCATGCCGCAGGCGGCGGGCACGATCCGGGAAATCCTCATCAAGTCCGGCGACAGGGTCAAGCAGGGCCAAGTGCTGGCGCGTCTCGACGACGACGAGCAGATCATCGCCCGTGGCCAGGCGGAAGTGGCGCTGAAGAGCGCTGTCGAAAAATCCCAGCTCTACCGCAATATCAAATCCACCGTTTCGCGCATGGATGTGTTCGATGCCGAGATCGTCGAGCAGGGCGCCAAGCTCGCGCTGCAATCGGCTGAGCTGGCGCTGAAGCGTCGCGATGTCGTCGCGCCGATCGACGGTATCGTCGGTATCGTGCCTGTGGTCGTCGGCGACAACGTGACGACGGCGACCAACATCGTCATGCTGGACGACCGCTCGGAAATCCTGGTGGATTATTGGGTGCCGGAGCGCTTTGCCAATACCGTCAAGGTCGATCAGTCGGTGGAAGCGACGTCTGTGGCGCTGCCGGGGCGTGCGTTTTCGGGTGCCGTCGAGGCGATCGACAATCGTGTCGATGGCGCGAGCCGGACGCTGCGCGTACGCGCCCGCATCGACAATGCCTCCGACGAGCTGCGTGCCGGCATGTCCTTCAATGTCGGCATGCGCTTTGCCGGCGAATCCTACCCCTCCGTCGATCCTCTGGCCGTGCAATGGGATGGCGCGGGCGCTCATGTCTGGCGCGTTGTCGACGGCAAGTCGAGGAAAGTGCGTGTCAGCATCGTGCAGCGCAATCCCGATGCCGTTTTGGTCAGAGGCGAACTCCACAATGGCGATCTCATCGTCATCGAAGGATTGCAGCGCGTGACCGAGGGCGGCGCGGTTCGCTTTGCCCGTGATGTCGCCGACGCCAGGGAGGTCATTACCCAATGATGACGGATGGCGATGACGCGACGAATGCCGGCTCGGCTGCTGCCAAGCAGTCCTTTACCGCACTCTTCGTGCGGCGGCCGATCCTGGCGCTGGTCTTCAATACGCTGATGGTGGTTGCCGGTCTTGCCGCCTATTTCGGCGTCGAGGTGCGCGAACTGCCTGATGTCGATCGTCCTGTCGTGACTGTCAGAACCGTGTTCGACGGTGCATCGCCGCAGACCGTCGATCAGGAGCTGACGAAAATCATCGAAGGGGCGGTGGCTCGCGTCAGCGGTCTGAAATCGGTCTCTTCAAGCTCGTCCTTCGGCCAGAGCAGGGTGACGCTGGAGTTTTCCGACGCCACCGATCTTTCGGTTGCGGCCAATGATGTCCGCGACGCCATCGGCCGCATCGCCGAACAATTGCCCGATCAGGCGGATGCGCCGCAGATCGTCAAGGCGGATTCGGACTCGCAGCCGATCATGCGCCTCGCCGTCACGTCCAGCACGATGACGATGGACGACCTGACGCAACTCGTCGACAAGGAAATCCGGGACAGGCTCGCTTCGGTCGAGGGCGTCGCCGATGTCGAGCTTTATGGCGATCAGGAGAAGGTCTTCCGCATCGATGTCGATCAGGCGGCGCTTGCCGGGCGTGGCCTGACGATCGGCGATCTGACGACGGCACTTTCGACCGCCGCACTCGACGTGCCGGCCGGATCGTTGAAGAGCGCGCGTCAGGATATCGTCGTGCGTGCCACGGCCGCATTGCAGACGCCGGAGGATTTTTCCCGGCTGATCATTAAGGATCGCGTGCGGCTTTCCGATGTCGCGACCGTGACACTCGGACCGCGGGACGGCACGACGGCACTCCGCTCGAACGGCGTACAGGGCGTCGGTCTTGGCATCATCCGCCAGGCGCAGTCGAACACGCTGAATATTTCCGAAGGCGTGAAGGCGGTCGTCGCACAGCTGTCGAAATCGCTGCCTAACGGTACGCGCATCGTTGTGACGAGCGATGACGCCCTGTTCATTCAGGGTGCGATCCATGAAGTCGTGCTGGCGCTGGTGCTGTCGGCGCTGATCGTCACGGCGGTCATCTATCTCTTCCTGCGCGACTGGCGGGCGACGCTGATCCCGGTCGTCACCATGCCGGTGGCGCTCATCGGCACGCTTGCCGCGCTCTATATGGTCGGCTTCTCGGTCAATATTCTGACGCTGCTGGCGATCGTGCTTGCGACCGGCCTCGTGGTCGACGACGCCATCGTCGTGCTGGAGAATATCGTGCGCCGTCGAGCCGAGAAGATCGGGCCGCGGGCGGCCGCCGTGCTCGGCACGCGGGAGGTGTTCTTCGCGGTCATCGCGACGACGGCGACGCTTGCCGCCGTGTTCATTCCGCTGTCGTTCCTGCCGGGGCAGGTGGGTGGCCTGTTCCGTGAGTTCGGTTTCGTGCTTGCCTTCTCCGTGGGCCTCTCGTCGATCGTGGCACTGACGCTGTGCCCGATGCTCGCCTCGCGGATGCTGACCAAGGAGATGCGCGAGGAGCATGGCGCGCTCGGGCGTTTCGGCGAGCTTTTCTCCGGTGTCTATCGCCGTACGCTCAAGGCCTGTCTCAATGCGCCTCTTGTTGTCATCGTCTTCTGCGCGGCGTTTTCAGCCGCCGCTGTTTTCGCGTTCATGAACGTGAAAAGCGAGCTGACGCCTAGCGAGGACCGCGCGATGGTCATGCTGCGTCTCACCACGCCGCAGGGTGCCGGTCTCGATTACACGAAGGACCAGCTGCAGCGCGTGGAAGAGCGGCTGCAGCCGCTGATGGATAGCGGCGATATAAGAAATATCTATGCGATATCAGGCATGAACAGCCAGAAGAACAGCGGTTTCATGGTGCTGACGCTGGCGCCCTGGAGCGAGCGCCATCGTACGCAGCAGGACATCGTCACTGACATCAACCGTGCCATGGCCGGCGTGCCGGCGCTTCGCGGCAATGTCATCCAGGCCAACAGCCTGAGAATTCGCGGCGCCGGCAGCGGCCTGCAAATGGCTCTCATCGGCAACAATCACGAGGCGCTGACCGAGGCGGCGCTGAAGCTGGTAGAGGAACTCGACAAGACAGGCCGATTCGACACGCCACGGCTCAACAACGAGCCGACACAGGCCCAGGTCTCCGTTACCATCGATCGGGAGCGCGCTTCCGATCTTGGGGTCGATATTGCGGGCCTTTCGATCGCGCTGCAGTCGCTGCTTGAGGGGCGTTCGGTGGTCGACGTGTTCGTCGCCGGCGAATCCTATCCGGTGCTGCTGACGTCGACGATGCGGCCGATCGACGATCCCACGGATCTCGAAAACGTCTTCCTGAAGACCGCCGACGGCAAGATCGTGCCGATGTCGGTTATTGCGTCGCTGAAGGAGAATGCGGTTGCGCCGCAGTTGACCCGCGAGCAGCAGCTGGCTTCCGTCGCGATCACCGTCGGGCTCAAGAACGGCATGTCGCTCGGGCAGGCGGTCGACGAGGTGACACGGATCGCCACGCCGCTCTTGCCGGCCGGTGCGCGGTTGATGCCGCTCGCCGAAGCGGCGACATTGGAGGAAAACTCCAGCGGCATGGCGCTCACCTTCGGCTTTGCCATCGTTATCATCTTCCTGGTGCTGGCCGCGCAATTCGAAAGCGTGCTGTCGTCGGTCATCATCATGTCCACAGTGCCGCTCGGCCTCGCCTGTGCCGTCTTTGCGCTTGTCATCACCGGTTCGAGCCTCAACATCTACAGCCAGATCGGCCTGGTGCTGCTTGTCGGCGTCATGGCGAAGAACGGCATCCTGATCGTCGAATTCGCCAACCAGCTCCGCGACAAGGGCGAAAGCGTGCGCGAGGCGATCGAAAAAGCCTGCGCGCTACGCCTGCGGCCGGTCATGATGACGATGATCGCGACCATTCTCGGTGGCGTACCACTCGTCTTTGCCGCAGGTGCCGGTGCCGAGGCGCGCATTGCGCTCGGCTGGGTCATCGTCGGCGGCCTCGGGTTCGCGACGCTGGTCACGCTTTACATCACGCCGGTCGCCTATCTGCTGATTGCGCGTTTTGCAAAGCCGCAGACGCACGAGGAGCAACGTCTGCATGACGAGATGTCTGACGCGGCGCTGCGCTCGAAGCTCGCGAATCTAAGGGCCGCGGAATAGGGCGGGCACGGGCGGGTTGCGCCTGTTGCCGCTCCTGCGCTTATTTATGGTGAATCAAGCGTGTCGCTTAGCGCTTTATTAAGTATGTTTGCTAATCATAGCGGCATGTAACCGCTGGAGCGAAGGTGTTGTTTTTGCCTTGCTCCCCGTTCGCCGACACGCTCGGCCCGCGCGCATGAGCGCCCGCGGCAAGGTTCCAATGTTTCCTTGTATCTGTTGCGTATTGTTGCGTCCGGAGTTCATGTGTCGTGAGTGTTTTTTCGACCTTCATCAGGGTTAGTCCCTCCGTGAATACAGCACTGGAAGTGCTGAGGGACACCCAAATCAAACTGGGCAATGCCCAACGGCAGATGTCATCCGGCCTGCGGGTGCAATCGGCTCAAGACAATGCCACATACTGGAAAATCTCGACTCTGACGCATACCGACATCGGCGCGATTTCGTCGGTTCAGGATGCGCTCGGTCTCGCCGCTTCCACCGTCAGCACCGCCTCCACGGGTGTCAGCAGCGCAATCGACGTCGTGACTGAGATCAGGACGAAGCTTGTCGGCGCTTATGAGACCAGCGTCGACAAGACGACGCTCAATGACGAGCTCACCGAGCTCAAGCAGCAGCTGCGCAGCGTGGGGGAGTCGGCGACCTTCAACGGTGTCAACTGGACCGTGTTGCGGGACGGCACCGATCCGACCGCTCCGCATGAAGTGCCGGGCTCTCTCATTCGCGGCAGCAACGGAACGGTTACGATCGGCATGCTGAATTATGCAGGCGTGAGCTCGACGACCGGCCCGATCACATCGGCCGATGCGCGTTATCTGATCGATGATCAGTCAAGTGGCACCGGCGGATATGGCGTGCTGACCTCGACCTCCTTCGCGACGGAGGCAGGTGCTGCCAAGAACTACGTGCTTATCAGCAGCCAGAACGGCAATACGAGCGGCCAGGTGGAAATCTCGCTCGATGCGAATACGACCCGGGGCGCCATCGTCGACATGGTGAACACCGTGACGGGAATGCTGAACCAGCTCAAGACAATCGGGTCCGCCTTCGGCTCCCTCGAAGCGCGCATCAACCTTCAGACCGAGTTCGCCAAGAATCTCAACGATTCGCTGACCAGCGGTGTCGGCAAACTTGTCGATGCCGATATGGAGCAGCAGTCGAGCAAGGTTATGGCGCTGCAAGCCCAGCAGCAACTCGGGCTGCAATCGCTCTCGATTGCCAATGCGAGCTACAATACGGTTCTGCAACTCTTCCAGAATCGCTGATTGCCGTTGGGGGGTGGGGAGGCCGGCAGATGGACGGCTCCGCCTTTCCGGATGAGCCGGCACCCTCAAAAGCTTCGCCGATGCTCTATGCACAGGGGACAAAGGTCCGGATAAGATTTCTCTTCATGATATTGCCGCAATGCTTCATATCTGCTGCGGCCATCGAACCGGAGAGCGACGATTCTATGATCAAGAAAATTGCCATTCTTGCCCTAGCGGCAGCCTTTTTGAACGCATGCACGACCACCGACCCCTATACAGGGGAGCAGAAAGTCTCCAACACGGCAGGCGGTGCGGCACTCGGTGCGGGCGTTGGTGCTGTGGCCGGCCTTCTCATCGGTCATTCGCCGTCTTCGCGCCGCAATGCAGCGCTGATCGGCGCTGGCGTCGGGGCGCTCGCAGGTGCGGGCATCGGCAATTATATGGACCAGCAGGAGTCCGAATTGCGCGCGCAGCTGCAGGGAACCGGCGTTTCGGTGACCCGCGTTGGCGACCGCATCATCCTGAACATGCCGTCGGCAATCACCTTCGATATCGACCAGGATGCGATCAAGCCGGAATTCTTCGCGACGCTGAATTCGGTCGCGATCGTTCTGCGCAAGTTCAACCGCACGCTGATCGACGTCAACGGCCATACGGATTCGACCGGCAGCCTGCAGCACAACCAGGATCTGTCCGAACGGCGAGCCGGCTCGGTTGCCTCCTACCTCGGCAGCCAGGGTATCGATCAGCGCCGCATGTCGGCCATCGGTTTCGGCCCGTCGCAGCCGGTTGCATCCAATGCGACCGAAGCCGGCCGCGCCCAGAACCGCCGCGTCGAGATCCAGATCGCGCCGATCACCCAGAACGGCTAAGCCCTTTCAACGAAAACGGCCGGATCTTGCGATCCGGCCGTTTTCTTATGTGCATTTATCACGCGTGCATGCTTGCGCCCTTGGTGATCTTGTCGACGATTTTCTTATCAGCGCGGATGGCTATGCCGACAACCTTGGCGTCGTCGGGCGCGAATTCGGAGAAGACGGCGCGATTGGCGACATCGTGACCGGTCGAGAACATTTCCTCGATGAAGACAGAGGAGGTGACGCCGCGTTCCAGCGAGCGGCGATGAATGGCGGCGATACTCTCTTGGTCGGCCGAAAGCACGATGATGGGCTGGATCGACAATGCGTTGTAGACGTTGCCGTTGCGATCGCGATAGGCTTCGCCGATGATGTCAGGATGTTGTCCGGCTATGCCTGTCGACAGGAAGGCAGTTACGTTCAGCTTTTGCCAGGATTGAAGGTCGCTTCGCAAAACGATCGCGATTTTCGTATCGAACATCGATGGTCACTTTCATGCAGTCTGAGAATGGGACATTGCAAAAGGATGTAGCCGGACAGATCTTCGAGGGTCTTGAACGTTTGTGCGTGACGCCGGAGGCAAACCGCATCCTGTCGGCACCCGCCTATCCCGGCATCGAGCGCATCCAGGCGCAATTCCGCGGCGATGCCTTCGATCTGCATCGGCACGATACCTATGCGCTCGGGGTCACCATGCGGGGCGTGCAGACATTCCGTTACCGTGGCGAGCAGCGCTACAGCCTGCCGGGGCGGGTGATTATCCTTCATCCGGACGAACTGCACGATGGCGGAGCTGCGACCGAGGACGGGCTCGTTTACCGCATGCTGTATCTCGAGCCTTCGGTACTGTTTCAATGCCTGGAGGCGGCACGTATCGGCCTGCCTTTCGTCGACGATCCGATCGTTAGGGATGATCGGCTCGCCGGGCTGCTGCTGGCGGCGCTGGGCGAACTCGATCGTGAGCTGGATGACCTCTTCGTCGACGATTTCGTATCCCGCCTGGCGGATGGTCTCGCGCAACACGCGCGTCTGCCGCCAAGGCCGCTAGGCAGCATCGCCTGGGGCCAGGTGAAGGCCGCCCGCGACTATCTCGAGGCGCATGTCACGCGCGGCGTGGACTCACAGGAACTCGAGCGCATCACCGGCCTCGATCGTTTCGCGCTCGCCCGGCATTTCCGCGCTGCCTTCGCCACCAGCCCGCATCGATTCCTGCTGATGCGCAGGTTGCAGCAGGCGAAGCTCCTGATCGGCAGCGGCGAGTCGATCGCCGAAGTCGCCGCTGCCACCGGCTTTGCCGATCAAAGCCATTTGACTCGGCATTTCAAAAAGACTTTCGGCATCGCACCGGGTGCATGGAGCGGGATGGTGCGAGCAGCCGGACAACGAGGCTGACCGGCTTTCAGTGGTGGCCGAGGAACTGCTTGAGTTCCGGCGTCTGCGGGTTGGCGAACACGTCGCTCGGTGGGCCGATTTCGTGAACCCGGCCCTGATGCATGAAGACGACGCGGGAGCAGACATCGCGGGCGAATTTCATCTCATGCGTGACCATCAGCAGCGTCATGCCTTCACCTGCCAGTTCGCGCACAACGGCGAGAACTTCTGCCACCAGCTCCGGGTCGAGTGCGGAAGTGATCTCGTCGCAGAGAAGCGCGATCGGCTGCATGGCGAGTGCCCTGGCAATGGCGACGCGTTGCTGCTGGCCGCCGGAGAGCTCGTCCGGATAGGCGTCGAACTTGTGCCCGAGACCGACGCGATCGAGCATTTTCCGCGCCATGGCCTCCGCTTCGGCCTTGGCGATCTTCTTGACGACCATCTGCGACAACATGACGTTGCGTCCCGCCGTCAGGTGCGGAAACAGATTGAATTGCTGGAAGATCATGCCGACCTTCAGCCGGAGCGCTTTCAAGTGTAAGTCATCGGGCAGGAGCTGCGCACCTGCGACCGAGATCGAACCGTCGTTGATCGTCTCCAGCCCGTTGATGCAGCGCAGCAGCGTCGATTTTCCCGAACCGCTCTTGCCGATGATGGCGATGACTTCGCCGGGCTCGACATCAAGATTGATGCCTTTCAGAACCTCGTTGCTGCCGAAGCTCTTGCGGACTTCAGTGACCTCGATGAGCGACATTGAGCTTCCTTTCCAGGATCTGGCTGCTCTTCGACAGCGGCCAGCACAGGGCAAAATAGATGAGGGCGACGAAGCCATAGACGGTGAATGGCTGGAAGGTCGCATTGGTGATGACGGTGCCGGCCTTTGACAGCTCGACGAAGCCGATAATGGAGGTGAGGGCCGTGCCCTTGACGACCTGAACGGAGAAGCCGACCGTCGGCGGCACGGCAATGCGCAGCGCCTGCGGCAGGATGACGTAGCGCATCTGCTGGAAATAACCCATGCCGAGGCTGGCGGAGGCCTCCCATTGGCCTTTGGCGACCGCCTCGACGCAGCCGCGCCAGATTTCGGTGAGGAAGGCTGCCGACCAGAGGGTGAGGGCGGCGCCGGCGGCCAGCCATGCCGGCACGTCGATGCCGAACAGGCCGAGGCCGAAGAAGGCGAGGAAGAGCTGCATCAGCAGCGGCGTGCCCTGAAACAGCTCGACGAAGTATTTGACGGCGATGCGGCCGGCCTTGCGCTTGCCGATGCGCAGGAACAGCAGCGTCGCGCCGACGATGGCGCCTCCGGCAAAGGAGACCAGCGACAGAAGTATCGTCCAGCGTGTGGCCAGCAGCAGGCCGCGAAGAATATCCCATGTGGTGAACTGGATCATCGGCTGGCCCTGCGTGGAAAGATCAATGCGCCCACGCCTGCAAGTGCCTGCCGTAGCAGGATCGCCAGCACCAGATAGATCGCCGTGGACACGAAATAGGCTTCGAAGGCACGGAATGAGCGTGATTGGATGAAGTTTGCCGCGAAGGTGAGATCCTCCGCCGCGATCTGCGAGACGACCGACGAGCCGAGCATGACGATGACGACCTGGGACGACAGCGCCGGCCAGATGCGTTGCAGGGAGGGCACGAGGACGACATGGCGGAAGGTTTCGAATGGTGTCATCGCGAGACTGGCGCCGGCCTCGAACTGGCCGCGCGGCGTTGCCTGTATGCCGGCACGGATGATCTCGCAGCTATAGGCGCCGAGATTGATGATCATAGCGAGATTGGCCGCCGTCATCTCGTTCATCTGGACGCCGATGCCGGGCAAGCCGAAGAAGATGAAGAACAGCTGGATCAGAAAGGGCGTGTTGCGGATCAGCTCGACATAAGTGGCGACAAGGGGCTTGAGCCAGCGCGGGCCAAGCGCGCGCACCCAGGCGCAGGCGATGCCGAGGATGATGCCTAGCACGGCGCCGATCAGGGTCAGCTCCAGGGTGACGAGGACGCCCTTGATCAGGACCGGGTAATATTCGGCGAGCCAGCCGAAGTCGAAATGATAGCGCATGGGAAGATGCCTCGCTCGGACGGACCGCACAGCCAGTTAGCGGTGCGGTCCGTCGCGCGTTGATCAGAAGCCGGCAGGAAGGTCGGCACCGAGCCACTTCTGCGAGATCTTGTTCAGCGTTCCATCGGCCTTGGCGGCGGCAATGATTTCATCGACCTTCTTCTGCAGGGCCGGCTCGCTCTTGTTCAGGCCGATGTAGCAGGGGGAGTTGGTGATGAGGAATTTCATCTCGGGCTTTTTCGGCGGGTTCTTGGCAAGGATCGCTGCCGCCACGACGTTACCGGTGGCGATCAACTGTACCTGGCCGGAGAGGAAAGCCGAGATGGTGCCGTTATTGTCTTCGTAGCGCTTGATCGTCGCATCCTGTGGCGCGACCTTCGTCAGCGCCAGATCCTCGATGGCGCCACGGGTGACGCCGATCGTCTTGCCGGAAAGATCCTCCGGCTTGGCGGCGGCAGTGTCGGCCGGGCCGAAGATCCCGTTGAAGAAGGGTGCATAGGCATCGGAAAAGTCGATGACGGCCTGACGCTCGGCGTTCTTGCCGAGGCTCGAAATCACCAGATCGACCTTGTTCGTCTGCAGATAGGGGATACGGTTGGCGCTGGTGACCGGCACAAGCTCGGTCTTCACACCAAGCTTTTCGCCGATCAGGTTGGCCATGTCGATGTCATAGCCCATTGGCGCCATATCCGTGCCGACGCTGCCGAAGGGCGGGAAGTCCTGCGGAACGGCGACGCGGAGCGTGCCACGCGAGGTTATGTCGCTCAGGGCATCCGCCCGAGCCGTATGCGGGGCGGAAAGCGATCCCATCGCGGCCATCGCGATGCCGAGTGCCATGAGCAATTGTCTGCGCTTCATCGAAAATCCTTCCAATCAGGCTGTGTGAAAGCTGCAAGGCAAAAAGCAAGACCCATGCCAGTCGATGGAGTAATGCCGGCGCTCCGCCGATTACTGAGCTCGGCATCAGGGAAGTTTATCGCCGATGATCAGTTTGCTCGGCATTCTGCTAAAAAAATGGGCGATTTCCTGCTCGCGCTGTTCATCAGGACAGCCGGCTGCCCGCGCCGCCGAAATCGATCCGGATCAAAGATTTGAGAGGTAGGACGGCACAGCAATTGCTGTTTATTTTCATGACTGGACAGCGCCGCGCCGATGTCCCATAGAACCGACAAGAGGGTTAACGCCCTTGGATGATCGCGATGGGAGATTCGGATTATGGTTCTGGCTGATGCGAAGGCGGGAGCACGCAACGAGGCGGGGATATCGGCCGTTCTCGGCATTCTCAAACAGGCTTTCGGGGAGCGTTTCCAGACCGGCGAAAGCTTTCGCGCCCAGCACGCCCACACGACGACCTATATCCCGCCGCAGCTTCCTGACGGTGTGGTTTTTGCGGAAACCAGCGAGGATGTGCGGGCCGTCGTCAATGCCTGCGCAGAACACAAGGTTCCGGTCATTCCCTTCGGCATGGGTTCTTCGCTCGAAGGTCAGGTCAATGCGCCGCAGGGCGGAATTTCCATTGATTTCAGCCGTATGAACCGCATTCTCGAAGTCAATGCCGAGGATCTGGATTGTATCGTCGAGCCCGGCGTCACGCGCGAGCAGCTCAACACCTATCTTCGCGACACCGGATTGTTCTTTCCGATCGATCCGGGCGCCAATGCTTCGATCGGTGGCATGGCATCGACGCGCGCCTCGGGCACGAATGCGGTGCGCTACGGGACGATGAAGGACAATGTGTTGTCCCTGACCGTGGTTACCGCCAATGGCGAGGAAATCCGCACCGCGCGACGCGCCAAGAAATCATCGGCCGGCTACGATCTGACACGGCTTTTCGTCGGCGCTGAAGGCACGCTCGGCGTGCTGACCTCGATCACGCTGCGTCTGCAAGGCATTCCGCAGAAGATCGCCGGCGGCGCCTGCGCCTTTCCGGATATCAAGGCGGCCTGCGATGCCGTCATCATGACGATCCAGATGGGTGTTCCCGTCGCCCGCATCGAGCTGCTCGACGCCGTACAGATACGGGCGTGCAATCGTTATTCCGGCCTGACCTATGATGAGAAGCCGACGCTCTTTCTCGAATTCCATGGCACGGACGAGACCGTCGCGCTACAATCGGCGCAGTTTGCCGAGATCGCGGCGGAGTGCGGCGGGGGCGAGTTCCTCTGGACGAGCAATGCGGAAGAGCGCAACAAGCTCTGGAAGGCCCGCCACGATGCCTATTGGGCCTGCCGCGCGCTCGCGCCGGAGCTGTCCGCCCTGTCGACCGATGTCTGCGTGCCCATCTCACGTCTGGCGGAATGCGTTGCGGAGACCCAGGCCGATATCGAGGCGCATGGCCTGCTGGCGCCGATCGTCGGTCATGCAGGCGACGGCAACTTCCATGTGCTTGTCCTGTTCGACGACAAGACTCCGCAAGGCATCGCCGTCGTCGAGGATTTCGTTGGGCGCCTCAATGCGCGTGCACTCGCCATGGATGGCACGTGTACGGGCGAACACGGGATAGGGCAGGGCAAGATGGCGTTTCTCGAACAGGAACTCGGCGCTGCGGTCGATCTGATGCATCAGATCAAGGAGTCGCTCGATCCGGATGCCATCTTCAATCCCGGAAAGATATTCCGCAGGCACTGAAAGATGGAATATTTTCATGATCTTGGCTTGCTACGCGCGCGAATGAGGCTAGGCTGCAGCCGCTCTTTTCCGGTTTTTGTCACGAAAAGCCACATGTATGCGCTAGATGGGGTGGCATACCTCTTAAAAAGAACTGCTGTGATCGGCAGGGATCGGGTAGAACTGTGCATATTCTAGGTTATGTCGTGTATGCGCTCTGACAAGCGACGGCTTGGCTCATGTTGGGAATGAAGATTGGAGACGATACGCGTTGTTAGGTAGGGTCCTGGTTTTTCTGGGTGGGTTGCTCGTGGTGGTGCTGTTCGTGGCGCTGCTCGCTCCGCTCTTCATAGACTGGACCGATTTTCGCAAGAATTTCGAGGATCAGGCAAGCCGCATAATCGGCAAGAAGGTGACCGTTCACGGCACCGTGGATGCCCGCCTCCTGCCGTTCCCATCGGTGACGCTGCACGATGTCCGCGTCGGCCAGGAGGCCGATGGGACGCCGCTCGTGCAGATCGACGAATTCTCCATGGATGCCGAACTCGCGCCTTTCCTTTCCGGCGAAGCGCTGATCTTCGACATGCGCGTATCGAAGCCCAAGGTGCGGCTGCGGTTGCTGAAGGACGGTACGCTGGACTGGATGCGCGGCAGCCAGCCGGAAATTCCGGCGAAATCTGTGGTGCTCGAAAGCGTTCACGTCGAAGACGGCGATATTCTCTTCATCGACGAGCAAACGGGCAGAACGCGGCATGTCACCGGCCTGAACGCCCAGATGTCGGCGAGGTCGCTTGCCGGGCCATGGCGCATCGAGGGCGATGCGGCACTCGACAACGAGCATGGCAATTTCACCATTTCCAGCAGCCAGCCTGACGACAACGGCGTCTTGCGCGTCCGAACCAGGCTAATGCCGGATCGCCATCCCCTCAATGTCGATCTCGACGGCGAACTGAAACTCGTCAACAGCAAGCCCGACTACATGGGTTCCTTCACGGCCGGGGTCAACGACAAGCAAGCCCGTGATTCTGCCGATCAGAAGGCGCAGCCTCGCATCAAGGGCCGTTTCGAGCTGACGAATGATCGCATTCGTGTTCCCGAATACCGTCTCGAAGTCGGCGCCGACGACGATCCTTATGTGGTCACCGGCGAGGCGACACTCGATACCGGTTCCAAGCCGGAATTCCTGCTGACGGCCGATGGGCAACAGATCGACGTCAACCGCCTCGGCGGCAACAAGGGTTCCAACGGCAAGACCAATCGGAATCCGGCGATCTCGGTGCGTCAGCGTCTGAACAGCCTGATTGCGATCGCCGCCGAAATCCCGGTGCCGCAGGTTCCTGGCAAGGCGACCTTCAGGCTGCCGGCAATCGTCGCGGGCGATACGACTATACGCGACGTGCAGCTCGATCTGGAGCCGGCGGGGACGGGATGGAAGATCGACCATGCCATCGGCACGATGCCCGGACGCACCCAGGTCGAGGCGCGCGGCAATCTGATGCTACAGGGCGAGCCGAATTTCATCGGCAATCTGGTCGTCGCGTCCAACCAGCCCTCCGGCCTGGCTTCGTGGCTGGTCGGGTCCGTCGATCCGGCGATCCGCCAGTTGCGTCAGGCCGGTTTTTCTGCCGATGTCAGCCTGCGGCGCGAAGAACAGCGTTTCGACAATCTGGAGATCGCAATCGGCCCGGCTACGCTGAAAGGCCGGCTTGATCGCCAGAGCGGGACGGACAAGACCCCGCCGAAGCTTGCCGTCGACTTGACCGGCGACGCGCTCGACCTCGACGCACTCAGGGCGCTGACCGGGCTGTTTACGGGACAGGATACCGGCGAATCTCTCTTCGATCACCGGATCACCGCGCATCTGCAGGCCGACAAGTTCATGGCCTTCGGCGTGCCGGCCGACAATGTCGATACCTCCTTCTCGATAGCCGACGGTGCGCTGACGCTCGACAAGCTTTCGGTGCGCAATGTCGCCGGCGCCGAAATCACCGCCACGGGCCGCGCCGATGGTTCGCCTTCCGACTACAAGGGATCGGGAGAGATCACCTTCAAGGCCGCCGATCCGGGGCCGTTTTTTGAAATGCTGCGCCAGCATCTGCCGCAACACCCCGTCATGGACCGGCTGGTGCGCAATGCCGCCTGGTATGGAAACACGGCGCTTCGCGGCGCGGTGACGCTTGGCGGCGATCAGGACAATGCGCTGACCGTCACGCTCGCCGGCGTTTCCAACGGCAGCCGCGTCAATTTCGATTATCGCATGTCGGATCTCTCGGCTTTCACCGGCAAGGGCACCACGACCCTGGAAGGAACACTGGAAAATTCGGTGACGTCGATCCTGTTCGGTCAGGCGGGCCTTGATCCGCTGCCGGTCGAGGCCGACGCCAACGGCCGCCTGACGCTGAAAGTATCTGCGAATGGCACCGATCCGGCCGATGCCTCACTGACGTTTGCGACCGACAAGACGTCGTTCACGGCGAACGGCAAGGTCGATGTGCGTCCCGCCACCTTCCTCAACGGCAACTTGGCGCTATCGCTCGACAGCGCTGACATTGATCCCTATTTCGTCATGAACGGCATCGGCATTCCGCAGATGGGCTCTGGCTTGCCGGTCAAATTCCAGGCCAATGCCGCGCTGAACCCGGACAAGATCGTGTTTTCCGACATGAAGGGCCTGTTTGCCGACAACAACATGTCCGGCACGCTGACCGTTGATCGGAAGGCGCAGAACCTCAAGGCATCGGGCGAACTGGCGCTCGACAAGGTGGATCTCGACTGGCTGGCGGAAGCCATCTACGGGCCGATAAGCGATCCGAAAACGGGTGCCCTCAACAAGGACAAGCTCGGCTTGCCTGCCTTCAGCGGGATGGACATCGGCGTCAAGCTTTCGGCAAAGCAGGTATGGCCCGGCATATTCGGCCCTATCTCGAACTTCACCGCCAATGCCGCCTATAGGGGCGAGGAGTTGCGGCTGAACGACCTGACGGGCGGCTGGAACGGCGGCACGCTGAGCGGCAGCGCAATGCTCGCCAATTCGGACGGTACGGGCCTTCTGCAGACGAAGCTCAGTCTCACCAATGGCGATCTTGCCGCCGTTGCCTGGCAGCGCGACGGGGCGCCACTTGCCACCGGTCGCTTCGGTCTTGCGATGAATGCCGAAGCGAGCGGCAAGAGCATTGCCGACCTTGCCGCCAATGCCAGCGGCTCGGGAGAAATCAAGCTCGGCGAGACGCATGTGCGTGGCCTCAATCTCTCTATCCTGCCGCCTTTGCTTTCGGCGACGGATCAGATTCAAGGCGATATTACCGCCGCCAAGGTATTTCCGATCGTGCAGACGCTGCTCAACAATGGCGAGGCTGTCCTTCCGGCCACGAGCATTCCCTTCAACATTTCAACGGGTGTGGTGCGGGCGTCCAATATTGCAACCGGCAACGATCTCGCAAAGCTCTCGGGCAATGCGGAAATCAGCCTGCCGGATGAGCGTATGCGCGGGTCTTTCGGCATTGATTTCAATGCCGGCGCGGAAGCGCAGAGCGGGGCGGAGCCGGCCTTGCGCCTTGATTTCGCCGGACCGCTGGCAGCGCCTGGCCGGACGATGGATGTCACCGACGTCACCAGCTTCCTATCGGTTCGCGCATTCGAGCGCGAGCGCCGCCGCGTTGAGCGCTTGCAGGCCAATGTGCTTGAAAAGCAACGGCTGCGGCGTGAGGTGGGGCTCTATAAATATGTAGCAGGCGTGCGCGAGGCCCAGCGCCAGCGCGATGCCGCCATCGAGCAGCAGCGTCGCGCGGAAGAGGAGCGGCTGCGCGATCTGGCCCGCCAGGCGGCCGCGCAAAAGCAGGTCGAAGAAGAGGCGCGCGCCAAGCAGGCAGCGGAGGAGGCAGCCAAGGCCAAGGCTGCTGCCGACGCGCGAGCCAGGGCCGAAGCTCAGCGTCCGCCGGCATCCAACAATCCGGCTCCGCAGACGACGGCACCTTTGAACTTCAATGAATTGCCGGGAGTTGCCCAATAGGCTGGGCACCCAATAGGCTGGGCAATCGCGAACCGATCCATATTGGGTGGGTGAAGCGTGCTCGCGATGGAGTCGTGAGCCCCCGTGCAACTCGTCAGTTGCGATCCTTCAGCCATTTGAGGACATAAAGACGGAGAGCGGAGGAGAGGTTGCTGCCGGCCTCGCGCCCGTCGTCGATCTCGGAGATCAGCGCTGCGAGCGACGTGCCACGCGCATTGGCGATAGCCTTCAGTTCTGTCCAGAAGGCATCCTCAAGGGAAAAGCTCGTGCGATGGCCATGCAGCGTCGCGGAATGTTTACGGATCATCGGCGGATCGATCAAAAATCGGAAATGGAGGGATATTTACGAAAGTGATTCAAAATGCGGAAGTAAGCAACTGATTTCTGAAGTTTTTTATCTGAAGGCCGAAACTAGTCTTCGGTCTTCTCGGTCTCGATTCGACCCGCATCATGCGCCTTTGCGGTCTTTTCGTTGAGCGCCGTCGTCAGGTTCTTCTCAGCCTTGGTTCGCCCGAAGGCGATGCGGTTCTGCTCCGCCTGCTTTTCCTTGTCCGAGCGGGCCTGCTTCTTGCGAAACTGGCGCAGATTGACGATTTCCGCGCTCATCGAGCTCTTCCTGTTACCGATGTGGAAAGGGGAGGCAGATGCTCCCCCCAATATGGCTACTGCTTCTTGCGGAACGAGTCGAGGGAGACGACTGAGCCCGGCTTCTTTTCCTCGCCTTCCTTGGCTGCCGGAGCCGGCGCTTCCTCGCCTTCGACAGGCACCGGATAGGCAGTGATCTCGCCGGAGGTGGTTTCCTCCTCGTCGTCGGCCAAAGGCACGTCGAACTCCAGTTCGAAATTGACTGAGGGGTCGTAGAAACCGCGGATCGCATTGAACGGGACGACCAGCTTTTCCGGAACGTCGGAGAAGGACAGGCCGATCTCGAACAGGCTCTCGGTGATTTTCAGGTCCCAGAACTGGTGCTGGATGACGATGGTCATCTGCTCGGGATACTTCGCCTTGAGGTGCTGCGAAATACGCACGCCGGCAGCGCCTGTCAGAAATGTGATGAAGAAATGGTGGTCGCCGGGCAGGCGGCCTGAGGCGCCGACCTCGGTCAACACCTTGCGGATGACTCCACGCAGGGCGTCCTGTGCCAAAATGTCGTAGCGGATATGATCCTGCCCCATGCTTTCCTGTCTTTCGTTGGCCATGTTTTTTATAGGCTTATGCCACGCTGAACGCCGCGGGAAAAGCCCTGTGCGCGAGTCACCGCATGTCGATCTATAATATAGCACTGGAGAAGAAGGTGAAGGCTTCTGTTGCCAGGTGCCTTCGAACCCCGCCTAAGAGTGCGACCCCTTAGGACTTTATTTGAAGTGTCACACCGCGATTAAGCAGCGAGACGAGCTTCCGCATAGTTGTCGTTTGCAACTACAATTTTAGCCCGATAACGGCGGTACAATGCCGAGCAAAAAGTCGATCTTTACACCCTTGTCGATCCTGTTTCGCCCCCATCAAAAGCCGGTCTGACGCAAGTTCTGCCGGCCGGTTTTTGGTGGAGGCGCCGGGTACCGCCCCCGGGTCCAATAGGTTTATTACACCGCTCATTTATCGCCATAGCCGGCCCGAAGACCGGCATGGGTGATATAGTGTTTTCCGCGGGCGAAGGGAAGGGCAATTGTCACAAATGCTTCGCCGAAACATCGGTTTGCCATGCAGACCTAGCAGATTTATCCGAATTACCTTCCGCCACGGTTGGTTTCGCGCCCACTTGTCATTAAAATCGCAAAAAAGGAATCGGCCGGGCACGCGGCGGCAGTTTGCCGTTTGCGGCATCCGTGCCGCCCGGAAAATTCAAGCAATTTCGGAGCGGAAGATGGCTCGTCACCCGGAGTACCAATATCTCGACCTGATGGCGCACCTGCTGGAGCATGGCGATCGCCGGATCGACCGCACCGGCGTCGGCACCCTGAGCGGCCTCGGCGCGATGATGCGCTTCGATCTCTCCAAGGGACAGATCCCGATCTTCACCACCAAGCGCGTCTATTGGAAGCTTGCCGTCAAGGAGATGCTCTGGTTCCTGACCGGCGACACCAATATCCGCAATCTCCTCAAGGAGAATGTGCGGATCTGGACCGATTGGCCGCTGGCGAAATATCGCAAGGCAACGGGCGAGGATATCGATCAGCTTGCCTTCGAGAAGCGCGTCCTCGAGGACGAGGCTTTCGCGCTCAAGTGGGGCGATCTCGGCCCGGTCTATGGCAAGCAATGGCGGCAATGGCGCGATGCCGAGGGCCGGGTGCATGACCAGGTCGCCTCGGTCATCAAGGACCTCAAGACCAATCCCAGCAGCCGCCGCATGATCTTCCACGCCTGGAATGTCGGCGAACTTGCCGATATGGCACTGCATCCCTGCCATATGGTCTATCAGTTTCACGTATCGAACATCTCGGCTGAGGGGGGGAAGCGTCCGCGTCTCAGCCTGATGGTCTTCCAGCGCTCGTGCGACCTGTTTCTGGGTAATCCCTTCAATATCTGCCAGCAGGCAGCCTTGCTGGCTATGGTCGCGCAGCAGGTCGATATGGATATGGGAGAGCTGGTCTGGTCGGGTGGCGACGTGCATCTTTATCTCAACCATCTGGATGCGATCCGCGAGCAGCTCAGCCGCGAACCGAGGCCGTTCCCGACGCTGCGTCTGCTTCGCCGTCCCGACAGTATCGACGATTATCGCATCGAGGATTTCGAGGTTCTGGGCTACGAGCCGCATGCCGCGATCGCGGCGGAAGTCGCGGTTTAGGCTGTAGTTCGGCCGGCAACGAGCGCGGCGCCGGCGACGAGCAGCAATGCTCCGACAAGCTGCCACACACTGAGACCGGCAGTCGCCTTTCCGGAGATGGCGGCATCGAAGGCGAGGCCAGCCAACAACTGGCTGGCGACGAGCACCGCGATGGTGGGTGCTGCGCCAAGGCGCTGATATCCGAGAATGCCGGCAAAGACGAAGAACGAGCCGAGCAAGCCCGGCAGCAGGGCCCATGGCCTGATGGCGCCGGCCGCTTCCGCAAGTCCGCCGAGGCCATTGCGGGAAATCAGGATCACAAGCAGCGCCGTCAGGCCGACTGAGGAGTTGATGACGAGCGTGATGAGTACGGTCGACACCGACTGAGTGATCCGCACCATCAATGCGTTCTGCAGAACCAGCGATATGCCGGCGAGAATGAGCGTTGCCACCGTGATCGGCATGATGTCAGCACTTTCAGGCGGTCGGTTTGGAAGCAGGATCTGTGCGCTGATCGAGCAGAAGCTGCAGAAAGGCGAGATCGAGCCAGCGCCCGAATTTCGTGCCGACTTGCGGCAGAAGGCCGACCTGCTGGAAGCCGAGCTTCTCATGCAGCCGGATCGAGGCCTCATTGCCGGCCTCGATGCCCGCGACCATCGCATGTTTTCCGATCACCCGGGCGCGTTCGATCAGCGCGATCATGAGCGCCTTGCCGATGCCGCCGCGATATTGATCGTTGCGGACGTAGACGGAGTGCTCGACCGTGTGACGATAGCCGTCGAAGGCGCGCCAGTCGCCGAACGAGGCATAGCCGATCACGTCGCCGTCGTCGTCGGTTGCCACCAGGACCGGATAGCCGAGCTTGTGCCGATCCTGCAGCCACTGGCTGCGATTGGCGATATCCACTTTGGTCTCGTTCCAGATGGCGGCGGTATTGACGACGGCATCGTTATAGATTGCGGTTATTCCCGCCAGATCCTCATCTCTCGCATCGCGAATTTGCATCGGTGGCTCCGTGGGCTATCCACTCAATTGGATGTATAGGCGGTTTGTCGTTCCAGCCTGTCATACACCGATTTTCATATCTGTCCACTATATTATTACATAAATCCAATAGACCGAAGGTGGTGCGAGAGGCCCATATCATCACGGTTTTGATGAAGTATCGTACATTGCCTGATCGCTATACGGCTTCCTTAGTGGAGATTTTGGTGGCTTCCTGCATCGCTGGGATTTGCGTGAAGCAATCTTTCGAAGGTTCCCTGCATCGATTGTCACTCCTGTAATTGTCCACTATAGTAAAACGATGTCGCAACTTGATGATATCGATAGGCGCATCGGCGCACGCATTCGCATCGAACGGGAGAGCCGGGGCTGGTCGCTGACGGAACTGGCCGAGCGCTCCGCCGTGTCCCGTGCCATGATCCACAAGATCGAGCGCGGCGAGAGCAGCCCGACGGCAGCGCTGCTCGGCAAGCTTTCCGGCGCCTTCAGCTTGAGCATGTCGACCTTGATGGCGCGCGCGGAGATGCAGCAGGGACGGTTTCTCCGGAGGGAAGAGCAACCTGTCTGGGTCGATCCGCAGACAGGCTACGAGCGCCGGCACGTTTCCCCGAAGTCCGATCTGCCACTGGATCTCGTCCGAATCGAATTGCCGGCGGGGGCGGAAGTGCCCATGCCCGCATCGGCTTACGCTTTCATGCGGCAGCTCATCTGGGTACTGGAGGGGCGGCTGACCTTTCTCGAAGGAGCTGTCAGGCACTTGATGTCTGCGGGCGATTGTCTCGAGCTCGGTCCGCCGACGGATTGCGTCTTCAGCAATGAAAGCCAGGAGCCGTGTATCTACGCCGTCCTCGTGCTTCGCAATGCATGAAGGATGGCGCTAAACTTAGCGTTACCGCGTGGCATTCCGCTCGTCCGGCCGGGAGATAGGCGATATGCTGGTCTCTCCCCTATGCGGAGAAGGAGATCGGCCATGGAAATCGCAGTCATCGGAGCCGGTGCGATGGGGAGTGCCATCGCTCGGCGTTTGGTCGAACATGGGGTGAGGGTGGTCACCTATCTTGAGGGCCGTTCTGCTTCGACCGTCGAGCGGGCGAAAGCGGCGGGCATGGAGCCGGTCGGGTTGGACGTTATCGCGGCGTCGCGTCTCATTCTTTCGATCGTTCCGCCTGCTGAGGCCGTCGCCGTCGCCGAGCAGGTTGCCGCTGAATTGCGTCGGAGCGGTATCCGGACGACGTTCATGGACTGCAACGCGATTTCGCCGAAGACCATGACTGCGGTCGCGGCGATCTTCGGACGTGATTGCGGGGTAGTCCTCGACGGCTCGATCATCGGCGGTCCGCCGAAGCCAGGCCAGAAGGGACCGAAGCTCTATGTCAGCGGCGACGCAGCCAATGACAGCGGCGTGCTTGCGGATCATGGACTTCAGGTCCGCCGCATCGACGGGGCGATCGGTGCGGCCTCGGCGTTAAAGATGTGTTACGCCGGCATCAACAAGGGCGTGACCGGCCTCGGCACCGCCATGCTGCTTGCCGCGATCCGTTCCGGCGCCGATGCGGCCCTGAAACGTGAGCTTCAGGAAAGCCTGCCGGATCTCGATGCAAAATTTGTCCATGGTATTCCAGACATGTATCCCAAAGCCTATCGCTGGGTCGCGGAAATGGAGGAGATTTCCGAGTTCCTCGGCGAGGACGATCCTGCCGCCCTGATCTTCAAGGGCATGGCCAGGCTCTATCGGGAGATGGCCAGGGATCGGGAAGATGGAGGTCTGCTGGCTGGCCAGCTCGACAAATTGAATAGCGGCACTTTGAATAGCGGCACTTGATGCAGGGCCGCAACAAATGCCTTCGACCTCCCCTCACGGCCATCATGATATAAAGTCATCGGGCCGACTCGCATTGATGTCGGTGACGTAGACTGAGGGAGACGCATGACCCAGCCGATCAAGACCATCGTCGTTGCCGTATCGCGCAACGGCATCATCGGGCGCGAAGGCGATATGCCCTGGCGGCTGTCATCCGATCTCAAGCGCTTCAAGGCGATGACCCTGGGCAAGCCCGTGATCATGGGCCGCAAGACATTCCAATCGATCGGCAAGCCGTTGCCCGGCCGGCCAAACGTCGTCATCAGCCGCGATACCGGGTTCTCGGCCGAGGGGATAACGGTGGCGCATTCGCTTGATGAGGCGATCGAGGTTGCGTCGCGTTTCGCAGAAGAGAGCAATGTCGATGAAATCTGCATCCTCGGCGGCGGTGAAATCTATCGGCAGGCGATCGGCCTATCCGACCGATTGCTGATTACCCATGTCGAGGCGGATGTAGAAGGCGATACTTCGTTTCCAAAGATCGATCCGGGCATCTGGCAGGCGGATAGCGAGCTTGCCGTGCCGGCGGGAGAAAAGGATACCTATCCGACGCGTTTCGTTCGCTACTTCAGGCGAAAAGCATAAAAGCTGTCCCCGAAAAGCAAATATTTTCCAATGAATCCGACGAACTTCCTGAAGTCGCGTTGAAAGCAGGTGCTTCGATACCTATAACGGGAAACAATCGCTGCCGCCTGCGGATCTCGAGCCAAGAATTCCGCGGTTTCGGCGCGATATCGGGAGTCAACAAACAAAGAGGTTTTGATGCCTTGGAGCAATCAGAATGGCGGCGGCGGTGGCCCATGGGGCGGCGGCGGCGGCGGTGGAAATAATCAGGGACCTTGGGGGCAAGGACCGAACCGGCCGCGGGGAAGCGGCAACGGAGGGCCTCCGGATCTTGAGGATATCATTCGCCGCGGCCAGGACCGGTTGAAGGGCTTCATGCCCGGCGGCTTCAACGGAGGCGTCGTCCTCATCATCATCGCGGTGATCGCCATCTTCTGGCTGATCCAGTGCATCTACACGGTGCAACCGGACGAGCGTGGCGTCGAGCTGCGCTTCGGCAAGCCGCGCCAGGAAGTCTCGATGCCTGGCCTGCACTTCCATATCTGGCCGATGGACCGCGTCGATTTCGTCAAGGTCACCGAGCAGCAGCGCAATATCGGCGGCCGCTCCACGCCTGGCTCGACCGCAGGCCTGATGCTGACGGGCGACCAGAACATCGTCAACGTGCAATTCTCGGTCCTCTATACCGTGACCAATCCGCAATCCTATCTGTTCAATCTCGAGACCCCCGACGAGACGCTGCAGCAGGTTGCCGAAAGCGCGATGCGCGAGGTCGTCGGTCGCCGTCCGGCTCAGGACATCTATCGTGACAAGCGTCAGGACATCGCGACCGAGGTCAGAAGCATCATCCAGGATACGATGGATCGCTATGGCGCCGGCATCTCCATCAATGCCGTACCGATCGAGGACGCAGCCCCGCCGCGCGAAGTGGCCGATGCGTTCGAAGAAGTGCAGCGTGCCGAGCAGAACGAAGACCAGCAGGTGGAAGAGGCTAATCAATATGCCAACCAGCGGCTCGGTCAGGCCCGCGGTCGCGCGGCCCAGGTCCGCGAAGAGGCGGCTGCCTACAAGGACCGCGTCGTCAAGGAAGCACAGGGTGAGGCGCAGCGCTTCATCTCGATCTACGACGAATACGTCAAGGCGCCGGAAGTGACGCGCAAGCGTCTGTTCCTCGAAACCATGGAGTCCGTCATCGGTAATTCCAACAGCATCATCATCGACGACAAGCAGGGCGTCGTGCCTTATCTGCCGCTGAACGAAATCGGCAAGCAGTCCACGACGCAGGCGGGCAGGCCCGCTGCTGCAACTCAGCCGGAGGCCAAATAATGACGTCCAGCCGTTTGCCAGCCATTCTCATCGCGCTCGCGGTAGTGCTGCTGCTTATTTATTCGTCGGTGTTCGTGGTCAATGCCCGTGAACAGGCGATCGTCCTGCGCTTCGGCCAGATCCGCGCGGTCAAGACGGAGCCGGGCCTCTATTTCAAGTTGCCCTTCGCCTTCATGGATGCCGATCGGGTCCAGTATATCCAGCGACAGGAGCTGCGTTTCGATCTGGACAATATCCGCGTCCAGGTCTCGGGCGGCAAGTTCTACGAAGTCGATGCCTTCGTCGTCTACAAGATTACCGATGCGAGCAAGTTCCGTGAGACCGTCTCCGGCGATCGCGACGCGGCGGAATCTCGTCTCAGGACCCGCCTCGATGCCGCTCTGCGTCGTGTCTATGGTCTGCGCGGTTTCGAAGCGGCGCTTTCCAACGAGCGTGCCGCGATGATGACGGAAGTGCGCAACGATCTGCATCGCGATGCAGAAACACTCGGTCTCAACATCGAGGACGTCCGCATCCGCCGTACAGACTTGTCTCAGGACGTGTCGCAAAACACTTACGACCGCATGAAGGCCGAGCGTTTGGCGGAGGCCGAATTGATCCGCGCTCGCGGTAACGAAGAGGGCCAGCGCCGGCGTGCAGTTGCCGACCGCCAGGTTGTCGAGATCGTTGCCGATGCGCAGAAGGATTCGGAAGTGCTGCGCGGTGAAGGCGAAGCCGAGCGAAACGGCATCTTTGCCGATGCCTCCAAGCGCGATCCGAACTTCTATGAGTTCTATCGCTCGATGGCCGCCTACAACAAGGCTCTCGCCTCGGGTGGCAAGACGCTCGTCCTGCCGCCGAACCAGTCGGATTTCTTCAAGTTCTTCGACAGTCCTACGGGCACGGCACCCGCTTCGGGAGCTCCGGCGCTTGCCAACCCGACGCCGCCTGCGAACTAAGGCGTCGATTTTACGGAAACGGAAGGGCTGCCTCGGGGCGGCCCTTTTCTCTTAGGCGGACTGCATCAGCTGCAACCTGCAAGCATCGGCGGCGAGGAGGTCCGGGGATTTCGCAAAAAGGTGATTTCACGCTTCATCATTCCGCCTTATGTTGATGCTTATACAAGTTTTCCCTTTCTCTATGAGGATGCCTGATGGCTTCGACCAATCGCCTGCCTTTCGGCCGTTCGTTTGCCCTGCTCGCGAGCATTGCGCTGATTGCCGGCCCCGTTGTGGGCGTCACCGGACAGGCTGATGCGCAGACGCAGAACAGCGGTGCGGCCGCGGGTGCTCAGGCGCCGGCCTCGACAAACAATCAGACGCCGCCGGCAGCATCACCGACGATCACGACGAACCCGGCGATGAATGCCGGACCGGCGTCGGTCGCCGATCTTGCTTCCGGCTTGCTCGATGCGGTCGTCAACATTTCCACATCGCAGAAGGTCAAGGATGAAGGAAATGGCCCGGCGACGCCGAAGGTGCCGGATAACTCTCCCTACCAGGATGAGTTCAACGATTTCTTCAACAACAAGAAAGATAACGACAGCAATCGCAAGGTGAGCTCGCTCGGCTCCGGTTTCGTCATCGACCCCACCGGCTACATCGTCACCAACAATCACGTCATCGAGGGCGCCGACGATATCGAGGTGATCTTCCCGAACGGCACGAAGCTGAAGGCCAAGCTGATCGGTACGGATACGAAGACCGATCTTTCGGTCCTCAAGGTCGAGCCGAAGCATCCGCTGACGGCTGTCAAGTTCGGCGATTCCTCCAAGATGCGGATCGGCGACTGGGTTATGGCGATCGGTAATCCCTTCGGCCTCGGCGGCTCGGTCACCATCGGCATTGTCTCGGCGCGCGGCCGCAACATCAATGCCGGCCCCTACGACAATTTCATCCAGACGGATGCGGCGATCAACAAGGGCAATTCCGGCGGTCCGCTCTTCAACATGAAGGGTGAGGTGATCGGCATCAACACGGCGATCATCTCGCCGAGCGGCGGCTCGATCGGCATCGGCTTTGCCGTGCCGTCCGAGCTGGCGGAAGGCGTCGTCAATCAGCTCCGGGACTTCGGCGAGACGCGCCGCGGCTGGCTCGGCGTGCGTATTCAGCCGGTAACGGACGATGTCGCCAACAGCCTCGGTCTTGCCGAAGCCAAGGGCGCGCTCGTCGCCGGCGTCATCAAGGGCGGTCCCGTCGACAACGGCTCGATCAAGGCGGGCGACGTCATCCTGAAATTCGACGGCAAGGATGTGGACGAGATGCGCGATCTGCCGCGCGTCGTCGCCGAAAGCCCGGTCGGCAAGGCAGTCGATGTCGTCATTTACCGCGATGGCAAGCAGCAGACCGTCAAGGTGACGCTCGGCCGACTGGAGGACAGCGATCAGGCGGCGGCAGCAAGCACCGACAAGAACAAGAAGCCGCAGCTTGCGCCTGACGACAAGGGCAGCGGCGATGGCGTCATCAACCCCGACCAGGGAGACGATGGCAATGATGACAGCATGGACGACGGGCAGGATCAGGGCGGCGATCCGCAGCAATCGCCGCAGGCTCAGCCGCCTGTTCAGGCGACGTCGAACATACTCGGCATGAAGCTTTCGACGCTGACTGCGGAGAACCGCAAGAGCTTCGGCATTGCCGACAGCGTCGATGGAGTCGTCATCACCGAAGTGGCACCCGGTTCGGCCGCGGCGGAAAAGGGGTTGAAGCCCGGTGACGTCATCGTCGAGGTCGCGCAGGAATTCGTCCAGACCCCGAGCGCTGCTTCGGAAAAGGTGGCTTCGCTGAAGCGCGAGGGACGTCGCAACGCGCAGATGATGATCGCATCTCCGAACGGTGACTTGCGCTTTATCGCCGTCGCGCTGGAGTAGAATTCAGCTTTCGGTTCGACTTGCCTGCTGCGCCCGCCATTCGGCGGCGCGCAGGCGATGGACGACGTGACGCTTCAGATGCGGATGCGTCTCCGGAATTTGCGGATGGTCAAAATCGCGGGCCGGATCGGGGTGCATGCCGATCTTGCGCATCACTGCGAGCGCGCGCCTGTTGTCATGCACCGCGACCGAGAGGATTTCTTCAAGGTTCAAAACGGTGAAGGCGTGACGCATAAGAGCCGCACCTGCTTCGGTCGCATAGCCGTTCCCCCAATGGCGCACCGAGAGCCGCCAGCCGATCTCCACGGCATCTCTGGGCAAGTGAGGATCGAGCCTTATCCTGGACAGCCCCGAGAAACCGATTGGCTCGCCGCTATGCTTCAAGACTAGAACCAGAAACTCGAATCCGGGTTCGGAGATGAGGTTCTGGATCACGGTGAAGATGGCGTCGGCAGCTTCACGGCTGCGGCTGAAGGGAAAGAATTCGAGAACGGCCGGATCGGAGCTCAGCTCGTAAAACAGCTGGCGATCCTCTTCCGCGCATGGCCGCAGGATCAGCCGGGGCGTTTCGATCGGGATCATTGCCGGGAGCGCCACTCGGCTGATGTCAGGCGGTAGAGGACATGGCGCTGCAGATGGGGATGGGTGTCGGGAACGTTGGGGTGATTGAAATCGCCGCCCTCGACGCGGTGCATGCCGATCCGCCCCATCACGGCGGTTGATCTGACATTGTCATGCACGGCGAAGGAGACGATTTGATCCAGATCGAGCTTGCCGAAGCCGTGAGCAAGAAGCGTTCGCGCCGCTTCGCTGACCAGTCCCTTGCCCCAGTACCGCGCCACCAGCCGCCAGCCGATCTCGATCGTTCCGACCGGAACGAATGGCTCCAGATGATCGGTACGCATTAGCCCGCAATAGCCGATTGCCTCGCCGCTTTCCTTCAGCTCCAGCACGTAGAGGCCGAGCCCAGTTTCGGCGATCATCGACTGAACGCGATCGAAGAACGCGTCCGCTTCCGCACGATTGCGGCGGAACGGGAAGAACTCCATGACCGCTTCGTCGGAATTGATCTCATAGGCCAGGTCGCGGTCCGTCTCGCGCCAGTTGCGGATGATGAGGCGGTCGGTTTCGGTAATGATCATTTGTGGCCTCGATTCCGGTAGTTGATGCCAGCCTATGGTTTGATGAAGTCGGTCTTGCGATAGCCCTGGATGTAGAGCAAGGCGGTGAGGTCGCTGTGGTCGATGCGCATCCTGGCCTGTGCGGAAACCGTCGGCTTGGCGTGGAGCGCAACACCGGAGCCGGCGAGCTGAAGCATGCCGAGATCATTGGCGCCGTCGCCCACAGCCAGGGCGTCATCAGCGGAAATGCCGAGCTTTGCGGCGATATCGTTCAGCGCATCCACTTTTGCCTGCTTGCCGAGGATCGGCTCCTCGACGAGGCCGGTCAGGATACCGTTTTCTTCCAGCAGAATATTGGCGCGGTCTTCATCGAAGCCGAGGGTCGCGCCGATGCGGCTGGTGAAGACGGTGAAGCCGCCGGAAACGAGGGCGGCGTAATAGCCCTTCGCCTTCATGGTGGCGATGAGCTCGGGGCCGCCCGGCGTCAGCGTGATGCGCTTGGCGATGACGTCGTCGACGACGGAAATCGGCAGCCCCTTCAGCAGAGCGACGCGCTCGCGCAGGGCCGGTTCGAAGGCGATTTCGCCGTTCATGGCGCGCGCGGTGATGTCGGCCACTTTATCCTTGAGCCCGACTTCGGCGGCGAGCTCGTCGATGCACTCCTGGCCGATCATGGTGGAGTCCATGTCGGCAATCAGCAGCTTCTTGCGGCGGGTATCGGCTTCCTGGATCACCAGATCGATCGGCGCAGTGCCGATCACCGCCTGGATATTGGCTTCAGCGGCCTTGAGGTCCGTATCGTCGCGAAGTGCGATATCGCAGGCGATGCCGTCGGCCAGCCAATAGAGGCCGGACGCTTTGACGGCATCGGCCGCCTGTTCAGCGATGGCCGGAACAAGAACGGGGTTTGACGGATTGGCAATAAGCGTGGCAACGAAGGCCATGAGCAGAAACCCTATGAGCAATATCGACGCGATCCTGATAACCGGGCCGACAGCCAGCGGCAAGTCCGCGCTGGCGGTTGAATTGGCGCGTTCACATAATGGAGTCGTCATCAATGCCGACAGCATGCAGGTCTATGACACGCTGCGCGTGCTGACCGCGCGGCCCGACGAGGCCGACATGGAAGGCATTCCGCACCTTCTTTATGGTCATGTACCCGCGGGCCAGGCCTATTCCTCAGGCATCTGGCTGCGCGAGGCCGGCGCATTGGTGGAGCGTCTACGCGGCGAGGGAGGAATGCCTATCTTCGTCGGCGGCACTGGCCTCTATTTCAAGGCGCTGACCGGCGGACTTTCCGACATGCCGGAAATTCCGCCTGATATCCGCGATCGGCTTCGTGCCCGTTTGCTGGCGGAAGGGCCGGAAGCGCTGCATCGCGAACTTGCGGAGCGCGACGGTGCGGTTGCCGAAAGTCTGAATCCGCAGGATGGGCAGCGCATCGTTCGCGCGCTCGAGCTGATCGAAGCGACAGGCCAGTCTATCGCCGCTTTTCAGGGCAAGACCGGGCCAATGGTCGTCGATCCGGACCATGCGCGAAAGATCGTGGTATTGCCCGAGCGCGCCGTCCTGCACGAGCGCATCAACAGCCGCTTTGAAAAGATGCTGGCGATGGGAGCTGAGGCGGAGGTCCGGGCTCTATTGGCGCTGGACCTGCCGCCGGAATTGCCCGTCATGAAGGCGATTGGCGTGGCGCAGATCACCGCGATGCTCAAAGGCGAGATGACACGCGCCGAGGTCATCGAAACCGGAGCGGCGGCAACGCGACAATATGCCAAGCGGCAAATGACCTGGTTCCGCAACCAGATGGACGAGAGCTGGGAGCGTTTGAGCCCCTAGTTCGAGGCGTCAGTCCTTGTCGTAGAGACTGCTCAAGGGCTTTTTCAGAATGCTGTCCCGCAATGACGTGCCGGATTCCCGCCGCAGCGATGGGGAGGCTTCCCTTGTCGGTGCCGGGCGTGCGCCTGCGTCGTCGCTGCGGAATTCGCGACGCAGGTCTGTAAGTCTGCTGTCGATCGACGTTTGCATCGGGGCTGCAGTCTGGGCTGCTGCGGCGCGGGGCAGCATGTCGGGGCGATAGGGTTCTATTGATGGCGAATTCGGTTCCGCCGCACCTTGTATCATCCGGGTGAGAGACAGGCCGTCGAATTCATCACCGAGTTCCGTTGCGGTGCCATTGCTCTGTTGCAGGGCGCTGATATCGGGGCCTGAAATCGAGCGCATGCGGCTGATGATCGTGCGTAGATCGACCGTGTCGGGCGAGTCCTCGCTGGCTTTCGCGACGCTGCCGCTGGCTTTTGGCAACAAATGACGTTCAACCTGGGAAAAGCGCATCCGCATCGGGACCGCGATGGCCTCGCCGAAGGCGATGGCTTCGCCGTTGCCGATCGATGACAGAAAGCTGGTCGTCGAGATCGAGGAGTTCGGAATGGCCGAACGGATGATTTCCTGGTCGCGGTCGTTGGCGAGACGCATGGCGAAGAGAGTCGAGCATTGCGAGAGGATCGTCTGGTCCAGTTCTCCGGGGCGCTGGGTGATGATGCCAAGCGATACCCCGTATTTGCGGCCTTCCTTGGCGATGCGGGCGATGGCCTGCCGCGTCGGGAGGAAGCCGAGCGTCGGGTCAGCGGGGATATAGCGGTGCGCTTCCTCGCAGACGACGAGCATATGGATAGCGCCGTCGCTCCAGAGCGCCAGCTCAAACGCCATGCGGCAAAGGACGGAGGCGACGGAGTTGATGACTTCCGAGGGAATGCCGGCGAGCTGGAAGGTGCAGATCGGCTTGCCGTCGCCCGGAATGCGGAAGATCTTGGCGATGGTCTCCATGATCGTATCGGTGATCGTATTGTTGGAGAACATGAAGTGATAGCGCGGATCGTTGATCGCCGAGATGATGCGCATCTTCAGGGAGCGCAGATGCGGTTTTTCCTGGCGGCCTTCGAGGCGGCCGATGCGTTCGTCGATCAGCGCCAGCAGATCGGCCATACGGTAAGGGACCGGCGTATCCGCCGTGACGGAGGACTTTTCCGTCTGGCGGCGCATCAGGCTTGAATCGCTGCCGCGAAAGGCGCGCCTCGCGTCGGGGATGAGGTCGCGCAGCGCGTCCATCTCTTCCGGGACCGCCGGGCGGCCGCGGAAGACGACTTCGCTGAATTCGTCCAGCCGCATCAGCCAGAAGGGCAGATCGAGCGTATCGGTGTCGATGACGACGGCGTGCCGGGGAAAGGCGGCGGCGAACTCGTTGTGCGGATCGAGGATTAGCACGCGCAATTTGGGATCGGTGCTGATCGCCTTGTGCAGCAGCAGCGAGACGGCGGTTGATTTGCCGACGCCGGTCGAGCCGACGACGGCGAAATGCTTCGACAACATCGAGGGAATATGGATGGCGGCGTCGATGCTTTCGTCCTGCGTCAGCTTGCCGATGACGCAGCTGCTGCCCTTGCCGGCATCGAAAATACGCATGAGGTCGGCAGCACGAATGCGATGCGCAATGGCGCCGAGATAGGGATAGGCCGATATGCCGCTCGAAAACTCCTCGCGACCATCAGGTTCGACGCGGACTTCGCCCAACAGTTCGACTTCGATGCGGAAGAGATTGTCCTGCCCTTCGCCCCAGCCGACGCTTTGGGTATTCATCGCATAGACGAGGGCGGCCACGCGGTTCGATCCGACGCTGATGGAAATCAGTCTGCCGACCGACCAGAGTTCGGTCAGATCCGTGCCGCCTGCCTCGGCGACGGCGGCGATTGTCGCGCGCGAGCCGTTGCACGCGACAACGCGGCCAAGGAAGCGATTTCCCGGCTTCAGCCTGTCGCGGCGATCAAAATCTCCAGCGTTGCCGGACGTCTGCAGATCATTGTTCAGCAAACAGCTACCCCAACCATTAGATGTCGGAGCATAGAGACGCTGGCTTAACAAAATCCTGTCTGCCACCCACGCTTTTTATGCGGTTGTGATGCGGCCGCGATTTTTTATTGCTTCACGCGTTGACGCTTCGAAATTTTCTGTCTATCACTTCGGCCCATGAAAAACTCGATCATTCTTATCGTGGTGGGAAGGCGCATGGGCAGGATGGTGTAACCATCCGGCGATAGCCACCCATGCGCTAGATGACAGGCTCCCCAAGGGGCCTTTTTTTATGCCCGAAATCGAGATTTCATCCTTCCAAACCTCCAGTAGACAGCGGAACAAACGTATGACCGGCACAGATAATCAGGCGAGCGGCAATCGAATGACAGGCGCGGAGATCGTGTTGCGGGCGCTCAAGGACAACGGCGTCGAACACATCTTCGGTTATCCGGGCGGCGCTGTGCTTCCGATCTACGACGAGATTTTCCAGCAGGACGATATCCAGCACATTCTGGTTCGCCACGAGCAGGGCGCCGGCCACGCGGCCGAAGGCTATGCCCGCTCCACCGGCAAGGTCGGCGTCATGCTGGTCACCTCCGGTCCCGGCGCGACGAATGCCGTCACGCCGCTGCAGGATGCCTTGATGGACTCGATCCCGCTGGTCTGCCTGACCGGCCAGGTTCCGACCTCGCTGATCGGCTCGGACGCTTTCCAGGAATGCGACACGGTCGGCATCACGCGGCCCTGCACCAAGCACAACTGGCTGGTCAAGGACGTCAACCAGCTCGCCGCCGTCATTCATGAAGCCTTCCGCATCGCGCAATCAGGCCGTCCCGGTCCTGTCGTCGTCGATATTCCTAAGGATGTTCAGTTCGCCACCGGCACCTATACGCCGCCGGAAGCGCATGATGCGCAGAAGAGCTATCAGCCGAAGGTTCAGGGCGATCTCAACAAGATCACCCAGGCGATCGAGTTGATGAAGAATGCACGCCAGCCAGTCATCTATTCCGGTGGCGGCGTCGTCAATTCTGGTCCGGAAGCCTGCAAGCTGCTGCGCGAACTGGTCGAGTTGACCGGCTTCCCGATCACCTCGACGCTGATGGGCCTCGGCGCCTATCCGGCGTCCGGCAAGAGCTGGCTCGGCATGCTGGGTATGCACGGCTCCTACGAGGCCAATATGGCGATGCATGATTGCGACGTCATGGTCTGCATCGGTGCGCGCTTCGACGACCGCATTACCGGCCGCCTGAATGCCTTCTCGCCGAATTCGAAGAAGATCCACATCGACATCGATCCGTCGTCGATCAACAAGAACGTTCACGTCGACATCGGCATCCTCGGCGATGTCGGCAATGTTCTGGAAGACATGGTTCGCCTGTGGCGGGCGCTGCCGCAGAAGCCTGCCGCGGAGCGTCTCGACGACTGGTGGGGGAACATCGCCCGCTGGCGTGCGCGCAATTCCTTCGCCTACAAGCCGAGCAGCGATGTCATCATGCCGCAATATGCGATCCAGCGGCTCTACGAGCTGACGAAGCATCGCGACACCTACATCACGACGGAAGTCGGCCAGCACCAGATGTGGGCTGCGCAGTTCTACGGCTTCGAGCAGCCGAACCGCTGGATGACCTCGGGCGGCCTCGGCACAATGGGCTACGGCCTGCCTGCCGCGCTCGGCGTACAGATCGCCCATCCGGAAAGCCTGGTCATCGACATTGCCGGTGATGCCTCGATCCAGATGTGCATTCAGGAAATGTCGGCGGCGATCCAGCACAATGCGCCGATCAAGATCTTCATCCTGAACAACCAATATATGGGCATGGTACGCCAGTGGCAGCAGCTGCTGCACGGCAACCGCCTGTCCAATTCCTACACCGAAGCGATGCCTGATTTCGTCAAGCTGGCCGAGGCCTATGGGGCAGTCGGCCTGCGCTGTGAAAAGCCTGATGATCTCGACGCAATGATCCAGGAGATGATCGACGTCGACAAGCCGGTCATTTTCGATTGCCGCGTCGCCAATCTCGCCAACTGCTTCCCGATGATCCCCTCGGGCAAGGCGCATAACGAGATGCTGCTGCCGGACGAAGCCACCGATGAGGTCGTTGCCAACGCCATCGACGCCAAGGGTCGCCAGCTGGTTTGATCGATAGCCGGGGCGCGGCATAAGCTGCGTCCCGGTCGATCCCGCTGGCAGACCGAACAAGAACCGAGGAAACGGAACAAGGACAATGAACGCACACCTTCAACCCACGGGCTCCGCCTATTTCATTTCGCCGGAAACCGCGGCGGCGGAGAGCCACACGCTTTCAGTACTGGTCGACAACGAACCCGGCGTTCTCGCCCGCGTCATCGGCCTTTTCTCCGGCCGGGGCTACAACATCGAAAGCCTTACCGTCTCGGAGACGGAGCATCAGGCGCATCTGTCGCGCATCACGATCGTCACGCGCGGCACGCCGCAGGTGCTGGAACAGATCAAGGCGCAGCTTGAGCGCATCGTGCCCGTTCACCGCGTGGTGGATCTGACGGTACGCGCCCGTGAACTCGGCCAGGAACGGCCGATCGAGCGCGAAGTGGCGCTGCTGAAGGTGACCGGAAGCGGCGAGACCCGCGCCGAAACGCTGCGGCTGGCCGATGCCTTCCACGCCAAGGTGGTGGATGCGACCGTCGAGCATTTCATCTTAGAGATCACCGGCAAGTCCTCGAAGATCGATCAGTTCATCGCCATCATCAAGCCGCTCGGCCTCATCGAAGTCTGCCGCACCGGCATAGCTGCGATGAACCGCGGCTCGCAGGGGATGTAAGAGCCTCTTGCCCTTGTCGTTGACCGGTCAGTGGGCGTCGCTTAGCTTCTGCGACGCCCGACCTGGATCGGTGGCCTTATTTGCAGCGGAGGATGAAGGTGGCAGTCATTGCCGGCGAGACTTTGCCTGAGATCGGTGGAAAGCCGTGGCATCCGCCTGATGATATGCGTCTCGGTGCTGCGTTTTTCGTCCGCGGCGATTTTCCCTGGCTTGGGCATTATTTCGGCGAGCAGAAGCTGGCATCGATCCTTTCTCCCGACATCGGCGGCATCGTTTCCTGGGGCGGCCGTGCCCCGGCCAAGATAGCGGGCAGGATCGCTCGCTTCCGCCGATTGCGGCACTGGCATCTGGAGGACGGCTTCCTGCGGTCCACGGGGTTGGGCAAGGCCGGCGCCATTCCGCTTTCCATCGTCATCGACGATTTGGGTCTGCCCGTCGATGCAGGCCAGCCGTCGCGGCTTGAACGGCTCATAGAAGGAGCCGGGGAGACGAGAGAGCAGGGCGGCGCCATCCGCGAGCAGATCGTTCTCAACAAGCTTTCGAAATACAATCATCTTCCGCATCGGCAGCCCAATATCGAGCGGACGGCAAAGCGGCGCATTCTCTTGGTCGATCAGGTCGTCGGTGACATCTCAGTCGGCAGAGCGCTCGGCTCAAAGGCCTCCTTCGAGACGATGCTGGCCGATGGGCTGGCGAGCGATGCGCAATGCCTCATCCGTACCCATCCGGATGTCATGGCCGGGATTCGTAAGGGGTACCTTACGGATGGCGCTTCGAAAGGTAATGCAATCCTTGTCGGTGACGAGGTGTCGGTGGCGTCGATCCTCGAAGTCGTCGATGAAGTCTGGACGGTTTCCAGCCAATTCGGCTTCGATGCGTTGCTGCGCGGCATTCCGGTTCGCTGCTATGCCGCGCCCTTTTATGCGGGCTGGGGCGTGACCGAGGATCGTTTCGGCGTCTACACCAAGGCCGCGCTTGCCGGGCGGCGGACGAAGCTGCGGACGGTCGACCAGATCGCCGCTGCCGCCTTTTCGCTTTACCCGACCTATCGCGATCCTGCCGACTGGCGGGAGATCGACGTCTTCCGGGCGATCGAGCTGATCGTCGCGCAGCAGAAGGCCGCTGCCTGAACCTATAGCATGTCCAGCGGCTTCTTTCGCGATGGCGGCGGGAAGGCGGCGTCGAGGACTGCCCAATCCTCGTCAGTCATGTCGATATCTATGGAGTCGCGGTTTTCCTCGATGCGTTGCGGGTTCGATGATTTCGGAATCGATATCACGCCGTCGCGCTCCAGCAGAAAGGCGAGTGCGATCTGGGCAGGTGTCGCCTGATAGGTCTTGGCGATGCGGATCAGCTCGGGGTGATGGAGCAGGCGGCCTTGTTCGATCGGCGAATAGGCCATGATCGGAATGCTGCGCTCCTGGCACCAGGGCAGCAGGTCATATTCGATGCCGCGCCGGGACAGATTGTAGAGCACCTGATTGACGGCGACATTGCCGCCATTCGGGACTGAAAGGAGCTCATCCATATCATCAACGTCGAAATTGGACACACCCCAGGCTTCGATCTTGCCGGCCGCCTTCAGGCTCTCGAAGGCTTCAACCGTCTCCTCGAGCGGATGATTGCCGCGCCAATGCAGCAGATAGAGGTCGATACGATCGGTATTCAGGCGCCTCAGGCTGCGTTCGCAGGCCTCGATCGCGCCTTGGCGGCTGGCGTTGGCGGGATAGACCTTGCTGACGAGGAAGACCTCGTCGCGGCGGCCTTCGATCGCTTTGCCGACCACCTCCTCGGAACCGCCATCGGCATACATTTCGGCCGTGTCGATCAGCGTCATGCCGAGATCGAGGCCGGTCTTGAGGCTGGCGATCTCGTCCCTGGCGGTCGCGGCATTCTCCCCCATGTTCCACGTTCCCTGGCCGAGTGCCGGAACCATGATGCCGGAAGGGAGGGTGACGGTGGGAATGGGCTCGCGCATTGTCTGTCCTCGCTGCAGAAAACCGAAGGATAAGGGCATTCAATCGGATTTCAATCGACATCCGTCATGTCACGGTGACAATCATCCTATGGCTTTCGTATGGCCGGCGAACTAATGTTGCACGGATATGCGCCGTCACATTTCTGTGCGCATGAAGAAGAATTTTGGATGCCGCTCTTTGTCACAATACGGTGTCCTGGGAGGCATCATGGCGCTGGATACATTTCTGGCTCTTTTACTTTTCGCGTTCACCACATCGATCACTCCAGGCCCGAACAACATGATGCTGTTTGCGTCCGGCGTGAATTTTGGTTTCCGGCGCACCATTCCGCACATGCTCGGCATTGGAGTCGGCTTTTTTGTGCTGCTGATTGCCGTGGGATTGGGATTGGGGGCGCTTCTGCACACGGTGCCGTTACTCTACACCGTGCTGAAATTTGCCGGCGGTGCCTATCTCATCTGGATTGCCTGGAAGATCGGAACATCGCGCAGCCTGAGCGAGGCGGAAAGCGATGCGCAACCGATGAGCTTCATCAGTGCCGCCGCGTTCCAATGGGTCAATCCCAAGGCGTGGGTGATGGCCGTCACCGCCATGGCGACTTACACCAACGAGCAGCTCTATCTCTTCACGGTTCTCCTCGTCGGCTTCGCGTTTGCCGCCGTGAACGTGCCGAGCGTATCGACCTGGGCCGGCTTCGGCTCTGTTCTGCGCGATTGGCTGTCCGATCCCATCAGGCTTAAATGGTTCAATATAACCATGGCCGCCCTGCTGGTGCTCAGTCTCTGGCCGATGCTAAAGTAGCGTTCAAGAGACAGGAGACGGCTATGTCGCACGACCATTCGTATGATGACGACGATCATCATCACGACAACCACTATTCGGATATGCAAGCGCGCGTGAAGGCGCTCGAAACGCTGCTGACGGAAAAGGGGTTGATCGATCCGGCGGCAATCGACCGTATTGTCGAGACCTATGAGACGAAGGTCGGGCCACGCAACGGCGCGCGGGTGGTGGCAAAAGCCTGGGCCGATCCCGACTTTGCCGACTGGCTGCGGCGCGACGCAACGGCGGCAATTGCCAGCCTCGGCTTTACCGGCCGCCAGGGCGAGCATATGCGCGCGGTGTTCAATACGCCGGACACGCATAATCTGATCGTCTGCACGCTTTGCTCCTGCTATCCGTGGGCCGTGCTCGGGTTGCCGCCCGTCTGGTACAAGGCGCCGGCCTACCGGTCGCGCGCGGTGATCGATCCGCGTGGCGTGCTCGCCGAATTCGGCCTGACGCTGCCGCGGGAGACGAAAATCCGCGTCTGGGATTCGACCGCCGAACTTCGCTATCTGGTGATCCCGGAGCGGCCGGCCGGCTCCGAGGGTATGGACGAGGCGACGCTCGCGGATCTCGTCAGCCGCGATGCCATGATCGGAACGGCAGTCGCCAGAACGCCGGAGGCCGCGCTATGAACGGGCCGCACGATCTCGGCGGCCAGATGGGCTTCGGCCCGGTCGCGCCGGAACCGAACGAGCCTTATTTCCATGCAGAGTGGGAAAAGCGTGCGCTCGGCATCACGCTTTCCTGCGGCGCTTTCGGCGCCTGGACCATCGACGAAAGCCGACATGCGCGTGAAAACATTCCGCCGGCGAGCTATCTGGGTGCCAGCTATTACGAGGTCTGGACACGAGGCATCGATATGCTGCTGGAGCGGCATGGGTTTGCAACGGTCGAGGAGCTGCGCACCGGTCATTCGCTCGAGCAGGGCAGGGTGCCGAAGCGGGTTTTGAAGGCGGATATGGTCGATGCGGCCCTCGCCAAGGGCGGCCCCTGCGACCGGCCGGTCGAGACCACACCGTTTTTCGCCGTCGGCGATCATGTGCGAACGAAGAATTTCAATCAGACCGGCCACACCAGATTGCCGCGCTACGCCCGCGCCAAGGCGGGTGTCGTCGAGGCTGTGCAGGGCTCGTTCGTCTTCCCCGACGATAACGCCCATGGCCGCGGCGAAAACCCGCAATGGGTCTATACGGTGGTTTTTGACGGCGCCGAGATCTGGGGCGAGGGCGCCGATTCCTCGCTGACGGTCTCGATCGATGCCTGGGAGAGCTATCTTGAGCGCGTGTGAGGTCGTTTCGCCTCTGGCGCAATCGCCGGGACTGCCGAGGTCAGCCGATGGCGAGCCGGTTTTTCCCGAGCCTTGGGCGGCCGATGCTTTTGCGATGACCGTTCATCTGCACGAGAGGGGCCTGTTTGCCTGGGGCGAATGGGCGGAGCGGCTGTCGGCCGAACTGCATAAGCCCGGCCGTGCAATGGACGGCAGCGACTATTTCGATTGCTGGGTTGCCGCTCTATCCGAGTTGCTGGTCGCGAAAGGCATTGGCGATGCCGACGCGATTTTGGCTTTGCAGCAAAGCTGGCAACGTGCGGCGGAGGCAACGCCACACGGCAAGCCGATCGTGCTGGAAAATGATCCGCAGCGCTAGAAAGCGGGCTTGCCCGGGGCCATCCTCGCCCTTCGAGGCTTCGGTCTGCGACCTCCGCGCCTCAGGATGAGAATGGAGCCGATGCCGCATTCGATGAAGCCGATTTTATCGACGCGGAAAAGACCAGCCCTCATGGTGAGGAGGCCCAAGGGGCCGTCTCGAACCACGAGGGTGGGTGGCCGGCCCCTATCTAAATGTCCTATGCGAGTGTCCCGCCGGCGTCAGGACGAGAACTGCTTGTAGCACTCGTCCGCCACCTGCCGCAGCATGTCGCGGGAGATTTCGCCGGTCACGGCGTAGCCGAGATCGCCGTCGATCCAGTAGAAGGTCTCGACGGCGTTGTCGCTGGCGAAACGGAAGCTGGTCGTGGTGTTGCCGCTATTGCGCCCCACCAGCACGGTCAGGCGCTGACCACTGGCATTTTCATACATGAACAGGGCTCCCGGCGTGCCGTTGATCGGCAGCAGCCGACCGCCGACCAGCTGGAAGCCCAGTCTCTGCAGGCTCGGCACCTTGAGGCCGGCGACGTTCATGCGCTTGCCGAGCCAAGTGGCGAGATGGGCTTCCTGATCCGCGCCGACTTCGACGGGATGGCGGATGTCGCTGGCATAGACGACAAAGGCCGAGTGTGCCTGCTGCGGCAGGGCTTCGATCGAGGTCAGCTGCAATTCTGGCCGGGTGAAGAGTTCGGGGCCGAAATGACCTGTCGCCGCGCCGGCGACGAATAGTGCCAGCGAGGCAGCGAGCATCATCAGCCTGCGGCTTCGCTGTGGCGGGATGGCTTGTGCGGAAGGCGTGCTTCGACTTCTGGAAATGAGGTCCGCATCGCCGTCCTTCGACATAGTATAGGGAGAAAACAACGCCCGGATGTCATCGTTCTGGGCCTGCCATGCAGCAACGGTGGCGGCGTCCTCGGGGTTTTCGGCCAGCCACGCCTGCAATTCCGCCTGCTTTTCAGGCGGCAGAAGGCCGTCGGCAAGGGCGTGAAGGTCCGCTTCGGTCACGGTCGGGTTGCGTTCGTTCATCTTGGTCTCCGAAGCGTGACGACATTGTCTGCATTCAGCAGGCTGGTCATCTTCTGGCGCGCGCGCGACAGGCGCGACATGACGGTGCCGATCGGTATCTCGAGTATGTCAGCCACATCCTGATAGCTGCAGCCCTCGACGACGACGAGCATCAGCACTGAGCGATAGTCTTCGCCGAGACTGTTCAGGGCTAGCTCCAGACGGGACCGTTGCAGCGGGTCGTCATCGATCTCGGCTGCGGCTAGGTGGTCGTTGTCGTCGATATCGACGAAACTGCGGCCGCCCTGCTGGCGCCGCCCATTGCGATAGAGATTGGTCATGATGGTGAGGACCCAGCTGCGCAGGTTCAGCCCGCGCCATTGGCCGCGCCGGGTCAGAACCTTCTCGACGCAATCCTGAAGCAGGTCCTCGCCGTCGGCATCCGAACGGGTGAGGCTGCGCGAATAGCGCCGCAGCGAGGGGAGGAGCGCCAGCACCTCCGCCTCGAAACTATCGGGCGCGGAGGGCGTTGCCGCCGCGCCCCTTTCGATCCCGTCAGGGCCGTGCGGCATTCCAGACGTCCTTAAAACCGTCGCCGGCGACATCGCCGGACTTTGCGTCCTTGACGAAGAAATAAAGCGGCATGCCGTCCTTTGCCCACTGTTTCATCCCGTCCTTGCGGGTAATGATCGAATATGCACCCTCGGCCTTGGCTTTGTCATCGGCCATCAGCGGCGGCCACGCTTTCGCGCAATCGCCGTTGCAATTGGATTCGCCAGCCTTGTCGTTCTTGAAGGTATAGAGCGTCTTGCCGTTTTCACCGGCAAGCACTTTGCCCTTGGCGCTATCGACCGTCTTGACGGGGGCTGCGGCGAAGGCGGCTGTGGCAAAAGCCGATGCCGCAGCGAGTGCGGCCAGGAATCTCATGGTCTTCACGATGTTTCTCCTCGGGTGATGGACGATGGTCGCTCGGGCCTCGCATTTTGCGCTGCCGGACATGAGACACGGTTGCTCCTGATTTTATTCCCAGGCTCGCCGGGTATTTTTTACTGCTTGCTTCCATCTGCCGAATCCTGCCATTTCGGCCCATGCAATTCGCGCCGCAACAAGATGAAGCGCTCAAGGCCGTTGCGAAATGGCTGAAGGAAGGGCGCTCGCCGCTGTTCCGTCTGTTCGGCTATGCCGGCACGGGCAAGACGACGCTTGCGCGGCACTTTGCCGAACATGTGGACGGCGACGTACTGTTTGCAGCCTTTACCGGCAAGGCGGCACAGGTGCTGCGCTCGCGCGGTGCCTCGAATGCCAAGACCATCCATTCGCTGATCTACCGGCCACGCGGCGAAGAGGCCGTCGAGGACGAGGAGACCGGCAAGACGTCGATCGCCCCGATGTTCACCATCAACCGCCAGAGCCCGGTCGCCAAGGCGGCGCTGATCATCGTCGATGAATGCTCGATGGTGGACGAAGCGCTCGGCAAGGATCTGATGAGTTTTGGCACGCCCATTCTGGTGCTCGGCGATCCCGGCCAGCTCCCGCCAGTTTCCGGCGGCGGTTTCTTCACCAACGAGGAGCCGGATTATCTGCTGACGGATATTCATCGCCAGGCCCGCGACAATCCGATCATCCAGCTCGCCATGCAGGTGCGTGAGGGCAAGGAGATCATGCACGGCGACTATGGCACCGCGCAGGTGATTTCGAAGAACGAGGTCACGCAGCCGCTGGTGATGGAGGCCGATCAGGTTCTCGTCGGCACCAACAGGACGCGTCGGCGCTACAATCAGCGCCTGCGCGAACTCAAGGGCTTTACGGCCGACTATCCACAATCCGGCGACAAGCTCGTCTGCTTGCGCAACGATCCGGCCAAGGGGCTGCTCAACGGCTCTCTCTGGCAGGTCATGACCTCTTCCAGGGAAACCACGAAGCCGGGCATCAATCTGCTGGTGCGGCCGGAAGACGACGACATGGATCGCGGCGCAGCCAAGATCAAGCTCCTGAAGCAGGCCTTCGAGGATGTCGAGGGCGAGATCCCGTGGTCGACGCGCAAGCGCTACGACGAATTCGATTATGGCTACGCGCTGACCGTACACAAGGCGCAGGGTTCGCAGTGGAACAATGTCGTGCTGTTCGACGAGAGCTGGGCCTTTCGCGACACGCGCGAGCGCTGGCTCTATACGGCTATCACCCGCGCCGCCGAGACGCTGACCATCGTCCGGTAGGACGGTGATTGGGCCGATAGACATTCGCAAAAGAGACTCGCTGTCGATGTGTCACTGCATGGTGACGCGTGCCGGGCGCGCCCATCAAAGTTTTGCATGGGTTGATGTCGGAATCTCGTTGGTTTTGCTGGGCATAATGGCCTAAAACGGTTGGCATCTTCCGCTTTGAAAATCAGGGATTTCGATCATGCCCGCCAAGCTTTCCGTGAACCTCAACGCCATCGCGATGCTGCGCAACCGGCGTGATCTTCCCTGGCCGAGCGTTACCGGGCTTGGCCGTATCGCACTTGCCGCCGGCGCCAGCGGTCTGACGGTTCATCCGCGCCCCGACCAGCGGCATGTCCGCTTTTCCGATCTGCCTGACATCCGTGCTCTGATCGACGACGAGTTTCCGGAGGCGGAGTTCAATATCGAAGGCTACCCGAGCGACGAGTTCTTCGATCTCTGTGCTTCCGCCGAGCCCGAGCAGGTGACGCTTGTGCCCGACGATCCCGCGCAGGCGACATCGGATCACGGCTGGGACTTTCGCAAGGACCGCGAGCTGCTGGTCGAGGTCGTCGCCAAGTACAAGACGATCGGCTGCCGCGTGTCGCTGTTTGCCGATGGCGACGGCGATGCCGACGCCGTGAAGATCGCCAGGGACGTCGGTGCCGATCGCATCGAGCTCTACACCGGCCCTTATGGCGGCTGCTACGACGATCCGCAGAAGGCCGCCGTCATTCTCGAAGCACTCGGCAAGACCGCCGATGCCGCCTTCGCCAACGGCCTTGACGTCAATGCCGGCCACGACCTAACGGTCGCCAACCTGCCTGCACTCCTCAAGCGTATTCCGAAGCTTGCCGAAACCTCGATCGGCCATGGGCTGACCGCTGATGCGCTGCAATATGGCATGGCCGAGACTGTGCGGCGCTTCCGCCGGGCTTGTGGTCAGGTGGTCTAGTCAGCGGCTGCAAACCCAGGATTGCTGCTCCATCAAAGCTGACGACCGTCGTAATGAAGGCGGTTGTCTTCGATTTCTCCTCGATGGGCTGCCGCCCAATCGGCGAGATGTCGCGCGGTTTCCGACAGGGAATGTCCGAGCGGCGTTAGCGTGTATTCGACCTGCGGCGGAGTGTTGTGGCGAACGGTGCGTTCGACCATGCCGTCGCGTTCCAGCGTCTTAAGCGTCCTTGTCAGCATCTGTTGCGAAATGCCGCCCACGCGCCGCTTGATTCCGTTGAAACGGAGCGAACCGGCGCGAAGCGTGACGACCACCTGGATCGTCCACTTGTCGCCTACGCGGCTGAGGATTTCGCTCACGCCCTTGCAGTCTGCTCCTGCGGGCTTGGCGGTCACATCCATCTGACCAACTCCCAAAAATATGCTTTTGACGGTTATTTCTTGGTCCCATAAATGGCTGTGGTCAACATTGTAGACCATGTCTTCGACCCCAAAACGTCGAGATGGGTTCACCCACGGAGACCACTATGAACCTCTTCTATTATCCCGCCGCCTGCAGCTTGGCCGATCACATAGCGCTCATCGAGGCCGGGCTTTCCTACAAGCTCCTCAGCATCGACCGCGAAAAGAAGACCGAAGACGGCCGTGACTTTCTGTCGATCAATCCGAAGGGCTATATCCCGACGCTCGAGATGGACGACGGAACGATTCTCACCGAGAATCAGACTATCCTGGCCTTTATTGCGGAACAGAGTGGCAAACTCCTGCCCGACGATAGAATTCTCAGGTGGCGGACGTTTGAGGCGCTCGCCTTCATGTCCTCCGAAATCCATGGAAGCTATACCCCGTTCTTCAGGGGTTTCTCCGAGCCAGAAAAGGAGCGCGCCCGCGAGAAGCTCATGAAGGCCTTCGCCATCCTGGCCGATCAGATGGGCGACAAGGCATTTCTGGTGAGCAATGAGATGACAATCGCCGATTGTTATCTTTTCTGGGTCCTGATGGTCGCGCCGAGAAGCGGCGTCGAACTGCCGGGAAATCTGCAGAACTGCCTGGATCGCATGAAGGCGATGCCTTCCGTGATCCGGGCGCTCAAAGAGGAGGGATTGAGCTGACAGAGCGACAGCTCGACCGAGCCGAGCATTCCCCGGCCAGGTGTACCGCGGCAACGGAACGTTTGGCTGGAAGGGCCGCGAGCAGCGAATGGCGCAAGACGGTCATCACGACCGCCGCGAAACGGCTGGTGATATTTGTTGTATAGTACCGCACCGGTTCCCTGACGCGGCGCGGTGAGAATTTACTTATAAGGCGTGAGAATTCCCTCGCCCCGCGTTGCGGGGAGAGGGTTGGGGTGAGGGGCAAGTGCAGAAGTGTCGCAATAACAGACCCGCCCGGCCGCTCGAAAACTCAGCCAGCCAATGCAGCCTTGTGTTCCTCAAAGAAGCTGCGCAGCGTCTGCGGCTCCTTGCCTGTGAGCTTGTTGAAGTCGTTGGTGAGGATGTCGAATTTGCCGGCGCGGGTGTTGGCGTCGGCGGAGACGAGCATGTCGACCACGAAGGGCGGCAGGCCGGCTCCGGCGAGGCCGGCAGCGAACTGTTCGTCATTGACCTCAACGACCTCAAGCGGACGGCCGGTGATCTTGCTGACGACGCTTGCAATATCCCGGACGGTAACCGCGGTCGAGCCCGTCAGCGTGTAGGTGGCGTTGTCGGTCGTGTCGGAAGCCAGGGCTGCGGCGATCGCGAGCGCGCAATCGTCACGGCTGATGTTGCTGACGCGGCCGCCGGCGGTCGCGGTGTACCACTTGCCGGTTTCGATGCTGTGCGGCAGGCCATGCAGGAAGTTGTCGAAGTACCAGGCGTCGCGCAGGATCGTGTAGCCGATGCCGCTGGCCTTGATGGCGTTTTCCGTGCCGAGGTGGTCCGGCGCGAAGCTGACGAGCGAGCCTTCTGGAGCCGGCATGGACGTGTAGAGAATATGTTTGACGCCAGCCTTCTTGGCGGCCTCGACGGCAGCGGTTTGCTGCTTCAGGCGCTGGCCGGGCACGGCGAGCGCGTCGGTGCTGATGATCAGCAGGCGATCGACGCCGGTAAAGGCGGCGGTCAGGCCGGCGGCATCGTCGAAATCGGCCTTACGGGTGACGACGCCCTTGGCGGCGAGATCGGCAAGCTTTTCGGGGCTGCGCGTGGCGGCGACGATGCGGCCGGGCGCGACCTTGTATGTCTCCAGCAGGTGATGAATGACGCGTTGGCCTAGCTGACCCGCGGCGCCGGTAACGAGAAGAGTGCTGCTCATGTCTTTATCCTTGTTTGACCGCCGCGGACTTGCAGAGGTTTGTTGCTCTCAAAAAGAGACTAGCACTACATTGGGGTTTGACACCGACCTGTAAAGGAGGCAGTTTTTTGGCTCTACGTTACCAAAAGGGAACCGCCTTGAGCAGCAGCACCGTCGTCAATCTTCGCAGCACGAAGCCGCAATTGCGTGCCGTGGATATCAGCAAGGTCACGTTTACGGATTGTCCGGTGCGGGATCTGGTTTCGCAGATCGGTGGCAAATGGTCGGTGTTGTTGCTGGAGGCCCTGGCGCAAAAGCCCTATCGTTTCGGCGAGCTGCGCCGCATGGTGCCCGATATCTCCCAGCGCATGCTGACCCAGACGCTGCGCGAACTCCAGCGCGACGGCTATATCGGTCGCGAGGTTTTCCCGACGAAACCGCCGAGCGTCGAATATCGCATGACCGATCTTGGCTATTCGCTTTACGAGCCATTGGCGCAGCTGCTGAACTGGGCCGAGGCCAACCACGAGGCCGTTCGGACCGCGCGCGCCCGTTTCGATCAATTGCCGGACTGAGCCTCGCGGTGAAGCCTCTGAAGATCGCCATCGTCGGCGCGGGACCTGCCGGTCTTGCCGCGTCTCTCTTTCTCACTCGCGCCGGTCATACGACCGATATCATCGAACGTTTCGATAGTCCGGCCCCCGTCGGCTCGGCTCTGATGCTGCAGCCGACCGGATTGACCGTGCTGGAAGCGCTCGGGCTCGGTCCCGCCATTCATGCCGCCGGCAACCGCATCGATCGCTTGTTCGGTACGGAAACCGCCCGGGGCCGCATCGTCCTCGACGTGCGCTACGATGCGCTGCGGGGCGGGCGTTACGGGCTCGGCGTTCATCGCGCCGCGCTGTTCGACACGCTTTACGATGAAGTCTCTGCGCGGCGACATCCTGTGTATACGGGGCAGCGGGTCGCCGGCGTGGTGGAGCAGGGCGCTGTCAGCTATCTTTCCATTGAAGGCGGGGAGCGTCTTGGACCCTATGATCTCGTCATCGATGCCAGCGGCGCGCGCTCGGAACTGGTGGTGGCGTCATCCGTAGCGCCGCGTGCGCGCAACCTCGTCTATGGCGCCTTCTGGGCGACGCTCGACTGTCCGGATGGATTGGTGGATCAGGCGGCGCTGACGCAACGCTACGACAGAGCGAGTGTGATGATCGGCGTCCTGCCGGTCGGCAGCAGGCGGCCTGACATGCCGAAGCAGGCGGCCCTGTTCTGGAGCCTGAAGGTGGCGGATGCGGATGAGGTGCGCAAGCGCGGGCTTGAGCGCTGGAAGCAGACGATCCGCGGTTACTGGCCGGAATGCGAGCCATTGCTGCAGCAGATCACCGATTGGGATCAGCTGACGCTGGCGCGCTACGCTCACCGCACCGTGAAAACACCCTATAGCGGGCGGACGGTCTTCGTCGGCGATGCGGCCCACTCCACCAGTCCGCAGCTCGGGCAGGGCGCCAACATGGCTCTGCTCGATGTGGCGGCGCTGGCGCATGCGCTTGCAGGACATCAAACCATCGAGGCCGCTCTTTCGGCCTATACCAAGGCACGGCGAATGCATGTTCGGCTGCTCCAGCTACTGTCGCTGGCGTTTACGCCCTTCTACCAGTCGGATTCGGCAGCTCTCGCATGGATTCGCGATCGGCTGGTGGCCACCATCGCCAAGGTGCCGCCGGCACCGCAAATCCTGGCGGGCATCGTGTCCGGCACGCTGGTCGATCCTTTCAACGCCGCGGGTTTGCGGGAGTGCGACTGGCTGCGGCTGGCCGTGCCGCAGCCGTCCTGATCACTTCTCGCGCTCGGTCAGGAAGGCGAGCAGCGCGATGACCGGGAAGGCGATGCCGAACCAGGAGGCGAGATTCCAGCCGCCGGTGGCATAGGCCCAGCCGCCGAGCGCCGAACCGATGGCGCCGCCGCCAAAGAAAGTGGCCATGTAGAGGCCGTTCAGGCGGCTGCGGTGTTCGGCGCTGAGCGCGTAGATGGCGCGCTGGCCGAGCACGAGATTGGTCTGCACGCCGAAGTCGAGCATGATGCCGGCAAGCGTCAGTGTGATCAGCGCCAGCAGCGAACCGCTGCCCGAGACGTGGCCGATGAAAAAGGCGACGATGGCAAGTATCATGGCGAAAGCGGTGGCGAGCTTGGTCCAGCCGCGATCGGCAACCCGCCCTGCGATCGGCGAGGCGACGGCACCCGCGGCGCCGGCCAGCGCGAAGAGGGCAATGCCGTTCTGTGTCAGACCGAAGGCCGGGCTGGCCAGCAGCAGCGGCGTGGTCGTCCAGAACAGGCTGAAGGCACCGAACATGCAGGCCTGATAGAGTGCGCGCCGCTGCAGCACAGGGGTATGCAGGGCGAGGTGCCCCATAGATGAAAGCAGCTGGCCGTAATGCAGCTTGGTGTGCGGGACGCGGGTCGGCAGCACGACGCGCAGGATGACGATCAGCCCGACCATGATGCCGGCCGAGATGATATAGACCGCATGCCAAGAAAGGAGTTCGGACAGAAAGCTCGCGGCTGGGCGGGCCAGCATGATGCCGCAGAGCAGGCCGCTCATGACATTGCCGACGACGGCGCCGCGGCTGGCATCGGGCGCCATATGCGCCGCAAAGGGGACGAGAACCTGCACCGCGACGGATGCAAGGCCGATGCAAAGCGAGGCGAGCAGGAACAGCGACGGCGACCAGGCGAAGGCCGCACCGATCAGTGCGACGGCGGAAAGCGCCACCAGTGTCAGCACCAGCCTGCGATTCTCCAGGAGATCGCCCAACGGGACGATCAGCAACAGGCCGAGGCCGTAGCCGATCTGCGTCAGCGTAACGATCAGGCCAGTGGCAGCGGGAGTGAAGCCGAGCGACTGGCTGATGGGGCCAGCGAGCGGCTGGCCGTAATAAAGATTGGCGGCCACCAGCCCGCAGGCGGCGGCGAACATGAAGGTCATCAGCGGTGAAATGGTCTTTTCGGGGAGCGGTGTGCTCTCCCGTCTAGCTGCGGCAGTTGCGGGCATGTCTCGTCCTCGATGCGGGCAGGGGGCGTGCCCCCACAATTCAATGAGAAATCAGTTCAGCAATTTCATGGCCGTCTCGGCGACGGCGAGCATATGTTCGGTCTTGCGGCCGGTCTTTCCGATCACGCGCATGCCCTTCGTGAGGGCAAGCAGGGCGCAGGCTGTACTTTCGGCTTCGACATACCTCGGGATGGAACCGTCCTCCTGTCCGAGGTGGATCAGATCCAGAATGCGCCGCTCGTCGAAATCGAAGGCGACGCCGACGCGACTGGAGACCTCTTCGTCGAACAGCGCAAGTTCGGTCGCGCTGCCGACGACGAGGCAGCCTCTTCGACCGATCTCGCCGCACGAAGCCTCGGCGAAGAATGTCACCAATGCGCGCAGCTTGTCATGGCCGTTGGCAGCCTCGGCGAGGCGTTGGTCAATCATGCCCTGGCGGACGAGGCGATAGCGATCGAAGGCCGCGAGGAAGATGCCGCGTTTGTCGCCGAAGGCCTTGTAAACGCTGCCGGCGGTCAGGCCCATGGCCTCAGTCAATTCGCTGATCGAGGCGGCGTAATAGCCACGCTCGGAAAAGACCCGCAGCGCTTCGTCGAGCGCCGCTTCTATGTCGAACTCCCTGGGGCGACCGCGAAGTCTGGGGGGCATGTCGATGGTATCGGTTATCATGCAACTCTTTTAGGAAATGATCGTTTCCAAATCAAGTGAATTTTTGCGCCGCAGCAAGATTATCGCCGGTCACCGACGCCGGTGGCGGCTGTTAAGCCGCTTATTTCGTTGTCGTTATTGGAAAATGATCGCCATGTGGATCTTGTCCTTGTAACGCCCATCGATGCGCACCGCTTTACGTGCGAGGCCCTCACGCACAAAGCCGACCTTCTCGTAGAGCGCGATCGCCCTGGCATTGTCGGCGTAAACGCTGAGCTCCACCCGTTCGATGCCGGCATCGCCAGCCGCCCGTATTGTCGTTTCGATCAGCCTGCGGCCAAGGCCCTGACTGCGATAGGCCGGAATAATTCCCATTCCAAGCCAAGCTGCGTGGGCATGGGAAGGGAAGGTATGGCGGCTGATATCGCACCAGCCGACGACGTTGCCGCCTGCCAAAGCAACGAATTGCGGATTGCCTTTCGCGATCATGCCGAGCACAAAAGCTCGGGTCTCTTCCAGCGGAAATGCTTCGAGCATTGCCAGATATTCACGCTCGCGTGCGACGGTATCGAGCGCCTTGTGAAAGCCTTCGATGTGCTCGCTGGCGATAGGCAGGATCGTGATATCGGCGCTGGCAGTCATAAGGTGATATCCCGATGCAAATCAAAGATGTATCGAGAATAGGGCTCAACCTTTATCCTGTCTATCTCGGCATCCGGGCGGGGCTTACAGATCGAGTTCCCAGGTCTGGCCGTTCAATTCCGGGCCGAACATGCAGTGCCTTTCCTCCGCCATAAGCTTGAAGCCCGCCTTGACGTAGATCGCCCGCGCCGTGTCGAGAATATCATTCGTCCAGAGCGAAAGCTTGGCATAGCCGGCACCGCGCGAGAAGCGGATGCATTCGTCGACCAGCAGCTTGCCGAGGCCGAGACCGCGTGCGGCCTTGTCGACGTAGAGCAACCGGAGCTTGGCGACGCCGTTGCCGCCATCGGCGATCATGGCGGAACCCACCTTCAGGCCGCCTCTTTCCGCGATCCAGCACCGGTCCTTCTTCGGATTGAAATTGGACAGGAATTTTCCGGCGACTTCGGCCACCAATCCCTCGAAGCGATCGTCCCAGCCGAATTCTTCGGTGTAAAAGCGTGCCTGGCTTTGAACGATCCAACCAATATCGCCGGGGCGGTGGGAGCGGATGATCGCGGGAGCTGCGGTGTTTTCGTCGCCACCGAGCGTATCCTGGATGGTCCGCATGGCCGAGACGATGCGTTCGGGTTCGCCGATCGCAAGCCTTTCGAAATATCCGGCGATCTGCGCGCGCGAGCGGCGGACGAATTCCTCGAATTGCGCCTGTCCCTTGTCGGTGACCTTTATGATCTGGCTGCGGGCATCGCTCGGGTCCGGAGTCGTCTCGATCAGTTCGTCCTCGCGAAAACGCTTGACGATGCGGCTGAGATAGGCGGGATCGAGGTGAAGCTCGCGCGTCAGCGCAGAGGCGGCGACGCCGCCTCGGAAGCCGACTTCGAACAGCACGCGCACATCCGTCAGCGTGTAGGGGCTGTCGAGATAGGCCTTGTTCAGGACGCCGAGAAAATTCGTGTAGAAGCGGTTGAAGTCGCGGACGGCGTCGATCGTCGCGAATTCGGCAGCATGGGTCATGACATCGTCTCCTCACATATAGGAGACGATGTCCATTATTTATTGGACCCAGTCAAGTAAATTGATTGGCGTCACGCCGCGCAGCTGCTCTGAGCCTTTTCATCCGCAAGGGCGAAGTCGACGGCGGCTTCCGCATGGATCGTCGTCGTGTCGAAGCCGGGCAGGATGAGGCTATTCGGATCGAGGATGAGGCAGATCTCGGTGCAGCCGAGAATGACGCTGTCGGCGCCCTCGGCCTTGGCGCGTTCGATGATGCCGTTCAGCTTCCGGCGCGACTCGTCCTTGATGATGCCGGCGCAGAGTTCGCTGAAGATGATGTCATGCGTGATAGTGCGATCTTCGGCACCGGGGACCATGATGGAGACGCCGTTCTCAGCCATGCGCTCGGCATAGAAGCCGTGTTCCATCGTGTAGCGCGTGGCGAGCAGCAGCGGCTTGACCCGGCCCGCGGCCTTCAGCGCTGCCGCCGTTTCATCGATGATATGGATGAGCGGCGCGGAAACGCGGGCAGCAACTTCTGGCGCAATCAAGTGCATGGTGTTGGTGCAGATGAGCACGCATTCGGCGCCGGCCGTCTGCAGGCGATGTGCCGCATCGCCGAGCCGGTCGGCGGCATCGTTCCAGCGACCCGCCTTCTGCAAGGCGACGATTTCCTCGAAATTGACGGAGTACATGACCATCTCGGCCGAGGAGAGACCACCCAGCCGCTCGCGGACCATTTCATTGATCAGGCGATAATAGACGACCGAACTCTCGAAACTCATACCGCCGATCAGGCCAATGGTGCGCATAGTGCTGTTCTCCGCTTCTTAGATGTGAATGGAGGAATAGTGCGGCGATTCATCCGCCATGTGTTTGCAATCTTTGTGATCTCGACGGTCTCGGCTGCAATGATTTGCACTTATTTCTCATTTTGTGCAAAATAAAGGCGCACTGACGGAGATCGCTGCACATGCTTGACGAACGTGACCGAAAGATTCTCGAATTTTTGCAGGCAGATGCCGGCATTTCGGTGACCGAGCTTGCCGATCGGGTGGCTCTATCGGTCTCTGCCTGCTCGCGCCGCATTCAGCGGCTGGAGGAGAGCGGTCATATCGCCAGGCGCATCGTTGTGCTTGACCGTGAGAAGATGGGAGTGCCGACCACGGTCTATGCGCTGATCAAGACAGCGCACCACGCCGACGAGTGGATCGAAGCCTTCCGCAAGGCGATCGGCGATATCCCCGAAATCGTCGAGGCCCATCGGCTCACTGGAAATCACGACTATATTCTGAAGATCGTCTTGCCCCGGGTCGAACATTATGACGTGATCTACAAACAGCTCGTGCGCCGGGTCGAATTGTTCGATGTGTCGGCGTCGATCTCGATGGAGGAGCTGAAAAGTGGTGCGTCCATTCCTGTCGGCTATGCATGGTAGATTCACATAGCTGCGCGCCGAACTTGCATATCACCTCGGCAAAGGTGGCATGAAGGATAAGAGCTTTCAGTTGTAGAGTTATTGTCGCGGTTATCGCTTTAGGGGCTATAAGCCATGCGCAACACAGACATCCAAAACTACTTCCTGCCCGGCGAAAAGCTATTGTGGCTAGGCCGGCCGAAACAAGGCCTCATGTTCAGCAAGAGGGACATACTGCAAGTGCCGTTCTCGCTCATGTGGGGCGGTTTTGCGATCTTCTGGGAAACTATGGCCGTGCGCCAGGCTAACGCGCCGCTCTTTTTCAGATTGTGGGGCGTGCCTTTCATATTGATCGGCCTCTATCTCATCGTCGGCCGGTTTGCGCTCGATGCGTTTGTTCGCGCCAGGACACAGTATGCCGTCAGTGATCAACGGATCATAGTCTCGCGCGAGGGCTGGTTTTCCAAACTTCTGACCATGTCGTTGGACCGGCTGCCTGCTCTGGATTTAGATCAGAAAGGCGATGGAACAGGGACGATCAGTTTCGGCAGCGATGCCCAAGTCGGTTATGGCCGCCGCAATGGCCTAGGTTCCTGGACCCCGGCGCTTTCGAATGTGCCGCAATTTCTGGGAATCAGTGAGGTGCGCGAAACATTCAATATCATCCAGCGAGCGCAATCGGCGAAAGCATCTTGACCATCAGCGCAAGGTGGCAGCCGCAGGGGTGCCATGCATAAAAGATGATTGCCGCTCATCCTCCGCAACTCTACGTTTCGCGGTAACCGTAGATATGAGGTGTCGCCATGCAGGATCATCATGTTGTCGTTGTCGGGGGCGGTTTCGGCGGGTTGCAGCTCGCCAACGATCTGAAGGGCGCCCCCGTCCGCATCACGCTGATCGACCGGCGCAATCATCATCTGTTTCAGCCGCTTCTTTATCAGGTCGCCACGACCCTGCTTGCGACATCCGAGATCGCCTGGCCGATCCGCAGCTTCTTCAGGGACCGGCCTGAAGTGACGACGCTGCTTGCGGAGGTTGTCGGCGTTGACAGCGAGGCACGCGAAGTCCTTCTCAAGAATGGGCAAAAGATTGGCTACGACACGCTGGTGCTGGCGACCGGCGCCACCCACGCCTATTTCGGTCATGACGAATGGGAGCCGGTGGCGCCCGGCCTGAAAACGCTGGAGGATGCGACGACCATCCGCCGCCGCGTGTTGCTGGCCTTTGAGCAGGCGGAGCTGGAAACCGATCCTGCCGTTCGCGAGGCGCTTCTGACCTTCGTGATCGTCGGCGCCGGTCCCACGGGTGTTGAGCTTGCCGGCATCATTTCGGAGCTGGCAAGGACGACATTGCCAAAGGAATTCCGCAATATCGACACCCGCAAGGCGAAGATCATGCTCGTGGAGGCGGGTCCACGGGTGCTTCCGGCTTTCGCGGAGGAGCTGTCCGACTACGCGCGCAAGGAGCTGGAGCTGCTGGGCGTCGATGTTCGCTTCGGAAAGCCCGTCACTTCCTGCTCGGCCGAAGGGGTTATGATCGGCGATGCCTTCGTGCCTTGCCGCACCATCGTCTGGGCAGCGGGTGTCGAGGCATCGCCGGCGGCAAAATGGCTGGATATCCCGGCCGACCGCGCCGGCCGCGCCATCGTCGACAAGGAACTGCGAGCGCCTGGCAGGGAAGATATCTTCATCATCGGCGATACGGCGGCCGTCGTGCGCGACAATGGCAGCGCCGTGCCGGGGATCGCTCCGGCTGCCAAGCAGCAGGGCGCCTACGTTGCCAAGGTAATCAAGGCGAAACTCGCGGGCAGGCCGGCGCCGGGACCGTTCCACTATCGTCATCAAGGCAGCCTCGCGACGATCGGCAAGAGCGCCGCCATCATCGATTTCGGCTGGCTGAAGCTCAAGGGATGGATGGCCTGGTGGATCTGGGGTCTTGCCCACATCTACTTCCTGATCGGCGTGCGCTGGCGCATCGCGGTCGCCTGGAGCTGGCTGTGGATCTATATCAGCCGGCAGCACAGCGCCCGGCTGATCACGCAGAGGGAAACCATGCATGAGGATTGAAAAAAGGGCAGCCACTGCGGCTGCCCTTTTCCGTGTCAGCGGTTGCTTCGCATAGCTTACGCCAGCGAAGCGATATCGATGACGAAGCGGTAGCGGACGTCGCTCTTCAGCACGCGCTCATAGGCTTCGTTGATGTCCTGAATGCTGATCTTCTCGATCTCGGAGACGATGTTGTGCTCGCCGCAGAAGTCGAGCATTTCCTGGGTTTCCTTGATCGAACCGATCATGGAACCGGAGAGGCTGCGGCGACCGGGGATGAGCGAGAAGGCATGGACCGGAACGGCATGTTCGGGAACGCCGAGCAGCACCATGCTGCCATCATACTTCAGCAGGTTGAGATAGGCGTTCCAGTCGATGGCGGTGCCGACCGTGTTGAGGATGAGGTCGAAGCTGCCGGCGAGCTTGGTGAAGGTTTCGGCGTCGCTCGTCGCGTAGTAGTGGTCGGCGCCGAGCTTGAGGCCGTCTTCCTTCTTCGACAGCGACTGGCTGAGAACCGTCACTTCGGCGCCCATGGCATGCGCGAGCTTGACGCCCATGTGGCCGAGGCCGCCCATGCCGACGATCGCAACCTTCTTGCCGGGGCCGGCGTTCCAGTGGCGCAGCGGCGAATAGAGCGTGATGCCGGCGCAAAGCAGCGGCGCGCCCGCATCAAGCGGAATGTTCTCCGGGAAGGAGAGGACATAGCCTTCCTTGACGACGATGGAGTCGGAATAGCCGCCGAAAGTCGGCGTCTTGCCGTCGGCTTCGACGTCGTTGTAGGTCTGGACGAGGCCGGGCATGTAATGCTCGTAGTCCAGATCGCGCGTGGCGCAGGTCGTGCAGGAATCGACGAAGCAGCCGACGCCGACGCGGTCGCCGACCTTGAACTTCGTTACCTTCGAGCCGACCGCAGTGACGATGCCGGCAACTTCGTGGCCCGGAACCATCGGGTACTTGGAGAAGCCCCATTCGTTGCGGGCCTGGTGGATATCGGAATGGCAGACGCCGCAGTATTTCACAGAGATGGCGACGTCGTCGTCATTCGGTTCGCGGCGCTCGAACGTGAAGGGAACGAGCGGCTTGGACGCGTCGGTTGCTGCATAACCCTTTGCGATAGGCATGGGAGTATCCTTGATCTTGGGACGGGTTGGGAGTGGAATTGAGACGCTGCACTATGCAACGGGACGGAGCCACAGCGATAGAGCGATCCTGCAAGCTTTGTGTACGATCCTGCGAATCTAATTCAGCGTCGGCCCTTTCGCTGTCGGGGGCGGTGACCTAGATAAGGCCAGACAAGGCCTCGAAAACAGATGGTTGCGCATGACACTGCCTTTCAACCCCAACCAGGAACTCGCGTCCATCGTTGCCCGTTTCGCCACGGGGGATGGAGAGCATCGCACGGCCATAGAGGGTCTCAACCTTTACCGGCAGTCGGCCGTGACCGTATGGCAACACGGGGCGTATCGGCCATCCTTCGCGGTCGTCGTTCAGGGGCGCAAAAGCCTGACGGTCGGCGCCGATACCTACCATTACGGCGTCGGCGAATATATTCTGATGGCTGTCGACCTGCCCGTGTCGACACAGGTCACCAATGTCCAAAGCGAAACGCCCTATCTCTGCTTCGGCATGGTGCTCGAAAGCGAACGGCTGAATGAGCTGCTGTCGCGCGTCAACATTCCGCGCCAGGCTGTGACGGCGGAACCCATGCGCGGGCTCGCGGTCAATACGGCATCGCCAGAATTGCTTGATGCTTCATTGCGACTGCTCAGATTGCTCGATCGGCCCGACGATATTCCGGCCATGGCGCCATTAATCGAGCAGGAGATCCTTTATCGCCTGCTGACAGGGCCGAACGGCCCTCGGCTGCTGCAGGTCGCTATGGCCGAGAGCCAGAGCAACAGAGTTGCGCGCGCGGTTGCCTGGATACGCGGCAATTTCACTCAACCGCTACGCATCGAGGACTTGGCCGAGCGCGTCGGCATGAGCGTGTCTTCTCTGCACCATCATTTCAAGGCGGTGACTGCGATGTCGCCGATGCAGTATCAGAAGCAGCTTCGGCTGCACGAAGCGCGGCGGCTGATGATCGTCGAGCAGCTCGATGTGGGTTCGGCCGGCCATCGCGTCGGCTATCAGAGCCCTTCGCAGTTCAGCCGCGAATATAGCCGCCTTTACGGTCTTCCGCCGCTAAGGGATGTCGAGGCGATGCGCAGCAACGCTGTCGCGGCCGAATAGGTTCCGCTCATGGGCGCGCCACAATTGCCGCCGTTCCAAGTGTAGTTGGGGATGGCGTCTTGCGGTTCCATTCGCGTAATGAGCGCGCGCGGAATTTTTTGGCGCAGTGCAGCAACGAATTCCGCTTGACGGCTGCTTTGGTGTGCTGCATAACGCGCCACGAACCGTACCGTACGGTACGCATTTGGGAGTGGCCATCGTGCTGAGCGAAGTAGGACAGTCGAGCGAGTTTTCGCCGCGCCAGAACGCGGTTCTGGAACAGGCGCTGCGTCTGCTCGTCGACGGCGGCGAAAAAGCGCTGACGACCTCGGGTGTCGCCCGCGCCGCCAATTGCTCCAAGGAAAGTCTTTACAAGTGGTTCGGCGACCGCGACGGCTTGCTTTCCGCGATGATTACCTACCAGGCCAGCAAAGTCCGCACCTTCGAGCGCAATGGCGAGCGGCTGACGGTGTCGAGCCTGCATGATCATCTCGTCGTCTTCGCTCGCGATTTGCTCGAGGTTCTGGCCGGCGATGTTTCTCTCGCATTGAACCGCCTGGCGATCGGCCAGTCGAACCGCGACGGCTCCAAGCTCGGTAAATTGCTGCTAGAGCGCGGCCGCCGGCAGATCGACCGCCGCGCTATCGGTCTCATCGAAGCCGGCAAGCGGGCAGGGCTGTTGCGCTTTGCCGATGCCGACGAGGCATATCACACGCTTTACGGGCTCATCGTTTCCGATCTGCATGTCCGCATGCTGCTCGGCGAGCCCGGTTTAAGGGATACGAGCCATCAGGCGGAGAAGGCGGTCACCGCCTTCCTCCGGCTTTACGGCACGGAAAAGGTATTGGCGGAAGCAGTAGCGACCGTCTGACAGTTCGAAATCTATACCCAGACAAGCAAAGGGAAGGACCAACAATGCGCGTCTATTACGATCGTGATGCCGATCTCAACCTCATCAAGTCGAAGAAGGTCGCCGTCATCGGCTATGGTGCCCAGGGCCGCGCTCATGCGCTGAACCTGAAGGACAGCGGCGCACAGAATGTTGTGATCGCGCTGAAGGTCGGCTCCCCGACCGTCAAGAAGGCTGAAGCCGATGGCTTCAAGGTCGTAACCGTTGCCGAAGCTGCCGCCTGGGCCGACCTGATGATGATGGCGACCCCGGACGAACTGCAGGCCGACATCTACAAGGCCGAAATCGCTCCGAACATCCGTGATGGCGCCGCGATCGCTTTCGCACACGGCCTCAACGTTCACTTCGGCCTCATCGAGCCGAAGGCTTCGGTCGACGTCGTCATGATCGCTCCGAAGGGTCCGGGCCATACGGTTCGCGGCGAATACCAGAAGGGCGGCGGCGTTCCCTGCCTCGTTGCCGTTCACCAGAACGCTTCCGGCAATGCGCTTGAACTCGCTCTCTCCTACGCCTGCGGCGTTGGCGGCGGCCGTTCGGGCATCATCGAAACCAACTTCCGCGAAGAGTGCGAAACCGACCTCTTCGGCGAACAGGTCGTTCTGTGCGGCGGTCTCGTCGAGCTCATCCGCGCCGGTTTCGAAACCCTGGTCGAAGCCGGTTACGCACCGGAAATGGCCTATTTCGAGTGCCTGCACGAAGTGAAGCTCATCGTCGACCTGATCTATGAAGGCGGTATCGCCAACATGAACTACTCGATCTCGAACACGGCCGAGTGGGGCGAATACGTCTCCGGCCCGCGCATCATCACCGCCGAAACCAAGGCTGAAATGAAGCGCGTCCTCAAGGACATCCAGACCGGCAAGTTCACCTCCGAGTGGATGCAGGAATACCGTTCGGGCGCTGCCCGCTTCAAGGGCATCCGCCGCAACAACGACAGCCACCAGATCGAAGAAGTCGGCGCCAAGCTGCGCGGCATGATGCCCTGGATCGGCAAGAACAAGCTGGTCGACAAGGCCGTCAACTAAGCTTTTCGAGACATCGAAGCATTGAGTACGGGCCGAGGAGGGAAACTTCCTCGGCCTTACATTTTCTACGGTCTAGTCTGCACTGGCGAGCCATTCGCGAATTCGCTATAGAGTTGTATATGAGCGCGAATGAAACCAATTTGGCCCGAGCGGCTAGCAAGCTCCAAGGGTGCTGGTACGCGGCCTATGCAGCGTTTGCTGAATATCCATCTCGTGAAATTCTGCATGCATCGCCACTACGCGATGCGGAGAAGATCTTGCGCAAATTGAGTTCCGCACCGCTGGCGAAACTCAGTGGAGATGCTCTAGGCGGCTATGCCATGAGTGCTATGACCACCGTTGGGGATGTCGACGACTATAGGCATTATCTGCCGCGCATTCTGCAGCACGCTCTTTTGACACCAGGTGAACCCGGTTTTGATCCGCTGATGATCCTTTCGAAGCTGGAATATGCCAACTGGTGTCAGTGGCCGGCATCGGAACGCCTCGCAGTCGGGAACGTTTTTCATGCGTCGTGGGTTTATGCGCGGTTGCAACATCCCGATGAACTCGATGCGATGAATTGGTTCATGTGCGCAATTCGTCTCGAAAAGGATATCAATTCCGTTTTGGACTTATGGTTGTCCAATCTGACACCGAATTCTGCCCTGCAACTCGCCGATGTCATCAGTCAGTCGGACGGGCTGCCTTGTGGTCGCTCTTTTTGGAAAGACCTTGATTTAGCAACCAGGCGGACGATCCTCGGTTGGCTTTGCGGCGATGGATTGCAAGCTGCCATAATGGCAGTTGTCGACGATATAGCCGATGAGGATAGGTGGCGCATCGATTCCATTGGGGCTGCTTTGGCCCCTTTGCGTGCGATGCCCTACAGTTAACTCGGGTTTGGAGTAGCTGGCAGGGCAGGTTTCGCCTGGGTCAACGGAGCCAGCGCCACTCGGCCTGGATACGATGAGAGCAACAACTAAGGTCAAGCCGCCTTCTATTTATGCGCGCTGACGTAAAGCCACTTCGTCGGCTTGCCATCGAAACCGCCGCCGTCAGCTTCGGTCATCGCTATGTCTCTCCAGCCGCCTTCATTCAGCATAGCCGTCAGCCATTCGGCCGAAGGGTAATTGTAGTAGCGGCCGAGCGTGTCGTGTCCTTCCGCATCGCCCGCCTTGAAACTGCTATGGAAGATGCCTCCGTCTTTCAAAGCGCGCAGAATCCGGTCGAGGATACTCGGTAGGTCGGATCGCGGTACGTGAAGGAGGCTAGCTTCCGCCCATATGCCGTCGAAAGCAGCGCTGGCGTCGAGCGTCTCGAACCGCATGATCCGGACGGGTCGGCCGATCAGCTTTTCAGCCTCATTGGCGAGTTCTGCCGAACCGTCTGTCGGTGTGATGTCGAAGCCGCGCGAGAGCATGTAGGCGGCATCCTGACCGGCGCCGCATCCCAGTTCCAGGATAGACGCGTCGGCGGGAAGGGCGGCGAGAAAGGCATCGAGCCTCGCTCTGGGAAGGTTGCGGTCGCGCGCTGCGTAGACGCTGGCATTGTCGGCGTAGAACGATGATGTCGGATCAGTGCTCATGATCTCATTTGTCTCTGCTACTTGGGTTCCGCAGCCCATACCTATCAGGAAAAATAGCGATTCTCAGGCGCGTAGAAAACAAATTAGGTCAGTATTGTTGACTTATCTTTTGTTGCGTGATCTTGTGTCAGAAAGACCAAAAATTACGAGGAAGCCCCATGTTGAATTGGGAAAATATCTTTGCGACGCGTTCGAGCCGTATGCGCGCCTCCGAAATCCGTGAGTTGCTGAAGCTGTTGGAGCGGCCGGATATCATCTCGTTTGCCGGTGGCATTCCCGATCCCGCATTGTTTCCGGATGCGGAATTCAAGCAGGCTTATGCCGATATCTTCTCCGGCCCGACCGTTAACGCGGCGCTGCAATATTCGGTCAGCGAAGGCTACAAGCCGTTGCGCGAATGGCTGGTTGGACAGATGGGCGCGCTCGGCATTCCCTGCGAACTCGAAAACGTCTTCATCGTCTCTGGTTCGCAGCAGGGGCTCGACTATCTCGGCAAGCTCTTCCTGTCGCCGAACGATACGGCGCTTGTGACAGCTCCGACCTATCTCGGCGCGCTGCAGGCCTTCAACGCCTATGAGCCGACCTACGACCAGCTGACGCCGAATGGCAACCGCACGCCGGATTCCTATCGTGCCGCGGCCACGCAGGCAGGCGGGAGGGTAAAGTTTGCCTATCTCTCGGCCGATTTTGCCAATCCGACGGGTGAGACCGTCGATCTGGATGCTCGCGAAAAGCTCATCGATCTTACCGACGAACTCGATATCGCTCTGATCGAGGATGCGGCGTATCAATCGCTACGCTATGACGGTGAGGCGATCCCGCCGATCCTGGCGCGGGAGATCGCGCGCAAGGGTCATATCAACGACACGCGCACAATCTATTGCGGCAGCTTTTCCAAGACGTTGGCGCCGGGTCTTCGCGTCGGCTTCGTCGTCGCCAATGCGCCCGTCATCCGCAAACTGGTATTGATGAAACAGGCTGCAGACCTGCATTCCTCGACCATCAACCAGATCGCCATCCATCAGGTTGCCGAACGCGGTTTCGATGCGCAGGTCGCCAAGGTTCGCAAGACCTACAGCCACCGTCGCGACTGTATGCTGGCGGCGCTCGCCAAATACATGCCTGATGGCGTAAGCTGGACGAAGCCGCAGGGCGGCATGTTCGTGTGGATCACGCTGCCGAAGGGCATGGATGGGGCGAAGCTGCTGGCAAGGTCGCTGGAAACGGCGAAGGTCGCTTTCGTTCCCGGTCAGGCCTTCTTTGCAGACGGTACCGGCGCGAATACGTTCCGCGTCAGCTTCTCCTGCGCCAATGACGAGATGATCGAAGAAGGCATCTCACGGCTTGGCAAGTTGATATCAGGCGAGATCGGGGCATTGGCGGCTTGATTTACCTTCTCCCCGGCGGGGAGAAGGATGCGCTCCTGAGCTTGTCGAAGGGGCGCTGGTTGAGGGGGCGTTGTACCGTTGTGGTGGGCACTGACTATGCCGCGCCGCGCCCTCATCCGCCCTTTGGGCACCTTCTCCCCGTGGGGGAGAAGGAGTTTCTTACTTCGTCAGATGCGGGCCGATCAGCGACAGGTCGGCTTCACCAAGCCGGTCGCTCGCCGTGTTGCGCTGGTGCCAGTAGGGATACATCAGCGGCGGCAGGCTGACATCGTCGAGCCGTTTGCGCTCTTCATCGGTCAGCTTCAGTTCAGCGCTGGCGAGGTTATCCTTGAACTGCGCCTTCGTGCGGCCGCCGATGATGACCGAGGTCACGCCCTTGCGGCCGATGAGCCAGGCAAGAGCCACCTGTGCTGCCGATACACCGCGGCCATCGGCAATTTCCACCAGCGTATCGACGATATTCCAGAGGCGGTTTTCGTCGCGGATCGGCGGTTCCGTCCAGCCGGCGAACTGGCGCGTGCCTTCAGGTGTTGCCTGATTGCGGCGGTGCTTGCCCGACAGGAGGCCGCCGGCAATGGGACTCCAGACGAGGATGCCGAGACCCTGGTCGATGCTGATGGGCACCAGCTCGTTTTCCGCGTCGCGGGCTTCCAGCGTGTAGTGGATCTGCTGGCTGACGAAACGTTCGCGCTTCTCGCGCTCGCTGACACCAAGCGCCTTCATGATGTGCCAGCCGGAAAAATTCGAGCAGCCGATATAGCGGACCTTGCCCTGGCGCACCAAAGTGTCGAGCGCTTCCATCGTTTCTTCCAGCGGCGTCTGTCCGTCCCATTCATGCAGCTGGTAGAGGTCGATCACGTCAGTCTTCATGCGCTTCAGGCTCGCTTCGCAGGCCTGGATGAGATGCTGGCGCGAGGAGCCGACATCGTTGACGCCGGAACCCATCGGGAAGCGCGCCTTGGTGGCGATCAGCACGCCGTTCTTGCGCGGTCCACCGATGATCTCGCCGAGGATTTCCTCGGATGCGCCCTGCGAGTAGACATCGGCCGTATCGAGCAGGTTAACGCCGGCATCGACGCACATGTCGACGAGCTTTTTGGCGTCCTTGACGCCGAGATCGCCGACGGTCTTGGCCCAGCCGACTCCGCCGAAGGTCATGGTGCCCATGGTGATGGTGGAAACTTTCAGGCCGGAGCGGCCAAGCAGGCGATATTCCATAAATAAATCCTCCCAAATCCCATCTGAAATTCGTCCGTCAGGAAATAGTGCAGGGAGCAGACGGTCAAGGTCTAATCATCATACCAACCGAATCCTATTCAAATTCCACTGTCACAATCATGTTAAGCCGCGCGTCTAGAGAACCCTCCTACAACCCAGCCGAGGATATTTCATGAAGACCTTTGTTTCCGCCTTTGCCGGCCTCTTGGCCATCGCTCTTTTCTCCGGTACTGCCAACGCCGCCGATCTCGTCCTCTATACCAGTCAGCCGAATGCCGATGCGCAGGCGACCGTCGATGGCTTCATGGCCGCCAATCCGGGCATCAAGGTCGATTGGGTTCGCGACGGCACGCCGCAGATCATCGCCAAGCTGCAGGCGGAAATGCAGGCCGGTGCTCCGGTTGCCGACGTGCTGCTGATCGCCGATACGGTGACGCTGGAACGCCTGAAGGAAGCCGGCAAGTTGCTCGCCTACAAGTCGCCGGAAGCTGCGAATTACGATGCGTCGCTCTATGACGCCGATGGCTATTATTACTCCACCAAGCTGATCACGACCGGCATCGTCTACAACACGGCCGCCGCGATGAAGCCGGCAAGCTGGCAGGACCTGGTCAAGCCTGAAGCCAAGGGTCTGGTCGCCATGCCGAGCCCGCTTGCTTCGGGTGCCGCGCTTATTCACGCACAGACGCTCGCCGGCGTCGGCAGCCTCGGCTGGGACTACTACAAGAACCTCGCCGACAATGGCGCTATCGCTTCGGGCGGCAACGGTGCGGTGCTCAAGGCCGTCGCTTCCGGCGAGAAGGCCTATGGCATGATCGTCGATTACATGCCGATCCGAGAAAAGGCCAAGGGCGCTCCGCTGGAGTTCGTGTTCCCGAAGGAGGGCGTTTCCGCGGTGACGGAACCGGTCGGCATTCTCGCCGGCACCCAGCACGCTGATGCCGCCAAGAAGTTCGTCGATTACGTTTTGTCCGAAAAGGGCCAGGAGGGCTTCCTGAAGCTCGGCTATATTCCGGCTCGCAACGGCACGCCGTTGCCGGAAGGTTTCCCGGCGCGTGACAGCATCAAGCTTTTGCCGTTGAATGCCGCCGTTGCCCTGAAGAACACGGATCAAGACCTGAAGACCTTCTCCACCTACTTCAAGTCGAAGTAATCCAGCCCGGATTTGAAATGTACGGATATGTGCGTAAGGGAAACAGCCAGCCGGCCTGGCTGTTTCCTTTTGTTGTTGCCGTCGTGCTGCTGCTCAGCGTCCTGCCGCTGGCGCGGCTGGCGATGGTTGGCATCGAGGCGCTGCTGCGAGGCGGCACCTATGAACTCATCACCGATCCCGCGCTTTGGCGCTCGACCTGGTACACGATCGAAACGGCTGTGCTCGGCACGATCATTTCCGTGGCGCTCGGCTGCCTCTTCGCGTTTCTGCTGACCTTGACCGACATGCCGGGCAGGGGGCCGCTCGGCTTTCTCTTCGTGCTGCCGATGATGATCCCGCCGCAGGTGACGGCGCTTGCCTGGGTGCAGATGTCCGGCCCGTCGAGCCCACTTTTGAAGGCGCTGCATATTGCGCCGCCGCTCGGCTCTCCGCAGCCGCTCTATTCCATCGGCGGCATCGCGCTTCTCTACGGCGTACAGCACGCGCCGCTCGTCTATCTGGCGCTGAGGGCCGGATTGATGGCGCTGCCGCGCGACGGCGTCGAGGCGGCTCGGCTTTCGGGTGCATCCGGCCTGCGCGTCTTCCGCGATATCATCCTGCCCTTGTCTCTGCCCGGTATTATCGCGGGTGCCGCGATTGCCTTCGTCTCGTCCATCGGCAATTTCGGCATACCAGCGATCCTCGGGATACCCGCCTCGATCTATACGCTGTCGACGCTGATCTTCACGAAATTTTCCAGTTTCGGCCCACGCACCTTCGGCGATATCGCCGTGCTGTCGACGATGATCGCCGTCATTGCCGTTGCCGGGCTTGCCGTACAGGGCAGGGCCTTGAAGGGGCGCGACTATCGCGTCATCGGCATCTCCGGCGCGACAGCCGCCTTTTCGCTCGGGCGCTGGCGCTATCTTGCCTTGCCGGTACTCTGCGCCATCCTGTTCGTCATGCTTGTCGCGCCCTTCCTGGCGCTGGTCGCCGGGGCGCTGGTGCCCACCTATGGGGTGCCGCTCACGTTCAAGACGGCTTCGCTCAATGCGTTCGTGGAGATCCTGTTTCGGCAGAGCATAACGCGCACCGCCTTTTCCAATTCGCTGTTCCTCGCGAGCATGACGGCACTCGGTCTCCTGCTGGTGACCGTGCTTGCTGCCTACGCGCTGACCCGGCGGAAAGACATGCTGAGCCGCATTGTCGGCGGCATGATCGAGATCCCGTATTCGCTGCCGGGCATCATCATCGCCGTCTGCTTCATCCTGGTGTTCGCGGCGCCGCTGCCGATCCTCAACGTCACGCTTTACGGCACGATCTGGATCATTCTGCTTGCTTATTTCTCTGCCTATTTCGCGGTCAGCCTGAAGCCGGTCATGAGCGCCTTCCTGCAGCTCGATCCGGCGCTGGAGGAGGCGGCGCGACTTTCCGGTGCCGGCTTCTTCCGCCGGCTTGCCGATATCATCGTACCACTGATCGCGCCGGCGGCCGGCGCGTCGGTGATCCTTGTCTTCCTCATCGCCTGCAATGAGCTGACCGTTTCGGCGCTGCTTTGGTCGGCCGGTACGCAGACGCTTGGCGTCGTCATCTACAATCTCGACGATGGCGGCAGCGCCGATCTAGCCTCCGCCATGTCCGTTATCGTCATCGCCATGGTCGTTACCATGATGCTGCTATTGGAAATCATGGCCAAGCGCCTGCCGAAGGGAGTGGTGCCTTGGCGAAGCTGATCCTCAATCACATCAGCAAGGATTTCGGCACGGGCGGGCGCGCTGCGGTCAACGCCTTGTCGCTCGACGTTCGTGAAGGCGGCTTCCTGGCACTGCTCGGCCCCTCAGGCTGCGGCAAGACGACCGTGCTTAGAATGATCGCCGGCTTTGAGCAGCCGACGGATGGCTCCATTCATCTCGGCGAGCGGCTGCTGGCGGATGCGGCGACCATGCTGCCGCCGGAACGGCGCAACATGGCGATGGTGTTCCAGTCCTACGCGCTCTGGCCGCATATGAACGTGGCGGACAATGTCGGTTATCCGCTCAGGGTGCGCGGCATCTCCGGCGAGCGTTATCGCGAGAAAGTGCGCGAGGCATTGGTGACCGTGCGGCTTGGCGACTATGCCGAACGTCGGCCCGCCGATCTCTCCGGTGGCCAGCGCCAGCGCGTAGCGCTTGCTCGCTGCCTGGTGACATCTCCCGACGTCGTGCTGCTCGACGAGCCGCTTGCCAACCTCGACCGCCACTTGAAGAAAGAGATGGAAGAGACGTTCCGAGAATTCCATCAGCGTTCGGGCGCCACCATGGTCTATGTCACGCACGACCAGAGCGAGGCGATGGCGCTCGCGACCGATGTTGCCGTCATGTCCGAGGGGCGGCTTCTGCAGGTTGCGCCACCGGCGGAGATCTATGCACGCCCCGAAGGCAGAATGGTCGGCGGGCTTGTCGGGCAGGGCGCTATCCTGTCGCTCGCTTTTCCCGATGGCGGGCCACGACGTATCGATGGGTCGTCGTTCCGGGGCCTTTGGGAAAACCGGGCGGACGGTTCGTCGGTTGCAGATATCCTCGTGCGGCCTGAAGATGTGCTTGCCGACGCTGAGGGCATTTCCTGCAAGGTCGAGTCTGTTCTCTATGAGGGGGAGCGCTACGCGATGCGGCTGTCGATGCCGGATGGGCAGGTGCTGCGTGCCTATAGTCGCGAGGCGGTCTCCGCGGGTGATGACTATCTCGTCGCCATTCGCTCGGCCTGGCGGCTTTGATCGGGTTGGGGACAAGATGGTTGTTCCCCGTCGTCTCCTATGCTTGATTTATTCGACGTCACGAAGGGGAGTCGCGCATGTCCGATCATAGCTTTCCGATTTTCGATCTCGGCGCCTTCGAGGCAGCCGATCATGACGAGAAAAAGCGACTCGGCGCGGAGGTGGATCGGATATGCCGCTCGACCGGCTTTCTGGCGATTGCCAATCACGGTGTCGCGGATGCGGTGATCGCCAAAGTCTGGAAGAAGACGCAAACCTTTTTCGACCTGCCGGCCGAGACAAAGCAGCGGGCGAAGACGCTTTATCCCGGTTATCCCTACGGTTATCTCGGGCCTGGAACAGAGGCGTTGGCGAAATCGCGCAATGTCGACACGCCGCCGGATTTGAAGGAAAGTTTTAATGGCGGCCCGCTTTCCGTTCCCACGGGCATGAGCGATCCGGAAGCGCTTGGCTTCTGCTACGCCGCGACCATCTGGCCGGAAGGCCCTGAAGGCTTCATAGAGGCGTGGAAGGCTTATTATGGGGCGATGGAGGATCTGGCCGCACGGATCATGCGGGTGTTTGCAATCGCGCTCGGTCTCGACGAGCGTTTTTTCGATGCCTATGTCGATGCGCCAATCAGCGCGCTGCGGGCGCTGAACTATCCCGAGCAGCATGTGCCGCCGCAACCCGGCCAGCTTCGCGCCGGGGCGCATACCGATTATGGCAGCCTGACGATTCTCTTGCCGCAGCCCGGCTCGAAAGGGCTCGAGATCATCGCTCCCGATGGTAACTGGACGCCGGTGCCGCCGGTGGAAGGGGCCTTCGTCATCAATATCGGTGACCTGATGGCGCTTTGGACCAATGACCGCTGGGTCTCGACCGTGCATCGCGTCGTCAATCCGCCGCCGGAGGAGGGCGGCATGCAGCGGCGGCAGTCGCTTGCCTTCTTCCATCAGCCGAACTGGTTCGCAGAGATCGCCTGCCTGCCCTCGTGCCTGAAAACGGGCGAAGAGCCTAAATATGCTGCCGTTCTTTCCGGCCCATATCTGATGGGCAAGTTCAAATCGACTGTTACCGCCAAGACCGGCTGATGTCGACTTAGTAAGCCGGCTCATATTCTTCATAAACTGGAATGCTTCATGTCCCTGCGCCTCGCTACCTTCAATGTCGAAAACCTTCTGACCCGCTTCGATTACACCGGTTTTCGCAACCAGCTGCGCCAGGATCGCGTGCTGCAGCTCTTCGATGTCCGCAACGAGGAAGTCTATCAGCAGCTGGAGGCGGCGCGCGTGGTCGCCGCGACCGACGACACGAGGCAGATGACCGCGCTGGCGATCGCAGATGCCGATGCCGACATCATCTGCCTGCAGGAAGTGGACAACATGGCGGCGCTGCAGGCCTTCGAATATGGCTACCTCTACCGCATGGTCGGCAATGGCTATCGGCAGAAGTACCTGATCGAGGGCAATGACAGCCGCGGCATCGATGTCGCCGTGATGATGCGCGAGGAGACGCGCGACGGCCAGCCGATTGTGCTCAATGACATCAAGAGTCACGCCATGGTGACCTATGGCGATTTCGGCCTTTTCAACGACGAGCTCGCGGAGCTCGGCCACCATGCGGAAGACAAGATCTTCAAGCGCGATTGCCTGGAGCTGCATCTCCACATCGGTGGCGTGCCGTTTTCGCTCTATGTCATTCACTTGAAATCGATGGGGCCGGCGCGCGAAGGCGTGGATGGGCGTCACGCGACCATGCCGATCCGCCGGGCCGAGACGATGGCGGTTCGTCGCATCATCGAAGATCGGTTTGGCGCCGGCCACACCGCGACCAAGAATTTCGCCATCTGTGGTGACATGAACGACTATCAAGAATGGGTCGATGTCATTGGCACGCGCCACACCGGCTATCGTTTCGAGCCCCGCATCGAGGAAAACGAGAGTGCGCTCGATGCCTTCAGCCATGACGGTTTCGTCGAAAATGTGATGCACCGGCGCGACGAACTCGATCGCTGGACGCTCTACCACGCTCGCGGACCGCAGGAGCAGCGGCTCTGCCAGCTGGATTATATCTGGCTGTCTCCGGCTCTGGCGCGCGCCAATGCAGCGCGCGTTCCCGCTATCGTGCGCTCCGGCCAGCCTTTCCGCACCATATTTCCACCGGGGCAGGAGGTGGAGCGCTATCCGCGCGTCGGCTGGGATCGGCCGAAGGCATCCGACCATTGCCCCGTTGTCATGACACTGGATTTGATATGACCGTTTTAGAACCGAACGACATGGCCGGCTGGCCGCCGGAAAATTCCGTATTTCCGGTTTCCCGGATCGAGCTCGCCGTGCTTCCGGGCGAGCATCCTTTCCATATTCAGCAGCTGGAGGCCGCGCGGGAGAACTGGGCGAGGGAAATCGCCGCCAATCCTGCCCTTTACGACGGCCGCATGGTCTTTCAGCACCGACTATCGATTGTCGATGGCGCTGTGACGGGGGAATCCTATGTTACGTCTTTCTCGACGTTTCTCTGGTGGCGCAGGCAGCGGCAGCGGGGTGGCTTTCACCTTTTCGGGCTCGCGGTCGTGGTGTCTTCCGATGGCGCGATCATTGCGATCCGCATGGCGCAGCATACGGCCAATCCCGGACAGGTTTATTGCGCTGCCGGGTCGCTGGACGAGAACGATATCGTCGACGGACATGCCGATGTGGCAGGCAATATGCGCCGCGAGGTGCTTGAGGAAACCGGTCTGGATTTGAACGACGCGGCCGCCGAGCCTGGGTGTTACGCGACCCATATAGACCGTTCGGTCACGCTCTTCCGTGTCTTCCGCTTTCCTTGGACAGCCGAGGATATGCTTCGGCGGATCGAGGCGCATATGCTGGTTTCCGAAGAAGACGAGGTCGACGGTGTGGTCGCCATTCGTTCGGCTGATCCCGCCGCGCAGCGTTACAATGTCGCGATGCTGCCGATCCTCGCCTGGTTCTTCGGTGACGGCAGATAGCTTAGGCTTGCACTGGGGTCGCTTGCCGTTATGAATAACCAAGTCTGGAAATATGGATGGAGGCCGGATTGGCGCGCAGCTACAGTGTCTATGATGTGTTCACCGACAGCAAGCTGGCGGGCAATCCACTCGCGGTCATCTTCGACGCCGAGGGCCTGAGCGACGAGGCGATGCAGGCGATCGCCAGGGAAATGAACCTTTCCGAGACGGTGTTCGTGCTACCGCCGCAAAATCCGGCCCACACGGCGAACCTGCGCATATTCACGCCTGGCCGCGAGCTGCCCTTTGCCGGGCATCCGACCGTTGGCGCGGCGATTGCCTTGGCGGAGAAGGCTCATGCCAGCCATGGCGGTGATCTCGATCTCGTTTCCGTCCTCGATGAGCGCGTCGGCCCGGTGCGTTGCGCTATCAAATTGCGGCAGAACAAGGCGAGCTTTGCCGAATTCGATCTGCCGAGGAAGTCTCAACAGATTCTGCTGCCGCTCGACAGAGCCGATATCGCCAATGCGCTCAGCTTGAAGATCACCGAGATCGGTTTCGAGAATCATGTTCCTTCCATCTGGAGTGCCGGCGTGCCGTTCCTTCTGGTGCCGGTTCATGACATCGGTGCAGCCGAGCGGCTGGAGTTTGATTTGCAACTCTGGGAAAAGACGGTTCCCTTTGTCGACGGTGCTCTGGCGTCGGCCTTCGTCTATTGCCGCGGCGGCGTCAATCATATCGCCAAGTTCCATGCGCGCATGTTCCCGGTGGGAATGGGCATCGTCGAGGACCCGGCGACGGGCTCGGCGGTGGCGGCGCTGTCCGGAGCGATCAATCAGTTCGACGCGCTGCCGGATGGGCATCACCCTATGATCATCGAGCAGGGAATAGAGATGGGCCGGCCGTCGCTGATTCACCTTCATGTCGATGTCGACGGTGGTCAGATCGCCAATGCGCGCATCGGCGGCCAGGCGGTGCGTATTGCATCGGGAATTCTTGAGCTTTGATTTTATTGGATTTTCTGCGGCATCTGAAATTTTTTTGACAAATAATCAAAGAAAATTCGTCTGGCCGCTGGACAATCAAACCGATCCTATTTATATGCCCGATCACGCCGCCAGCAAGCGGTACGGGTGATTAGCTCAGTTGGTAGAGCAGCTGACTCTTAATCAGCGGGTCGTAGGTTCGAGCCCTACATCACCCACCAAAAACCTCTTGAAATTGTTAGAAAATTCGCAACGTCTCAAGGGTTTTCGGCTGCGCGGTTTCCCGCGCATTTTCCACTCTTGCCCTCTAGGCGGCCGGCTTCGCCTCGCTATGCCACTCTTCCATCGGCTTCGCTGCGTCCATCACCGAACTGCGCACCCGTCAGTCCGAAAGCCTGCCCAGCAGAAGACCGGCAAACACGCCGAGGAGAGCGGTCACGATCAAGACAGAGCCTGTGGCCGTCGGATTTTCCTTTGCAACCTGGACTACGTTCCGGCCCTCCGAACGGGCATGGTCCGCGATGCTTGCTACCTTTCCCCTTGCCGAAGAAAGAGCCTCGTCTGCACGATCCGAAGCACTGTCAATCCGCCTTGCCAGCTCAGTGGATAGCTTGTCGATCTGGCTGCGGAGCTCATTGATCTGAGCGTTGATATCCTTGTCCAGCGTGACGTCGGCCATGGTGTTCTCCTTAACAACGGGAAACGCCCTTAGGAACGACCGGCGGCTCGCTTTGGTTCCCATCGCTGCGGATTGATCTGCGATATTGATCCTCGCTCCGGGATAAAGCTCCGCAAAGATCGGTCGGGAGGCGCTCCATAAGCGCGAACGCCGGACTAGTTCAGCGCAGATGCAGCAGAAACGCCGTTGGCGCGGTTAGGGACATCGTGAAGAGAAACAGGGAAAGCCCGTATTTCAGCCGTCTCATCCGTCGCGTTTTGATGCCGTCCCAGTCGTAACCCATAAGTATATCCTCTCCTCTTCATGTCTTGTCGATGGAAGGAAATATCCTAGGAATTGTTTGCGCGAAGCTTGTGGAATGTTTTTCCAATGTCAGCGAATTATTGTGCAAAATTATACAATCATCTGCTGCAATTTTTATTTTGATCGTGAAAGTATAATCATGTGGCTTCATTCTCAAGTCAAAGGGGCTTCGATCTGGCTCTTTTCGGATGCCTTGCAAGATCTGCGCTCCGTCAATTGACGGGCACAAAGCTCGCCCGGGTCTGCAAAAGCGGCCCTCCGGTCGCTTTATGCGAATGGTTGCGGCACGGTTTCGAGGCTGGCGGAATCCCGAGCCTCTTCGCGATCCGGAAATCACGCTCGTTCTGGCTCGATCGCTGTCTTCTTGGAGACGAGTGGAATGTCCTGCTGATGCTGGCGCACATGCGGAGAACGGCCGCGACCGGGAGATGGGTCACCAAGGATATTGCCGCCCATTGGCTCATGCCGCGCCGGCTGACCAATCGGCGCGAACGTCTGTGCAGTCTGCTGCGATGCCTATCTGTGTGAGAACTAGGATGGCTGGGGGAGAGAAAGAGGGATGCAACTCGGCGGCCCATCTGCATCAGCAGATTCTGCCCTTGCGACAGGCGGCCCATATGCACCCGGTTACACACGACTGACAGATACCTGACGGTTCAGCCGCGCACTTCAAATGACACCAGACGTGCCCGCCCGGCGGCAATGACCTCCGCTTTCGACGGCTTGCGGTCAGTGCTTCTTATGTCCGCCTTCCATGACGCTGAACACAAAAATGACGGCCAGAATCACCATCAATGTGTAATCGAAGGCGGTAAGCAGACGAAGCAGTTCCATGATGTTTCTCCTCCCACAGAGAACACGAACCAGAACAACCGCCAGTATGTCTGTTCCTCTGATGTATGCCAAGCTTTTTACATCCTGCGGTGCAAAAACAATGTTGTGCGGAGCACAAATAACCGCTTGTTTGCAAAGGCATATCAGCACTGTATTGACTGCTTTTGGTTGCAGGAGATGCTGGCACGCGCCGCAATCGTATTGTCAATAAATTTTATAGAGTATATCATTATCTCCAACGACAATTGCGATTGCTCGATGGACGCGGAATTCGTGTGGCGATCGATCTGAAGGGAGTTGGTTATTGACCATTGGCTCTGACCATCAGGGGCGTGATCTGCCTGTTATCGTCATTGTCGGCGGCGGAGTTTCGGGAACGGCGGTTGCCTTCCATCTGCTGCAGCGCCAGTTGCTGCGGGCCGGTCAGCTCTTCATATTCGAGCCGCGGGAGCGTTTGGGGGCAGGGCTTGCCTACGATACGCAAGATCCCGCCCACCGCATCAATGTCCCTGCAGCAAAGATGAGCCTGCTGCCCGATGATATCGAGCATTTTCAACGTTGGCTGTTGGAGGGAAATGCGCTCGCGGATGACGGTTCGGCTGTTGCCGCCAATGGCAGCCTCTTTCCGCAACGCTCCGTCTTCGGTCGCTACATCAATAGCATGATCCGTCCCTACCTTGAGGATGGGCAACTTATCCATCTCAGTCAGAGCGTGGAACGCATCCAGAGGGCGGGTCGCCGCTGGCGGGTCACCGGTGCTACGGGGAAGCGTGTGGATGCGGATATTCTGGTCATCGCCACCAGCCATCCGTCGCCTTTGCCGCCGCAAGTTTTGCAGGATGTGCTTGGCGATCACCCGCGCTTCGTTTCCGATCCGACGCGGCGCGATGCGCTTGGCGCCATTCGCGCTGAGGATCGTGTCCTGGTCGTCGGCAATGGCCTGACCTCGGCCGACGTCGTTGCCTCACTCGAGCTTAGAGGTCACAAGGGGCGGATTACCGCCATATCCCGGCGCGGCCTGCGCTCGCGTGGCCATGCAGCGGTCAAGCAGGAACTGTTCGGCGATTTCGCCAGTCAGCCGTCGAAGACGGCGGTCGGCCTGCTGCGCCGCGTGCGAGCCGCTATCCGCGACGCGGAAGATGATGGTCGCAGCTGGCATGCGGTCATCGATCAGGTGAGGGCGCAAGGCCGGCACGTCTGGCGCGCGCTGCCGATCGAAGAGCGGCGTCGCCTCGTCAGGCATTTGAGGCCGTTCTGGGATGTGCATCGGTTTCGCGTCGCGCCGCAGGTGGAGGCCGTCAGCGAGCGGGCGCTTGCAAGCGGTCGGCTGGAGGTGCTGGCGGCGTCGGTCGCGGCCGTAAGCGTTGCCGATGATGTTATCGATTGCACATTGCGGCTCAGCCGCTCCGAACGGTCCGTGGAAAGGCAATTCGATGCGGTCGTGGTTACCACCGGTCCGGGGCACCGCGGCATTCTGCAGTCGCAGGGCTGGATCGATGAACTGTCGAAAGCAGGGCATCTGGCGATGGACCCCGCGCGGCTTGGATTTTCCTGCGATATGCAATCGCGGGCGCTTGCCGGCGATGGAACGATAGTGCCCTCCCTGTTTATTTCCGGACCGCTTGCGCGCGGAACTTTCGGCGAGCTGATGGGGCTGCCCGAGGTGGTCGAGCACGCCGTTCTGGTGGCTGAGCAGGTGGCGGGCGTGGTCACCGACTATGGGCGTGGGCAAAGGAACGCATATTTGGACAGTAGCGCAGCCTAAATCCAAGAAAAGCCGCAAATTCGTTGCTTAGGCGATACAATTGCCTAAATTTACTCATATAAACTATACAATTTGTGAGTTACTGTCTTGTCTGTATGGGGGCGCGGGGTTACTTCCGCAGTCTAGGATGACGGGATGGGCCGGTTGAGTCTCATTTGGGCCGAGCCGGGTTTTCAACAATCGACTTTGCAGTAAAGCGGACGGCGATGCTTACGAAAAAAGGAAAATACGGACTGAAGGCGTTGGTGGATCTCGCACGCCTCGGTCCGGGCGAAACCGCGTTCATCAACGATATCGCGTTGCGCAACAATATTCCGAAGAAGTTCCTCGACACCATCCTGCTCGAATTGCGAAATGCTGGCGTCCTGCGGTCGAAGAAGGGCCCGGGCGGCGGCTATTCGCTGTCGCGCCCCGCATCGGAAATCCGCATCGGCCACGTCATTCGCACGCTCGACGGCCCATTGGCGCCGATCCGCTGCGCCAGCCGCACGGCCTATGAAGCCTGCGACGACTGTTCCGATCCGGAGCGCTGTCAGGTGCGGCGCTCCATGACGGAAGTGCGCGACGCGATTGCCGAGATTCTCGACAACATGTCGCTGGAGCAATTCGTTGCCGGTGGTGCGAATGCTGAAATCCCTGAACGGGAAGACCGGCGCGCTTCCCATATCGGCTGACCTCTTCGGCTTTCCGGCGTCTGTCAGGGCAACGAGTTCTTCGATGGCTTTACGCCGTTGAGATGGTAGTTGCCGACGGTGTGGTATTTTCGGCGTGCCGGCTCATGCAGCGTGTGAATGCGGGCGTTGCGCCAATGCCGATCGAGGTTGAGCCCGATGCGCGTCGACATGGTGCCGGCAAGCTCAAACAGCGTGTCGGCTGCTTCCATCGCAATATCTGCTGTAATCGTCTGGGCCGCTGCAACAGAGAGTGCGGCATCGATGACATGATCTTCGGTGAGATTGATCTGGGCGGCGTCGATCTTACCGCCGGCACGCTCCACCATCGCCGTTGCCGCTTCGATGCGGATGGCAATCTCGCCGATCCTCGTCACGATCAGCGGATCGTTGATAGCTCGCTCGTCGTCATTGTCTGCCTCTGCGTGTGAGCGCGCGCGCACGAATTCCATCGTCGCTGTCAGCGCCGAACGGGCAATGCCAAGATTGATGCCGGCGCGCGTGAGCTGGTTCACGCAATCGATCACCGTGGGTTCAGCCAGCTTCTCGCGGTGTAAAAGCACGGCATCGGCATTGAGATAGACATTGTGCAATATCGCCGTGCCGTTTCCAGACGTTCTCTGGCCAAAGCCATCCCAGTCGTCGATGATCTGGATGCCCTCCGTATTTCTGGGCACGACAGCCGCCATCAGCCCCTTGCGCTTGTCCGGGACGAAGACCGCAATCCAGTCTGAAAACAGAATGCTGGCGGAAGGCAAGCTCCGGCCGTTGAGGCGAAAGCCGAGCCCGTCCGCTGCCAGCTGTAAAGAATCCTGGTCTGTGCCGCTTGTGCCGGATTCGGAAAAGATGCTGCCGAAACGGTCACCTGTGATTGCACGGTCGAAGAGCGAGGTCCGCTGATCCTCGCCGCCGCCGATCCTGATCGCTTCCAGCACATGAAAATGCGTCTGCAATATCTGCGCGATGGAAGGGTCGGCCTCCGCCAGTATGGCAACGACCTCGGCGAGAACGCAGTTTGAAATATCGATGCCGCCATGTTCCGAAGGAACGGAAATCCCGAGCAGGCCCGACTGGGACAGGGCCTCGACCTCCTCATAGGGCAGGATGCGGTTGATATCGCGATCGCTTGCTTGCTGCGCGAAGCCCGCCGCGAGCGAACGTGCAATGTCCAGCGCTTCCTCTTCGCTCTGAACGCGATGCGCGGGCGGCCTGACGCGTTCGTGCAATTGCGAAACAGTCCCCATTCACCACTCCTTGGCTGGCGTCAGGTCAGTTTTTCAGGCACGGCAAATCAGCTAGATCTTAATTTCTATGGATGTCGTGTTCAACGGAATTTCCTGGCGCATTTCCGTCACGCCGCCCGGCACGATGGGTGCCGACTGCGGAAATGGTCAGCGCGAGACCGGATATGAGGGGTGGCGAGATAGCGTGTTTTGCGGCCTCTCGGACAGCGGGCACCAATACCGAAAGCAACTTCACAAACTGATCTCAGGGCTCGGAATTGCTTCTCTTTTTCTCTAGTCGAAGCTCCGGCTGAATGGGAAAAACCATTCGATCGCGGGGACATTCTCCGCAATGCCCCATCATCGATCCAATCTCGCCCAGACAAGAAAGCACTTGCTAGCGGCGCGTTTTCGCGCTTTCATATACGACTAAATAAGTAGACAATAGCAATAATCCTGCTGCCTGACGACTTTCGAGGAAGTAATCATGTGCGGCCGATTGCAGGCATCTGGTGTTGGGTCAGAGTTGGACCTGCCTGTCGCGTCTTTCATTGTGGAAGGGAATTCCGGATTGAAGGAGCGCGCCGAATATTGAGAGCCGATGCGGTTTTGCGCGTTCCGTCGGTCGCAGTTCCGAAATTGCCGAGTCCCAGATACCGGATTACGTTTCTGGGCCCGCAAAGTGAGCAAGCCCCAAGAAAGGCATGATCGACCACCTCTCGCCCCAGGAGTTGATATGACGGTTCAGGGATTATTTTCCGCCAGGACGAACGCGACGCAGCCTTATGCGATGCCGCGCATCGCCGTGATCGGGCGTGGCTTTTCCGGCATGATGATGGCGATCGCCCTGATGAAGACGGTGCGTTTTCCGTTCCATCTGCAGCTTTTCGATCCCAATTCCAGCGTCAGCGGCGGTCAGGCGCTTGCCTCAGGGCACAGCAGCGAGATCCTCAACAGCCGCGTTCGCGATCTTTCCGTCTCCGCCGGCGATCCCGACGATTTCAATCAATGGCTCAGCGGCAACGCGCCTTTCCGCAGTGCCGTTCCCGCGGCCATACCGGGATTCTTGCAGATCTTCGTGCCGAAGAGCATTTTCAGCGATTATGTCTATCAGCGTTTTTCGGAAGCCTTCTCTTCACGGCGCGATGTGGCGGTACAGGTCAGCAGCGAGACGGTCTTCGGGCTTCGCCGCGTACGTGGCGGTCGCTTCATGGTGGAAAGCGATGGCGGCGCCAATTCGCCCTTCGACATGGTGGTGCTGGCGACCGGCTATGGTATTGCCGATCAGCAATTCCAGGCCAGCGATCTCGCAACCGTTCCGACGGCCGTGCGGGCGCGCCGCCTGGTGTCACGACCGCACACGATCCTGCTCGGAAGCGGGCTGCGGGTCGTGGACCGGCTGCTGCAGATGCGTGAGAACGGTTATACCGGGCAGATCACCATCGTTTCCCGGCGAGGCTTCCTGCCGCAGAGCCACACGCGCAACAATGCCGATCCGGTCTTTCCCGCCGACGAGATGCCGGGCAAGCTCAGCGAAATCGTTCGTTTCATCCGCAAGGCCTGCGGGGAGGCGGAGGCGAACGGCCAGAGCTGGCAGTCCGTCATGAACGGTTTGCGCAAGCATGCACGATCGCTGTGGCGATCCTTGCCAGCCGGGCAGAAGCAGCAGTTCAACCGTCATCTGCGCGCACTCTACGACAGCCATCGCAACCGGCTGCCCGAAGCCCTGCATCTTCGCCTGAATCAAGAGATGGCCGAGGGCAACACTCTGCTGCGGCGCGGCCATTTCATCCGGCGGACGCCGACGGGGCTGATTTTGAGGCCCGCGGGCCAACAGGAACCCGAGCAGCTTTATGCGGACGATGTGATCGACTGTCGATGCCAGGCACCCGATCTGAACGCGCCCTTGCTGCGGAGCCTCATCGACGCCGGTCTTGCTGTTCCGGACGAGCTTGGCCTCGGCCTCGCCGTCGATGCGACAGGCGCACTCGAGGTCAATGGCCGCACGACGGAGGGGCTCTTTGCCATCGGTCCTCTGGGGCTTGGCAGCCTTCCGGATATTGATCTGGTGCCGGAGATCGTGACGCAGGCCTATGCGGCGGGCGAGAGCGTCGCGGAGCGTTTCCATCCGCAGTGCAAGGCGGTGTAGCAACCGCGCAGTTTCTACTGTTTACGATCAAGGTAGCGGTGCGCGTACTTCCGTCCCAACGGACGGGGTTGGGCCAAGGAGGAATTGCGGCTTGCGTTATGTAATGTAATAACGTAACTAAAATGCCATGCAGACGTTGAACCATGAACAAACGAAATCACCCATGACATCGCCGTTGCCCGTATCAGCTTTCTATGAGATGAATACCCTCGATGGTGCCGCCTACGGATCAATCCTGATGGCGGCTGAAAAGGGAACACGGTGCGGATTACCCATCAGGGGCCAAAACCGTGGCTGCCCCCGCAACTGTAAGCGGAGAGCGCGTTCGCAGTATGCCACTGGCTTTATGCCGGGAAGGCGCGAACGGGTTGTGACCCGCGAGCCAGGAGACCTGCCATCGACGATATCAACCGCAACGGACGGGGTGTTCCGATGGAAAATCAGTGGTTGGGCGAGGGCGCCGTTGCGCCCATTGGCCCTATCTTGACTGTGCCTCCGGCGAAATCTCCGGGAGGCATTTCATGGACAAAGCAAAAGAGGCGACGCACCGGATCACCGTGTGCACGAATTGCCGACATATCGGCAAGCCGTGCCGGCCCGGCCTCGATCTTTTGAAGCATCTGCAAGCGGCCATTTCCCAGGCCGGGGCTGCGCTTTCCGACGATTTCAGCCTTGAGGGCAGCGTCTGCATGGCAGGCTGCGAGCGGCCCTGCACGGTCTCCTTCCAGGCGACGGCAAAAGCGACGTACCTCTTCGGTGACATCGAGGATGCGGCCGATATCGGAGCGCTCGTCTCTTTCGCGCAGCTGTATCAGGATCGCCCCGATGGACTGACGCGCGAAGGGGAGCGTCCGAGCGCGCTTGGTGGCAAGACGCTGGCGCGCATTCCGGCGGCCATCGTTTCGGCCGAATATCAGCCGCTGCCGTTGCACTAGGAGGCCACGATGTCCGAACGAAGCGCGCGGTTGGATGCCGATGGCGTCACCTGGGGGCCGCAGAAGGGCATGCCGATCATCAGCGGCATAACGCTATCCGTCGAAGCTGGCACCCGGCTGGCCATCATCGGGCCGAACGGGGCGGGTAAATCGACCTTGCTGCGCTGCCTCTATCGCGGTCTCAAGCCGCAGCGAGGTACGGTGCGCATCGATGGCATCGATCTTTGGTCCATCGGTCCGCGGGAGGCGGCGCAGCGCATTGCAGTCGTGCCGCAGGAAACGCCCGATAGTTTTCCCTTCAGCGTGCGTGACGTGGTGCTGATGGGGCGTATTCCGCATCGCAAGGGCATGGCCCGCTGGAGCGATCGCGATCATGAGGTGACCTCCAGGGCACTTGCGCGGCTGGAGCTGGAGCCTCTGGCGCTAAGGCAGTTCGCGTCGCTCTCCGGCGGCGAAAAACAGCGGACGCTGATCGCCCGCGCATTGGCGCAGGAGCCGGAGCTCATCATTCTGGACGAGCCGACCAATCACCTCGATATCCGGCACCAGCTCGAGATACTCGAGCTTCTGAAAGGGCTGGGTCCGACGATCATCACGACGCTGCATGACATCAACCTCGCCGCGGACTTTGCAACCCAGATTGCCGTCATGGATTGCGGAAGGCTGACTGGTCACGGCGAGCCGTCTGAAGTCCTGACCGTGGAGCACGTATCAAGCGCTTTCCGTGTCGGCGCGCGCCTGCATCGCACCGACAGCGGCCCGCAACGATTTTCCTTCTCTCTTCGATAATACGACCATTGGAGTTATTCATGTTCTCTCGCCTATCTTTATCTGCCGCAGTCTTTTTCGTCGGAAGCGTGCTTGTGGGGACGGCGTTCGCCGAGCCTGTCACCGTGCGCAGCTGCAATCGCGACGTCACCTTCGACAAGGCGCCGGAACATGCCGTCTCGAACGACGTCAATCTGACGGAAATGATGCTGGCGCTGAAGCTCCAGGACCATATGGTCGGCTATACCGGCATTTCCGGCTGGAAGACGCTGGATGAGAAGCTGCGCGAGGGCGTGAATGAGCTGCCGGAATTGTCGCCGAAATATCCGAGCAAGGAAGTGCTGCTCGGCGCCAACACAGATTTCTATTTCGCCGGCTGGAACTACGGCATGAAGGTGGGCGGCGAGGTGACGCCGGAAACGCTCGCACCCTTCGGCATCAAGGTCTACGAACTCACTGAATCCTGCATCTTCGTCATGCAGAAGAACAAGCCGACCATGGACGACATGTTCGTGGATCTGCTTAATCTCGGCAAGATCTTCCGTGTCGAGGACCGGGCGGAGGCGCTCGTCGCCGGCTATCGCAAGCAGCTCGGCGAGATCCAGGCAAGGATCGGCAAGGTCGACAAGCCGACCCGCGTTTTCGTCTATGATTCCGGCGAGGAAAAGCCTTTCACATCCGGACGCTACGGCATTCCGACCGCCATGATCGAGGCGGCGGGCGGCGTCAACGTCATGGACGACGTGGAGAAGAGCTGGACGGAGGTTTCCTGGGAGCCGGTCATCGAGAAGAACCCGGAAGTGATCGTCATCGTTGATTACGGTCAGGTGACCGCAGCGCAGAAGATCGCCTTCCTCAAGGGCAATCCGGCCTTCAAGAACATCGATGCCGTGAAGAATGACCGCTTCGTCGTGCTGCCCTATGTCGAGGCGACGCCGGGTCCGCGCAACATCGAGGCCATCGCCACTCTGGCCAAAGCCTTTCATCCGAGCGCGATGTAACTGTCTGCAATGCCGATCCGACCAGTCGATCATTGGGCGGATCTCTTCCTCAAGATTTGAACATGCGCCTCAATCTCTCGATCCTCATTTCCCTGCTCGCGGTAGGCTTCATCCTGTCGATCACCGCCGGGGTGTCGCTGGGCGCCGCACCCATTCCGTTCTCGACCGTCTGGTCGATCGTTGGCAACAAGCTGCATGCGGGCACCTTTCCGGTGACATGGTCCCGCGGGCAGGAAAGCATCGTCTGGGACGTCCGTTTCCCGCGCGTCGTGCTGGCGGCACTGGTGGGGGGCGGGCTTGCCGTTACCGGTGCCGTGCTTCAGGCGCTGACGCGCAATCCATTGGCAGATCCGCATCTGCTCGGCGTGTCCTCCGGGGCGGCCTTCGGCGCCATTCTGGCGCTGTTGCATACCGGGCTGATCCTCGGTCTGTTGACGGTGCCGCTGTTTGCTTTCGCCGGCGCCTTGCTCGCGACCGCGGCGGTGGGACTGACGACCCGCCTGACACGCTCGCACTCGGCCGATCGTCTCGTTCTGTCGGGCGTGGCCGTGGCCTTCGTGTTCACGGCGCTCGGTAACCTCCTGATCTTTCTGGGCGATCCGAGAGCGGCCAACACGGTCGTCTTCTGGATGCTGGGCGGGCTGGGATTGGCGCAATGGCAGCACCTCATCTATCCCGCCGGCATCCTGCTGTTCTGCCTCGCCTTGCTTCTGCCGAAGACGAGAGAACTCAATGCGCTTGCAATGGGCGATGAAACGGCCGTCACGCTTGGCATCGCCGTCGCGCAGTTTCGTCTGCTGCTGTTCGTCGTCACGGCGTTGCTGACCGGCGTGATGGTTGCCTTTTCCGGCGCCATCGGCTTCGTCGGGTTGATGGTGCCGCATTTCGTGCGGTTGATCGTCGGTGGCGACAACGTGCGCGTGGTGCCGTTGAGCGCTGCCCTCGGCGCGCTGACGCTGATCTGGGCCGATATCGTCGCGCGCCTTATCATGGCGCCGGAGGATATGCCGATCGGCGTCGTTACCGGACTTGTCGGAGGCATCGCCTTCATCCTGATCCTGCGAAGCGGACGCGCATAGATCTGCCATTGCCAAGGTGCTTTCCTGGCCTATTTCCGGGCGGACAATGATCGGTCCGGCATGTTGTCTTCGAGATGAGAGCGGGCGATATCCGGTTTTGAGTAAGGTTCGGGACCGGATAAGGGCATAGAATGCCTTTGTGTCGCCTTTCTTTGTCTTACAAGGCGTACGCGTAAGGACTATGGAATTCGCAATCATACTATAGGACGACTCGGCTCTCCATTTTTGCGGCGATTTCGGTCATCCACTGCCTGCGACCTTATGTGCAACGAGGAGCTCTGCTTGCGCCCGCTGAAATCTCGTTTCTTTTTGCTGCCTTTTATGCTGCTGGGATTGGGTGTTTTTACAGCCGTCATTCCGCTGGCGGGCGGGCCTGCCTTTGCGCAAGATCAGCAGCAGCAGCAGCCGGCCCAGGCGCCGACGCAGCAAACCGAGCAGCAGCAGCCCGCCAACGGGCTAATGGATGCCGCCGTTGCCGATCTCAACAAGGCGAAGAAAGCATACGAATCCCTCCAGGTTGCGGCCAAGCAGGCGACATTGGATGACGAGACGCTTGTCGCGCTATCCGGCCAGGTCGACGACCTCAATCGCACCGTGACGGCAATTTCCACCCGCCTGAAGCCTCGTACGGCCGAGATCGATGCGCGCCTGACTCAGCTCGGCGCCGCCCCGAAGGAAGGCCAGCCGCCTGAAGCTCCGATCGTCACGCAAGAACGCGACAGGCTCAATGCCGAGCGATCGCAGATCAGTGCCGTCATTCTCGATGCCGATAATCTGACGGCGGAAACCAACCGGCTTTCAATGCAGTTCGTCGAGATGCGCCGAAAGCTGTTTGCCGAGACGTTGTTTAAGCGGACGGAAATTTCCGGCACGACATTCGACGATGCGGGAGCGGCTCTCGTCGACGAGGGCGTCAAGTTCAGCACCGCCGTGGCGAGCTGGATCGGCTTCGTGCTGAAGGCGAAGCTTGCCTCGCTCCTGGCCGCTGTTCTCCTGTCGGTCGGCGCGGCGCTGATCTTCCTGTCGGGTGGCTATCGCTTGTTCCGACAGTACTACGTGCAGGACGAAACGATCGAGAATCCGCCCTATATCAGCAGGCTCTCCGTCGCCTTCTGGTCGACCTTGATCCGCACCCTTTCTTTGGCGGCGTTTCTCGTCACGTCCTTCTTCTTCCTGTCGAGTTTCAATGTGCTGCGGCCGGATATCTCGCCGATACTGGCGGCGGTCTTCGGCTTCATCGGCCTCGTCTATTTCGTCGGTCGCTTGAGCAATGCCGTCTTCGCGCCGTTCCGGCCGCATTGGCGCCTCGTCAAGCTGTCGAACAAGGGAGCGCATTCGCTGACCTGGTGCCTGCAAGCCATGGCCGTGGTCAACGGATTGGATTACGTCTTCGACCGTATCAGCGAGTCCATGGGCTCGCCGGTCGTAGTGACCGTGGCGAAGAGCTTCCTGGCCGCCTTGCTGATCGGTCTCATCCTGATCGCAGCCTCCTTCGGCTCGCCGATGCTGGCCCGGAATGGTGATCCGGACGCGCCAGGCCGGCGCTGGCCGCATGGCATGGCCATCATTCTCCGCGTTCTCGGCATACTGGTGATCTTCACTTCGTTCATCGGCTATGTCGGGCTCGCCCGCTTCATGGCAACGCAGATGATCGTGACGAGCGCCGTCATCGCGACCATGTATCTCGGCTTCCAGCTCGGCAAGGCCGTGTCGAAGCAAGGTGTTTTTGCCGAGACGATCATCGGCCGCTTTCTGGAAAATCGCTTCCAGCTCCGCGAAGTGGCCCTCGATCAGGGTGGCCTCGCGGCAGGGCTTGCGACCTACGCCGTCGCCCTTCTGACAGGCATTCCCCTGATCCTGTTGTCCTGGGGCTTCCACATTCAGGATCTGGAACTGATCGCCTATCGGCTGTTTACCGAAATCAAGATCGGCAACATATCGATCTCGCTGCTCGGCATCTGCGTCGGCATCCTGCTCTTTGCAGGCGGCTACCTGGTGACGCGCTGGTTCCAGCGCTGGCTCGACAGCAATGTGATGGCGCGCGGCCAGGTGGATCTCGGCGTCCGCAATTCAGTAAAGACCGGTATCGGCTATCTCGGTATCGCGGTCGCGTCGATCATCGCCATCTCGGCTGCCGGTATCGACCTGTCCAGTCTGGCGCTTGTCGCCAGCGCCCTGTCGGTTGGCATCGGTTTCGGTCTTCAGAACATCGTGTCGAACTTCGTGTCCGGCCTGATCCTTCTGGTCGAACGGCCGTTCAAGGTCGGCGACTGGATCGTGTCAGGCACCTCGGAAGGCATCGTCAAGCGTATCTCGGTGCGTGCGACGGAGATCGAGACCTTCCGCAAGCAGTCGATCATCGTGCCGAATTCCGAGCTCATCAACGCCTCGGTCGGCAACTGGACGCACCGCAACAGGCTCGCCCGCTCGGAAATCCCGGTATCGGTCAGCTATGACGCCGATCCGCAGAAAGTCATGGATATCCTGCTGGAGCTGGTGCGCTCGATTCCGAAGGTTCTCAGAAATCCGGAGCCGCATGTCGAGTTCCTGCGTTTCGGCCCGTCATCGCTCGATTTCGAGATGCGCTTTTATCTGTCCGATCTTTCCGACGGGATGGAAATCCGCAACAGCCTTCGCATCGAAATCCTGAAGCGCTTCAAGGCGGATGGAATTTCCATTCCCTATCCGCATCAGGAACTGCATATCGTTCGCGACGGGAGAAGAGGCAGCCAGTCGGATGTCATGGCGGATGCATTGACGGATTCCGCCGATGGGCCGGAAGTTGAGGATGATCTGACGGACGGTCCCGCTTTGCCGGCCGAGGACAGCGTGCCGGCTGCAAAGGGCGCCGGCCGGCGCCGCGGCAGGACCGCCGCGGAGTAGTCCGATCGCCGGCTGAGCCCGTGGCGAAGCATAGTCATGCTGCCCTGGTAGAGACGATGATGGTCGTCGACGCCTGCGCGCTTCAGCTGAAAGCGTTCAAATTCTGTCTTTCGAGCAGTTCACGAGGGGCATCGCAACGGCGCCTGCCTGGAAAGGCGCGGGCCGACGAAGGCCGTATTCTTCACTTCCGGGAAACCAGTCGGCTTAACAAATCCGCAAAAGCTTTGTTCTAAAAGAATACAGAGGGGATCATTTTCAAAAACAGGTTTTCATTATGCCATTTCTGGGTGTTTCTGGGATGCAATATTCCGGCGCGTCTCTTGCCGGCTCGCGCATTCTTCTCGTCGAGGACTCCAATCTTTTCACCTCGATGGTCCGGGCCAAGCTGAAGGAGCTTCTGGACATCGACGTCGAGATTTGCCGCAATTTCGAGGAGTTGCAGCTCGCCTACGACAAGTCGTCGGAGCCGATCAAGCTGGCGATCTCGAATATGAACCTGCCAGGAGCCGAAAAGGGCGAAGCCCTGGCCTATCTTGTCGATCTCAGCATTCCAACGATCGCCTTCACCGGTACCTTTCTCGAAGGCACGCGCGACGAGCTGATAGCCAAGGATGTGGTGGACTACATTCTCAAGGACAATGTGTTCGCGGTGGACATGCTGGCGGAATCGATCTGCCGCTTTCTGACAAACCACCGTCACCACGTCCTCATCGTCGACGACAGCGCGACGGCGCGTGCTTTGCTGTCCAGCCGGCTGAAGCGTTACAATTTCCGCGTCAGCGTCGCGGAGAACGGCTCCAAGGCGCTCGAACTCCTGAAGGCCAACCCGGATATCGGCCTTATGGTCACGGACTACAATATGCCCGACATGGACGGCTTTGACCTGACGCGACGCATTCGTGCCACCACGGGCTCGCACGAATTGCGCATCATCGGCGTTTCGTCGTCCAACAACCGGCTGCTTTCGGCTCGTTTCCTAAAGGCCGGCGGTAATGATTTCATCCTGCGGCCGTTCATCGACGAGGAATTCTACTGCCGAGTGAATCAAAATCTCGACACCCTGCTGCAAATCCAGTTGGCTCGCCCGATCGGGAAAAGCCTGTAGACAAAGACACAGTCAGGCAAGACAATCGAAAAAAAATGTGAGGGAAAATCACTTTTATGTAAATCTCCGCAATCAGCGGTTCCAATTTTTTCACGAATCCTGTTCAGGATACGTGCAAGACGGTTTGGCAGATGTGCAATTGACTGAATATTCATACACCTGACGGTGTGGGAGGAATTGACGGTAAATGGTTCTGCATGTGGGATACCTCGGCGGCGGCATCGGCCACCGCAATGGCAGCCAGAGAATACTTCTGGTCGAGGATTCGCGCATGTTTTCGGCGGTATTGTCGCATCGGTTCGAGGCAGAGCTTGGGCTCGCCGTGACGCATTGCTCTTCGCTGAAAATGCTGAACGAGGCGCTGTCGCAAGCAGATCGCGGATTCACGATGGCGGTGATCGACCTCAACCTTCCCGATGCCGCGCATGGTGAAGCCCTGGATGTTGCCGTCGCCCATGACATTCCCACCATCGTCTTTACGGCGTCCTTCGATATGGCGACGCGCAATCGCATCATGGAGCGCAGTGTTGTCGACTACGTGCTCAAGGATGGCGAGTTCGCCCTCGACAATCTCGTCTCGTCCGTCCGGCGTGCCATTGCCAACAGATCGACGCGCGTACTGGTTGTGGATGATGTGCCTTCAGCCCGGAAGATGCTGACGGACCTGCTGCATGCCCAGCAATTCAAGGTCGCAGAAGCCGGCACTGGTATCGAAGCCCTGGCAATCCTCGAAGCATTCGACGACATCGAAATCGTCATCACCGACTACAATATGCCCGACATGAACGGCCACGAGCTGACCCGCCGCATCCGCCACCGTTACGGCTCCGACCGGATGCGGATCATCGGCATTTCGTCTTCGAACGACCGTTTGCTGTCTGCGACATTCCTGAAGGCGGGCGCCAGCGATTTCATCTATCGCCCCTTCGTGCCGGAGGAGCTGCAGTGCCGCATCGCATTGAACGTCGAGACATTGCTGCAGCTGAAGCAATTGCGAGCGGCGGCGGCAAGCGACTATCTGACCGGGCTCTACAACAGGCGCTATTTCTACGATCACGGCCCGCGTCTGGTCAACGAGTGCCTGCGCCGGCAGCGGCCCAGCTCGGTTGCCATTCTCGACATCGATCACTTCAAGCTTCTGAACGACACCTATGGTCACGAGATTGGAGATCAGGTGTTGAAGGCCGTTGCCGAAAGGCTTCATGGGCTCTTGGAAGGCACCGACAATCTGCTCTCCCGTCTTGGTGGCGAGGAGTTCGCCATTCTTTTCGCGGAAATGAATTCGCGTGCGGCAACCGCACTATGCGATGAGGTCCGACTCAGTCTCGCCAGCCTGAAGGTCCATGCCGATGACGAAGAGCTGTCGGTGACCGTTTCGATCGGCGTGGCTGAAATCGTCGGATATGAAGCCTTCGACAATTATCTCAACGCCGCCGACCAGTTTCTCTACATGGCCAAGCACAATGGCCGAAACCAGGTTTATTCCGACTTCAAGATGACGGAAGAGGCGGCCGAATAGGCCGCCGCCAATGATCCAATTGCTGTGATTTCAGGCCTTCTCAGACGACGATACCGGTGCGGTTGGTCGACATGGTCAGCTTGCGCTCGGCGCGCTCCTGCTGCGGCGAACGATTGTAGAGTTCGCGATAACACTTGGAGAAATGCGAGGCGGAGACGAAGCCGCAGGCGACAGCCACTTCCACGACCGGCATGGAGGATTGCACCAGCAGATGCCGGGCGCGGTCCAGGCGGATTTCGAGATAGTAGCGCGCCGGCGAGCGGCCCATTTCCTGCCGGAACAGGCGCTCGATCTGCCGGCGCGACAGGCCGGCATCGTCGGCGATTTCCAGAAGCGACAACGGCTCGGCGAGGTTGCTTTCCATCAACTCGATGATCGACAGGACCTTGGAGTTCTGCACGCCGAGGCGGGCGCGCAGCGGTAGCCGCTGTCGGTCATGCGGGCTGCGGACGCGATCGGTCAGCTGCTGTTCGCAGACGCGATTGACGAGGTTTTCGCCGAAATCCTGGCCGATCAGGTTCAGCATCATGTCAAGCGAGGCGGTGCCGCCGGCGCAGGTATAGAGGTTGCTGTCGACCTCGTAGAGATCGGCATAGACTTCCGCCTGCGGGAAGGTCTCCGAAAAGCCCGGCAGGTTTTCCCAGTGGATCGCGCAACGCTTGCCGTTCAACAGGCCGGCCTGGGCAAGCACATGGGCGCCCGTACAGAGGCTGCCGACGGCGACGCCGCGATTGTAGGTCTCGCGCAGCCAGGCATTGACCGACTTGTTGTGGAATTCTTCGACATAGATGCCGGAACAGACCAGCACCATGTTCGGGCGGTTCTCACCGCCAAGATAGCGGCGCTCGTCGGTCAGGGAGGAGTTGACCTCCAATCCGATGCCGCTGGATGAATAGACTTTCTGCCCGTCCGTCGAGGCGAGCCGCCATGTATAGGCGGGATAGCCCAGCATGCGGTTGGCGATCCGCAGCGTCTCGATCGCGGCAGAAAACGGCAACATGGTGAAATGCGGAACGAGGAAGAAAACCAGGGAACGCGTCTTGATCGGAGTCTTGCTCATGTTGTGAAAATCCATGCTCCAGGGCCGTTACGTATTCCTTGCGTCAAATACGTCGGCTCGATGGTCTATTAGCGACATTGGCATGGATAATCGCGGCCGCAAAGGGATATTTGCGTTGGCTATGAAAAATGTGGCTCTGGAGAAGGGAAATCGAGGGGAGGCGAGCAATAGGCTCAAGCACTAAATATATATGTAGGCAATTCTCAAGATTAGATCGTAATGCGCGTCTGAAGACAGAATGTTCAAAAGGCGACGCCCGCTGAGGTTGAGTGTCGCCTTCAGTATTTATGCTCTTCGACTGTCATCGGCTGGCCTTCGGATTCTTGGTTTCGTTCGCAGCCGGCCAACCCAGGTCCTTGCGCATGTCGTCGGACAGAGATTCGAGCTCGCGAAGCGAACGCCATTGCTGCCAGCGATGGGCAAGGCGAGAAAAGAAGGGCATGTAGCTGCCGCCGGACGGAAACGAACTCCGCGTGCCGGTCTGTCTGTAACTGATCGTCGTCATTTCCCGGTTCCTTTCAGTGTTAACCGCTCAAAATGTCACGTTTAGCGATTATAAATATGGATCTGGCAGACCCATCAATCAAGCGAATAGATCTTATAGCTGTCATTAGTATTTTTGAACGAAAGCAGCTTGCCAGGCTTCCGCTCAAGCACTGACAGCGTCCGGTCCGGCGGAAGGCCGCGCGCGTTGACGTCATCGATCAGATGAGCGGGAAAGCGGGTGGCAATCTCGTCGAGCGTATGCTGCGCCACCCGCTGAATCTTGCGGACGCGTAAGAGGGTGAAAAGGCGAGAGGCCTCGTCCGATGCCATGCCAGCCATGATTTTTACTCCTTTGAGGCTGTCTGCGTGAACTTCCACTGCATCTAATATGGGGATTCATTGACATTCAGACAAATGAAATGATATGGTGCTTAGGATCAGAAAAATTGAAAGGTAATCGATATGACCGTACCGTTCCGCCGGCCCATACCGTTGCTTGACAATGAAGTTCTGCGCACCTTCGTCGCGATTGCCGAAACGGGGAATTTTTCGACTGCCGCTGACGCGGTTTTTCGTACGCCCTCCGCCGTTTCGATGCAGATCAAGAAGCTGGAAGAGCAGCTCGGCGTCACGCTATTCCTGCGCGATGCGCGCTCGGTGAGCCTGACGCAGCACGGCGAAATGCTGCTCTCCTATGCCCGCAACATCCTTGCGCTTTCCAATGAGGCGGTGTCGCGCTTCATCATGCCCGAGCTTAGCGGCGTGGTGCGGCTTGGCGCCCCTGACGATATCGGCGAGCGTCTGCTTCCGAGCATTCTGAAGAGCTTTTCCGAGAGCTATCCGGGCATCATGGTCGATGTAACCGTCGATATGAGCATCCAATTGAAGAAGCGCATCGAGGAGCAGCGGCTGGATCTGGCGCTGATCAATTGCGCAACGCGGCCTTTCCCGACGGAAGGCGAGGTGATCTATACGGAGCGTCTCGTCTGGGCCGGCGCCAAGTGCGGCACCGCCTATCGTCGCGACCCCCTACCGATTTCCATCTGGGAAGAGGGCTGCATCTGGCGCTCTGAAGCCATGGCGCAGCTGGAGCGGCAGAAGCGGGCCTATCGCGTCTCCTATCTCAGCGCCCATACGATGGCGCAGCGCGCCGCTATCGTCTCCGACCTTGCAGTCGCGCCGTTCCCGCGGTCCTACATCACGGAAGATATGGAAATCCTCGGGCCGAACGAGGGGCTGCCGGAACTGACGTCCTTCGACATTCGTCTGCTGACGGCATCGCAAATGACGGGGCCTATGAAGGCGGTGGCTGACAGCATCCGCCAGGCCTTCGTCGAGATCGGCCGCAAAATGGCCGCGTGAACGCGGCCAATTCCTCTTACTCGCGGCTGCGGCGACGCCTGCGGCCGCCGCCTTCTCCGCCATCGTCGGAGATCTGCTTGCGTTCGGGCAAAGTTACGACCTTGGAGAGTTCCGGGAAGCTGTCGACCTTGTTCGGCAGGGCCATCGCATAGACGAAATGCTCCTGAAACTTTGATTCAAGCGCCGTCTCTATCTTTTCGATTTTCCTGACTGTTTCCTCGATCTCGCGGCGATGGCCGCGATTGAGCAAGGCCATGCGGGCGCCGGTGCCGGCGGCATTGCCGACGGCCTTGACCTTTTCGAGCTCGCAATCGGGTATCAAGCCCAGCACCATCGCATATTTCGGATCGATGAAGGTGCCGAAGGCGCCAGCAAGGCCGATGCGGTCGACATGGTCGATGCCCTGCTTGTCCATCAGCAGCTTGACGCCGGCATAAAGCGCAGCCTTCGCAAGCTGGATGGCGCGGATATCGTTCTGGGTGACCGTGATGCGCGGTTCGCCGTCACGCAGCAGATAGGAGAACGTACGGCCGTTCTGCAGGATGCGCGGCGAGCGTGCCGCCATTGACCCGTCGACGACGCCGTCTTCAGAGATGATGCCGGTGAGGAACATTTGCGCGACGACCTCGATGATGGCCGAGCCGCAGATGCCGGTGACGCCGACAGTTGCGGCGCCTTCGTCAAAGCCAGGCTCGTCCGACCAGGGCTCGATGCCGATCACGCGGTAGCGCGGCTCCAGCGTGATGGGGTCGATGCGCACGCGTTCGATCGCGCCGGGTGCCGCGCGCTGGCCGCTGGAAATCTCCGCGCCTTCGAAGGCAGGGCCGGTCGGGGAAGAGGCTGCGACGACACGATGGCGATTGCCGAGCACGATTTCCGCGTTGGTGCCGATATCGACCAGCAGCATCATTTCATCCTGGCGATGCGGGCCTTCGGCAAGCGTCGCCGCGGCGGCATCGGCGCCGACATGGCCGGCGATGCAGGGCAGCATGTAGATGCGTGTGCCGGCATTCATCGGCAGGCCGATCTCGGCCGATTTCAGATGTACCGCGCCTGATACGGCAAGTGCAAAGGGGGCGCCGCCGAGTTCGGTCGGATCGATGCCAAGGAAAAGGTGGTGCATGATCGGATTGCCAACGAAGACGGCGTTGAGGATGTCCTGGCGCGATACGCCGCCATCGGCGCAAACCTTGTCGATCAACCCGTTCAACGCTTCGCGGACCGCATTGGTCATCGCCTCGCGGCCATCCGGGTTCATCATCACATAGGAGACGCGGCTCATCAGATCCTCGCCGAAGCGGATCTGCGGGTTCGAGGCGCCGGCCGACGCGACGGTTCTGCCCGATAGCAGCGACGAAAGGTGCATGGCGATCGTCGTCGAGCCGATATCGCAAGCGATGCCATAGGCCTCGTTCTTCAGGCCGGGATAGAGCGCGATCAGGCGAGGGCGCTCGCTGTCCTGATCGCGATGAATGGCGGCAGTCACCTTCCATTCGCCCTTGCGCAGGACCGACTGCACCTGCGGAATGAGGTGAAAGTCCACTTCGAGATTGTCGTATTTCCAGTCGGCTGCAATTGCCGCCTTCAGCCGATCGAGATCGCCAAGCGGCTTGTGCATGTCTGGCTCTTCGACCTCGACGTAGCACATGTGTACGGCCGGATCGCGTGCGATGACGCGCTCGTCGGCCGCCTTTCGCACCACCTGCGCATTGATGACGGTATCCTGCGGCACGTCGATGACGAGATCGCCCTGAATCAGGGCGGAGCAGGAGAGGCGGCGGCCCTCGGGCAGGTCGCGCACCTCGGCATAGCGCTTTTCCTTCGGCCCGATCGGCGAAAGATGGTCATTGGCCGAGACGATCTTGTGCTTGGCGAAATTGCCTTCCTGCACAGAAACCTGGCAGCGGCCGCAGGTTGCGCGACCACCGCAGACGCTTTCGACATAGACGCCGAGCTGCCGTGCCGCCTCGAGCACCGGCGTTCCCACCGGGAAGTGGCCACGCTTGCCGGAGGGCATGAAAAGGACGAGGGGTTTCGCGCTGTCGCTGGCTTCGGCCACGGATCAGCCTTTCTATTTGGTAAGGCGGCGCGCGTTCGAGCGAACGCGTTTGCTATAGGGTTTTATCGCGGCGTGGGCGACCGCATCGGCGATGCAGCGCTGTGATTGGCTTGTCGGGCCTGCGGCCGTCAGGGCCGCGAGGCCTTGTTGCACCATCGCCGCGTTGACGGCAACGGCGCTCTCAGCCGCCGCCATCATCTTTTCAGAGACCATCCTGTTCATTTCGGCCGCATTCACGTTGCCGGTCAGCGCGTCCATCCACATCTGCTGCAGCCGTATCGCGATCACGACGGGCGCCTGCAGCCACAGGGTGGCAAGATCGTTGGAGAGGTCGCGGCCGGACGCCATGTTATTCCCTCGCAGCTCCCGCACCAGTGCGCGCGGCACGACCGCCACGACGTCCGCCGCCGGCGGCAGGAGCCGCAGTCGCGGCTGCGACAGCGCCACCTTCGGCCGGCTTATAGTCGCGATAGGTCATGATCCAGTTGGTACAATTGGCATCGGTGCCGTTCAGCACGTTGGCGGCGCGCACGGCTTCCATTTCCTGCGGGCGACAGGGGTTCATGATGGCCGACGTCATACCGGCGCCGATGACCATCGGAATGAAGCCGGCATTGATGCCGTGGCGATGCGGCAGGCCGAAGGAGATATTCGAAAGGCCGCAGGTGGTGTTGACCTTCAGCTCGTTGCGCAGGCGATGCAGCAGCGCGAAAACCTGGCGGCCGGCATCGCCGAGCGCGCCGATCGGCATGACGAGCGGGTCGACGACGATGTCGTGCGGCTTGATGCCATGATCCATGGCGCGCTCGACGATCTTCTTGGCGACGGCAAAACGGACGTCCGGGTCCATGGAAATGCCCGTCTCGTCATTGGAAATGGCGACGACGGGAACGTCGTATTTCTTGATGAGCGGCAGGATGGCCTCGAGCTTTTCCTCTTCGCCCGTTACCGAATTGACCAGCGGCCGGCCCTTGGCGACTTTGAGCGCCGCCTCGATTGCCGCCGTGACTGAGCTGTCGATCGAGAGCGGCACGTCGACGAGGCCCTGCACGATCTCCAGCGTCTGAACCAGAAGACCCGGCTCGGTCTCGTTCGGGTTGACCGAGGTGACGCCGGCATTGACGTCGAGCATGGTCGCGCCTGCAGCCACCTGTTCCAGGGCGTCCTTGATGACGGTGTCGAAATTGCCTTCGATCATCTCGGCGGCGAGCTTCTTGCGCCCCGTCGGGTTGATGCGTTCGCCGATCACGCAGAAGGGCTGGTCGAAGCCGATGACGATCTCGCGAGTGGCGGAGGCAACGATGGTACGCGTCATATCTGGTCCTCTGGTCCGTTGGCGCGATAGCTGGTCTATCGTGCGGTGATTTGGGTTACAAGCCGGCCGGTTCCTCTCCTGGCCTGCCTCGATCCTATCGAATTCAATGCGCCTGCTGTGGCGTGTGGTGGGCCGCGAGTTCCGCCATTGCCTGTTGGTTCTCTTCCTTGCCTTCACTGATCTGATGCAGTCGCTCGGCGACCAGAGCATCGGTCGGATTCGCCTCGCGCTTCCACGGCTGACGGCCCTTCAATACGCCGGAATCATGCACCATTTCGGCGACGTATTCTTCCTGGCGATAGGCCATGACGTGAATGCCGGAAACGCCCTCGATCTCCTTCACCTCGTTGATGATGTCGATGCAGAGCTGCTTGCCTTCCTTCTTCTGATCCTGCGCACCTTCGATGCGCTTGATGACGGCATCGGGAATATGGACGCCCGGCACGTTGGAGCGCATCCAGCGGGCGGTCTTTGCCGAGGCGAGCGGGCCGACGCCGACGAGAATAAAGCATTTCTCGTTAAGGCCGAGGTCGCGCACCTTCTTCATGTATTCCCGGAACATCGGCACGTCGTAGCAATACTGGCTCTGGACGAATTGTGCGCCTGCCTCGATCTTCTTCGCCAGCCTATACGGGCGGAAGTCGTAAGGCGGCGCGAAGGGATTGATCGCGGCGCCAAGGAAGACCTTCGGCGGCGACGTCAGCTTGCGGCCGGAGAGAAATTTCGCGTTGTCGCGCATGACGCGCACGGTTTCGAGCAGCGACATGCAATCGAGATCGAAGACCGGCTTGGCGCCCGGCTGATCGCCCGCCTGCACGCCGTCGCCGGTCAGGCACATGATGTTGCACACGCCCATGGCGGCAGCCCCCAGCACGTCGCCCTGAATGGCGATGCGGTTCTTGTCGCGGCAGGCGATCTGCATGATGGGCGCATAGCCCATGCGCGTCAGCAGGGCGCAGATGCCGACGGAGGACATATGGCAATTGGCGCCGGAGGCATCGACGGCGTTGATCCCATCCACCCAGCCCTCGAAGATGGCGGCGCGATCGTAGACGTCTTCGGCATTGGCGCTGTCGGGCGGATTCAGCTCGGCGGTAACGGCGAACTCGCCGCGGCGAAGCACGCGCTCCAGTCGTCCGAGCGAATAGTGGCCGGGCAAGGGATCGAGCGGCAGATGCACGCCAAGCGGGTTTTCATCGATCTGCGCCATTGCTCAGGCTTCCTTTTTCGCCGCTTCGCGGGCAGCGGCGGCTTCCGCCGTGACGCGCAGCCAGGACGATGTCTCGCGCAGCGACTGGTTCACCGGTTTCTGCACCTTCAGGATCGCGTCGCCGTGGGTCATGTTCCGCGAGCCGTTCCAGGCCTGCACCCAGACGCAAGGCATGTCGGGCTCGACCTCGCAATTGCCATTGGCGCGAACGCCGCCGCAGGGACCGTTGCGCAACTGCTTGGGACAGTTCATCGGACAGGACATGCCCGTTGACGACAGCGCGCACTGGCCGCACATGCGGCAATCGAACAGAAAACCCTTCACGTTGCGTTCGATGAAGGTGATCGGGCGCTCCACACGTTCATAGCCGAATGCCTTCCACAGCGGATGAAGCAGGAGGAAAGCATCGGCGAAACGACGGTAGAACCATTCCAAGAAGCGCGAATGACGGACTGCCCAGAGGCGGACGGTATATTTGCGCCGCGCACGGCGATTGGGAGAGACACCGGCCGGCGTGTAGGCGCCGCTGGCGGCCTTTGCGCCCGCAGCGGCATTGCCCGGCTTCTGGACGGCATCAGCCATTGTCGCGGCCTCCGGCCTTCACCAGCGCCACCAGCCGTTCGCGATCATAGGCGGTCTCAAGTTCGCTCGCCGCCTTGTCCGCTTCGGCTTCAAGATCGTCGGAGACCGGCACGGGATCGGCCTTGCGCCATTCGGCGAGATAGTCGTCGGTTTCGGCGGCACCAGTGCGCATGGCGCACATGTCTATGGCTTCGGTAAAGCGCAGCGAAAGCTCGCGTTTTGCCGTCTGCCTGCCCTTCTTGATAATCACCTGGGCCGGAATATCCCGCCAGTAGACGACAATGCGATCCGCCATACACCAATCTCCTCTTCACGCCAGAATGCACGCCGGCCGACCTCAAGACTGCGCTCGCCACGACGCGGCACATGCCGAAAAGCGACGCGATATCAAAACCTCGTCCGCGAGTGTCCCCAACGCGCATTGTCCTTTGAAACGGCCGGGTTCGAACTGTGATTGAATGTCGATCGCTCGTCCAGCATGTCGGTCTCGGCAAAGAAATACGAGATCAAAATGCGACAAGGTTGTCGCAATCAGACAGCCAGCAATTCTCGGGCAAGATCGCCGTATCCCGTATAGCGATACTCGTAGTTCAGGCCGAGATAGGCGGCGGCTTCCCTTGCCTTTGCCTGCAGTGCGGGATCTTCCTCCTGCGAGAGGTAGACGACCTTGCGGTAGTTGCCGAAATACATGTCGCGCAGCTCCGGATGGCGATCGAGGCCAAGTGGGACGATGACGAAGGCTTCGAATTGGCGGGCCAGGAAATCGGTGAGGAAAAACGAGGTGATGTCATCGTCGCGCGTGGCGAAGGCCTCGTTGCCGGTGAAGAAGGAATAACAGTGCGGGCCGGAAAGGCGCTCTATTCCTTCGCGCTCGCAGAGCCTGTCGATATCGCCGCCCGTGCCGCAATCGGCATAGCCGATGAAGATCTTCTCGAAGCCGCGCGTGCGGGCATCGGCGATTGCCTCTTCCAGAGCCGGGGCGATCTTCTGCGGATAGGAATGGTAGATCGCGGGAAGACAGTGAAGGTCGACGTGATCAAGCCGGTTTATTCTAGTGACCGCCAGTATTTCGCGCGCGATTGCGCCGCACGCGATCACATGAACTTTTTGTGTTGCTGTGCGTTTGTTCTGCGGAGGGTTCTTCTCCGCTTTTTTTTGATCGATATCCACTCAGAGAGGGTTCCCAATCATGACTGCACCGACACTCACGAAAATTGCCACAGCCTGCGTCGTTCTCATGGTCCTCGCCTCCTGCGCCAATACAATTCGTGGCATGGGCAGGGATACCGCAAATGCGGTCAACGCGACCGAAGACGCCGGTCATACCGTCAAGAAAGCGGTGCAATAACCAATTTGGGATGCCGATGCGCCGGCGGCAACCCGTTGGTTACCGCCGGCGCTCAGTTTCTTGCAATCAGGCGCCGGCAGCCAGGCTGTTATGCTTGCGCTTCATGAATTCCTTGGCGGTCTCGACCGCGACGGCGGCATCGCGACAATAGGCATCCGCACCAACGGCCTTGCCGAATTCCTCGTTCAGCGGCGCGCCGCCGACCAGCACGACATAATCATCGCGCAGGCCCTTTTCCTTCAGCGTGTCGATGACGACCTTCATGTAAGGCATCGTCGTGGTCAGCAGGGCCGACATGCCGAGAATATCGGGCTGTTCGCGTTCGATGGCGTCGAGATAGTTTTCGACCGGGTTGTTGATGCCAAGGTCGATAACGTCGAAGCCCGCACCTTCCATCATCATGCCGACGAGGTTCTTGCCGATGTCGTGAATGTCGCCCTTGACGGTGCCGATCACCATCTTGCCGAGTTTCGGGGCGCCGGTCTGCGCCAGAAGCGGCCGCAGGATGAACATGCCGGCCTTCATCGCATTGGCGGAAAGCAAAACTTCCGGAACGAAGAGGATGCCGTCGCGGAAATCGATGCCGACGATGCGCATGCCCTCGACGAGCGCCTGCGTCAGGACGTCGTAAGGCGTCCAGCCGCGATCGAGAAGGATCTGCGTCGCTTCCTCGATTTCTTCCTTCAACCCGTCATACAGGTCGTCATGCATCTGCTGCACGAGTTCTTCATCAGAAAGTTCCGCGAGAATGATTTCGTCGTCAGACATGCGCTCCATCCCGTTTTCGTGCAATGCATCAGAGACTTGTATAAAACACTGCCGTCATTACCGATAGACCGGAAGGCCGCCAAAACTCTTTTTGAATGCGACGTCGCGCGGATCAATCGCGACGGACGAAGAACAGTTGATATTGCCCGTCGATGTCTGTCCTATGCTAATTGCTGGCGCATTGAGGAACGTCCGCTTGGTGGAATCGGATAGCATAGGGTCATGATAGACGCATCCATGCGCAGGAGTGAGGAAACATCATGGACGATATGATTGAGCAACCGGCTGCAGGCAGCGAAGGTGGCGGACGGCGTTCGCGCAGCGAGGGCAGGGGTGCCGCGGCACGGCGCGCCTCGCGCAGCGGCGGCGGGCCCGGCCCATCGCTTCCCTATATCGTCCGGAAGATCGGCGTTTACGAAGTGCTTGACGAAGAGGGCCTGCAGCTCATCGAGCGCAATGCCGACAAGGTTCTCGAGGAAATCGGCATCGAGTTTCGCGACGATGCGGAAGCTCTTGAACTCTGGAAGGAAGCCGGCGCCGACGTTCGCGGGCAGCGTGTGCATTTCCCGAAGGGGCTTTGCCGCGAACTTCTGAAGACGGCGCCGAAAGAATTCACCTGGCATGCGCGCAACAGCGCCCGCAACGCCCAGGTCGGCGGCAAGGCGACGATCTTCGCGCCGGTCTACGGCCCGCCCTTCGTGCGCGATCTGGAAGGCAACCGCCGCTATGCGACGATCGAGGATTTCCGCAATTTCGTGAAGCTCGCCTATATGGCGCCGTCGATGCACTCGTCCGGCGGCACGGTCTGCGAGCCTGTGGACATCCCGGTCAACAAGCGCCATCTCGATATGGTCTACAGCCATATCAAATATTCCGACAAGCCGTTCATGGGTTCGGTCACCGCGCCGGAGCGTGCCGAAGACACGGTCGCCATGGCGAAGATCGTCTTCGGCGACGATTTCGTCGAGAATAATTGTGTGACGCTGAACCTCATCAACGCCAATTCGCCGATGGTCTTCGACGAGACCATGCTCGGCGCGCTGAAGGTCTATGCGCGGCACAATCAGGCTTCGGTCGTGTCTCCCTTCATCCTCTCGGGCGCGATGAGCCCGGTGACGGTCGCCGGCACGCTGACGCAGATTCTCGCCGAAGTGCTGGCAGGCGCCTCGTTCACGCAGCTGATCCGCAAGGGGTCGCCCGTACTCTATGGCACGTTCGCGGCCTCGATCTCGATGCAGTCGGGCGCGCCGACCTTCGGTACGCCAGAGCCGTCGCTGGTATCCTACGGTTCGGCGCAGCTCGCCCGCCGTCTCGGATTGCCGTTCCGTACCGGCGGCTCGCTCTGCGCTTCCAAGGTGCCGGATGCACAGGCTGCGCATGAATCGGCCAACACCCTGAACATGACGCTGCTCGCGGGCACGAATTTCGTGCTGCACGCGGCGGGATGGCTGGAAGGCGGTCTCGTTTCTTCCTACGAGAAGTTCATGATCGACCAGGACCAGCTCGGCATGATGCAGAAGATGGCGGAAGGCGTCGATCTTTCGGAAAACGGCCAGGCGCTCGATGCCATCCGCGAAGTCGGCCCGGGCAGCCATTATCTCGGCTGCGCCCATACCCAGGCAAACTTCCAGTCCGCCTTCTATCGCTCGGCGCTCGCCGACAACAATTCCTTCGAGCAGTGGGAAATCGAAGGGCAGAAGCGTGTCGAGGACCGCGCCAACGCGCTGTGCCGTTCCTGGCTTGATCACTATGAGGCACCGCCGCTCGATCCGGCCATCGATGAAGCGCTGCTCGCCTATATCCAGAAGCGCAAGGATTCGATGCCGGACGCCTTTACTTGAAGAGAGCCCGAGGCCGCCAGGGAGCAAGGCGGTGCGACGCGTGTTGCCGACCTGATCCAGAAGGAGGTCTGGCGGCCGCACTATCCATATAAGGGGCCACGGTGAGCCGCGGCCCTGCCATCTTGGAACAGCTCCGTGCGGCGCTCGGCGTCCACGGAGTTTTCGTTCGCGGCCACCTGTCCTTGCGCGACGGCGAGGGGCCGCTCCTGACGGATGGCACGGCTGCCCGCAGCCTCGTCCTGCTCGGCAATGTCGGCGGTTCGATCTGGCCGGCTTTTTCGAGATGGCTGAATATGCCCGATAACAGGATGCGCAAAGATCCTCTCGATGATTGGTCAAAAGCGATCATCCGGCCGGTCGCCGGCGAGTTGGGGGCCACGGCCTATTTTCCTTCTGATCCTCCATGGCAACCCTTCCAGCGATGGGCCATGCAGGCCGAGGGTTTGAAGGCATCGCCGCTCGGCATCTTGATCCATCCGCAATATGGCCTGTGGCATGGCTATCGCGGCGCATTGGGATTTGCCGAGGGTCTGGAAGGTGCCGGGGTGACGGAATTCTCTCCGCATCCCTGTGATCTATGCGCGGCGAAGCCCTGTCTCACGGCCTGTCCGGTCACGGCCGTAGCTGCGGCTGGTTTCGATGTTCCGGGCTGTCGGTCGCATTTGCGCACGCGCGAAGGGCAGGCCGGCTGCATGGCCGGCGGCTGTCTTGCGCGCAATGCCTGCCCTGTCGGCGCAGACTATCGCTATCCCGCCGGGCAGCTTGCATTCCACATGGCAGCACTCCAGCTATAGTCCTCGCGCATTCCTTGTTTCGCCGCATTGCGATGCGTTCTGGGGCCTGTGCTATTCACGCGGAGCTATGCGCTTGATTCGATTGATGGTCATACTCGCCGTGCTTGCCTGCGCCGCCACAGTATCGGCCGGCGAATCTTGTCGCAAGGTCCAGCATCTCGGTGACGGTTACACGGTCTGCACCTTCCATCCCGCTGGCGACGATATTCAGATTTTCCAGAACGATCGCAGCGGCAGGCCCTATGGCTCGTTCAGGGCGCTGGAAAACGATCTGCGGCAGGATCGCATCTATGTGCGGTTTGCCATGAACGGCGGCATGTATCTCGACGATCAGTCTCCGGTCGGCCTCTTCGTCGTGAACGGACGCGAAATGAAAGCGATCAACACCAACAAGGGATGGGGCAATTTCCACCTGCTGCCGAACGGGGTCTTCTATCTCTCGCCGGGTAAAGCGGGGGTGATGGAAAGCAGGGCCTTCGCCGCTTCCGGCATCAAGCCCTTCTACGCAACGCAATCCGGCCCGATGCTTGTGATCAATGGCAAGCTCCATCCGTCGTTTCTGGCCGACAGCACCAGTCTTAAGATCCGAAACGGCGTCGGTGTCGCCATTGACGGCAAGGTCGTTTTTGCCATTTCCGATGGCCCGGTGCGCTTCCACGATTTTGCGACGCTGTTCCGCGACGACCTGAAATGTCCGAATGCACTGTTTCTGGACGGCAGCATTTCCAGCCTCGACATTCCGGAATGGCAAAGGCGCGACAGCCTGTTTCCGCTCGGGCCGATCATCGCGGTGACGGAAATGCTGCCAGGTTGACCGATGCCTGAAATGCGAAGGGCTCCGCGGCGCTTTGCGCTGCGGAGCCCTCGGCCATTGTCGTCAAATCTCAGACGAACTGGTCGATATAGGTAAGAATGCTGAACAGGCCGTCCTTCGGACCCGGATTGGCCGGAAAATCCTCGGTGAAGCGAAGATAGGCTCTCGGCTTGCCGCCATAGCTGCCGGTCTGCGGCGCCTCCCTCGAGAGATGCTGCCGGATCGACTGCGGGAGCAGGTTGATCGTGGCGTCGTCGATGATCGGCTCGATGATGACGGGCTCGTCATTAAAGGCGATCGCTTCGGTTGCGGCGGTGGAGATACCCGCCAGCTTGCGGATCTGATCGTAGGATTCCGGCGGCAGCGGCGTCGGCAGATAGGCCGCCATGCGGTGATACATGATATAGGCTTCCACCCAGTTCTGGGCATTGACATGCAGGCGCATGGCGACCGCCTGACGCTGCAGCATGAACTCGGTGATGCGCGGCATCAGCGAGCCGCGATAATCCGGCGGATAGCGGTTGTCGCGCAGCGCCTGCGAGGCGAGATATTCGAGGCCGCCCCTGTAGGTATCCCACTGGAACATGCATTCCTTGTTGCCCTGCTGCAGGCGCGGATCGTCGGAAACGGCGGTGACGCGCGCGAAGGGTTCCGGCATGAACAGCACATCGGCCTTGTCCAACGCGCGGGTCGTGTAAAGGAAGGCCCAGAAGATGAACGGCGTCGGGCTGGAAATCGACTTCAGCAGCACGTCGCGCCGGATGATCATGAATTCCGGGAAGATGTGGCGGTCGAGAATGAATTCCAGCATCGCGCGGAAATCGCCCTTGGAGTGACGCGTCGGATAGGAGAGGTGGTAGAAGGGCTCCATGTCGCCACCGCCCGGCCGGCCATCGACCAGAAGCCACGGCGCCTGGATCATGCCGATGTTCTTGTCGTCCACCATGATGCGGAGATATTCGACGACCTTTTCGGGGATCAGCAGGTCGTCGTCGCCGAGGAAGACGGCGTAATGGCCGCGGGCGCGCTGCATAGCAAAGGCGTAGTTGCTGATGAAACCGGAATTGCGCGCCCGGCGGTAGGCGCTGATTTCCGGGTGATGCGAGATCGACTGAATATAGGCCGCCGTTTCATCTGTGGAACAATCGTCGACGATGACGATTTCGAAGGGGAGACCCAGCCGGCGGAACTCTTCCAAATGGAAATTGATGTTCCGCTCGAGCATGAACTGACGGTTATAGGTCGGAACGCAGATCGAAAGGACGGGGACTTGGGCAGAAGACATCGATTTCTCCACGAGGCATCAGCGCGATTCTATGCACGGACTTTGATCCATGGATAAGCCGGATTGCTTTCGCGGGGCTGGAGAGTCGTCAATCACCCGTTTGCGGGAAGCGCCCGTGCTCCAGTTCAGTGCAAGTTCCGTTCTCTATGCTCTTGTAAACGCAGTCCTGCGATCCCGGCAGGAAGTGTTTGCCGGTTTTGGGGCTGCCTCTTCCCGAAAAACGGCTGGACAGCCAGAGGTACGTGGAACATCCGATACCTCCAGGGTTCGGCATCCATGTCAGCATCAGGAGACCCTGTGAGCAAAGTCAGCGTCATCATTCCCGCCTACAACGCGCAGGAGTCCATCGGCGAAACGATTACCGCGGTTCTGGAGAATCGCGACGTTCTGGAAGTGATCGTCGTCGATGACATGTCTCCTGATGCCAGCGCGATGATCGTCGAACAAATTGCGCAGCGCGACAAGCGGGTAAGGCTGCTGCGCAATTCGCAAAATGGCGGAGCAGGATACAGCCGGAATGCCGGTATGGCCGCCGCCCGTGGCGACTATTATTACTTTCTCGATGCCGACGACATGGTGGCGCATCGTTCGATCGATGAGGTCGTCTATCACATGGAAGCCAGCGGCTGCGATGTGATGGTGTTTCGCTACCGCTATGTCACCGACAGGAACGGTCGTCTCGATCCGATGCTGCCGATCGACAATGATGCCTGGCAGGAGCTGGTCGGCGATGCCGACATGAGCTTTTTCACGCTCGACCAGTGCGGACGATTGCTTTTCACCGTGAATTTCCCCTGGAACAAGATCGTTAGCGCCAGGCTGTGCAAAGAGACGGGGCTCCGCTTCTCCGAGACGCGTGTCCACAACGATATCTATGCTCACTGGCATATCTATCTGCATGCCCGGAAGATCGGCATGATGAACCGCTACCTGATCGGCCATCGCGTCTACCAGGACCGGGCGCAGCTGACCAATGTCTTTACCGAAAAGCGGTTCGAGGTCTTCAAGGCCTTTGCCGAGGTAGACGCGCTGTTTGCGCGTCTGCCACGGATGAAGGAAGCCTATTATCAATGGTTCCTTCGCAGCAAATTCGATTTGCTCGACTGGATCTACCCGCAATTGCCGGTCGATCTCAGGGAGCGCTTCTTTGCGCTGGTTCGGCAATGCTATGAGGAATATGGTCAGGTTGACTATGAAAATGTGCGCAGGCAGTCGTTCGAGACGGCCGACATCGCGCTCCGGCTGAAGCAGGCGCCGCATCTGGTGCTGGGCATGACGAAAAGATAGCCGGCTAATTCTGGCCGTGCGCCGTGACATGCCAATGACGTAATCGTCAAAAACAAAGAGGCGCAGCGGCATAGCCGCTGCGCCTCTTTTCCGTTCCGGGCTTATTCTATCGAATGGTGCTGAGTTCGTTCAGATCCGACGAATCTTCAAATTCGTCGCGGCTGTAGATCGCAAAATCCGCCTCCGTCGATTCCTTGAACTTGTACGGGTTTTCGACGAGCTTCAGCAGGCTCCATTGCGGGAACCGGTTGGCGATGTCTGTCGTGAATTTGCGATGGCGGACATGCGATGCGCCGCGAATATCCGGACCGTCGAAATTCGAGGCGTAGATGACGACATAGCGCTGGGGCAGGGAGAACAGCTGGTCGAGGTAATTGACGTAGATATTGTCGTCGATCAGATGGTAGAGCACGTCGAGCGACAGGGCGCAGTCATAGGCGTCCTCGTGCATTTCCCAATCCAGCGACTGATCGCCGAGCCAGACGAAATTGTAGTTCGCCTTATCCCGGTACATCATCATCGTGCGTTCGATGACCGTCTTGGAGACATCGAAGCCGGTATAGCGATCGAACGAGAAGTATTTCAGCTGGTTGCCGTCGCCGGAGCCCATTTCCGCAAAGGATTTCAGCCCCTTCTTTCGCGCAAAGCTGTTCAGGAACTGCCCCTTGTATTTGGCGAGCACATCGTACGAGCCGGCGCCCGAATTGCCGCCATCGCGGTAGCGGCCCTCCCAATAGCCGGAGGAATCAAAGGAAGGCGCTGCTTCCGACCGGCGCATCGGCTGTTCCAGCGGCGTGACGGGAGCAAGCCGTTCCACGGGCGGAGTCGGGATGGCGTATGGCTGTGTGAGGTAGGGTTGCTGCATCGGCTGCATCGCCACCTCGGTCACCGGCATGGCTTCGCGAACCTGCTGCACCGATATGGCCTGCGGGATCGGCGCGGGCTGCTGGACCTGCTGCGCAGGTGCCGGCCGTTGTGCCAGCCAAAGCGGAACGGGCCGCTTGAGATTCGAGCCTGCCTGCTGTTCCAGCGAAGCCACGAACAACGGCTTTGCGACCTCTGCTACCCGATCGCCCATGACGATATCGAGTTCGCGCAGCTGCTTGGCGAGCGGGAACTTCTCGTGCACATACTGCGTCCATTGATGGGTCTGACCGGCGATGATCTTTTCGACGGCTTCATCCACCGAGGAGAAGCGGATTTCATCGGGCCAGAACTCTTCCGCGCCTGGATAATCGTGGATCACGGGCAGGGCGCCGACGGCCATGGCTTCGGCGATATTGTAGCCGAAGCTCTCATGCACCGAGGTCGACAGGATGACGCCCTTGTCGGCCAGGAATGCGGGCATATTCCGCTGCCAGCCATGGAAGAAGACATTGCGGGTAAGGCCGAGTTTTTCCGTCGTGCGCTTCAGGTAGGGCATCATGACGAACTCTTCCTGCTCGCCGGCCACATGCAGCGTGTAGGAAGGGTCGCGCTTCACCAGCGAATGCATGACCTGCAGGAACAATGGCTGGTTCTTGCGCATGAAGGGCTTGGCGGCCCAGGCAATCTTCTTCTTGTCGAGCGACGGGATCGGCTTGAACTTGTCGAGGTTGAGACCGTTCCATACGACGTGGGTGCGCGTTTTCTGCGTGGCGTGCGGCGCCCGGAGCTTGAGGACGCGCAGCATGTCGTGGGATACCAGGATCAGGTCGTCGATGGCGCCGAAGTCGATGCGTTCGGGGAAAGTCGATTCGACGATCTCGAAGCGATGCCAGCGTGCAATGACGCGTTTGCCGAGCCGGCGGATGTTCTGGTTGATCGCATGCACGAAGAGCTCATTGCAGAACTCGAACCAGACGATATCGGCCCATTCCACAGCCGCCTCGATCTCCTTGTAAGTCTTCGGCTGGATCGCCATGACTTCGTAGGTCTTCGACAGATGTTGGAATATATCGCCGATGAAGCTATCGACTTCGATGATTATGGCCAGCTTTTTCTTCTGATGCATCTTCCGCTACCGTAAAAGAGACGAGTGGTTCTTAAGTCCCGACCTGACGGACGACACGACCGACCTTCGTGTCCGCCGAGCACCGACGTTCTTGGCAATATTCTCAGCGCGATTGTCCCCGCACAGAAATTCCAGCACCGAGATTATGCCGATCAACTTTCGCGAGGCTGGATTGCGCGAAGAGCCTCCCGGGCAGCCTACCTTCCGATTTCCCGCACAAGCTTCGCAAAAGGAACGATGGCCAAAGTGCGGATCAAACGAGCTCGATTGCGAGCGAATCTCCGGGAGCCATGTCATCTGGCTGCTTTCCTCGGATCGGGCCGTTACCTGGGGTTCGGAATTAGGGGACAGTCCATATGTCATTGGCAGCGAACAGCCTGCACACGCCCGCCTACGAAGCGCATCCGGCGAGCCAGATAGAATGGTCCGATGCGCCGCCGCTGACCCAGGATATGTTGAGCGGCACATTCTGGAGCCTTGGCGACGTCAATCGCGGCATGTTCGCACGCTTCATGGTTCTGGCTCCAGGCGGCATGATCGGCAACTATTTCGACCCTGCCGTCGATTTCTGGCATGTCATGGGTGGTCGGCTTTGCCTGATCGACAGGGATGGACTGCCTTCGGTCATTTTTGATTCTGCCCATATCGATGGCGGTAATCTGATGGCGCTTGCCGGGCGGGGCGTGATCGGCGGTGTCGATGCGACCTACCTGCTGGTGCCGGCGGATCACCCTCCGCATCCGCTGTTTTCGACGCCAGCGGGCGTCGAGCGCAAGGCGAAGTTCCTCGCACAGCCCCAGGAGGGGCTAAGGCGTCCCAATCTCGTCGTCGTGCCGGCCGGTTCGAAGTCGCTCCATCCGCGCTGGTTCGAGAAGATCGACGATGCCTCGCGCAACTGGGATCTCTGTATCGGCTACTATGGCGCCGAGACGCCGGAGGTTTCCAACAGCCCTTACGAATATCTGGCGCACATCCCGAAGACCAAGAAGTTCAAGATCATCTACGATCTCTTCTATCAGGGCAGCCCGCTCTGGAACTACGAGCGGATCTGGCTGCCGGACGACGATTTGCTGTGCGACGGCGAAGACGTCAACAGGATGTTCCACCTGTCGCACAAGCATGGTCTGGACCTGGCGCAGCCATCGCTCAAGAAAGGTCCCGGCTCCTACCCCAACCATCCCCTGACGGTTCAGCGGTCCAACAGCGTCGTGCGTTTCGAGGGCTTCGTCGAAATCATGTGCCCGGTATTCTCTCGGCGTGCGCTGCAGATCTGCATCGAATCCATGAGGGATGTCGAATCGGGGTATGGCCTCGACCATCTCTGGCCGTCTTTCCTCGGCAGGCCGGTGGCGCGGATGGCGATCATCGATGCTATTTCCGTTGCCCACACCCGGCCGTTGGGTGCGACCTACAATGTCAATGCGGCGGTTGAAGAGCAGGCGGCGCTCTTCAGGTCGTATCAATACACGCCCCTGAAATATGCCGGCGTCTGGTGAGTACACCCGACCTTCCTTTGCTCCACAGCCAAGATTTGCCGGTACCGAAAGTTTGAAAGCATGATCGATTTTTCGAAGGTAGACCTATTGATCGTCGGCGCCGGGTTCTATGGCGCGACGATTGCGGAGCGGGTGGCGAACGAACTGCAGAAGAATGTGCTTCTGATCGACCGGCGCAGCCATATCGGCGGCAATGCCTATAGTGAATTCGACGGCGAAACGGGGATTGAGGTTCATCGCTACGGCGCGCATCTCTTCCACACGCCGAACGAGGTGGTCTGGGCCTATCTCAACAGATTTACTGCGTTTACCGACTACAAGCATCGCGTCTATTCGACCTACCGCGATCAGGTCTATTCGATGCCGATCAATCTCGGCACGATCTCGCAATTCTTCAACCGGCGCCTTTCTCCGGCCGATGCAAAGGCGCTGATCGCCGAGCAGGCGGCCGAGATGGCGGATCGTCATCCGGCCAATCTGGAGGAGAAGGCGATTTCCCTGATCGGCCGGCCCTTGTACGAGGCGTTCATCCGCGGCTACACGGCCAAGCAATGGCAGACGGACCCTCGCGATCTGCCCGAACATATCATCACGCGCCTGCCGGTCCGTTACACCTTCGACAATCGCTACTTCAACGACAAGTACGAGGGCCTTCCTGTCGACGGCTATACGGCGATCTTCGAAAGAATGCTGAAGCATCCGAAAATCCAGATCGCCCTCGGCGTCGATTTCTTCTCGTTGAAATCCTCGCTGCCGGCCGGTCTGCCGATCGTCTATACCGGCCCTATCGATCGCTACTTCGATTACTCCGAGGGCGAGCTTGGATGGCGGACGATCGACTTCGAGAAGGAGACGCTGAATACCGGCGATTTCCAGGGGATGGCGGTCATGAATTATGCCGACGAAACAGTCCCTTACACTCGCATTCTCGAATTTCGCCACTTCAACCCGGAACGCAGCTATCAAAATGAGAAGACCGTCGTGGTGCGGGAATATTCACGCTCTGCCAAGCGCGCGGACGAGCCCTACTATCCGATCGATACGCGGCAGGACAAGGACGTCTTTCTGCGCTATCGCGAGCGGGCGGATGCGGAAACCAATGTCCATTTCGGCGGGCGGCTTGGAACCTACCGCTATCTCGACATGCATCAGGCAATCGGCGCAGCCTTAAAGGCATTCGATAGCCGCGTCGTTCCGCATTTCACCGAGGGACGCAACATCGGCGGTGAAAAGTAGACAGCGGCAATCGCTCGCTGACGCCAGCGTCCTCTCAAGATGAGGCTGAGCAAAACTTTTAGCGAAAAGCGTTGAATTTACGGGGGAAAGCCCGGTTGCCGGACTTTCCCCCGGTTCGTTACGACCGTCTGCGGCGCTCGCGTACGGGTGCGGCACCACCTTCGTTGGCGGTCTTGTTGCGCAGCGGACCGATCCGCTCGATGATCATTTCCAGCGTCGGGCGAGGGCCGGGGACGTAGCTGTCCAGCGCCTGCCGCATGGCGGCCAGATGGTCGCAGGACGTGCCGCAGCAGCCGCCGATGATCTTGGCGCCAGCATCGCGTGCAAGGCGCGCATAGTCGGCCATCAGGGGTGGCGTGCCGGAGTAGTGGATCTCGGCGCCGCGATATTCGGGAATGCCGCAATTGCCCTTTACGACAACGATCGCGGCCGGGTCGGCCTCGGTCATGTCGAGGAGGCTCGACAGGATGTCGGAAGCGCCGACGCCGCAATTGGCGCCGACGGCGAGGGGACCTGCGCCGATATCGGTCGCGACGGCGTGAATATCCTTCGGGTGCAGACCCATCATGGTCTTGCCGGCGGTGTCGAACGAGCCGGTATAGGTGTAGGGCAGGCCGACCTTGGCGGCAGCTTCGGCTGCGGCGCGGATTTCTTCCGGCGAAGACATGGTTTCGATCCATGCGACATCGGCGCCACCGGCCTGAAGACCTTCCATCTGCTCGACGAAGGCTGCGACGGCATCTTCATAGGTCAAGGCGCCGAGCGGCATCAGCAACTCACCCGTCGGGCCTACCGAACCCCCGACGATGACCTTGCGGTCGGCCTTGTCGGCGACGGCGCGGGCGATCTCGGCTGCCACCTTGTTGAGGCTGTGTACGCGATCCTGCGCATGATGAAGCTTCAGGCGATGACGGGTGCCGCCGAAGGTGTTGGTGAGGATGATGTCGGCGCCGGCATCGACGAAATCCTGGTGCAGCTTCGTGATCCTGTCCGGATGCTGTTCGTTCCAGAGCTCGGGCGCTTCACCGGCTTCCAGGCCCATGGCGAAAAGGTTGGTGCCCGTCGCGCCATCGGCAAGCAGTACGCCCCTTTCGGCAAGGAGATCGGTCAGGGGATTGATGGCGACGGTCATGGCGTGTCCTCGGATACGTCGGGTGTTCGGATATCAAATGCAGATATAAACATTTCTTTATGTGAATACAACGACAAGATGGCTGCTCATAAATAAGCGCGCCGATAAGCGAAGAAAAAAGCGCCCGATGAGGGCGCTTTCCCGTTTCGGATGAGGATGCCTTCAGGCCGCGGCCATCTGCGCTGTCTCGTGTGTTGTCGGCGTCACCATAGCGGCGATGATGCTTTGCAGGTCGATGATGCCGATAGGCTTGCCGCCGGCGTCGGTGACGACAGCTCCCGTCTGGCCAGCCTCGGTGATCTGCTTGGCTGCAACCTCCAGCGTCACGTCGCCGGGTATGCGCGTGCCGCTCGGCTCGCCGGTAAGCGGCTTCATGATCGTCTGGGCATGGATGACGCGGCCGCGGTTCACTTCCTTGACGAAGGCGGTGATGTAATCGTCGGCCGGCTGCAGCACGATCTCCTGGCCCGTACCCTGCTGCACGACCTTGCCGTCGCGCAGGATCGCGATCTTGTCGCCGAGGCGCAATGCCTCATCGAGATCGTGAGTAATGAAGACGACGGTCTTCTTCAGTTCCTTCTGCAGATCGAGCAGGACGGTTTGCATGTCCACGCGGATCAAGGGATCGAGCGCCGAATAGGCCTCGTCCATCAGCAGGATATCGGCATCGTTCGTCAACGCGCGGGCAAGACCGACACGCTGCTGCATGCCGCCTGAAAGCTGGTTGGGGTAATGCCTTTCGAAGCCCTTGAGCCCGACGCGCTCGATCCAGTACTGGCCCTTCTTGCCGCTTTCGGAGCGCGGCACGCCTTGGATATCCAGGCCGTAGATCGTGTTCTCGATGACGGTGCGGTGCGGGAGCAGGGCAAATTTCTGGAACACCATCGCCGTCTTGTGACGACGGAATTCGCGCAGGGCATTTTCGTTCATCTTGCAGACGTCGGTGCCGTCGTAGAGTACTTCGCCGGCGGTCGGCTCGATGAGCCTGTTGATATGGCGGATCAGCGTCGACTTGCCGGAGCCCGAGAGGCCCATGACGACGGTGATGGCGCCGGCTGGCATATCTATATTGATGTCTTGCAGGCCGAGCACGTGACCGTGTGTCTCGTTGAGTTCGGTCTTGCTGGTGCCATTCTTGACCATATCGACAAAGTCACGCCCACGCGGACCGAAGATTTTGTAGAGGCTTTTGATCTGGATCGCGTGACTAGCCATGAATGACCTCCGAGTGCTTCTGGAGCCGTCTGCCATAGGCTTGGCTCGTACGGTCGAAAATGATGGCGATGGCGACCAGCGCAAAACCGTTGAGGAAGCCGACGGTGAAGAACTGGTTGTTGATCGCCTGCAGCGTGTTCTTGCCGAGCCCGCCGACGCCGACCATGGAGGCAACGACGACCATGGCGAGCGACATCATGATGGTCTGGTTTATGCCGGCCATGATGGTTGGCAGCGCGAGCGGAATCTGCACGTTGAACAGCTTCTGGCGATGCGACGACCCGAAGGCGTCGGCGGCTTCCAGCACCTCCTTGTCCACCAGACGGATGCCGAGATTGGTCAGGCGGATCATCGGCGGCACGGCATAGATGACGACCGCGATGAGGCCCGGCACCTTGCCGATACCGAAGATGACGACGACTGGAATGAGATAGACGAAGCTCGGCATCGTCTGCATGACGTCGAGGATCGGATTGACGATCGATTGCAGCCGGTCTGAGCGGGCCATCAATATGCCGATCGGCAGCCCGATGATGATGGCAATGAGCGTACAGACCGTGACCATGGCGAGCGTTGTCATTGTGTCGGTCCAGAGGCCGAAGACGCCGATGAGGATCATAGAGATCGCCGTGCCGACGACAATCTTGAGATTGCGGCTCGCGGCATAGACGACGAGCATCATCACGATCAGCACGATGAACCAGGGCGTATTGGTGAACGCCCATTCAAGATAGTTCAGAAACCATTGCAGCGGCTGCACGATGGCATCGATGAGGTTGCCGTAGGCGCGCACGGACGCCCTGAAACCGTCATCGATATTCTTGCGTGCGAGACGTATGATCGATTCATCTATTGCCGGAAAGTTGCAGAGCACATTCGGCAGGATCGTACACTGGATAGCCATGTATTTCCCCTTCTTATTCCGGTTCTGTCCCGTTCCGCCCGTGTGGCCTTCACATGCGGATGGTTTTGCAGCGCTGCGACCGGTTCTTCAGGCTGCCCTTGAATTCTTACTACATTCCCTGCCGTCAATCTGCACTCGTTGCGACCTCGCGCCATGTCGCTCTGTCGGTATGAGCGTCATCCTGGTTGCGGCGGGTTAATGCGGAATCGGCGGCAGGCAAAAGCCCGCCGCCGATTTCTCAGCATCGATTAGAGCGAAGCCTTGACCTTGGTGGCAACGTCCGGAGCAACCCACTTGGTCCACATATCGGGGTAGGTCTTGAGGAAGTACTTGGCGCCATCCTCGTTCGTGCCCTGATTGTCCGTCATCCAGGCCAGAACCTTGCCGACGGTGGCGTTATCCCATTTGCGGGTCTTGACGTAATCCATTGCAACGCCGGCCTTCGATGCGAAGCCCTTGGTCACAACGGTATAGACGTCCGAAACCGGATAGGAATTGACCTTCGGACTGGCGCAATCCTGCTGCGAGGTGCAGGCGTCCCATTCCTTCTTGTCGTGCGGTACGTTGAAGCTCAGGCGCACCATGTCGTACTTGCCGAGGATGGCGGTCGGAGCCCAATAGTAGCCGAGCCAGCCGGTTTTCTTTTCGAAGGCGTTGGCGATCGAGCCGTCGAGACCTGCAGCCGAACCGGTGTCGACCAGCGTGAAGCCGAGCTTCTCGGCGCCAAGGGCCTTGTAGAGGTTGGTCGTGGAGATCTGGCAGTTCCAGCCTGCCGGGCAGTCATAGACGGCGCCCTTCGACGGATCTTCCGGAGCAGGGAAGAGTTCGGGATGCTTCAGCGCGTCCTGAACGGTCTTGATGTCGGGATGGGCGTCGGCAAGGAACTTCGGAATCCACCAGCCTTCCACGCCGCCGTCGCTGAGCAGCGGTGCTGCCTCGATCAGGCGGCCTTCGGACACGGCCTTGTCGAGCGCGGTGCGCACGGCATTGACCCAGAGTTCCGGAGCGACATCCGGTTCGCCCTTTTCGTCCATGGACGTAAAGGTCGGCTGGGTGTCGCCGGTCACCAGGGTGACGTTGCAGCCGTAGCCATTTTGAAGGATAAACTTATCGACCTGGGCGGCAACGCCTGCCGATGCCCAGTTCATTTCAGCGATAGATACGCTGCCGCAATCAGCGGCGTGCGCCGAACCAGCCAAAGCATAGGCGCCAAATGCGAAGATGGCTGAAGCGAGAAGCTTCTTCATTTGATATCGTCTCCCAATTTTTCGTTACGTTGCGGAAATCGACTCCAAACGCTTGCGATTTCTGTCGATCCCCTGTCAGCGCGGTCTAATTGCAACCGTTCATACGCCGCTGACGACGCCCGTACGGTCCCCTTTGCTGCTGTCGTGCATTTGGTCTTTTTGCGACCGCGGAACCCTGTCGCGGCCGAGCATTCTTTGCATCGACGTAGGGCAGCGTAAGGATTTGAATGAATAAATCAACAGCCCGTCGGCCAATTGAAGTTATCGTGCCTCTTGGAGAAGCTTAATTAAGCGCCTGAATTAGCCCGTTTTCTGCTATTCATAGCTGTAAAATGGGCATTGCGAGGCTTCTGCAAAGCTTTGATGTCGAGCCGGACTTAAATACCGCTCAAATATCGCGTCCCTGAAAGACGTTTTGTATCCCATTTGCGTCCTTTGCGATTTCTCAACGCAAAGGGGAAAATTTTCAAAAAATTTTCGGATTCACTCTAATTTAAGCACTTAATAACCCTCCGGTAACGATGTCGGTTTATCAATCGATGCGTGGCGGGGGACATACCGCTGCTTCCCTGGATCAGGTTTTGCGTACCGGGGAAAGCGAACCTTGTGGTGTATGTGCAGGGAAGCCGGCGTTTTTGGCAAACCGCGTCGATCTCCGGATCGCGCGGTTTTCGCGCTTTAGAGGGTACCGTTTTGAGACGGCTTGTCGCCTGCGGGAAGCGGCAGCACTCATTTCTCAGCTGGATAGCGATGAAAAATAAAGCCGCCGATGCTGTCGCATGGCGGCTTCTCATCTGTCTGGATGTCAACTTGACGAGATATCAGCCGACATTATAGGTGCGGATGAAGCCGACCGTGCCGAAGCGCGTATCAAGCTGCTGCAGGCGGCTTTCCGGGCGGTGAGCCGGAAGCTTGCCGTTCCAGGCGATCTGAATGGAATTCTGTCTGTTGAAGATGAAGAGCATTGGGGTATCCTCCGACCCGGGCCGGCCGGTTTCGTTGTGTGTTTTCGCGGTGGAGATAATCTTCTTCCGCGTCACTAACAATGGATGAAATCGTCATCCGATGTCGCAAATGGAGCATGTTTGAATGTGATGCATTTTTGTATCGCGGTCGCTGTTTCCGGCAGTTGAAGATCACGGCGGAATCGTGGCGGAATCGAGCGTTTTCAGTGGCTGTGGCATATCGAGGTGGTGAGGAATGACAAGAGCGATCATGCTGCAGGGAACCGGCTCCGATGTCGGAAAAACGGTATTGGTCGCGGGGCTGTGCCGGCTCTTCGCAAACAGGGGCGTGAGGGTACGCCCGTTCAAGCCGCAGAACATGTCCAACAATGCAGCCGTTGCCGAGGACGGTGGCGAAATCGGCCGTGCCCAATGGCTGCAGTCGCTGGCAGCACGCGTTCCGTCATCCGTGCACATGAATCCGGTGCTGTTGAAGCCGCAATCGGAAACGGGCAGCCAGATCATCGTGCAGGGCAAGGTCTGGGGCCATGCGAAGGGCAGGGACTATCAGGCGCTGAAGCCGCAATTGCTTGGCTCGGTGCTTGAAAGCTTCGCGACGATGCGCGCAGGAACAGATCTCGTCATCGTCGAAGGGGCAGGTTCACCGGCTGAGATCAATCTGCGGCGAGGCGACATCGCCAACATGGGCTTTGCGACACGCGCCAACGTTCCCGTAGTGTTGGTCGGCGACATAGACCGCGGCGGCGTGATCGCGTCGCTGGTCGGCACCTACCATATTCTGCCGGAAGAAGACCGGCGCATGATCCGCGGCTACATCATCAATAAGTTTCGCGGCGATGTCTCGCTGTTCGGCGAGGGCATAGAGGCGATTGGCGGCTTCACCGGCTGGCAATGCCATGGCGTCGTGCCGTGGCTGAAAGCGGCGGCTCGCCTGCCCGCCGAGGATTCCGTCGTGTTGGAGCGGCTTGCCCGCGGCTCGTCCGGCGCGTTGAAGGTTGCCGTGCCCGTACTATCGCGCATCGCCAATTTCGACGATCTCGATCCGCTGCGGGCCGAGCCCGACGTCGATCTCGTCTTCGTCCGTCCCGGCCAGCGGCTGCCTGATGATGCGGGGCTTGTGGTTCTGCCGGGATCGAAGTCAACCATCGGTGACCTCCTCGATCTGCGCGAGCAGGGATGGGATCGCGATATTGCCGCGCATGTGCGTCGCGGCGGCCGTGTCATCGGTATTTGCGGCGGCTATCAGATGCTGGGTCATACGGTCTATGACCCGCTCGGTATCGAAGGATCGGTGACCGAGACGCCGGGATTGGGTCTTCTGGATATCGAGACGGAGATGGCGCCTGAAAAGACGGTGCGCAACAGCCTTGCGGTCTCGAAAGAATATGACGTGCCGCTATCGGGTTATGAAATCCATCTCGGCGTGACGCGAGGCGCCGACTGCGAACGACCCTCGACTGTCATCGACGGCCGGCCCGATGGGGCCGTATCGCCTGATGGACGCGTCATGGGCACGTATCTGCACGGCCTCTTCGGCAGCGATGCCTATCGGGCAAGGCTGTTGGCAAGCTTTGGCCTTGCCGGGGAGCGGATGGATTATCGTGCCGGCGTCGATGCGGCGCTGGATGAAATCGCCGGGGAACTGGAAAGTGCGCTCGATCCAGCCTGGCTCGACAGTCTTGTGAGCTAGAGCATTTCCGCTTTTCTTCGAATCGCGAAAACGCTCTATCCTCTTGTTTCTTTACGCATTCCGGACGGAAAACCGCTGCGCACTTTTTCTGGAAATGCTCTAGAGTTCGCCCGACACTTCCCGGCGGCGGCGGTCGAGTTCTTCGCTGTAGCGGCGCAGCGTATAGCTCTCCGTCAACAGGCCGATCACCTTGCGTTCGATCAGATCGTTGACCACGACGAGCGCTTCGCTCTTGGTCTGGTCGAACATCGCGGCTGCCTGTTTGGCGTTCATCTGCGGCTGCAGGAATTCGTTGCGCAACCGGATGAAATCGGAAAGACCGTGCTCCTCGTCGTCCTTTTCGATCGGGCTTGCATAGATATCGGGTACGAGAACCATTCCCGAATATTTCTCGTTCTTGTCGATGAGGATGACGCGCTGAGCCGAGCCGATCGGAAAATTCTTGCGGAACTCCTCGATGCTCATGTCGATGCTGCCCGTATGCACGTCGGGGCGCATCATGCGGGCGACGGTCAGGTTGCGAATCCAGCCGACATCGTGGGCGCTGCGGATGCTTTCGCCCCGCAGATGGAAGCGCCATGTGGCGAAGGAGTAGCCGAAGGTGGTGCGTACCACGAGCGACGAGGTAATGACGGCCGCCAGCACCAGAGCGGTGATCGGAAAGTCACCGGTGATCTCAAGTGCCAGGAACGTCATCGTCAGCGGGCCGCCGATGATCGCGACGGCAAGCGAGCTCATGCCGACCACCGCGTAGACGACCGGCGTCAGCGTGGCGTGATCGAAATAAGGGGCGCAATAGGCGAAAATCTTGCCGAGCAGCGCACCCATGAACAGCGAAGCGAAGAACAGGCCGCCTCTGAAGCCAGAGCCGATCGACACTGCAGACGCAAGCGATTTGAGCAGGAACAGGCCGACCAACGCCCCAAGCGTTACGTCTGTCGACAGGTTGAGATGCAGGGCGCCATGACCAGCCGACAGGACCTGCGGCGAGATCAGCGCCAGTATTCCGACGACGAGGCCGCCAAGCGCGGGGCGGAAGGGAGGCGCGATGGAGCTTTTGCGCGCCAGCTCCTCGACCCAGGCGACGCCCTGCATGATCAGGATGCCGATACCGGCGCAGAAGGCGCCGAGGAGGACGGCGGGAAGATAGTCCGCCGGGACGATCGCGCCAAAATGATCGATATCGATGGCGAAGTCGTCGCCGGCCAGCAATCTTGCGATGACAGTCGATATCAGTGCCGAGACGACAACCGGGGTCAGGGTCAGGATCGAATAGCTGCCGATGATCAGCTCGAAGGCGTAGAAGGCGCCGGTGAGCGGTGCGTTGAAGGCGGCGGCAATGGCGCCGGCGGCGCCGCAGCCGACGAGCATGCGTAGATCCGCGCGGCGCATCTGCATCTTGTAGCCGAATTTCGAGGCGATGCCGGCGGCGATCTGTGTGTAGCCGGCCTCGAGCCCGACCGAGGCGCCGAATCCGTTCGAGATCAGGTTCTGCACCGCGACGATGATACTGTCGGTGAGCGACATGCGGCCGCCATGCAGCGCATTGGCTTCGATCGGGTCGACCATCGGCTTCTTGCGTGTACGCGACAATACATAGAGCAGGATGCCGAGGATCATCCCGCCCGCGATCGGCGCGATCAGCAGCACCGATTTGTCGGGAATAGCCATCGCCGCCGAACTCAGGCGCTCGTAGTCGGTTATGCCGTAGATGACGCTGTGAAGCTTGCGCGAGATGTAGCTCATCGCCGTCACGGCGCAACCGGAGGCTACTCCCACCAGCGCACCGGCGAAAACCAGTCCCAATTCGCCACGACGCAGCAATGCCCTGAACCGACCGAGATCGAATAGAGCCGAGAAGACGCCGAGGCGTCGCGGTTGGAATTTCTGCAACATTGGAAGCGAACGATACGTTTTTTGCTAGAATGTGAGGGCTGACCCTCTATAAACTCCTAACATCAAAGAATTACGGCAAAAAAGCCGTTGGTTTTGAGGGAATTTTTCGCCGATTTCGCAATCAGGACGGCCGACGTCGCATCCATGCCCTTGATTGACTTGACGTAAGTGAAAGCCTAATCATTGCCGGCATAACGAATGGTTCCTGAGCGGCGATCTGCCGCATGGGATGAAAAGGGAATGTAACGGGACGGACCCAATCCGGGCGTTCTCATCACAGCCGACCCCGCGACTGTAGAGCGGTCAGGGTCTTTCGTTCGGTTTGAAGCCTATTCCTGTCGATCGTTCGCATGGGGCGCACGGGGCGGGGCAGGCTCAAGTCGAAAAAGCCACTGGCGTGGCATCATGATCAACCGGGGCTGGACGCCTCTCATTCTACGAATCGTCCGCCTTTTCATGATGTATTGCCGGGAAGGCGAGAAAGACCCGCTGGCGCACGATCGGGGGCGACCGGTTTCGGTCCGCCCCCGTCGCGGCGCCTTATCCGCGAGCCAGGAGACCTGCCATGCGTGCCGGGCGCAGAGCCTGTTCTGGGACGTGAGTTCCGCTGCCAGCACGGAGGTTGTCATGGCACAAGACGAGTTTTCGGCGTGTAGACGCCTGTTTTCCGGTTTCAGCGACGTGCTGCCGACCCTCGCCGCTGCGCGGGAGCGGGCATAGCGCATGTCTTCTTCGACTTCCCGAGCCGTTTTCGTCCTCGGTGGCGCGCGCTCCGGCAAATCCAGATTCGCCGAAGGCCTGATTTCGGACACCGGTCTTGACCGTCACTATGTGGCGACAGGCCAGGCGTGGGACGACGAGATGCGCGAGCGTATCGCCCAGCACCGTTCCGACCGCGGCGATCTATGGCAGACGCATGAGGAGCCGCTCGATCTCGTCAAGCGGCTGGCCGCGATCGATGCCGAAGGACGGGCGGTGCTTGTCGACTGCCTGACGCTCTGGGCCACCAATCTGATGATGGCTGAACGAGACATGGCGGGCGAGTTTGCCGCTCTTGCCGAATTTCTGCCGAAGGCACGATCGCGACTCGTTCTCGTCTCCAACGAGGTCGGGCTCGGAATCGTGCCGGAGAATCGCATGGCACGCGAATTCCGCGATCATGCCGGCCGGTTGCACCAGATGGTCGCGGCGGTAAGTGCCGAAGTTTATTTTATCGCAGCGGGTTTGCCGCTGAAAATGAAGGGTTGATGCATATGAACCAGGAAAAGATTCCCGCCACCGTCATCACCGGCTTTCTCGGAGCCGGCAAGACGACGATGATCCGCAACCTCCTGCAGAATGCCGGCGGCAAGAAGATTGCGTTGATCATCAATGAGTTCGGCGATCTCGGCGTCGACGGCGACGTGCTCAAGGGCTGCGGCGCGGAGAACTGCACCGAGGACGATATCATCGAGCTGACCAACGGCTGCATCTGCTGCACCGTCGCCGACGATTTCATCCCGACCATGACGAAGCTCTTGGAGCGCGACGCGCGCCCGGATCACATCGTCATCGAGACCTCGGGTCTCGCCCTGCCGCAGCCGCTGGTCGCCGCCTTCAACTGGCCTGACATTCGCACCCACGTCACCGTCGACGGCGTCATTACGGTGGTCGATAGTGCCGCCGTTGCCGCCGGCCGTTTCGCCGACGATCACGATGCCGTCGAAGCCCGCCGCGTCGAGGACGACTCGCTCGATCACGAAAGCCCGATCGAAGAGTTGTTCGAGGATCAGCTGACCTGCGCCGATCTGATCGTACTCAACAAAACCGATCTGATCGATGTCGAGGGCCTCGGCCGCGTCCGCGCCGAAGTCGCCTCGCGCACCGCGCGCAAGCCGACCATCATCGAAGCAAAGAACGGCGATGTGCCGGCCGCCATCCTGCTCGGCCTCGGCATCGGCACGGAAGATGATATCGTCAACCGCAAATCGCACCACGAGCTGGAGCATGAGGACGGCACGCCGCACGATCACGACGAGTTCGACAGCTTCGTCGTCGAGCTTGGCCCGATTGCCGACCCGGTCGCTTTCATCGATGCGCTGAAGGGCGTGATTTCGGAGCATGCCGTGCTGCGCCTCAAGGGCTTCGTGGATGTGCCTGGCAAGCCCATGCGCTTGCAGGTCCAGGCCGTCGGCAGCCGCATCGACACCTATTTCGATCGTGCTTGGACCCCGGGTGAGGCACGCGCGACCCGGCTTGTGGTGATCGGCCTGCACGAGATGAACGAGACGATCGTTCGCAAGGCGATCGAAGCGTTGGTTTGATCGATGCTGTGTCTTTGCCGTGCGATACCCCCCTCTGTCCCTTACGGGACATCTCCCCTACAAGGGGGGAGATTGGAAGCTTGTGGCTGCGACATCGTAAGACAACCGATGTTGGAAGTCGCCGGGGTTTTGGGAGGTAAGTCCGGCGAAGCATGGCGCGGAACGATCTCCACCCTTGTGGGGGAGATGTCGCGAAGTGACAGAGGGGGGTATGCTGCAGCGTGCCCTAGTTCGATATGCATCTCCTCCTAGCTCAAAAGGGAACGATCAGTGACGGCGAGGAGGCAATCGACCTCGGCCAGTCGCCGGCCGATATCCTCTTTTTGTCAGCCGCCGATACCGAGCTTGCGGCTATCGCCGCAGCGCATGGCGAGGGCGGTCGTTCGCTTCGGCTTGCAAGCCTAATGAGCCTCAAGCATCCGATGTCCGTCGATACCTATATCGATAGGACGGCGCGGCATGCAAAGCTCATCATCGTACGGGCGCTGGGAGGAGCGAGCTATTTCCATTATGCGCTGGAGGCGCTGCACGCCTGTGCCGCGCGTCAGAGTGCCTTGATTGCGGTGCTGCCGGGGGATTCGAAACCCGATCCCGGGCTGACGCCCTTCTCCAACGTTGCGCTCGATGATCTCAATGCGCTCTGGTCCTATCTGATCGAGGGCGGGGAGACGAATTCCAGCGCCTTTCTCGCCTATGCCGAGGCGATGCTCTCGGGCGCCGAGAAGCCGATGCCTGCCGTGCCCTTGATGAAGGCCGGCATCTGGTGGCCGGGCAGGGGCGTGATCGGTGTCGAGGAGTGGAGGAGAGTTTCCAATTTTGGGGTGGCTGTCCCGGAGGGACTCGAACCCCCGACCGTCGCTATTTCTTTCTATCGCGCTCTCGTGCAGAGCGGTGAAACCAAACCCGTCGAAGCCATGATAGAGGCCCTCATCGCTGAGGGCATGCGGCCGCTGCCGGTCTTTGCCTATAGTCTCAAGGATGCCGTTTCGGTCGGCATTCTCGAAAGCGTCTTTACCGAGTTGAAGCCCAGGGTCGTCGTCAATGCCACAGGCTTTGCCGTTTCAGCGCCGGGTGCTGATCGCCAGGCAACGGTTCTGGAGACGGGCGAGGCCATGGTTCTGCAGGCCATCTTCTCGGCTTCGTCGAAAGAAGCGTGGGAGGCGTCCTCACAGGGGCTTTCGGCCCGCGATCTCGGTATGAACGTGGCGCTGCCCGAGGTCGATGGGCGTGTTCTTGCCCGTGCCGTGTCCTTCAAGGCTGCGGCCCGCTATGACGAAAGGGTCGAGGCCAATATCGTCGCCAGCGAGCCGCTGGAAGATCGCATGCGCTATACGGCGCGGCTGGCTGCCAATTGGGCGCGGCTGCGCAATACGGCGCCCGAGGATCGCCGCGTTGCGCTGGTCATGGCGAATTATCCCAACCGCGACGGACGCCTGGGCAATGGCGTCGGGCTCGATACGCCAGCCGGCACCATCGAGGTGCTGAAGGCCATGCGGATGGTGGGCTATGGCGTTGCCGATCTGCCCGCCGATGGCGATGCGCTGATGCGGCATCTGGCGGAAGGTCCGACGAATGCGGCGCATGACGGTCGCGTGGTCCGCGAGAGGCTTTCCTTCAGCGACTACAAGGATTTCTTCTCGTCGCTTCCCAAACAGATTCAGGATGAGATTACTGCGCGCTGGGGCGAACCGGAGGCGGACCCTTACGTGCTAGAGGACAGTTTTGCCCTGCCGTTTGCCCGCTTCGGCGAGGTGCTTGTCGGCATTCAGCCGGCACGCGGCTACAACATCGATCCGAAGGAGAGCTACCACTCTCCCGATCTCGTTCCGCCGCACGGCTACCTCGCTTTCTATGCGTTCCTGCGTCGCTCCTTCGATGCGCATGCGGTCATCCACATGGGCAAGCATGGCAATCTCGAATGGCTACCGGGCAAGGCGCTGGCATTGTCGGTAAACTGCTACCCGGAAGCAATCCTCGGGCCGCTGCCGAACCTCTATCCATTCATCGTCAACGATCCGGGCGAGGGCACGCAGGCCAAGCGCCGAACGAGCGCCGTCATCATCGACCACCTGACGCCGCCGCTGACACGCGCAGAAAGCTACGGTCCGCTGAAGGATCTGGAAGCGCTGGTCGACGAATATTACGAGGCCTCGGGCGGCGATCCGCGCCGCATCCGTCTTTTACGCAAGCAGATCCTCGATCTTGTCGCCGATATCGGCCTCGATCAGGATGCCGGCATCGCCAAGGGTGAGGGCGAAGACGAGGCCTTGCGCAAGCTCGACGCCTATCTCTGCGACCTCAAGGAAATGCAGATCCGCGACGGCCTGCACATTTTCGGCGTTTCGCCCTCTGGACGGCTGCTGACGGATCTGACGGTGGCGCTGGCACGGGTGCCGCGCGGGTTGGGGGAGGGCGGTGATCAGAGCCTGCAGCGGGCGATTGCGCGGGACGCGTTTGAGGGCATGGTGGGTGCTATACCCCCCTCTGTCGCTCTCGCGACATCTCCCCCACAAGGGGGGAGATCGGTAAGGCTCAGCGCTTCCTCCGACCAAAGCGAAGCCGCTGATACTGTCAATGGAGAGGCAGTAAATCCAGGCGGCATCCTCCCTCCAATCTCCCCCCTTGTGGGGGAGATGTCAGCAAGGCTGACAGAGGGGGGTATCCCTTCACGCAAACCATTCGACCCTTTGGATTGCGATATGGCCGCCGAATGGACCGGCCTGCGGCCCTCTGTTCTGCAAGATATCTCGGATGCTCCCTGGCGCACGCAGGGCGATACCGTCGAGCGCATCGAACTCCTGGCCGCGAAACTGGTGGATGGTGACATAGCCTGCCCCGAGAACTGGCCAAACACCCGCATGGTCCTTGGCGAAATCGCCGCAAAGCTCCAGCCCTCCATCCTCGCTTGCGGCGATGCCGAGATTGCCGCCCTGCTCAAAGGCCTCGACGGCCGTTTCGTTCCACCGGGTCCTTCCGGTGCGCCGACGCGTGGCCGACCCGATGTCTTGCCGACGGGGCGGAATTTCTACTCGGTCGACAGCCGCGCCGTGCCGACACCAGCCGCCTATGAGCTCGGCAGGAAATCGGCCGAACTGCTGATCCGTCGTTACGTACAGGACCATGGCGAATGGCCCGTTTCCTTTGGCCTGACGGCCTGGGGCACGTCGAACATGCGCACCGGCGGTGATGATGTCGCCCAGGCGCTGGCGCTGATCGGCGTCAAGCCGGTCTGGGACATGACCTCGCGTCGTGTCACCGGCTACGAGATCATCCCGCCGGCCATGTTGCGGCGGCCGCGTGTCGATGTCACGCTGCGCATCTCCGGCTTCTTCCGTGATGCCTTTCCCGAGCAGATTGCCTTATTCGACAAGGCAATCCGCGCCGTTGGCATGCTCGATGAGGATGCGGCCGACAATCCCATTGCCGCTCGTATGCGTGGCGAGATCGCGCGGTTGGAAGCAGCCGGCCTTGATGCGGTCTCTGCTAGCCGCAGGGCCGGCTATCGCATCTTCGGGTCAAAGCCCGGGGCCTATGGTGCCGGTCTGCAGGCTCTTATCGATGAGAAGGGTTGGGAGCGGCGCGCGGATCTGGCTGAGGCTTATCTCGTTTGGGGCAGCTATGCCTATGGCGCCGGCGAGGAGGGAAGAGCCGAGCGCGGCGTCTTCGAGGAGCGGTTGCGCTCGATCCAGGCGGTCGTCCAGAACCAGGACAATCGTGAGCACGACCTGCTTGACAGCGACGACTACTATCAGTTTGAGGGCGGCATGGCTGCGGCGGCCGAACAGCTCGGCGGTACACGCCCGTCGATCTACCACAACGACCATTCGATGCCGGAAAAGCCGATCATCCGTTCGCTGGAGGAAGAGATCGGCCGGGTGGTGCGCGGGCGCGTCGTCAATCCGAAATGGATCGATGGCGTCATGCGCCATGGCTACAAGGGTGCCTTCGAGATCGCCGCGACGGTCGATTATCTCTTCGCTTTTGCGGCAACGACGGGTGCGGTCCGCAACCACCATTTCGAGGCCGTCTATCGGGCCTTCGTCGTCGATCAACGCGTGCGCGATTTCATGGCGGAGAAAAACCCGGCGGCGCTGCGCGAACTAAAGGAACGTCTGCTGGAGGCGATCGACCGCAAGCTCTGGACACCAAGAAGCAATTCGGCGCGCTTCGATCTGGAGAGCCTGAAAGAAGGCAAGGAGGCGGCGGCATGAGTGCGATCGACGAACTTCTGGTTGCCTTCCGCGCCTATATCCTGTCGCGCAGCGATCCGGTGCTGCGGCATTTCATCGAGGGTTTCCAGTGGTCGATGGAAGAGCGGTCGCTTGCGCCACGCGAACTGCCAGTCGTTACCCACCTTCATGAGCAGCATGGGCCGGACGGTGAAGCGGAGGTGAGCTTGCTTGACAGCCTTCGCAATGCCGCCGGCATGCTGCATTGGGCTCAGACCTACAGCATCACCGATTTCGGCGCGGATTTCCTGCAGAGATACGGCTGGGTCGAGCTGTTCGGCACGCGTGGGCATTTCGCAAGCGACGAGATGGCCGGCGGCTTCCTGCTGCTTGGTCCCGGTGTGCATTATCCGGACCATCATCATCTGGCCGAGGAGATCTATATCCCTCTGGCCGATGGCTCGCTGTGGAGCAAGGATGCACAACCGTTCCTGCCACGCTGGTCGGGCGAGATCATCCACCACCCCTCGAATATCCGCCATGCCATGCGCACGGAAGACGAGCCGCTTGTCGCGCTCTACCTCTGGCGCGGTGGGCCGCTGGCACAAAAATCGATCATATCAGGGAGAATGCAATGAGCGACGAATTGGCCGAAACCAGCGCGGATGCACCGAAGAACGATGACGCTCGCCATGCCGACAAGATGGCCAAGAAGAAGGCCGCGCGCGACAAGATCATGGCGACGAAGAACGATGAGAAGGGCCTGATCATCGTCCATACCGGCAAGGGCAAGGGAAAGTCCTCTTCCGCTTTCGGCATGATCTTCCGCCACATCGCCCATGGGAAGCCCAGCGCCGTCGTGCAGTTCATCAAGGGTGCCATGTGGACCGGCGAGCGCGATCTGATCGAGAAGCATTTTTCCGATCTCTGCCAGTTCCATACGATGGGTGAAGGTTTTACCTGGGAAACGCAGGATCGTGCTCGCGACGTCGCGGCGGCGTCTGCTGCCTGGGAAAAGGCCAAGGAGCTGATCCGCGACGAGCGCAACTCGATGGTGCTGCTCGATGAAATCAACATCGCGCTTCGCTATGACTATCTCGATATCAACGAGGTGCTCGAATTCCTGAGGAGCGAGAAGCCTTACATGACCCATGTGGTCCTGACGGGCCGTAACGCCAAGGAAGAGCTGATCGAGATCGCCGATCTCGTGACCGAAATGGAATTGATCAAGCATCCCTTCCGTTCCGGCATCAAGGGCCAGCCGGGCGTCGAGTTCTGATCATTCGCCGGGCGCTCAACTGCCCGGCAGCATCGCCTTCAGTGCTTCCGCTGTCTGCGGGTTCGCGGGAAAGAAGGATTCGATCGCCAGTTCCGACAGGGTGATATCGACCGGCGTTCCGAAGACGGTCGTGGTCGAGAGGAAGGAAAGCTGTCCCGCCTCTGTAACAAGTTCGAGCGGCACGGCGATGCCGGCGAAATCCCGTTCCGGAATGGCTGATTTCTGTATTTCCGGCGCGGGGTAGGCCGACAATTCCTCAAGCAGCCTTATCAATACCGGGTCGCCCGTTGCGGCGATTTGCTGGCGCAACCGCTCCAGCAGATGCGCGCGCCATTCGGCGAGATTGGCGATCCGGGACGCCAGGCCATGCGGGTGCAGGCTGAGCCGCAGGACGTTGATCGGTGGGGTGGTCAATGAAACATCGGTGACGCCGGCAAGCAGCGGTGCAACGGCGGCATTGGCGGCGATAAGCCTCCAGTGCCGGTCGATTGCCAGGGCCGGGAAGGGCTCGTGCCCCTTCAGGATGAGGTCGATAGCCTGTCGTGCCGGGGCGAGCGCCGGATCGTCCAGCTTGCGTTCTGGAAAGACCGGGGCAAATCCTGCCGCCAGAAGCATGGGGTTGCGTTCGCGCAAGGGTACGCCGAGCCGTTCTGCGAGATGCATCAGCATCTCGCGGCTCGGAAGCGCCCGCCCGCTCTCGATGAAGCTCAGATGTCGTTGCGATATATCGGCTTCAAGGGCGAATTCGAGCTGGCTCAGGCGGCGTCGCTGCCGCCATTCGCGCAGATGGTCGCCGAGAGAGCGGGCCGGGTTCATCATGCGGCAGCCGGTAGCTGGTCGATGAAGCCGTGTACGGACTTCAGCCGATCGCCTTCGAGGATGGCGAAATCCGTGCCCTTGATCAGCGGCTCGGCGTCGGCCGGACCAAAGCCCCAGGAGAAGCGGAGATTGTCGCCGTGGCGGTCGCCGTCGGTGATGAGCGTGAAACGGAAGCCGGGGAAGCGGTCGTGCGCTGCCGTGACCAGCGCGTGGATCTGCTCCTGATTGTCAGCGCGCATCATCGGGTCGATATAGCTGCAGGTTTCGGTCCATGTCTCGGCAATGAGCGCACGACGGCGCTCGGTATCGGCCTCGTTCCAGATGGCGATATAGCGGTCTGCAATGGTGTTCGCATGGGTCATCGATCAACTCCTTTGGATCGCCTGAACCGTTCAGGCAGGGTGATCATCGGCGCGTACCGAAGCACTATCAATTACGTCCGAGGTAATCAAAGGCCAGATCTTACAATCCCAGCCAGATCCTTACGGGATGGGTGGGGTCGGCCAGCAGCTTGACCGCGAAGGCGATGCAGACGACGACCAGCAGCGGCTTGATCAGCTTGGCGCCGACGCGCATGGCGAGCCGCGAGCCGACCTGGGCACCTAGGAACTGGCCGATCCCCATCGTCAGCCCGACTTTCCAAAGGATCGCGCCGGAAAAGATGAAGACAATCAGGCCGCCGAGGTTCGAGCCGAAATTGAGCAGCTTCGTATGCGCCGTCGCCTTCAACAGGCCGAAGCCGGCGAGCGTCACGAAGGCGAGCATCAGGAACGAGCCCGTGCCAGGCCCGAAGGCGCCGTCATAGAAGCCGATCAGCGGCACAAGCGTTACGCCGAAAAGCCCGGCACTCATGCGCCGATGCTTCTCGACATCGCCGAGATTGGGTTTCAAGGCGAAGTAGAGTGCGATCGCGATCAGCAGGAAGGGCAGGACGATGCGTAGAACTTCACTCGGCATGATGGTCGCGAGCATGGCGCCGAGCATGCCGCCAATGACAGCCATCGCGGCCATCGGCAGCTGTTCGCGAAGCTTGACATGCCCCTGCCGGGCATAGGCGATCGTTGCCGAAGCCGCGCCGCAGATCGACTGCACCTTGTTCGTGCCGAGGGTCTGCAGTGGCGGAATGCCGGCCAAGAGCATGGCAGGTACGGTGACCAGTCCGCCGCCGCCTGCGATCGAATCGACGAATCCGGCAAAGAAGGCAGCGGCAAAGAGCAGAAGCAGGATCTGAAATGTAATGTCTGGCAAGGCAGGGACTCTGAGGCGGGAAATCAGAGGCCTTCTTGCACTTCGATCGCTCCAAGGCAATTGCCTGCGGGACACACCGCGCGAATTTGACGGCTCGGCAGCGGATGGCTACACCTGTGCTATCGGTTGCATCCGTCGGGAGCGAGTATGACGACATATGCCAATTCCACCCGCCGCTATGTTCTGGGGCTTGGCTGCGAGCGCGGCACCGACTGGAATGATGTCCGCATGCTTGCGGAAAGAGCGTTTCAGGAAGCGGGAATAGGAAGTGAGCAGGTTCTTGCCATCGTGTCGATCGATACGCGCATGGACGAAGCCGCGATCCTCGAGACCGCCACGCATTTTCGTCTCCAGGCCCGCTTCTTCAACGTTGCGGCGCTGGAGCGGGAGACGCCTCGCCTGAAGAACCCCTCCGAACTGGTCTTCGCTCATGTCGGTTGTCACGGGGTTGCCGAAGCTGCTGCATTGGCGGCTGCAGGTCCAGATGGAGAGCTCGTGCTTCCCAAGATCAAGTCCAGTTTTGCCACTGCAGCGATCGCCAGGATCGGCTGAACACCAAATTCGCCACGCAAATCTCACAAATGATCCATAGAATCCTCGGCGGCATTTCACCGCCAGCTGTTCTCGTGTATGCCGATAGGTCAAGCGCGATCCGCGACGGGAGGAAGTTTCCGGAAGATCAAGCTTATTCAATATGTTGCTAAGGAAAAATCATGCATAAGGTCATTTATGATACCGATCCGGGCGTCGACGATGCCATGGCGCTTCTCTTCCTGCATCGTCATCCGGATATCGACCTTCTCGGCGTTACGACGGTTTTCGGCAATGCCTCGGTAGACATGACGACCCGCAACGCGCTGTTCCTGAAGCGCGAGTGGAATATTCCGTGCCCGGTCGCGCGCGGCGCCAGCGTCACCTTCGATCCCTCACGGCAGGAACGGCCATGGCCGACCGTCGTTCACGGCCACAATGGTCTCGGTGACATCGACGTGCCCGAGACGATCGACCTGCCGGCCGATCCGCGGCCGGCCTACCAGTTCATCATCGACACGGTCCGCGCCCATCCGGGCGAGGTAACGCTGGTTGCCGTCGGCCGCATGACCAATCTGGCTCTGGCGCTCAAGCACGATCCGGAGATCGCCTCGCTGGTGAAGGGCGTCGTCATCATGGGCGGCAATTTCTATGTGCCGGGCAACGTGTCTCCAGTCGCGGAAGCCAATATTCACGGCGACCCGGAAGCCGCCGATTTCGTCATGGTGGCCGCCTGGAAGGTGGTTGTCGTCGGGCTCGACGTGACGTCGATCACGACCATGAGCCGCAGCTACCTCGCCGAAATGGCGAAGGCGGGCGGGCCTTCGGTGCAGCTGCTGGCGGATCTGTCGCAGTCCTATATCGATTTCTACAAGCACGCCGTCAAAGACGGCATGATGGTCCACGACAGCTGCGCCTGCGTCTATGTCGTGGCGCCAGAACTGTTCGACACGATCGAAGGATCGATCCGAGTGGTCTGTGGCGGCATTGCCGATGGCCAGACGATCATCAAGCAGGATGGCCGCCACTTCCCGCCGGGCGATTGGGACAATCTGCCGAGCCAGATCGCCTGCACGGGCATTCGTTCGCAGCAGGTTCTCGACCTGATCCGCGACGCTATCCTGGGCAAGGTGAAGCACTGAGAGCCATGCAAAGGGAGCGATTGCGCTCCCTTCGCATTCCTGTTTGGGCGGGATGTATATTTTCCCATTCTTTCATATGGATACTCGAATGTCCGGACATATTGAATCCGGAAGCCGGTGCGATCCGCCTCTCGCTTTTTTCGCGACCTGTCGTCGCTGGCAAAGCCCATAGCGCGCCATCGCCGCATTTCGGACCTTCTGTCGCATAGTATCCCCTATGGAACGACATCAGGCTGCGACCGTCTTATCCCGTTCTCAACGTTGCAATTTTGGCGATCCGGGCATAGGACACATGGGATGAACGATACCGCTTTTTCCAATCTACCGGCTTTGGAACCGGGGTCCGTCTGGCTTGTCGGCGCCGGGCCGGGTGATCCGGGGCTTTTGACCCTGCTGGCAGCCAAGGGGTTGGCCGAGGCTGACATCATTGTGCACGATGCGCTGGTGAACGAAGAGTGCCTCAAGCTCGCCCGTCCGGGTACAGTGCTGGAATATGCGGGCAAGCGCGGCGGCAAGCCATCGGCCAAGCAGCGGGACATCTCGCTGCGGCTGGTGGAGCTGGCGCGTGCGGGCAAGCGCGTTCTGCGCCTCAAGGGCGGTGATCCCTTTGTTTTCGGGCGCGGCGGCGAGGAAGCGCTGATGCTCGTGGAGCATGGCATTCCCTTCCGCATCGTACCCGGCATCACGGCCGGTATCGGCGGGCTTGCCTATGCCGGCATTCCCGTCACCCATCGCGACATCAACCACGCCGTCACCTTCCTGACCGGCCATGATTCGTCCGGCGTCGTGCCCGACGCGATCAATTGGGACGCGATCGGCAAGGGTTCGCCCGTCATCGTCATGTATATGGCGATGAAACATATTGCCCAGATCAGCGCCAATCTCATCGCTGCGGGTCGTCTGGCGGATGAACCGGTTGCCTTCGTCTGCAACGCCGCGACATCCTCCCAGCAGGTATTGGAGACGACACTCGGTCGGGCGCCGGATGATGTCGCGGCATCCGGCCTTGAGCCGCCCGCCATCGTCGTCGTTGGCGAGGTGGTGAAATTGCGGCCGTCGCTCGACTGGCTTGGCGCGCTTTCCGGCCGCACGCTGCTGCCGGTAGCCGAAGGGCCCGGCGGAAGCGGACACAAGGTGCCGGCATGAGCGGCCTTCTGATCGCGGCACCGTCTTCGGGCTCCGGCAAGACCACCTTCACGCTCGGTCTGCTGCGGGCACTGCGAAGCAGGGATGTTGCGGTCGCGTCCGGCAAGGCTGGACCTGATTATATCGATCCGGCCTTTCACGCGGCAGCGGTGGGTTCGCCCTGCCTCAACTTAGATCCCTGGGCGATGCGCACCGAACTCATTTCCGCCAACTCGGCGCTTCATAGCGCCGGCGGGCGGATGCTCGTCATCGAGGGGATGATGGGCCTGTTCGATGGTGCAGCCGACGGCACCGGAACGGCCGCCGATCTCGCCGCCTTGCTCGGCCTGTCCGTCGTTCTCGTTGTCGATGTCTCGCGCATGTCGCAATCCGTTGCCGCCGTCGTCAGCGGCTTTGCCAACTTTCGCGCCGATATCCGCATTGCCGGTGTCGTCCTCAATCGCGTCGCCAGCGACAGGCACGAGAAAATGCTGCGTCAGGCGCTGAATGCGGCGCGCATGCCTGTCGTCGCGGTCATCCGTAGCGATGCCAGCCTGGCTTTGCCGGAGCGGCATCTCGGGCTTGTGCAGGCCGGAGAGCACGCGGCGCTCGAGCAATTTATCGAAGCGGCCGCCGAGATCGTGTCGAAGGCCTGCGATTTCGATCTGCTCCTGCGGGCGGCGCATCAGCATGTCGTCCGCCCGTCGGTGGCGAATATCGCGCGCCTGATGCCGTTCGGTCAGCGCATTGCCGTGGCGCGGGATATCGCTTTCGCCTTCTGCTACGAGCATATGCTGCTCGGCTGGAAGCGGCGCGGCGCGGAGATTTCCTTCTTTTCTCCCCTCGCGGATGAAGCGCCTTCGGCCGATGCCGATGCCGTCTATCTGCCGGGCGGCTATCCGGAATTGCATGCCGATAAGCTCGCCGCTGCCCAGCATTTCCGGGATGGCATGAAGGCGGCCGCAACGCGCGGGGCACGCATCTACGGCGAGTGCGGCGGGTATATGGTGCTTGGCGAAGGGCTCGTGGATGCGGGGGGCACCCGCCACAAGATGCTCGGCCTCTTGCCCGTCGTCACCAGCTACGAGAAGCGGCAGCGTCACCTTGGCTATCGGCGCGTGACGCCGCTTGCCGGCGCCTTCTTCGACAAGCCGATGACGGCGCATGAATTCCATTATTCAACGATTGTATCGGAAGGCGAGGCGGACCGCTTGTTTGCGGTCAAGGATACGCTCGATGCCGATCTGGGTGCTGCCGGCCTGCAGCGGGCCAATGTCGCTGGTTCCTACATGCATCTGATCGACCTTGCCGGCGAGGCCGCATGACGAACAGGATCGTCCACGGTGGCGGCATCACCGCGGCGGCGCGCCAATATGGCGGACGTCCGGAAGCGTGGCTGGATCTGTCGACCGGCATCAACCCCAATCCGGTCTCCTTGCCCGAGATTCCCGTTCCCGCATGGCACCGGCTGCCAGATCAACACTTGCAGGAGCGGGCGCGAGAGGCGGCGAGGGGCTATTATCGCAGCGGCGATATCTCGCCATTGCCTGTTCCGGGCACGCAATCGGTCATCCAATTGCTTCCAAGGCTCGTGACCGGCGGCAGCGTCGCGATCCTTTCTCCCACTTACGGCGAATATGCGCGTGCCTTCACGCTGGCGGGCCTGCGGGTTCGTCACGTTTCGACGATTGCCGAGCTCAACGCGGATGACAGGCTGGTTGTTGCCGTCAATCCCAACAATCCTGACGGGAGAATGCTGTCCGTCGAGCAGCTGCAGGATCTGCATGAGCGGCAGCGCAAGCATGACGGCATCCTTTTGGTCGACGAGGCTTTCGGCGATATGGAGCCGGCGGCAAGCATGGCGCCCTTTGGCGCGTCCATGCCGAACCTGATTATCTTCCGTTCCTTTGGAAAATTTTTCGGCCTGGCCGGCCTGCGGCTTGGCTTCGTGATTGCGGATGCCTCGATCATGAACCGTTTCGAGGATTGGCTTGGCCCCTGGGCGGTGTCCGGGCCAGCGCTTTCGATTGCTGTGTCTCTCATGGAAAGCGACACAAGCGCCATCCGAAACCGCATTCTTCAGAGGCATTCGGCGCTGGAGGCGGTTCTTCGCCGCTCGAAGCTGCATGTCGCGGGAGGCACGGCCCTGTTTGCGCTGGTTGCAGACGAGCGGGCCGAGGGCATATATACGCATCTCTGCCGTCATCATATTCTGGTCCGCAAGTTCGATTATGCGCGCAATTGGCTGCGTTTCGGGCTGGCTCCGGACGAGGGGGCAGATGAAAGACTCGCCGGGGTACTAGAGGATTATTCGACATGACCGCCGACGAACATTTGCTCATTCTGGTCCTTGCCTTGCTGCTCGACCGCATTGTCGGTGATCCCGACTGGCTTTGGCAGCGCTTTCCTCATCCTGTCGTACTGTTCGGCAAGGCAATTTCATCCTTCGATCAGCGGTTCAACGCGAAGCACCTGCCTGGGGTGCTGCGCCGCCGCAATGGCGTCATGTCGATCGTCGCGCTGCTGATGGGCGCTATTATCGCCGGCTGGGCGATTCATGGCTTTCTCGCTTTCTTCGGCTGGCTCGGCATATTGGTCGAGGCGGGGCTCGTCGCGGTTTTCATGGCGCAGAAGAGCCTTGCCGATCATGTGGGCGAGGTGTCGCGCGCATTGCGTTCCGACGGTCTGGAAGGCGGGCGCCTTGCCGTTTCGCGCATCGTCGGCCGTGATCCGCAGACGCTGGATGAACCGGGTATCTGCCGTGCGGCCATCGAAAGCCTTGCCGAGAATTTTTCCGACGGCGTGGTCGCGCCGGCTTTATGGTACGGGTTTTTCGGGCTGCCTGGCCTGTTTCTCTACAAGATGCTCAACACCGCCGATTCGATGATTGGCCACAAATCCGAGACCTATGTCGATTTCGGCCGCGCTGCCGCGCGCCTCGACGATATCGCCAACTGGCCAGCCGCGCGTCTGTCGATCCTGTTGATCGCCGCCGGCGCTCTGATCAAACGGGGAATCTCCGCGCTTGGAAATGCGATCCGCATCGCCGTCCGCGATGGCGGGCTGCACCGCTCACCCAATTCCGGCAGGCCGGAAGCGGCTATGGCCGGTGCGCTCGACATCCAGCTCGCAGGCCCGCGTATCTATGGCGGCGAGCTTGTCCGCGAACCGATGATCAACGGCGCCGGACGTGATACGGCGACCGTCAGCGACATCGAAGCCGGCATTTCGATCTTCTATTGCGCATGCTCGATGCTGACGCTTCTCGCTTTTCTTGGATTCCTGCTGCTGTTGTGAGCGTCGTTAAATTAAGCAATCGCTCACTATATGTATTAATTTGGTATAATTAGCATAGCGATAGACTCTCCCATCGTCTGAATTGCTTCAAGAGGAAGCAAACAGTCGGAGGGGACAAGATGAAACGCTTCGCATTTATAGCAACGGCATGTCTATTCATGCAATTCCACACCGTTTCGGCCCAGGCCGGAACTGTTGTTGCCGTGGTCGATCTTCGATCGCAAACGATGACCGTTTCGGAAGATGGGACCATGAAGTATCGCTGGCGAGTATCGACGGCGCGCAGAGGTTATGTGACGCCGATCGGCTCCTACACAGCCAAATGGCTGTCGAAGGATCACCGCTCGAAGAAATATGACGACGCGCCGATGCCCTATGCCGTGTTCTTCAATGGCGGCTATGCCATTCACGGTACCTATGAGGTGCGGCAGCTCGGCCGGCCGGCATCGCATGGCTGTGTGCGGCTCGATACCCGCAACGCCGCCACCTTCTTTGCGATGGCAGCGGATGCGGGGCTTCACAATACGCGTATCGTGATCAGCGAGTGATCTTTCGCGAACAGGCGGCTTCGTCATTGCGGTTCAGCCGCAATGCTGCCGCATCTCGCGTCCATGTCGCGCGTAATTCCAAATTGTGACGCGACTGTCATTTTGCTGTTTGCGCAACAGTGCTTCGCCAAATTGCCGGGGTTTCTGGTGGAAACCATTGGCTTTTGGAATGGATTTCCCTATGAGGGGGATGATTTATTATTTCAAGAGGTATGGGCAGTGACTGCTACATTTGACAAAGTTGCCGACATCATCGCTGAAACCAGCGAAATCGACCGTGATACGATCACCCCGGATAGCCACACGATCGACGACCTCGGCATCGACAGCCTCGACTTTCTGGATATCGTTTTCGCTATCGACAAGGAATTCGGCATCAAGATCCCGCTCGAGAAGTGGACGCAGGAAGTCAACGAAGGCAAGGTTTCGACCGAAGAGTATTTCGTGCTGAAGAATCTCTGTGCGAAGATCGATGAGTTGCGCGCCGCCAAGGGCTGAGCGACATCCTTGCATTTTTTTAACGCCCAGCCGCCCCTGAATATGGCGGCCGGGCGGTTTCATTCTTAAATAGCGTATCCCGCCCGAAGCATCCTGCATCGCCGGGTTGGATCGGAGGCGTTGATGCTGCTGGAATATTTCCAGATGATCGACAGGATTGAATCCGTCGATCTGTCCAAGGGCCTGCTGAAGGCCCGTTCCATCGTTCCGGCGAAAAGCCCGGTCTTCGAAGGCCATTTCCCCGGCATGCCGCTGGTTCCCGGCGTTCTCCTTATCGAAACGATGGCGCAGGCCTCGGGTATGCTCCTGCTTGCGGCAACGAAATTCGCCTATATGCCGTTTCTGATGTCGGTCGACGGCGCCAAGATGCGGACCTTCGTCGAACCGGAAGCGGAACTCGACATCGAAGCCGAGCTGGAGCACGAAGGTTCGGGATACGCGGTCACGAAGGCGCGTATCACCATTGCCGGAAAGAAGGTCTGCGATGCGCAGTTGAAGCTGCGCACCATGCCGTTTAATGAGTTGCCGCTCGGCGATATCGTGCGCAAGCGGGCAGGCGAGGTCGGGCTTCTCGACGCCATCGCCGCCAACGGTTGACACGGCCGGCTTGTTCGGCGCCGCATTCGAAGAGGATTGATGAATGAGCAAGGCTCAGAATGATGTGGTGATCACGGGTATCGGCATCGTCACCTGTCAGGGTGTCGGCAAGGATGCGCATGTGGCACTGCTGACTGCCGACAAGGCGCCGCCGACCATCGTCGAAACCGAGAAATTCAAGCCCTATCCGGTGCATCCGCTGCCAGAGATCGACTGGTCGCAGCAGATTGCGAAGCGCGGCGATCAGCGGCAGATGGAAAACTGGCAGCGCATCGGCGTCTTTACCGCCGGGCTGGCGCTGGACGATGCCGGTTTCAAGGATGATCTGGACGCTTGCGGCAGCATGGACATGATCGTTGCTGCCGGCGGTGGCGAGCGTGATACCAATGTCGACACGCTGATCGTCAACGAAGGCCTGAAGCGCAACGATCGCGAATTGCTGCTGAACGAGAAGCTGACGACCGAACTGCGGCCTACCTTGTTCCTGGCGCAGCTTTCGAACCTGCTTGCCGGCAATATTTCGATCGTCCACAAGGTCACGGGTTCGTCGCGCACCTTCATGGGTGAAGAGGCCTCCGGCATTTCCGCCGTCGAGACCGCGTTTCATCGCATCAAGTCGGGCGAATCGAGCCATGCGCTGGTGGGCGGCGCGTTTTCCGCCGAGCGTCTGGACATGATCCTGCTGATCGAGTCGATCAATGCGCATGCCATCGGCGACTGGCACCCGATATGGTCGCGCAAGCCTGAAGATGGCGGCGGCATGATCATGGGATCGCTGAGCGCATTCCTGGTGCTTGAATCGCGCGCCCATGCGGAAGGTCGTGGTGCGTATATCTATGCGACCATCGATGCGGTCGAGGGCGATCGTGGCCGGCGTGACGAGGACAAGTTCGAGGCGCGGCTGGAACGCATGCTCGCACCTGCCAAGCAGGGATCGAACGAGACGACCATCATCTTTTCCGGCACGACAGCGATCCCGGACCTCGCCCATCGCGAGAAGGCGGTGCTGGAGACACAACTTCCGGGCGCGGCGATCCGTGCCTATTCCGGCGTTTCGGGGCATGGGCTTGAAAGCCAGTTCCCGCTTGGGCTCGCCTTGGCAGCGCTCGCCGTCGCCAATCGGGCCAAGGTGCCGCCCTTCGATGCAGCGAACGAGAAGCCGATGGCGACCGGCGCAAGCAATGCTGTGGTAACAACAGTCGGCCATGTGCGCGGTGAAGGCATCGCCGTGCTATCGGCTGAAGCGTGAGGAACAGGATATGACCGCTTACAAGGATCATCTCGGACGCCCGATCGTCGCCGTTACCGGCATGGGGATCATCACGTCGCTGGGGCAGGGCCTGCAAGACAACTGGAACGCATTGTCGTCGGGTACGTCGGGCATTCACGACATCACCCGCTTTCCGACCGACGGGCTTTCGACGCGGATCGCCGGGACCGTGGATTTCATCGATATTCCCGTTCCAAATGCCGTCGAGCGCTCCTACGCCTTCGCCCGCGAAACAACCGTCGAAGCGCTGGCGCAGGCTGGGATTTCCGGTGATTTCGGAGCGCCGCTATTCCTTGCCGCGCCGCCGATCGAGCCGGAATGGAGCGCACGTTTCGAGCTCGCCGATCGTTCTCCGCCGGCGGATCATCAAGGCGACGCCTATGAGCGGTTCCTCGCGGCCATGCGCCAGCGCCCCGATCCAGCCTTTCACGAGGCGGCTCTTTTCGGCGCGATTTCCGAGCGCCTTGCCGACCGTTTCGGCACGCGCGGCCTGCCGGTGACGCTGTCGACAGCCTGTGCATCGGGCGTGACGGCAATTCAACTCGGCATCGAGGCGATCCGCCAGGGCCGTACCACACGGGCATTGACGGTTGCCACCGACGGGTCCTTGAGTGCCGAGGCGCTGATCCGCTTCTCGCTGCTGTCGGCTCTCTCGACCCAGAACGACCCGCCGACCAAGGCTTCCAAGCCGTTCAGCAAGGATCGCGACGGTTTCGTCATCGCCGAAGGGGCGGCGACGCTGGTCTTGGAATCGCTGGAAGCAGCGATTGCGCGCGGCGCTAAGATCCTCGGGATCATGAAGGGGGCCGGCGACAAGGCCGATTCGTTCCATCGCACCCGGTCCTCGCCCGACGGCGGTCCGGCGATCGCGACGATCCGCGCGGCACTTGCCGATGCCGGCATGGATGATAGCGATATCGGCTACATCAACGCCCACGGCACATCGACGCCCGAGAACGACAAGATGGAATATGGCGCCATGTCCGCCGTCTTCGGCGAGCGGCTCCCGAGCATCCCCGTTTCGTCGAACAAGTCCATGATCGGCCACACCTTGACGGCGGCTGGGGCTGTCGAAGCGGTATTCTCGCTGCAGACGATGCTGACCGGCACATTGCCGCCGACCATCAACTACAACAACCCCGATCCGGCGATCGATCTCGACGTGGTGCCGAACAAGAAGCGTGAAAAGCAGGTGAATGCCGTGCTTTCGAACTCCTTCGGGTTCGGTGGTCAGAACGCCAGCCTTGTCATGGCGCTCGAACCGGCTTAATCGGACCCTTGAATAACAAATAATAACTGCGCCCGAGAGGCGAAGGACTTTGCCATGCGTGCTTTGCAACTGATCGACGACCGCAAACTTGAGATCACCGATCTGCCCGAGCCTGAAGCGCCTGGCGCCGGCGAAGTGACGTTGCGCGTCAAGGCCGTCGCCCTCAACCACATCGACGTCTGGGGCTGGCGCGGCATGGCGTTTGCCAAGCGCAAGATGCCGCTCGTCATCGGCGCGGAGGCTGCCGGCGTGGTCGAAGCGATCGGACCGGGTGTTGCAAACGTTCTTCCAGGGCAGCTCGTGTCGATCTATGGCGCGCGGACCTGCGGCCTTTGCCGCCATTGTCGGGAAGGCCGTGACAATCTCTGCGAGAACGTCAGCGGCGTCCACGGCTTCCATCTCGATGGCTTCGCACAGGAGAAGGTCAATCTGCCGGCCCGCCTGCTTGTGCCCGCACCTCCCGGCGTCGATGCGATCGGCGCAGCTCTCGCTCCCGTCACCTTCGGCACCGTCGAGCACATGCTGTTCGACAACGCCAAGCTTGAGCCGGGCGAGACCATCCTCGTTCATGCCGGCGGTTCGGGCATCGGCACCGCCGCCATCCAGCTTGCCAAGAAGATCGGTTGCACGGTCATCACCACGGTCGGCTCGGACGACAAGATCGAAAAGGCCAAGGCTCTCGGCGCCGATCACGTCATCAACTATCGCACCGACCGGTTCGAGGGCGTGGTGCGCAAGTTGACGAAGAAAAAGGGCGTCGACGTCGTCTTCGAACATGTCGGCAAGGATACCTGGGCCGGCTCCATGCTCTGCATGAAGCGCGGCGGACGCCTCGTCACCTGCGGTTCGACCTCGGGCGTGTCGACCGAGATGAACCTGATGATGTTGTTCCAGCAGCAGCTGAAGCTGTTCGGCTCGTTCGGCTGCCGCATGGAGAACATGGCCAATGCCATGCAGAAGATGGCGCGCGGGCTGGTGCATCCGGTGATCGATACCGAAGTGAGCTTCAGCGATATCGACCGGGCGCTGGAGCGGATGGAATCGCGCCAGATCTTCGGCAAGATCATCCTGAAGATGGACTGAGCCGCGTGAAGCTCTTCATCACCCGGATCGTGCTTGCGCTCAGAAATTTCCGGCAGTGGCTGGTGGCGCAGGTCATTTTCGGTTTCCTCAATTTCCTGAAGCTGTTTCCAGCCGATGGCGGCATCCGTTTTGCCGATTGGTTGACCCGCAAGATCGGCCCGCGTATGCGGCGGCACCAGCTGATGCTGACCAATTTGCGCAATGCCTTTCCGGAGAAGAGCGAGGTTGAGATCGAGGAGATCGCGCTCGCAAGCTGGGGCAATATGGGCCGGCTGGCGGCGGAATATGTCTTTCTCGACCGTCTGTTCGATTTCGACCCGCATAGCGACAAGCCCGGTCGCGTCGAGGTTTCCGGTATTCCGATCTTTCTCGATCTCAGGGATAATCCGCGGCCGTTCATCGTCTTTACCGGCCATACCGGTAATTTCGAACTGCTGCCTGTTGCGGGCGCGGCTTTCGGTCTGACGGTGACGGTGCTTTTTCGGCCGCCGAACAATCCCTATGTCGCCAAGAAGGTTTTCGACTTCCGCGCAAAACGCATGGGCAATCTCGTGCCCTCGCATGCCGGGTCGTCCTTCAGTCTTGCCAGAGAGCTGGAAGCAGGTCGCGGAGTCGGCGTGCTGGTCGACCAGAAATTCCGCAAGGGCCTAAAGACCCTGTTCTTTGGCCGCGATGTGAAGACGAACCCGTTGCTGCCGAAGCTCGTGCGCCAGTTCAATTGCGAAGTCTATCCGGCACGCTGCATCCGTTTGCCCAACAATCGCTACCGGCTGGAGATCGAACCGAAGCTGGAGATGCCTCGCAACGAGGCCGGTGGCCTCGATCTGACCGCAACAGCTCAGATGCTGAACGACAAGGTCGAGGGTTGGGTGAGGGAAAATCCCGAGCAGTGGCTTTGGTATCACGATCGCTGGAATATCAAGAAGAGCGTTTTCTAGGCTCTCGTATCGATGCGCTGCCCACAGATTCGCGCACAGATTCGAATGTAAAGTTGCATCCGGTCTTCATGCAGTCATTCCGCCCGGTAAGCCTTGCATTTCAGAAAGTTCTCCTTTCCCGAGAACTTCCGCTCATCCGGATTGAAAGTGTGGGTAAGTCATGTTAATTCACAAGATAGAAAGTTTGGTGAGAATGCGGACGCCAAGCTGAATATCCTTGGGCATGGCAACGCCGGGAATCGAGGCCCCTGCGTCCTGTTGTGGTCGAGGACAGGAGGGCAATTTTGCTGGCACTCTTTCATGCCTTCTCCATGAAATGTAATCAGATTCAGCGTGCGATAAAACTTGGCGACGATGAGCTTGTAGAATCACTTGATCGCGAATTGGAGCCCCTTATCGCGGCTATTTTGGCCTATAAGGCCACGAGTCTGCTTGAGATATACATGCAGCTCCAGTTCATGAACAATCTTATCCGAGAAGAATCGGATGATCGTTCGCGTGTGATGCGCAATTCTGCATCGCTTTCGGTGCTGATTGATCGCTATTTCGGCGGCGCGAGCGACGTGGCCGGCGAGGTTCTGAGAGCGTTTTCGAGCGAAAAGATCGACCGGGACGATGCGTTCGGCTTCGAGGAGGGCAGCGTTCTGAACGATGTCATTCTCGACAGTCTGCCGGATCGTGTCGCCGTCGTCACGCGGGACTATCGATACCTCTACAGCAACGCCGCCAATTCGGAGTTTCTGAAATCGAAGCCGATGGAGCTTGTGGGACGCCACATCTCGGAATTTGTCGGTTCGGAATATTTCGAAAGCAACCTGAAGGCAAAGCTTGATGCTTGCTTTACCGGCGAGAAGGTCGACTGCCTTTATCCGTCCAATCGCCAGATCGAGCCCGGTAAAGTGTTTCACTGCACCATGACGCCCTTGCGCGCCAAGTCGGTGGTGATCGGCGCATTGCTCGTCATGCACGAGATCATCGCCGTTCCCGCCGGAATGTTGGTGGCCTGAACAGTCGTTCAGGCCCCAAATAGCAGTTTTCCAATCACATTCGGCATCAGGCGAGGATTAGCTTCGCCTGAGCTGTTGCCGTCCTGGTCCGAATCCGCGGCGTCGGATCGCAATCCATCGTTTGCGGGCTTATCCTCGTTACTGCATTCGACGCAGTAACAGCGGAATCTGATCACCTTCGGCTTTTTCATGCCGTTGGCCTGTTCCAGCTGGCGAATGGATCGGGGAGGTCCCGCCAACGCTCCGGCGTGAAGCGGTCAGCCTTGACCAGGCAGGCGTCCAATTCAGCCGTAATCTGCTGCTCGCTCATCGGATCGGCGCCGATGAAGACAAGTTCCTGGCGACGGTCGCCCCATATGGGGTCGAGATGGGGCGCAAGAGCCCGCTTGAAGCCCGGATCGCGCGGCCATTGATCCTGCGGCACGGCAGCCCACCAAAGGCCCATCTTGCTTGTGCGGACGAGCGCGCCGGCCTGGCTCATCTCGCCGACATAATAAGGCCGTGTCGCAAGCCAGAAGAAGCCTTTCGCCCGGACGACGCCCGGCCAGGATCGGTTGAGAAAATCCTGAAATTTAAGTGGATCGAACGGTTTCTTCGCGCGATAGACGAAGGAGCGGATGCCATATTCCTCGGTTTCGGGAATATGATCCCTGAAGCCATGCAGTTCCTTGTACCAGAGCGGATGGGTCTCGGCTCGATCGATGTCGAAACGGCCGGTCCCGAGAACCTCACTCGGCTTCACCGTACCGAAATCGGCTTCGATCAACCGGGCGTCGGGGTTGAGGCCGACAATGATCTTGCGGGCTGCATCGCGTTGCTCGGGCGTTGCCGAGCCGACCTTGTTCAGAATGACGACATCGGCAAATTCGATCTGCTCGACCAGCAGGTCGACGATGGTCCGGTTGTCGCCATCGCCGGCAGTCTCGCCGCGGTCGGCGAGGAAATCGGTCGATCCGTAATCGGCCAAAAGATTGGCGGCGTCGACGACGGTTACCATGGTATCGAGGCGGGCAACGTCGGAAAGGCTGTTGCCGTCCTCGTCGCGGAACTCGAAAGTCGTCGCGACGGGCAGGGGCTCGGCAATGCCTGTCGATTCGATCAGCAGGTAGTCGAAGCGATCCTGCTCGGCGAGCTGGCGGACTTCCTTCAGCAGGTCGTCGCGCAGCGTGCAACAGATGCAGCCGTTGGTCATCTCGACCAGCTGTTCTTCCGTGCGGGAAAGATCGGCGCCGCCGTCGCGCACCAGTGCGGCGTCGATATTCACCTCGCTCATGTCGTTGACGATCACCGCGACCCGCAGGCCTTGGCGATTGTTGAGGATATGGTTGAGCAGCGTCGTCTTGCCGGCGCCGAGGAAACCGGAAAGGACGGTGACCGGGAGCTTCTTGTTCATGGCAACCTCATTGTAATGTAATATCATTACATTTGCTGTGAGGAAAAAAGCGAGCAGTAGGCTCGCTTCCTTCGGTGATCTTCAGCCTTGCGCCGAAAGGCAGGCTTTCAGAGAGCTTGCAATACCGCGCATCAGGTCGAAATATAGGTCCGGCCCCTGCGGCAGCGTTGCGGCTTCGGGATCGAGGACGCCTGATTTCGCCGACGTGCCTTCCAGTACGACATTGACCAGCTTCGGTTCGAATTGCGGCTCGGCGAAGACGCAGGTCGCGCCGAGATCGGCGACCTTGCTATGGATTTCGGCCACGCGCTGCGCGCCGGGAATGGTTTCCGGGCTGACGGTGATAGAGCCGGAGACGCGCACACCGTAACGATGCTCGAAATATTGATAGGCATCGTGGAAGACGATGAAAGGCTTGTCCTTCACCGGCGCGACCGTCGAGGCGATTTCGGTGTCCAAGGCGTCAAGCTTGTCGTTCAACGTTTTCTGGTTGGCTTCATAGGTCAGCGCATTGGCTGGATCGGCGGCGACCAGCGACGTGGTGATTTCGGCGACCATCGCCTTGGCATTGTGCGGATCGAGCCAGAGATGGGTGTCGAATTCGCCGTGATCATGGTCGTGGCCATGCGCGTGATCGTCGCTGGCTTCATGTTCGTCGCCATCATCATGCGGCTCGAAGGCGCCGCCTTCGCGGAACTTGAGCTTCGTGATGCCGGGCGCGTTGTCGAGTTCGACCACTGTCGAGTTAGAACCGAGGGAGGAAAGCGGCTTCTGCAGGAAGGCTTCCATGCCCGGGCCGACCCAGAAGACCAGCTGCGCCTGTTGCAGGCTGCGTGCATTCGACGGCTTGAACGCATAGGTATGCGGGGAAGCTGCCCCGTCGACGATCAGATCCGGCGTGCCCACGCCTTGCATAATCGCAGCGACTAGCGAGTGGATCGGTTTGATGGAGACGACAACCCGCGGAGCATCTGCCGCGGTTGCGGTGGTGCTGACAAGCAAGCCCGAGAGGAGGAGAGAGGCGGCGAGGGGAAGGAAGGTTTTTGCTGCGTTCATGCGATAAATGCCCTTGAATGGGTCTGTTATGTTATTACATCAATTGCGTTATGCTATAACGTGTGCGATAGCATGGCGCAATAGTGCAATTGGAAATTTCATGCTTTCTTCCATCGACAGCAAGAGCCGGCCGCTGGTGTCGCTCCACGATGTCGGCGTCCGCCGCGGCGGCCGCTGGCTCGTGCGCGGTGTCGATTTTTCCGTGAGCCGCGGCGAGATCGTTACGCTGATCGGCCCGAATGGATCAGGCAAATCGACCAGCGCCAAGACGGCGATCGGCGTCATGAAGCCGGATGAGGGACGTGTCGAGCGCATAGCCGATCTGAGGGTCGGTTACGTGCCGCAGAAGCTTGCCGTCGATTGGACCTTGCCGCTTAGCGTGCGGCGATTGATGACTCTGACGGGGCCTTTACCGGAGCGCGAGTTGAGCGCAGCGCTGGAATCGGTCGGTATTGCTCACCTTGCGAAAGCAGAGGTGCAGCATCTTTCCGGCGGCGAATTCCAGCGGGCGCTCTTGGCGCGCGCCATCGCCCGCAAGCCCGATCTGCTTGTCCTCGACGAGCCGGTGCAGGGTGTGGATTTCAGCGGCGAGATCGCGCTTTACGATCTGATCAAGTCGATCCGCAATTCGCAGGGCTGCGGTATCCTGCTGATTTCGCATGATCTGCATGTGGTCATGGCAGCCACGGATACGGTCGTTTGCCTGAACGGCCATGTCTGCTGCCGCGGCACGCCGCAGACTGTCAGCCAAAGCCCAGAATATGTGAGGCTTTTCGGCACGCGTGCGGCGCAATCTCTAGCGATCTACAGCCATCATCACGACCATACACATCTGCCCGATGGTCGCGTGCAGCATTCAGACGGCTCGATTACAGACCATTGCCATGCCGACGATGGCCATCACCATGATAATCACGGCGATCATCACCACGACCATGATCATGCCGAGGGAGAGCGTCATGTTTGACGATTTCTTCCTGCGTGCAGTCGTCGCCGGCGTTGGCTTGGCGCTGACGACCGGGCCGCTCGGCTGCTTCATCATCTGGCGCCGCATGGCTTATTTCGGCGATACGATCTCGCATTCAGCGCTGCTCGGCGTGGCGCTGTCGCTGCTGTTTCAGCTGAATCTAACGCTTTCCGTTTTTGCGGTCGCGGCGCTTGTGTCGATCTTGCTGCTCTTCCTGCAACGGCGTCAGGCGCTGTCGGCGGATGCGCTGCTCGGCATTCTCTCGCATGCGACGCTGGCGATCGGTCTCGTTATCGTCGCCTTCATGAGCTGGGTGCGGATCGATCTCATCGCCTTCCTCTTCGGCGATATTCTTGCCGTCAGCCGGTCCGACATTGTGGTGATCTGGGGTGGCGGCATTTTCGTGCTGGCGGCGATTGCCTGGCTCTGGCGGCCGCTACTGGCCTCGACCGTCAATCCCGAGCTTGCCGAGGCCGAGGGATTGCGGCCGGAACTCGCCAGACTGCTTTTCATGCTGCTGATGGCCGTGGTGATCGCGATCGCCATGAAGATCGTCGGCATACTCCTTATTACCGCGCTGCTGATCATCCCCGCCGCGACCGCGCGCCGCTTTGCCGCGACGCCGGAGACGATGGCGATTTTCGCTTCGCTGCTCGGCGCCATCGCCGTCGTCGGCGGGCTGTTCGGATCGCTGCGCTATGACACGCCGTCCGGGCCTTCCATCGTGGTTGCGGCGCTTGTTCTATTTATCATCAGTCTGCTGCCCCTCGTTCGCAGGGCCGGCACGCCAGCGGCGCAACAGAGAGGACAGTCGTCATGACCACTCCGATGCTCACCAAGAACCAGACGCTCGTCTTCGATGTTCTGACCAAGGCGGAAGCGCCGCTCAGCGCCTACACCATCCTCGACAAGCTGCGCGATCAGGGTTTTCGCGCGCCGCTGCAGGTCTATCGCGCGCTCGACAAGCTCCTGGAATATGGCGTGGTTCACCGGCTTGAGAGCATCAATTCCTTCGTTGCTTGCGCGCATCCCAATGAGGATTGCCACAGCCACGGCCTCGTCGCCTTCGCCATCTGTGAGAGCTGCGGCCAGGTGATCGAGTTCCACGATCACGAAGTCGATCACCGACTGATGGATTGGCTGAAGTCGCAGAAATTCAAGGCGGAGAAGTCAACCATTGAGATTCGCGGCCATTGCGCGAACTGCGCGGCTTGAGCTCCGGATGGGCCTTATTCCACGCTCCATCATCTATTTATGAGATTTTTCTAATCTAATCTCTGAAGATCGCGTGCGAAGCGCTGCCAGTTGACGACGTAATGCTGGGCCGAGCGGCGCAGACCTTCGATGGCCGCCTCATCCAGCGTGCGGATGGCTCTTGCCGGCGCACCGACGATCAGGGAGCCATCCGGGAATTCCTTGCCTTCGGTGACAAGCGCGTTGGCGCCGACCAGGCAATTATTGCCGATCTTCGCGCCGTTGAGCACGGTGGCGCCCATGCCGATCAGCGAATTGTTGCCGATCGTGCAGCCATGGATGATCGCATGATGGCCGATGGTGCAGCCTTCTCCGATCGTGACCGGGAAGGCCGGGTCGGTATGAACCATCGTGCCTTCCTGGATATTCGTGGCCCTGCCTATGGCGATCAATTCATTGTCGCCGCGCAGGACCGAGCCGAACCAGATGCCGACATCCGCGCCGATCTCGACCTTGCCGATCACGCTTGCATCGGGCGCGATCCAGTACAGGCCTGGACCGGGTGTTTTCGGCGTCAGACCGGCAAGGGCGTAGAGCGGCATGGTCGATCCTCCTCGATCAGACGACGTTCAGCACGAGTGTTGCGACGCCATCGACGGCGCAGCTGATCCGGTCGCCGCGCGCAACCGGGCCAACGCCGGCTGGCGTGCCGGTCATGATGATATCACCCGGTGCGAGCGTGAAGAGCTTGGAAAGCTCGGCGATGATTTCTGGCACCTTCCAGATCATCTGCGAGAGGTCGCCCCTTTGAGCCGCTTCGCCGTTGCGCATCAGCCAGATGCCGCCCTTGTCGGGATGGCCGGCGCGGGTGGCCGGCACGAGCGCGGAGACGGGGGCCGAATACTCGAAGGCCTTGCCGATTTCCCAGGGACGGCCGAGCTTCTTGGCCTCGCCCTGCAGATCGCGGCGGGTGAAATCGATGCCGACGCCATAGCCGTAGACGCAGTCGAGAGCCTGCTCGACCGGGATGTCCGTGCCGCCGCTGCGCAGCGCCACCACAAGCTCGACTTCGTGATGCACGTCCGATGACAGCGAAGGGTAGGGGAAATCGCTCGTTACCAGCAGATTGTCCGGGTTCTTCTGGAAGAAGAAGGGCGGTTCGCGGGTGGGGTCATGCCCCATCTCGATGGCATGGTCGGCATAGTTTCGGCCGACGCAATAGACGCGGCGCACGGGGAAAAAACCGGTTTCGCCCTCGATCGGCAGAAGGACGGGAGCGGGGACTGGAATGACTGTCGTCAGTGGGGCGTTCATATGGGCTTTCGAAACTCTTGATCTCTCTTGGAAGGGCTTGTTGCCTTCCGACTCCGTCCGGCAAACTAGCATCATTGTTACAGCCACGGAAACTGGCGTTTTTGAGGGATTTGGTGTAGAGGGCGGGGCAGAAAGGTTTCCCATGTATAGCGACGCACTGAAAAACGGCCGCAAGATCTTTGCGGTAGCCCCGATGATCGACTGGACGGATCGCCATTGCAGGTACTTGCATCGGCAGATCAGCCGTCATGCATTGCTGTACACGGAAATGGTGGTGGCCGATGCGATCATCCATGGTCCGCGCGACCGGCTGCTGGGGCACGATGTCGCCGAACATCCCGTCGCGCTGCAGCTCGGCGGCTCCGATCCGGCCAAGCTTGCCGAAGCGCTGCGGATCGCGGAAGCCTATGGTTACGACGAGATCAACCTCAATGTCGGCTGCCCGTCCGATCGCGTACAGTCCGGCACTTTCGGCGCCTGCCTGATGCTGACGCCGGCGACGGTGGCATCCTGCGTCGCTGCGATGAAGGCGATATCGAAGGCGCCTGTCACGGTGAAATGCCGTATCGGCGTCGACGAACAGGAGCCGGAGGAGGCGCTGCCCGAATTGATGGCGCACGTGCTCGATGCCGGAGCGGATGCGATCTGGATACATGCGCGCAAGGCCTGGCTGAAGGGGCTGTCGCCGAAGGAAAACCGCGAAATACCGCCGCTGGACTACGATATCGTCTATCGCATGAAACAACGTTGGCCCGAGGTCTTCATCGGCATCAACGGTGGCATCCAGACGCTGGATCAGGCAGAAGCGCATCTTGCCCATGTCGATGGCGTCATGCTCGGCCGCGCCGCCTATCAGAATGCCGCGATCCTGGCCGATGTCGATCACCGTTTCTTTGGCGAGCCGGCTGTCGAGGCTGATTGGAACGCGCTTCGCGACCGGATGATGGCCTATGTGGAACGCCATATCGAGAATGGCGGCCGCCTGCAGCACGTCGCGCGCCATATGGTCGGACTTTTCACCGGCCTGCCGGGCTCGCGCCGCTACCGCCAGATCCTCTCCACCGACGCCAACAAGCCGGGGGCGGGACCGGAGGTGATTGCGGCCGCCTTCGCTGCCGTTGATTTTGGCGGCGAGGGCGAACGCGCCAGCGCGTGAGTTGGTGGTTCCAATCCGTCCTCGTGGTTCGAGGGCCCTGCGGGCCACCTCACCATGAGGACTAATCGGCTGCGATAGCTGGGCGATTGATGTTGAATAGCGCCGGGAGTTTCTCCACCCTCATCCTGAGGTGCGGAAGGCTCCGAGCTTGTCGAAGGGGCTGTAGCCTCGAAGGACGAGGGTGGCCCCGAACTCACAACCGCAAGGGCCCCAAACGAAAAACGGCGCGGTTGCACCGCGCCGTTCGAAACCTTGATCAGGCTGTCAGCCGAGGCTTAGTGAGCCTGGATGTTGACGGCCTTCGGGCCCTTGCCCATGCGATCCGGCTCGGTGTCGAAAGTGACCTGCTGGCCTTCGCGCAGCGACTGGATGCCGGAAGCCTGAAGAGCGGAGATGTGGACGAAAACGTCCTTTGCACCGCCGTCAGGAGTGATGAAACCAAAACCCTTGTCCTGGTTGAAGAATTTTACGGTGCCCTTGGTGGCCATGGGGGATAGTCCTTTACCCATCAGTCTTAGTTTATCCGGAAAATCCGGACGGCTTTGCCCTCGCGCCATGCGAAAGCCAGTCGAGAAGTCACGTACGGGGAAAGAACGTCTGCGCGGGTCGCAAAACCCAACCGCTGCCTGCCGCAAGCGGATCACCAAATCAGTCCAGTCACCGGCATGTAAATGCCCGAGCATGTTTATGGGTGACAGGATTTTGGGAAAAAGGCAAGGGGTGTTTTAGCTGGCGGCCGTATTGAAAGAGAAATCAATGTGTTGAAGGCCGGTCGCTTCGATTAATCGACGAATCTATTATTTTCAGATCATATAATAAGCTTGCTTGCTATTCGCAAGTGCAGATCAAAATGCTGTTCCTAACAGAGGCGGTCGTTGCGGGTTCTGCAAAAGTCGCTACTTTTCAAGGGTGCAACTTTTGATATCAAGCACCAGGGAGGCTGCATGGCGGAATTGCGCGATGACGATATGATGGGCCTTGCATTGGCCGAGGCAAGGACTGCCCTGGAACGCGGCATTTTCCCTGTTGGGGCAGTTCTATCGGCGGGATCTCGGATACTGGGACGATCGCATAAGACCATGGTCTCGAATCATTTGAACCACGCGGAAATGAACCTGTTCCATGAGGTATTCAGAGGCGATTACGCCTTCTCGCGTAACGACAGCCTGACGCTTTACACAACGCTGGAGCCCTGCATCATGTGTTTCGGCACCATGCTTCACCTGCCGATATCACGGCTCGTATTCGCCATGTCCGACGCATACGGTGGCTGCGCGCATATGAGACTGGAAAACTCTCCTCCCAGACACCTTTCGAGAGCGGTGGAAATCGTAGGAGGCGTTCGCCGCCAAGAGGCCTGCGAGCTCTTTGCGGAGTTTCTCGAGACGACGACCGAGGAATTCTGGCTGACCGGCGGCGCCTCGCATTTCCAGGCCGCGGTGAGAGCCAATCGCCCTGCATTGCAAGGTTGATGACTCCCGCCCAAACCAGGGCGGCGCTAGCTTAGCCTCCCGCCAACGTAAACACCGCGCAAGGCTCGGCAATCCCGCGCAGCTCGTAGTCTCCTAAGGACAGCAGCGGCATGATCGTCCCCGCCGCAACCGCGCCTGAGATCAGCACGTTGCGGCCGAGCGGTTTGCACAGACCCTCCAGCCGGCTGACGAGGTTGACGGCGGGGCCGATGGCGGTGAAGTCCAGGCGGTCGGCGGCGCCGATATTGCCCCAGAGCATGTCGCCGAAATGCAGGGCGGCGCCGAAGGGGAGCGGCGGCAGGCCTTGGCTTGTTCTGGTCGCGTCGAGATGCGCCATGCCGGCGCGGATGGCGGTGGCGGCGCGCAAAGCGGCTTCGCAGGCCTCTTTCGGCGTCCCGCTCATAGGGAAGATCGCCAGCACGCCATCGCCCATGAATTTCAGCACCTCGCCGCCGAAGGCATGCACGGCGCCGGCGACGCGATCGAACCAGGCGTCGAGCGCCGCGATCATGATGGCGGGGTCCGTTGCTTCGGAAAGAGCGGTGAAATCCCTGAGATCGGCGCAGAGCAGGGCCGCGCGGATGGTCTCGCCGCTATTGCGGCTGAGCGCCCCCGCCTGCACACGCGCCGCACTCCTGCGGCCGAGATAGGCTTCGAGCAGGGTCGACAGGGTGGCGCGGGCGGCCAGGCCCGCGAGGGGGGCTGCGGCAAAGCGGGCAATTTCGCGCAGGCTGTCCGTTTCGGATGCGCTGAAGGGTCGGGTGCCGGCCCAGGCCAGCACGGAATTGCCGGGCGCGAGGCCGATCGTTTGCTCGCATGTCGGGCCAAGTTCGCCGAGCCAGTCGCGGCCGGCCCGTCCGAGCGCCGTGCCGGCAAAGCCGAGCGCCTCGGTCACCGCGCCGGTTTCGGCCCGCCAGAGCCAGGTATGTTGCGTGATGATCGGATGCGGGGCGGCGAGCGTCAGGGCGCCGCCAGCAAGCGGCAGTCTGGCAGCCAGCAGATGTCCGCCCAGATCGGCCAGGAAGCGTTCGGGGCTGGGCGAGGTGCCGGCTTCGTCAACCAGCCAGGCAAGGGAGGCGGGCAAATCCATGCCGCGATCATGCCATGGCGGTTGCAGGCTGTCATCCTTGCCCGTGCAACCTTGTTTGCCGCAGTCGGATCGTCACAATGACAAGGGTCAGACCGTTGTCATCAATCGGTGATATGCCTTGGCTGTCAGGGCGTCGAGCCCGATAGCGCCGGGCTCAATGCGTCATCGGCTTTTGCCATCGTGCCCGCGCATGGGATCGGGACCGGGATCTCGTCCCGCGGCCACTTCGGCCATGCGGTCGAAATAATGCGCCCAACCCTTTGCGTGCGCTTCACATTGTTCAATGGTCGGAAGGCCCGTGTGGGTGAGGCGCACCAGCGTCCCATCCGGCTGCTCGATCAGATCGATTTCCACAAGGCTCGACCCGGGCGGCACTTCCTCGCTGCCTTCCCATCCGAAACTGTAGGCGAGACGATGAACCGGCACGACTTCGCGGAAGGAGCCGCGCGCGAAGCGGGCTCCGGTGACGTTGACGAGATAGATGCCGCCGGGTTGTGGTTCGACCTGCGCTTCCGTACCCATCCAGCGCAGGATCTTTTCGGGATCGGTCAGCAGTGCGAATATGGCGGCAGGCGGCGCGGAGACATGGGTCTCGCGACGAACGATTAAAGGCTCGGACATCAGTCTTTCTCCCAAGGTTGCTGTCGCTTCCCACCGGCCCGGCTTGCGGTCAAGCGCTTTCCGTCTTCCGAGGGCCTCCTCATATGATGGCATGTAGGGGCTGTCGCCTTGTCAGCAAGACATCGTTCGATGTCCGCCAGGCCTCAACCCTCATAAAATCGGCAGCGCTTGGTTTTGGACATCTGGCAGTTGTGGACGACCCTATTGTCCGGGTCGTCCCGTCTTTCCCTTTGTCCGCCCCTTGCGCTGCTTTTCGTCCACCGGGTCCTCGTAGGAGCCGACGCCCGGCTTTGCACGGGTGATCGGCTTGTCCGGCACTTTGCCCGTCACTGGCCTTTCGGTGCGGCCGACCGTCATCTCGTCCAGCGTGTTCTTGCGGAAAAGCGGCGTACCGGCGTCGCTGCCCGGCCCCATCTCATCGAGGTTCGGTTTGGCAAAGTAAGAGCGCGAGGTCTCCGGTGCTGGCGGAGCACGCTTGCCCGCCGCAGCGCTGCGGCTTTCGAGGCTCTTGGCTTCCTCGCGGGCCAGCGGATCGTCCATGGCGGCGAGTTCGACGGCTTTGAGGCGTTTGATCTCGTCGCGCAGTCTTGCTGCTTTTTCGAAGTCCAGATCGGCCGCCGCGTCGCGCATGGCCTTTTCCAAAGCGTTGAGGTGAGTCTGCAGATTGTTGCCGACGAGATGGCCACCATCGGCGAAGCCCTTGCCTGAAACACCGCCGATATCGGCGCGGACATGGTCCTTCTCGTAGACGCTATCGAGAATGTCGGAAATCTTCGCCTTCACCGATTCCGGCGTGATGCCATGTTCGAGATTGTAGGCCATCTGCTTATCGCGGCGACGGCTGGTTTCGTCCATCGCCCGCTGCATTGAGCCGGTGATGGTGTCGGCATAGAGAATGACCTTGCCGTCGACGTTACGCGCGGCACGGCCGATGGTCTGGACGAGCGAGGTTTCCGAGCGCAGAAAGCCTTCTTTATCGGCATCCAGAATGGCGACAAAGGCGCATTCAGGAATGTCCAGACCCTCGCGCAACAGGTTGATGCCGACGAGCACGTCGAAGGCGCCGAGACGCAGGTCACGGATGATCTCGATGCGTTCAAGCGTATCGATGTCGGAGTGCATGTAGCGTACGCGCACGCCCTGTTCGTGCAGATATTCCGTCAAGTCCTCGGCCATGCGCTTGGTGAGCACCGTGCAAAGCGTACGGTAGCCCTTGGCGGCCGTTTCGCGGATCTCTCCGAGCACGTCGTCGACCTGGGTGCGGGCCGAGCGGACCTCGACCGGCGGATCGATCAGGCCGGTCGGGCGGATGACCTGTTCGGCGAAGACGCCGCCGGATTGCTCCATTTCCCAGCCGCCCGGCGTTGCCGAAACGGCGATCGTGTCCGGGCGCATCGCATCCCATTCCTCGAAGCGCAGCGGACGGTTGTCCATGCAGGAGGGCAGGCGGAAGCCGTATTCGGCCAGCGTCGCCTTGCGCCGGAAGTCGCCCCGGTACATGCCGCCGATCTGGCTGACGGAGACGTGGCTTTCGTCGATAAACAGCAATGCGTTGTCGGGAATATATTCGAACAAAGTCGGCGGCGGCTCGCCGGGATTGCGGCCGGTGAGATAGCGCGAATAGTTCTCGATGCCGGCGCAGGAGCCGGTGGCCTCCAGCATTTCGACGTCATAGCGGGTGCGCTGCTCAAGCCGTTGCGCCTCGAGCAGGCGTCCTGCCTTTTCCAGCTCGGCAAGCCGGATTTTCAGCTCTTCCTTGATCGCCTTGATGGCGCCGTTCAACGTCGGGCGCGGCGTGACATAGTGCGAATTGGCGTAGATCTTCACCGATTTCAGATCGCCGGTCTTCTGGCCGGTCAGCGGGTCGAATTCGGTGATGGCGTCGATCTCGTCGCCAAACATGGAGATGCGCCAGGCGGCATCCTCCAGGTGGGCCGGGAAGATCTCGATCGTGTCGCCGCGGACGCGGAAGGAGCCGCGGATGAAATCCATGTCGCGGCGCTTGTACTGCTGCGCCACGAGGTCGGCCAGAAGCTGGCGCTGGTCCAGCCGATCGCCGACATTCATCTGGAAGGTCATCGCCGTATAGGTCTCGACCGAGCCGATACCGTAGATGCAGGAGACCGAGGCGACGATGATGCAATCGTCGCGTTCCAGCAGCGAGCGCGTCGCCGAGTGGCGCATGCGGTCGATCTGCTCGTTGATCGAACTTTCCTTCTCGATGAAGGTGTCCGAGCGCGGCACATAGGCCTCCGGCTGGTAATAGTCGTAGTAGGAGACGAAATACTCGACCGCGTTGTCCGGAAAGAAATTCTTGAACTCGGAATAGAGCTGGGCTGCCAGCGTCTTGTTCGGTGCGAGGATGACAGCCGGGCGCTGTGTCGCCTCGATCACCTTGGCCATGGTGAAGGTCTTGCCGGAGCCGGTCACGCCGAGCAGCACCTGGCTGCGGTCGCCATTATCAAGGCCTTCGACGAGATCGCGGATGGCGGTCGGCTGGTCGCCGGCGGGTTCGTAATCCGAGGACATGCGGATCTGGATGCCGCCTTCGGATTTCGCCGGCCGGGCAGGGCGGTGCGGCGTCCAGAGCTTGCCGTCCTTGAACAACGGATTGCCGCTCTCGATCAGCTTGGACAGCGCGTCGACGGTTGCCGTCACGCCGCTGCGGGAAATCTTGTCGGCGTCCTCAAGCGCGATATCGAGACCGGCCACCGGGTTGAGGCCGGCGGCGGCGCGCGTCTTCGGATCGGTCGAACCGCCCATCGAGGTGCCGCGCCCGGACTTGGATGCGGCAATTTCCACCTTCTTGCGGTGCTTTCCGGCCTTCGAGGCAATCTCGCGCTGAGTTTCGACGCTGGATGTCTCTGCGTCCGCTTCGAGCTGCTTTACCCAGTCGGCAACGCTGCCGCTGAGCGGCGCGCCTTCAAACGACGCCTGCGGCGCCTCTTCGAAACCGGTCGGGGCGGAGGGTTTTTTCGGTGATTTTGCCATGGGGCGAATATGGAGACAGATCGCGCGGATGTGAAGAGGCAAAGAGTACAAAAGGGAAACAAATGGCGGATTTTTCCATTCGCCGATGATGTCAAATATGTTACAACCCAAGGGCGGCCGATGCGCTATTGCTGATCTCGAAGTCCGCATAGCGCGATCCTCGCAGGCGCCAAAGGAGGAAGCAGCCGCAACGTCGACATGCCCGGCCACTTGCCGGGTTCCCCCAGCTTCGACGGCATCCGGTATTGCCCGCCTCGCCGCCGCCATCCGGTCGGAGGATCATGATGACCGCCTTGGATAGCTTACGTTCCTTGTCCCCCCAGCAACGAAACACCGTCATCGCGGCCTATCTGGGCTGGACGCTGGATGCTTTCGATTTCTTCATTTTGGTTTTTGTTCTCAAGCATATAGCCGAAGAATTTCACACGGACGTCCCGGCGGTTGCCGTGGCGATCTTCCTCACGCTCGCCATGCGGCCGGTCGGTGCCTTGATCTTCGGGCTCGCGGCGGATCGCTTCGGGCGGCGCACGACCCTGATGGTCGACGTGCTGCTTTATTCCGTCTTCGAATTTCTGACCGGCTTTTCGACCGGCCTGACGATGTTCCTCGTGCTGCGCGCGCTCTTCGGCGTTGCCATGGGCGGCGAATGGGGCGTGGGTGCATCGCTCGTCATGGAGACGATACCGGAGGACTCGCGCGGTCTCGTGTCAGGTATCCTTCAGGCCGGTTATCCCTCCGGTTACCTGATCGCCTCGATCGTCTTCTTCCTGCTGTTTCCGATCATCGGCTGGCGCGGCATGTTCATCGTCGGCGCCGTGCCGGCGCTGCTGGTGCTCTACATCAGGCGCAATGTGCAGGAATCGCCGGCCTTCCTGCAGAGGCAGGCCAAGCCGCAGCGGCCGTTCCTGACCGTGCTGCGTGAGAATATTCCGCTGTTCCTCTGGGCGGTGCTGCTGATGACGGCCTTCAATTTCTTCAGCCACGGCACCCAGGATCTCTATCCGACATTCCTGGAGACGCAGCGGCAATATGATTCCTACACCGTTGGCGCCATCGCTATCGTCTACAATATCGGCGCGATCGTCGGCGGCCTGACGTTCGGTGCTTTGTCGCAACGATGGGGCAGGCGCAGGACCATCGTCATCGCGGCGCTTCTCGCCATTCCCGTCGCCCCGCTCTGGGTTTGGGGCCAGGGGCCGGTCATGCTCGCGATCGGCGCCTTCCTGATGCAGCTTTTCGTGCAGGGCGCCTGGGGTATCGTCCCCGTGCATCTCAACGAATTGTCGCCGGACGAAGTGCGCGGCACTTTCCCAGGATTTGCCTATCAGCTCGGCAATCTGCTGGCTTCGGGCAATGCCTCGATCCAGGCGGGGCTGGCAAAGCAATGGAACGGCGACTATGCCCTGGCGCTGTTGATCGTTGCCTGCATCGTCGCCGTGGCTGTTGCGGTTTTTGCCGGTTTCGGCTTCGAGAAGAAGGGGGTTCGGTTCGGCGGCGGCGATGCCGGACAAGCCGGCAGCGCCGTGCGAGCCTGAACGGACTTGCCATCCTGGTCAGCAAGGGCCGGCCGATACCGTCGGCCCTTCAATGTCACTTTCCGCAGATTTCCGAAATCTTGGCCTGGGCAAAGCCGCGGGCCACTTCCTGAAGCCCGCCGACCGAGGATATCAGCTCGCCGATCGGTCCGTTGATCCCGACATGCAGGTCGGTGATGTGGCAGGAGCCGACATCGACCGTCATGGACGCGTCCAGCTGGCCCTTGATTGTTGTCTTCAATATGCCATGCGACTTGCAAGCCATATCGGCATGTGCGTTGATCTGGACACCGCTGCCGGGGCCGTCGCAGACATCGAGCGACTTCACCTCGAACTGGTCCTTGTGATCGACGCCCGGCAGCTTCTTGCAGGGATCGGCCTCGTTCACCGATTTCTCGATCTGCGGGCCGAATTTGCTATGCAGCAACGACCAGCACGAGCCGGGTGCGGCCTCTGCCGGCGTCGAGGCTATGGGAAGCGGCGAGAGCGGCAACACGATCGCCGCGGTCAGTAGAGCCATGCGAAGCGGCGGCAGAAGCGAGAAACGGGATATGGGATATTTCAGGTTCACGACAATCTATCCTCTCAGGGGAAGAAGCAGCAAATCAGGCCCGGCGCGGCGATAGTCTTTCATTTCTTCGCCCGCCAAGGCAATCCCCCCGATTTTGACGGTTACTCCTTGACGACCATGGTGTCGCAGAAGCGGTCGTAGAAAGTCTGCCCGCGCCAGATGATCAATGGGAAGACCCACCAGATGAGTGCGAATACGAACAGAAGCGGTGCCAGTGCCCCGGTCAAGGCGAAGAAGCCGATGGAATTAAGAAGGTTGGTATCGCGTGCCTGCTGGATCAGTTGGTCGATCGGATGCGGATATGACGGCAGCAAAAACAGGCTGACCAGATTGACGACGGCCAGCAGCATCAATGGCAGAAACTTGAACATTTCGCGCTTGGCGGCGAGTCCAAAGGGCAGGGCGCTGCTTTCCACGGTTGTCACGCGCAATGAGGTCAATCGCTTGCCCAGCGTCCGCCGGGTGCCGGTCGAGCAAAGGGCGAAGGCGAACGGGAGAAGCAGCAGAACGACACTCGAGGTCGGCCTTACTGTTACGTTCGGGTCGACCGGATTGCCGTTGCCGTCGACAGGCACGGAAAAGGCGTGCTTCACCGTGGCCGACCCCTGTTGCGACGCCACCACAGAAACGAAGACGGTGTATCCCTTGCTGCCGAGCCAGGATATGCGGCACAGCTGGTTGCTTCGCACGTCGCCGGGCTGCAGCGGCCATTCGGCCTCTACTTTCGCAATGAGCGGCCCCGAAGTTGCTTCTTCGCATTGCTGCCTCTGAAGAAGCGGCAAGGTCAAGTCCCAAGATGTTACCGCCGACAGCGCGAGGAACAGCAGCGTAAAAGCGATCTGGAAGATGATGATGTCGATCAGATAGGCAGCGGCTCGTCGCCAGAAGTAGCGAGGCGGCAAGGAGGCCGTCTCGTTGTCGGAAGCAGCAAAACTCATAGTTTCCCCCGGCCCAGCGCGTGTCACCACGCCCAACACGTAGCATTACGCACTTCAAGTTGTGGGCATTAGCATGTTTTGCCGCGATTCGCCTGGAATGAAGGCGGGCGAACGGCAGGGCATGATGGTATCGATCGGACTGTGCGTTCCGTCATATCGGAATGGTCTGTTCGCCGGAGGGGTCTTGCTGTTGTTCCTCCGTGTCGCCGTTGTAGCCGAGACGCTTCGCCTTGCGGAACCACTCCGTTGCTTTGGCCGCATCCGCGGTAATGCCATCGCCGTCGCGATACATCATGGCGAGATTGTAGGCGGCGTCGGCGTAGCGGTGCTCCGCTGCCCTCTCGAACCAGTAGACCGCCCGAGGGCCGTTCTTGGCGACGCCTTCACCGTCGCGGAACATGACGCCGAGATTGTATTCGGCCTCGACATCGTTCTGGGCCGCGGCTTTCAAGAACCATGCGATCGCCTGGGCATCGTCCTGCTTGATCCCGTCGCCATCGGCATACATGGCGCCGATATTGAACTGCGCGCTGGCATCGCCCTGGTCGGCTGCCTTCTTGAACCAGGAGAAGGCTGCGACGCCGTCCTTGGCGATGCCTTCGCCGTCGCGGTACATGATGCCGAGATTGTATTGCGCCTCGACCTTTCCCTGCTCGGCCGCCTTGCGATACCACATGACGGCCTTGCTCTTGTTCTTGTCCGTACCATCACCCTGGTCATACATGGTGCCGACATTGAACTGCGCATCGGCATCGCCCTGTGCGGCCGCCTTGCTGTACCAGGCAAAAGCCTGTGGCTTGTCCTGGGTCACACCTTCGCCGGTGTCGTAGACGACGCCGAGATTGTATTGCGCATTGAGGTATCCCTGCGCTGCAGCCTTCTTGTACCAGAGAATGGCCTGGCTCTTGTCGGCGGCGACGCCTTCGCCCTGATCGTACATGGTGCCGACATTGAACTGCGCTTCGGCACTGCCCTGATCGGCGGCCTTCTTGTACCAGCTAAGGGCCAGGTCGAGGTTCTTCTCGACACCGTTGCCGTCCTCATACATTTGTCCGAGTCTCAGCTGCGCTGCGACATTGCCCTTGTTCGCCAGGGGGCGCCAGTAGTCCAGGCCCGACTTGATGTCCCCGCGATCGTAGCTGTTTCGTCCGACATCGGCCTGCGCAGCCCCCATGGACGCCAGCGCGAAGAGCAAACCTGCGGCCCCCTTCTTCCAATTCACGATCTACCCCTCAGTCGAAACCCGTTGAATTAAGATGCCGAACGCTTCGCGGCCACTAGGGCACAAGCGCCATCAGCAAGTGAAATATGACCCAGCCCGTCGTGTCGCCGGCGCTCTTCTTTCCGGCCGCCCCCTGTCCCAGCGGTCCGAGATCCTTGATCGGGCCGTCGCCGTTGGCTTCCATGTAGCCGAGGCCTTGCTGCGCTTCCGGTAATCCCTTCGCCGCCGCCTTGTTGAACCAGTCGGCGGCAATTGTGGAGTCCTTCGGCACGCCATAGCCGTTATAATACAGATATCCAAGGCCGTATTCCGCCCGCGCGTCGCCCTGATCGGCAGCTTTGCGAAACAGATCGGCGGCCTGACCATAGTCTTTGGCAACGCCGACGCCCTGATAGTAGAGATAGGCAAGGGCATACTCGCCCTGTGAATTGTTCTGGTCGGCCGCCTTGTGATACCAGCTTGCGGCTGTCGCTTTGTCGGCCGTGGTCCCCTGGCCGTTCTCGTACATATAGCCGAGGGCGTATTGCGCGTCGGCATGGCCCTGGCCGGCGGCTTTTCCGTACCATTCAACGGCCTTGGCGTAATCCATGGCAACACCGCGACCGCCTGCATACATGTAGGCGAGGGCGTATTCGCCTTGCGCATCGCCTTGCTCGGCCGCCTTGCGATACCACCTCACCGCGCTGCCGTCATCGACCTTCACGCCCTGGCCGTTGGCATAGAGATAGCCGATAGCATATTGCGCGTCGGGGCGGCCCTGATCGGCAGCTTTGCGATACCATTGCAGCGCCTGCCTGTAGTCTCTGGCGACGCCCATTCCATTGGCAAGACTGTAGCCGACGGCATATTGCGCATCGGCACGGCCTTTCGCTGCGGCTTTCATATACCAGGAATAGGCCTCGACATCGCTCTGCCCGACACCCCTGCCGTTGGCATAGGCATAGCCGACGGCATATAAGCCCTGCGCGCTTCCCTGATCGCCCGCCTTCTTATACCAGACGACGGCCTGTTCCTGATCTTCTTCCGTGCCTTGGCCGTTGTCATACATGTAGCCGATGGCATATTGCGCGTCGGACCGGCCTTGGTCGGCGGCCTTGCGATACCAGCCGAGCGCCATGGTCTTGTCCTGTTGCACGCCAAGGCCATTGGCATACATGTAGCCAAGCGCATATTGCGCCTGCGCCTGTCCTTGAGCGGCGGATTTCTGATACCAGGTGACGGCGTCTTCGTTATCGACATCCATGCCCCGGCCATTGGCATAGGAGTAGCCGATGGCATATTGGGCATCGGCATTGCCGCTTTGCGCCGCCCTCAGATACCAGTCGTTTGCCTGTTTCGGATCGGTATCGACGCCGCGACCGCTGGCATACATGTAAGCCAGGGCATATTGCGCCTGCGCATTGCCTTGCTCGGCCGATTTCCGATACCAATCGGCCGCCTGCGCGTCGTCCTGCTCCACGCCCTGGCCGTTGGCATAGCGATAGCCGAGGCCGTATTGGGCGGCCGGATTGCCCTGTTTTGCAAATTCCACCCAGTATTTCAGGTCGATCGTGGTATTGGCCGGGCCCGGCGCAGGGTCTTCGGCATAAGCAAGCCATGGCAACGAAAGAGCAAAGGCCAATCCCAATGCATAGCTCTTTGTCTTCAAGGCTTGAGTCCCCCACCTGTGTCTCAGACGGCAATCGACCTGAACAATATGGCGATGTCTTGGTCAAGAATTGTAGAACATCGAAATGGCAGCCGTTTTACCGCCAAGCGAAATATGATCCTTATCCCGGAAATACGTCATAGAGACGGAAGATCCATGTGATCTGGTAGATCAGTCCGAGGATCACGAAGGTCGCCTGGAAACGCCGGTTGGCGGTGATCGCGGCAATGATGCAGAGGACGATATAGACGATATTGCGCGTCGGGTATTCCCAGCCAAGCGAATGGAAATAGGCTTCGCCCTTCAGTTTCGTGTCGATGAGGTCGACGGCATAGGTGACGGCGAGCAGGCCGAAGAACCAGCGGCGGCGGGAGATGAAATATTCCTCGAAGCCGCCATAATCCTCGACCGACGGCGGATTGAGCAGCACACACAGAAAATAGAAGAGGCAGCAGAAGCAGATAAGAAAGAGGTAGACGCCGAAATTGATCTGCGCGACGGATTGCAGCCGATATTCCCACCACCAGAAATGGATGATGAACAGGAACATCGACAGTACCCAGCCGATGTGGACGAGGTAGATTTTGTTCTTGCCCGGCGATTGCACGAAACCGGCAAGCCGCGTCAGGAGCTGCGCCAGCGAAAGGCCGATCACCATGCTCATGACCGTCCTGATATAGACGTAGACTTCCGGCGCGTTCATCGTCGTCATTGTGTCAGCTCTCCGCCGGGACCTGCTTCGGCAGGCCGTTCTCATCGAGCGCAACCATGATGAAGGTCGCGGCCGTTACCTTCTCCAGCCTGTTGTAGCGTGCGCGATGTGCCCAGGCTTCGACGCTCAGGGTGATCGAGGTGCGGCCGACGCGGTCGATGTCGGTAAAGACGCTCAGCGTATCACCGATCTTGACCGGCAGCTCGAACGCCATTTCCTTGACCGCTGCGGTGACCACGCGGCCGCGCGCGCGTTCGGCGGCGCGGATGCCGCTTGCCAAGTCCATCTGCGCCATGACCCAGCCGCCAAAGATATCGCCGGCGGGATTGGCGTCCGCAGGCATGGCAAGCGTGCGCAATGTCAGCTCGCCTCTCGGTTTGACGCTGTCGTTCATTCGTCTGCTCCTGTTTCATGGTCGATTCCGATAGTCAGCCTATGCAATCCCGCCGCGATGGAAAAGCCATGTTGACGTTTCCATGGAGAACGCCGGTCGGTCGCAGGCTTTGTCTGCAGCCGGTCCGATGTCATATGGTGCCGACCTGAAACAGGGCGGCGTCCGTGCGGTAAGCTTTCGTTCACCCTTCCCATTTAGGATTTGTAATCGTTACCGACCGTGGCTGGGGCAGCGGATCAGGAGTATGACCATTTTACCCATTCTACGGCGGGTCGCGCTGCCATTGCTATTGTCGTCGGCACTTGTCGCCTGCACGGCAGACAGTCTCGTGCCGCCTTCCGGCATCGACAGTTCCTCGCGCGTCGGCTCCATCAAGCCGCATAAGAGCGTGTCGCAGCGGCAATTCGCCTATCAAGGGGTTCAAGATCCCGTCGTTTCCGCCTCGAGCAATTACAATAAGGGCCCTGTTCGCAACACAGGAGCCGGCGAGGCAGTGACCACGACGGATGTCGAGGTCGGCCTGGCACAACAATCGGACGTTCCGTCCCAGGGCGTCAATATGGATGCCGAGCTTGGCGTCGGGCCTAGCGAGGAGGCGCAGTCCGCCTCGGTTGTCGGATTGGCGCAGGAAGAGCAGCAGAGTATTGCCGAGGGTCAGTCCGACGAGCCCGTCGTTGACGGCATCGGCACCGATGCGCCGGTGCAAACCAATCGTTCGGTTGTTCAGCGGCCGGCCGCCCAGGCCGAACTCAACCAGTCGCAAATACCGAGGCAGCAGCCGGGAACCCAGGTTGCGATGCTGCCGCGTGTGGAAAATCCGATGCCGCGCCTCGATCAGCAGTTCGAAGCGCCGCAATCGACGCCGGGCATGATGCCACCTTCGGAAATCGCCTGCCGCCAGGAATTGCGGCGCATGGGCGTCATCTACATCGACAAGCCGGCGATCTCGAACGGTCCGGCTTGCCAGGTTCCCTATCCGGTTTCGCTGAGCGGTCTCTCGGGCAACATCGCCGTCAGACCAGCCGTCACATTGAATTGTCAGGTGACGCTCGCCTTTGCCAAATGGGTGAAGAACGAACTCGCGCCGGCGGCACGCACCCGCTACTGGACGGGCATCGGCACGATCGTACCGCTCGGCGGCTATTCCTGCCGACGGATGAACAATAGCCGGCAACGCTATAATCCAATGTCAGAGCATGCCCATGGAAATGCGATCGACGTCGGCACCTTCATCCTGAAGAACGGCCACGTGATCGACGTGCGCAAGAAGGGCCTTTTCTCCTTCCGGGAAGGGCGGCTGCTCAAAGCGGTGCGCAGCGACAGCTGCCGCTATTTCGATACGGTGCTCGGGCCGGGCAGCAATGCGGAGCACTGGAACCACTTCCATTTCGACCTCAGGGACCGAAAGGGCGGCCGGCGCTATTGCAGCCTTTGATTGGCATTTCGCCGGAACAGCAATCACTCTTGCCGAACCGCGAAGTTGATTTACCTATCGATGGAATCGCGTTCAAGTACGCGGGCCGAGGGCGAGGGAGGGCTCCATGGAAGACGTGCCAAGACGAAAGAGAAGTCTGGGAAGGGCGCTCGTTGCCGCGCTGATTGCCATCATTGTCGTGATCGGTGGCCGCTGGTACGCCTATGTCGCTTATGCCGACAATCCGTTCGATGAGGTCGGCATCGGTCTCAACTCGATGATGCCAGGACCCATTCGCGACAAGGGCTGCGCAATGCTGAAGGCACGCTTCGAGCAAAAGACGCTGCCGCCGGCCGGTTGTGGTGTCAACGGCAACTGGTAACCCTCGTTTTCTCGATCGTAAGCTGGCGAAAAAAGAAAAGCCGGCTAGGCCGGCTTGAGCGGTGCAAGGCAATGACGGGGATCTTTGCCTGCGCCAGAAAAGAACTTCATGTTGCAATGATGATGCACGCAATATGAATGCGAGGACAATAAATCGGCCAATAATACAGGCGCTTACGGTGTCGCCAAGAGGCGTTGGGCGGAGTTGCGACAAACGTTGCTCACCTAAGGAGCTATATGCCCGACGAAGGTCACGATTTGATGACAGCTTATTTGTCTTAAACGAACACTGTGTTTCACTACCGCGGGGTGGTAAAAGCTCAAGACCGGCTATATAGCGTGCAAACGCCGCGAAATTCATCATAAAAGCCGGACTTTGCCGCATCATGGCTGCGATTATTTCCATACGCAATCTCACGAAAACATATGCCAACGGATTCCAGGCCTTAAAAGGCATCGATCTCGACATCGAGCGGGGCGAAATCCTGGCGCTGCTCGGGCCGAACGGTGCGGGCAAGACGACGCTGATTTCCATCGTGTGCGGGATCGCCAACCCGAGCGGGGGCTCGGTAACGGTTGGCGGCCATGATGTCGTGCGCGATTTTCGCGCCACCCGCAGTCTGATCGGCCTCGTTCCGCAGGAGCTGACGACCGATCAGTTCGAAACCGTCTGGAACACTGTGAGCTTTTCGCGCGGGCTTCATGGTAAGAAGCCGAAGCCGGAATACATCGAGAAGATACTGCGTGATCTCTCTCTTTGGGAGAAGAAGGACAACATGCTTCGCCAACTTTCCGGCGGTATGAAGCGGCGCGTCCTCATCGCCAAGGCGCTCTCGCACGAACCGGAGATCCTTTTCCTCGACGAGCCGACGGCCGGTGTCGACGTGACGCTGCGCAAGGACATGTGGCATGTGGTCGAGCGCCTGCGCGCTTCCGGCGTCACGATCATTCTGACGACGCATTACATCGAGGAGGCCGAGGAGGCGGCCGATCGTGTCGGTGTCATCAATGGCGGCGAGCTGTTGCTGGTGGAGGAGAAGAAGGCGCTGATGGCCAAGCTTGGCCGCAAGCAGCTCATTCTCGATTTGAGCGAGCCGCTGGCAGCTATCCCACACTGTCTTGACGGCAATGGGCTTTCGCTCGGACCGAACGGCATGACGCTGATCTATGATTTCGACGCCCAGCACGAGCAATCGAGCATTGCGGCCCTGCTGTCGAAACTGGCCGAGCAGGGAATTCATTTCAAGGACCTCTCGACGCGCCAGAGCTCGCTCGAGGATATTTTCGTATCGCTCGTGGGGGCAAGCAAATGAACTTCGAAGCGGTCAAGTCCATCTATTCCTTCGAAATGGCTCGCACGAGCCGCACGCTGCTGCAGAGCGTCGTTTCGCCGGTCATTTCCACGTCGCTCTATTTCATCGTCTTCGGTGCGGCGATCGGATCGCGCATCAATCTGGTCGAAGGCGTTTCCTATGGCGCGTTCATCACGCCGGGCCTGATCATGCTGACGCTGCTCGGCCAGTGCATCAGCAACGGTTCCTTCGGCATCTATTTCCCGAAATTCACGGGTACGATCTACGAGGTGCTGTCGGCGCCTGTCGCCATGACCGAGATCGTTCTCGGATATGTCGGCGCGGCGGCGACCAAGGGCATGCTGATCGGTCTCATCATTCTCGCCACCGCAAGCTTCTTCGTCGATATCAGGATCGAGCATCCTTTCATGATGATCCTGTTCTTCGTGCTGACGGCCATAACCTTCAGCCTGCTGGGCTTCATGATCGGCATATGGGCCGGGAATTTCGAGCAGCTGAACCTGATCCCGATGTTGGTCGTGCCGCCGCTCACCTTCCTCGGCGGCAGCTTCTACTCGATCAACATGCTCCCGCCTTTCTGGCAGACGGTCAGCCATCTCAATCCGGTTCTCTATCTCGTCAGCGGCTTCCGCTGGAGCTTCTATGGCATCGCCGACGTCAATCCGGTGCTGAGCCTTGCCATGATCACGCTCTTCCTCGTCATCTGCCTGGTCGTTCTCGGATGGATCTTCAGGACCGGCTATCGGTTGAGGAACTGATGGCGGTGCTGGACGGGTGGGGCTACTGCATAATTCCTTAAATCGGAATCGATTTAAGGACAAAATTAAGCAGCAGATTTAAAGTGTTACAGCGACCTTTGCGCGTCATATTTGATGCGCGGCGCTGTAATGAAGCTTGCGGCTTTCTTAGAGCCGCAAGACAATCGTTGAAGAGGCGGTCCCATGTCGCAGTCCCATCCCAGCCAGTCGCTATCCCAAGCACTCTCCCGGCTCGATCAACTGACCAACTGGGAGCGCAAGCCGCGCGGGGAGATGCGGGTCGGTCTTGAGCCGATGCTCGATCTCATGCAGCGGCTCGGCAATCCTCATCGGAGCTTTCGCGCCATCCATGTCGCCGGCACCAAGGGCAAAGGGTCGGTCTCGGCGCTTCTCGAAGCCGGATTGCTGCGGGCGGGGTGGCGGGTCGGTCGTTATGCGTCGCCGCATGTCGACCGTGTGAACGAGCGTGTCAGTGTTCTCGGCATGGAGGTCGAGGACGATGCGCTGGCCAAGGCGATCATGCAGGTTCTGGACAGCTACGAGAGCGCGAAGCAAGCCGTGACCGCTGGAGAGGATGCCACCTGGTTCGATGTGATAACAGCTGCCGCCTTCGTCGTGTTCAGAGATGCCGGTTTGAACTGGGTCGTGGTCGAGGTCGGCCTTGGCGGCAGGCTGGATTCGACGAATGTGGTCTTTGGCGAAGTGGCCATCGTCACCAATATCGGGCTAGAGCATACAGAAATTCTGGGGACTACGCGCGAGGCGATCGCTCGGGAGAAGGTCGGCATATTGAAGCCCGGTGCGACGCTTGTCACCACGCTCGCAGCCGGCGACGCGGCGGGACAGGTCTTGCAGCAGCGTGCCGATGAACTCGGTTGCGAGGCACTTCGAACCGACCTTCCGGCAGATGCGACGATTGCGGAGACGAATATCGCGCTGGTCGGTCTGGTGTTCGATCACTTGGGTCGGCGAGGTGAGACCGTGCGGGACGCAAGCGCAAGGAGGCAGCCGATCGGCGCTTGGCTGCTCGAACCAGCCGTTGTCGAAAAGGCACGTCTGCCGGGGCGAATGGAGCGGTTCGATTTCACCCTGCCGCCTGCGCTGCGAAATGGACGTCAGACCCTGCCCATCGTCATGGATGGTGCGCATGTGCCGTTCAATATCGAGGCTGTGTTGCGCGATATCACGCGCTCGGCGGATGTCGGCGGAGATTGTGTCGCGATCGTCGTGCTGGCATCCGACAAGGATGCGCCCGGCTTTCTGGAGGTGCTGTCCCGATATGTGGCCCATGCGGTCTTCACGGAAGCATCCGGGTCGGGTCGTGCCCATGCGGCGAAGGAGTTGGAAGCGTTGGCGACCTCGATGGGGATGGCTTGCGAATCCGAGCCGGACCCACAGAAGGCGTTGGATCTGGGCGTTGCGAAGGCTTCCGAAGGTGGCGGCTGGATACTGGTGACGGGCTCGCTCTATCTTGTGGGCGCGCTGCGCGGCACGGTCCTCGGGAGTGCCGAGTGACGACGGACATCGTGATCAGACCGGCTCTCATCGATGATGTCGCTGAGATCGCCAGGCTGCATCGCGCGGTCTGGTGCGACGCCTATCGCGATCTCGCGCCCGCCGATGTTTATCAAGCGCTCGACGAGGATTTCCGTCGCGTGCGATGGGCCAATATGCTCGCCAATCCCCGCAAACATCAGCGCGTGCGCCTGGCGGTGCAGGGGGAGCGGCTCGTCGGCATCGGCGCGATTGCGGCGCCGTCCGAGCCGGCATTCGAGGGACGTGGCGAGATCAAGTCGCTCTATATTGATTCCTCCGTCAAACGTCAGGGGCTCGGTCGCCGCATGATGCGGGATATGGCTGTTGAACTGGCGTCGATAGGATATTCGGCTGCAGGGCTCGGCGTCGTGGTCGGCAACGAACCGGCGATCGATTTCTACCGCAAGATCGGAGGGCGATTGATCGGTCAATATACCGATCCAGGCCCGCTCTGGCGCTCCGACAATCTCATCTTCGCATGGGACGACCTGTCTCTTCTGATCGGATAGTCCTATGCGAGCTGGCCTGGACTGATTTCTTCAGGCTGCGGCCCGCTTGCGCGGCGCGATGGTCATCGCCATGACGCCTGCCACGACACAGACGAGGCCGATGGCTGCCGTCGGCGACAGGGGCTCTCCGAGGAAGACCACGCCGATGCCGACGCCGATGGGGACACGTAGATAGGCTTGCGCCGTCGTGCCGACCGAGCCCAGGGTCTGGATGAGCCGGAAATAGATGCTGAAGGCCAGCGCGGTGGAGACGACCGACAGGCCGAGCAGCGCCAGGATCGAAGCCGTCGATGGTGCGATCTGCCAGGGATGCTCGAAAACCACGCTCGCGGGTATGAGAAGCGCAGCGCCGCAAAGCAACGAGCCGGCCGCCGGCATCATCGGATCGAGCCCCTTGAAATTGCGGCCGAACAGCGCCGCGCAGGCATAGCAGATCGATGCTACGACGACGGCGAGTTGTGGCAGCAGCTGGCGGCCCATGCCATGCAGCGCATCGATGCCGATAATCAGGCAAATGCCCGCCATGCCGGCAAGCACGCCGAAAAGCTTGCGTCCCGTCAGCGGCTCGCTGCGCAGCAGGAACGCGGCGATCAGGAAGGCGAAGATCGGCGTCGTGGAATTCAATATGGTCGCAAGACCGGCATCGACAGTCTGTTCCGCCCAGGCGATCAGCGTGAAGGGAATGGCGCTGTTGAGGCAGGATTGAATGAGAAAGCGCTTCCAGGTGGCCGCATCCCTCGGCAGGCTCAGGCCGCGCCAGCGGATGATCGCGAACAGAACGACACCGGCGATCAAGGTGCGGGCAGCGATCAAGGTGATCGGCGGAATGGTCGCCACCCCGACACGGATGAAGGTGTAGGACGCGCCCCAGCAGGTCGCGAGCGCGAGGAGAAGCAAAAGTTCGGTCGTCAGGTTGGGTCTTGCTGGTGTCATTAGTGTTTCACTCTTCATGCGGTTCGGACATGCCGTCTTTTAGAGTGAAGAGAGGGGCGAATGCTTCGGTCCCAACCGAACTATCGCATGCGATAGCATTTCCCTCAGTCGCGCAGCCGAAGTTCGTCGGTCTGCATCTGCATCGATCCTAGGGTTTCGAGAAAACTCATCCCGAGCAGGCTCTGGTCGAGCTTGCCGGCTTCGGCCACGCTCGCCTCGACATCCCTGCGCTTGATCGGGCCGATTGCCACCGAGCCGAGTTCCACGGGGGCTGCCCTGGCGCGGCCGTTGGCGGTTAACACTGTCTGGGAATAGGTGAGGTTTTCCGGAATGATGCCGACGCGCTCGGCGTCTTCCTGCGACAAGGCGATGGTGCTGGCGCCAGTGTCGATCAGCATGTCGATCGGCTGGCCGTTGATCATGACCCGGGCTTCGAAATGCCCGTTCGAACGCTTGTGAAGGATGACTTCCTGCCCGCCTTCGCTCGTCGTGACGACGACCGCATGGCCGGGCATCAGGCCGGCGAAGACGCGACTTCCGACCTGTTCGGCATCGCGTCGATAGATATAAGCGGTCGCGAGCGCCATGATGATGACCAGCCAGATCAGGAGATTGCGGATCGACTGGCTGACCGTTTGGCGGCTTGCCCAGACGGCGGCGCTCATCATCAGCGCGATCGGCAGGAGATAGACGACACGGGCAAAGTCGTCATTGTGCATGCCGAAGGTTGTGCCGGTATTATTGTTGAAGATGAGCAGTGCGAGACCGATGCCGAGAATGGCGAGAACGATGTTCAAGCGGTTCATACGGCACTGCGCTCCCGTGCCATTTTTTGGCGGCGGGTTTCCCGGCGTGGCTTGCGCTCGACCCTGGTCAGACGCTCCGGAAGTGCCAGCATGATCTCGCGGCGCTCGTCGTCGCTATAGCCCATCCAGGCGCCGATTTCGGCGGCCGTGCGGCCGCAACCGAAGCAATAGCCGGTATTTAGGTCGATGGAGCAGACGAGGATGCAGGGTGTCAGCATGAGATCATATATCGATGCTTCAAACGCACATGGCAAGAGTACACAGGGAGGCGATCTCGCAAATCTGCTGGGTCGCGCCGATGGTATCGCCTGTGTGGCCGGCCAATTTTTGGCGCACATATCGGGTGGCAAGAAATGTCGCGGCACTTGTTGCGAGAAGGCAGCCAATGAGCGCCGGAACGCCTATCGCAGGCCAAACGAGCAGCACGGCGAGGCCGAGTGCGGCGATCAGCGCCAGTTGCATGGCATCGCCATCCGGCTTGCCCGCCGATGCTGCGAGCCCATCCGCTTTGGCCGGCGGCAGCGCGTACCAGTGCCAGACCATTGCGCCGCGGCTGAGGGCGGCGGTTGCGAGAATTGCGACCGGGGCCTCGGAGGCCGGCAGTTCGCGCGCGAGGGCTGCAAGCGCTGCCGCGCGCAAGCCGAAGGACAGGATAAGCGCAGCTGCGCCATAGGTGCCGATGCGGCTATCCTTCATGATTTCGAGCGCCCGCTCGCGATCCTTGCCGCCGCCAATCCCGTCGGCGGTGTCGCTCAGCCCATCCTCATGAAGAGCACCGGTTGTGACCGTCTGTACTGCGAGCGCCAGCAGCGCCGCCATCAAAGGATCGGCGTTGACGGCAAGCAGCGTGCCGAAGGTCAGCGCCGCCGGCAGCACGATGAGCAAGCCGGCAAGGGGAAAGCTGCGGGAAACGCGCGCGAGCGTGCCGTCATGGCCCTCGAAGAAGGATGCCGGCACGGGGATGCGGCTCAAGAAAGCAACGGCGCGCGCGGTGTCACGCATATATTCCCGCATTTCTTCTTCTCCCCGCCATGGGCGCGACAGCATCGGGCGCTTTTGGAGTTGTTCGCACCGATTCCGAAGACTAATAGAGTCGCACGCAAAGAACCTGATTTGAGACTAAAAGACAAGGAACGCATTCATGAGCGTCAGCGGCCTCCCATTCGACGATTTCCGCGCATTGCTACGCGAGCTTCCGGGACCGGATGCCCGGGCGCTCGTGGCGGCGCGCGAACGTGATGCGCAGCTCACCAAGCCGCCGGGCGCGCTCGGAAGGCTCGAGGAGATCGCCTTCTGGCTGGCGGCCTGGACCGGACGTTCTCCGGCCGTGACCCGGCCTCTGGTGGCGATCTTCGCTGGCAATCACGGTGTCACCAAGCAGGGGATTACGCCGTTTCCGCCTTCCGTCACGCAGCAGATGGTGGAAAACTTCGCCGCCGGCGGAGCAGCGATCAACCAGATCTGCGTCGCCTACGACCTCGGTCTCAAGGTCTTCGACCTCGCACTCGATTTTCCGACGGGCGACATCACGGAGGAGCCGGCGCTCAGCGAGCGCGATTGCGCCGCGACCATGGCCTTCGGCATGGAGGCTATTGCCGGCGGCACCGATCTGCTCTGTATTGGCGAAATGGGCATTGGCAATACCACGATCGCCGCGGCCATTCACTACGCGCTCTATGGCGGTAAGGCGGAAGACTGGGTCGGCCCAGGCACCGGTTCCGAAGGCGAAATGCTAAAGCGCAAGATCGCCGCCGTCGAGAAGGCGGTCGCGCTGCACCGCGACCATCTGTCTGATCCGCTCGAAATCATGCGTCGCCTCGGCGGTCGCGAGATTGCTGCGATGGCCGGCGCCATCCTTGCCGCGCGCATGGAGCGCATCCCGGTCATCATCGACGGCTACGTCGCGACGGCCGCCGCCTCGATTTTGAAGGCAGCCAATCCTTCGGCTCTCGATCATTGTCTGATCGGTCACGTTTCTGCGGAGCCGGGCCATCTGCGCTCCATCGAGAAGCTCGGCAAGACGCCGCTTCTGGCGCTCGGCATGCGGCTTGGCGAAGGCACCGGCGCCGCGCTGGCCGCCGGCATCGTCAAGGCTGCGGCCGCATGCCATTCCGGCATGGCGACGTTCGAAAGCGCCGGCGTGACCAACAAGCATTAGAAAATCGGAGCGGCGAGATGTTGAAATAGGCGTTTCGCCGCTAATTTTCCTGTCGATGACCGGTTTTCGTCATAAATCTGCAATGAATCTTGAGGTCGACGAGCGGTGTCGCCTTGCTTCGCCCACGGTGAGGCGGTATTCGCAAGGCATCCAGATTGCAACCGGGACAATACGGGCGGAGCGCGAATGGCTGAATTTTCAAAATCAGCGGTCACCAAGGAGACCGGGTTTCGGCACTTTTTCGCCGCTGCCGGCTATTCCTGGGGCGGGTTTCAACGGTTGCTGCAGGAATCCGCCTTTCGCCAGGAGCTTCTTTTTGCCGGGGTGGGACTGATCCTGTTGATCGCCGTCGGCGCGACCATCGGCGAGATCGTCATTGCCATGGTGCTGTTTCTCGGCGTGTTCGCGGTCGAGGCCATGAATACGGCGGTGGAAGAGGTGATCGACCGTATTTCGCCCGAGATTTCCAATGTCGGCAAGCATGCCAAGGATCTTGGCTCGTTTGCCGTTCTCTGCATGCTGGTCGCTTCTGGAATTTACCTGCTTTACGTCATCGGCAGCCATCTGCTGTTCCGCTAGACATGGAATCTGAGTTTCGCTTAGGCGAAACTCTTCTTGCGCCGCTCGACGAGCGGGGCGTCCTCGACCGCTGGCAGGCTTTGCAGCACGCGCTTCGCCGGTAATATGGCGATGACCTCGGTGCCTTCTCGCAGCTTGGATTTCAGCATGAACTGACCGTCGTGCTTGGCCAGAATGGCCTGCACGATCGGCAAGCCCAGGCCCGTGCCCTGTTCGGCGCTCTTGATGGCGATGGAGCCCTGGCCGAAGGCTGAAAGCACCACAGGAATTTCCTCTTCGGGAATGCCGGGGCCGTTATCCTTGATCGCCACATATTCACCGCCGCCGGCCGTCCAGCCGACCTTGACGCTGATCTCGCCGCCCTGCGGGGTGAACTTCACCGCATTCGACAGAAGATTGAGGATCACCTGGCGCATGGATTTCTCATCGGCCCAGACGGAGGGCAGCTGCGCTTCGAATTGCGAGGAGATCGAGATGTTCTTGCCGCGGGCGCGCAGCTGCACCATGCCGATGCAATCCTCGGCAATGTCGAGGAGGGAAATCGCTTCCTCGTTCAATTCGTATTTGCCGGCCTCGATGCGCGAGAGGTCGAGGATTTCGTTGATCAGATTGAGCAGGTGCTGGCCGGACCGGTGGATATCGGTGGTGTATTCGCGATAGGTCGGATTGTTGAGCGGCCCCATGACCTCCGCCGACATGACTTCGGAAAAGCCGAGAATGGCATTCAGCGGCGTTCTGAGCTCATGCGACATCGAAGCGAGGAAGCGCGACTTGGCGAGATTTGCCTCCTCGGCGCGCCGTCGTGCTTCGTCCGACATGGATTTCGCAACCTCCAGCTCCGCAATCAGGTCGTCCTTTTCCGATTGGAAGAAGAGGATCTTCAGGTTCGACTGATACATGCGGTTGGTGATGAAGGTGAAGAATATCACAGCAACCGAGATGGCTGCGGTGAGGGCGATATCGGAAGGTCTTCGCGTCAGGATGGCCGTTACAACCAGCGCCACGGTTGCCGGCGCGAAGGAAAACGGAACGGCCCGCGGCAGCATGAAGCTGGACATTGCCGTGATACAGATCGCCACGAGCAAGGTCGTGCCCTTGTAGAAGGCGAAACTATCGCCACCACAGGTCGAACAATTCTGCATGGTGAAGAGCGCCCAGCAGAAGCCGACGAGCAATTGCCCCAGCAAAAGCAGCTGTCGCCACTTTCTGGCGCTTTCGGCCGACATCTCCTGTTTCTTTGCCCGCCGGCCGATCAGCATGTTGATGGCATGCGCCGTCAGGATCGGAATGGTCCAAAAGAGGATGCTCGCGTCATGCGTCAGGTAGACGCCGAGAACCGCAACGACGATGACGAAGATCGGCACGACGGCGGCACCCTGCCGCAAAGTGTCGATATGCATCATCATGAGTTCGCGGTCGAAATTGCGGCTATGGCCACTCTGCAGGCGCTCGCGCGTTTGCCGCACGGCCTTCGACACAGCCCGGTTACGGTGACTGCGCGATCGGTCGACAATGTTTTTATCTGTCGATGTGCTGACGCCGGTGCTCATGGTTACATTGAAACTTGGCCTGCTTGAGACTACACACTAGCTTCCAAACCTTAAGAAGATGCTGCGTCGAAATGTTTTGTTTGCCATCTTCGCCAAGGATTTGTTCTTGAAGGAGGCAACAACGTGATGCGGTCTGGCCGCCTGTTTCGTGACGGCGTGGCCACTTTCGCGTTGCTTGCTATTCTTGCATTATTCGCGTTGAAGATGAATAATCGACCGGAACTTGTTCAAAACGGCAGCTTTTATGTCATCGATGGCGATACGCTTTCCACCAATGGCGAGCGCCTGAGGCTCAAAGGGATCGATGCTCCCGAATATAGGCAGCGCTGCCAGCGTAACGGCGCGGACTGGGCTTGCGGCGAGGAAGCGCGCAAGGCGCTTGCCACAATGATTAAGACCGGAGCGCCCGAATGTCGGGGGCGCGAGAGGGATGGCTATGGTCGCCTGCTGGTGACTTGCGTTGTCGGGGATCTCGATATCAACGCCGCGATGGTGCGCAATGGCATGGCGGTTTCCTATGGTGCCTATGCCAGTGAGGAGCGCATCGCGCGGCAGGCGAAAGCCGGACTTTGGGCCGGTGATTTCGAAAGGCCGAGCGACTATAGGCGCGAAGAGCATATGGCGCATGGCGAGGAACGCGATCCGATAGCAGGATTGTTCGGCTATCTGCGCGAACTTGTCGGGTGGAGCACGCCATGACGCAGGAGAGTGAGTTGCAGGCCTTGCGTTCAGCGATTGCTGCCTGTCGTCTCTGTCGGGACGCGCCGGCCAAGGGGGAGGCGGATCGCTTGCCGCATGAGCCGCGGCCGGTTGCCACGCTGTCGGCGACGGCCCGGATACTGATTGCGGGGCAGGCGCCGGGATTGCGCGTTCACGAGAGCGGCCTGCCGTTCAACGATGCCTCCGGAGATCGTTTGCGGCAGTGGCTCGCGGTCGATCGCGAGAGTTTCTACAATCCGGATCATTTCGCCATGATGGGCATGGGCTTCTGTTTTCCCGGCTATGATGCGGCGGGGAGCGACCTGCCGCCGCGCAAGGAGTGCGCGCCGCTGTGGCGGCAGCGGGCGATGGACGCGATGCCGCAGATCGAATTGATCCTGACGATCGGTCAATATGCGCAGGCCTGGCACCTTGGCGCGCAACGCATGGGTTCCATGACCGAGACGGTCGCGGAGTGGCGTCGCTATCTTCTGACCAACCGGTCGCCCGCAGTTCTGCCATTACCGCATCCGAGCTGGCGCAACAGTGGGTGGTTGAAACGCCATCCCTGGTTCGAGGCGGAGCTGCTTCCCGTATTACAAGAACGTGTGAAAATCCTGATCTCTTGAAAAATGGTTCTTTTCTCGTCCTTAAAATAGGCTATAGAGAGAATATAATTCGAAGGGATGCTTAAAATGGACCGTCTTGACCGCAAAATCCTGCGCCTCCTGCAGGAGGATTCCACTCTGGCCGTGGCCGACCTCGCCAAGAAGGTCGGGCTGTCGACGACGCCATGCTGGCGCCGCATCCAGAAGATGGAAGAGGATGGCGTCATTCGCCGTCGCGTGGCGCTGCTCGATCCCGAAAAGGTCAACACCAAGGTCACGGTTTTCGTATCCATCCGCACCAACAGCCACTCGATCGAATGGCTGAAGCGCTTTTCCGAAGTGATCGCCGATTTTCCGGAAGTCGTCGAATTCTATCGCATGAGCGGTGATGTCGACTATCTGTTGCGGGTCGTGGTTCCCGATATTGGCGCCTATGACGCCTTCTACAAGCGCATGATCGCCAAGATCGAAATCCGTGACGTATCCTCGGCCTTTGCGATGGAGCAGATCAAGTATTCGACGGAACTGCCGCTCGATTATATGCTGCTGGAAAATGCCAAGTCCAACGAGGACTGATATGAGCTGAGCGCCGCTTTCATGAGGCGCTCAGCAGATGCCGCCAATTTGCGGCGACTCTCTATTTCTTGTCCAGCCGCGCAAGCAATGAGGAGGTATCCCAGCGATTGCCTCCCATAGCCTGGACATCGCCGTAGAACTGATCGACGAGGGCTGTGAGCGGCAGCTTGGCCTGGTTGCGGCGGGCCTCATCCAGCACGATGCCGAGATCCTTGCGCATCCAGTCCACGGCGAAGCCGAAATCATATTTGCCGGCATTCATGGTCTTGTGGCGGTTCTCCATCTGCCAGGAGCCGGCGGCACCCTTGGAAATGACCTCCACAACCTTTTCGATATCGAGCCCCGCCTGCTTGCCGAAGTGAATGCCCTCGGCCAGGCCCTGGACGATGCCGGCAATGCAGATCTGGTTGATCATCTTGGTCAGCTGACCGGCGCCGGCCGGTCCCATCAGGCCGACCATGCGGGCATAGGCGTCGATGACGGAGCGGGCTTTCTCGAACACGGCCTCATCGCCGCCGCACATGACGGTCAGCACGCCATTTTCCGCGCCGGCCTGTCCGCCGGAAACCGGCGCGTCGATGAAGTCGACGCCCTTTTCCTTGGCGGCTGCGTAAAGCTCGCGGGCGACTTCGGCGCTTGCGGTCGTGTTGTCGATGAGAACGGAACCTGTCTTCATGGTTGAAAGGGCACCGCCTTCGCCCGTGGTCACCGAGCGCAGATCATCGTCATTGCCGACGCAGACGAAGACGAAATCGGCACCTTCGGCGGCTTCAGCCGGCGTCGGGGCGAATTTGCCGTCATATTGCTTGGCCCATGCCTCGGCCTTGGCGATAGTGCGGTTGTAGACGGTGACGTCATGCCCGCCCTTGACCTTCAGATGTCCGGCCATGGGATAGCCCATGACACCCATGCCGATGAACGAGACCTTTGCCATTTCATAACTCCGTGACCGAATTTGTTTCGAAGGCTTAGCGGAAAGGCCAGGGAGACGAAAGACCGATTTGTCGGGCAACTTGTCACCATGGCATATGATTTGAAATTTCATTTCTATTTTTAGCTAATGTAGGAATGAAATTTCGTTATCGGCGTGAATCTTCATAATATCCTTTGTCGATATAATCTATGGATTTGCGATCTTAGGCTATCGACAACAAGCCGATGGCAGCGGAAGCGCCGAGGCCTCATAAAAAGGTATCTTCGATGATTTCGCGCAGACAGACACTCGGCCTCCTCGGGGCCACAGCCGCCGCCTTCGCATTGCCCTCGATCCGGCCGGCGCGTGCCGCCGCGGCGACGACGCTTCGTATCGGCTGGCAGAAGAACGGCGTATTGGCGTTGGCGAAACGCAAGGGGGCGCTGGAAAAGCGGCTCTCCGATCGTGGCATCTCGGTCGAATGGTCCGAATTCACATCCGGTCCGCCGCTGCTTGAAGCGCTTGGCGCCGGCGCGCTTGATTTTGGCGCCACGGGCGATGTGCCGCCGCTGTTTGCGCAGGCTGCAAACGGCAATCTGCTCTATGTCGGTCTCTATACCGGCAGCCCCGAGAGCTCGGCCATTCTCGTGCGCAAGGATTCGCCGATCCAGACGCTTGCCGATCTCAAGGGAAAGAAGGTCGCCTTCAAGCGCGGCTCCAGCGCCCACAACGTCACCGTCAAGGCATTGCGCAAGGGTGGGCTGACGATCAACGACATCCAGGCGCTCGATCTCGCACCGCCGGACGCCTCTGCCGCCTTCAAGACGGGCGCCATCGATGCCTGGTCCATCTGGGACCCCTATCTTGCCATCGCGGAAGCCGATCCGGACACGCGCATCCTGACGACAGCGCGAGGAATCGTCGATTCCTTCAGCTATTTCCTGGCGAACGGCGATTTCACCAAGGACAACCCGCAAGTCATCGTCGATGTCATCGATGAATTGGCCAAGGTTGGGGCGGCTGCCCAGTCCAATCTCGACGACACGGTTACGGCACTCTCCGAAATCACCGGCGTTCCCGCTGATGTGACGCGGGTGACGCTGACGCGCCCGGGCGGCGATCTCGGCGGCGTCGCGACGATCACCGATGCGGCGGTGGCTTATCAGCAGGGACTGGCCGACGAATTCTATAATCTCGGCATCGTTCCGAAGAAGCTCAACATCACGGACATCGTCTGGCGGCCGAAGGCGAGCTGAGGCGACAAAGCCGCCTGCGGATGCGGTCTGCACCCGAAACACTAAGGGTGCAGGCTCTTTCGGCAAAAATATTTCGTCTGACACCGGCGATTAGAAAATCCATATTGTCGATATAATCAATAGTCTATGTCACTATCCGGATTGAACATCGGCAGTGGCTCCCGACCACGCGCATCCAGAAGGCAGGAAAGCTTCATGACCGCGATCGCAAAACCCATCGATTTCCTCTGGTTCATTCCGACCTCCGGCGACGGCACCTATCTTGGTACGACGGATCTCAATCGCGGGCCGGAGATCGGCTATCTCCAGCAGATCGCGCAGGCGGTTGACAGGCTTGGTTATACCGGCGTGCTTTTGCCGACCGGCGTTTCCTGCGAAGAGTCCTTCGTGACGGCTGCAGCGCTTTCGGCCCATACGCAGAAGCTGAAGTTCCTGGTCGCGATACGGCCAGGTACGGCGTCGCCTGCCTATTATGCGCGCCTTGCCTCGACGCTCGATCGCGTTTCGAACGGCCGCGTGCTGCTCAACATCGTCGTTGGCGGCAGCCCGGCAGAGCTGGCGGGCGACGGCATTCATCTCGAACACGACGAACGCTACGCCCATGCCGACGAGTTTTTCCATGTCTGGGAGGAGTTGCTGGAGAAGGGGTCCTCGACGTTCAATGGCAAATATATCACGGCGACGAATGCAAAGCTCGGCTTGCCGCCGGTGCAGTCGCCACGCCCGCCGCTTTATTTCGGTGGTTCTTCCGATGCCGGCATCGAGTTCTCTGTTGGCCGCGTCGACAAGTACCTGACCTGGGGCGAGCCGCCGGCGCAGGTGGCCGAAAAGATCGAGAAGGTGCGGACCGCCGCTGCCAAGCGCGGACGCGAGGTCAGCTTCGGCATCCGCCTGCATTTCATCGTCCGCGAGACGGATGAAGAGGCATGGGCAGCGGCCGACAAGCTGATTTCCAAGCTCGACGACGAGACGATCCGCGAGGCACAGGAACAGTTCGTCAAGCAGTCCGACTCCGTCGGCCAGAAGCGTATGGCAGCGCTGCATGGCGGCCGCCGCGACAAGCTCGAAGTATCGCCGAACCTCTGGGCCGGTGTTGGCCTTGTGCGCGCCGGTGCCGGCACGGCTCTGGTCGGTTCGGCGAAGACGGTCGCTGCAAGGCTGCGTGAATATCAGGAGATCGGCATCGAAACCGTGATCGGCTCCGGCTATCCGCATCTGGAAGAGGCCTACCGTGTGGCAGAGCTTCTCTTCCCTGAATTGGGATTGAACCGCGAGGAGCAGCGTGCCGGCTTCCGCAATGAGTTCGGTGCCAAGCAGATTTTTGCCGGCGGCAGCCATGGCGGCAATCTGAAAGTCGTTTCCGGCTCGTAACGCTATCCTTCCAAGGAGACTCCCATGTCGGCATTCGACACGTCCTTCGTCCGCGTGGGCTCGGAACGGCGCACGCGCCCGGCCAAGGTTGCACGGCAGACCATCTCGCTTCAGAGCTTTCTGCCGTTCCTGCTGCCGGTCGTCGTCATTGCGGCATGGCAGCTCGGTTCATCGTTCGGATGGATTTCCAACCGCATCATGCCGTCGCCTGCGGCGGTCGTGGTCGCCTTCTGGCAGACGACGATCTCCGGACAGCTGCCGAACAACATCCTCGTCAGCGCCGGCCGCGCTTTTGCGGGGCTCTTGGTCGGAGGCTCGATCGGCTTTCTGCTCGGCATCGCCAATGGCGTGTCGCGGCTGTCGGAACAGCTGACCGACACCACCTTGCAGATGCTGCGGACCATTCCGCACCTCGCCATGGTGCCGCTGGTCATTCTCTGGTTCGGGATCGGCGAGGAATCGAAGCTGTTTCTGACGGCGCTCGGCGTGCTCTTCCCGATCTATCTCAACACCTATCACGGCGTTCGCAATGTCGATCGCGGTCTGATCGAGATGGGACGGGTCTACGGGATGAGCAACTGGACGCTATTCCGGAAGGTCATCTTCCCGGCTGCGCTTCCGTCCATTCTCGTCGGGCTGCGCTTCGCCCTCGGCATCATGTGGCTGACGCTCATCGTCGCGGAATCGATCGCGGCATCGTCGGGCATCGGCTATATGGCCAACAACGCCCGCGAGTTCGGCATGACCGACGTCGTCGTCCTGACGCTGGTGATCTACGCCATCCTCGGCAAGCTCGCCGATGTCGTCGCGCGGACGATCGAGCGCAGGGCCTTGCGCTGGAACCCGGCCTATCAGAATTGAGGAACCTCCCATGAGCGTCAACGCACTCGACCGCCCACGGGCGGAAGCCGAAAACTCTGCACCGCAGGCTGCGGGCGCCGCGGCCATCCATATCAAGGGTCTGGATAAGAGCTTCGGAAACAACCGCGTTCTGCGCGGCATCGACCTCGATATTGCCGCCGGCCAGTTCGTTGCCGTCATCGGCAAGAGCGGCTGCGGCAAGAGCACGCTGCTGCGTATCCTGATGGGGCTGGAAGAGCCGAGTGCCGGCCATCTGCGTTTCGAAGCGGTCAATGGCAGCGACGCGCAGCCCAATACGCGCATCGTCTTTCAGGAGCCGCGCCTGTTGCCCTGGTTCTCGGTTGCAGACAATGTCGCCGTCGGTCTGGGTGAGGGTGTGCCCAAGGAGGTGTTGCGCAAGGAGACTGCGTCCGTTCTTTCCGAGGTGCAGCTCGCCGAGAAGGCAGGCGAATGGCCTTCCAGCCTTTCCGGAGGCCAGAAGCAGCGCGTGGCACTTGCGCGAGCGCTCGTCAGCAAGCCCGGCATCCTCGCGCTCGATGAGCCGCTGGGCGCGCTCGATGCGCTCACCCGCATCAGCATGCAGGAATTGCTGAACCGCGTCTGGCGCGAGCTTGGCTTTACCGCGGTGCTGGTGACGCACGACGTCAGCGAAGCCGTGCATCTGGCCGATCGCGTCGTGGTGCTGGACGAGGGACGGATCGTGCTCGACCTCGCCATTCCCTATCCGCATCCGCGCCGTCACGGCAATCCGGCGCTTGCGGAACTCGAAGGGCAGCTTCTGGCGGCCATCCTTGGCGAAGTTCGGGGTTAATTCGCTCTCGTATCGTCTCCCTCGACGAAGAGCCTGAGATTATCGAAGCCGATTTCGGTGCCCATCAGCCGCGAGCCGTTGTCGCTGTAGCCGTCGAGGAACACGACCTGCTCGACGAACGTCATCTTCGTGCCGCCGAGCTCCTGGGCGAAGTTGACGGTCGCGAGCGATATAGAGATGCGCTTATCGTCGAGCATCATGTCGAAGGCGTAGATGAAGCGCTCGTTCTGGACGACGTCGATATAGCGCGCCTGATAGGCATGCACGACGCCATCCGCCGAGGCGACGCGATTGCGTTCACTGCCGCCGGTGCGGAAATCGAGCTGAAACTCCAGCGGCTTCCAGCCTTCATGACAGGCAAACCATTGCCGCTTCTGCTCGGGTATTGCCCAGGCATTGAAGACCTTGGGCAGGGGCGCCTTGAAATGACGCTCTATGGTGATGGTCGTATGGTCCGTTGATCTCACGCTCATTCGCCTGTCGTCTCCGTCGATGTGTCAGCCAGGAAGAGGTCGAGCCGGTCGAAGGTCCTGTTCCAGGACGCCTTGCGGTCGGCAATCCAGCGCTCGACGGCTGCGAGCGCCTCCTTGCGAAGGTGATAGGTCCGCACCCGGCCGGCCTTTTCCGATAGCACCAGCCCGCTTGTCTCGAGCACCTGCAGATGCTTCATCACGGTCGGCAGCGCCATGTCCAATGGCTGCGCCAATTCCGTAACGGAGGCAGGGCCGCGTCCGAGCCGGTCGATCATGCCGCGGCGGCTCTGATCGGAAAGGGCCTGGAACATGCGGTCGAGTGCCTGCGGTTCCTCAAGCATTCGGCTTTTCCGGCCGGAATTGCACCGGCAGTTTCTGGCTGTAGGGATAAAAATGGAAGTAGGGCATGGCCTCCTTCAGCACGCGCGCGAAGGAGGGGCGGTCGAGGAGACGTTGATAATAAGCCTCCAGTCGACCATGTTCCTCGCCAAAGGGAACGAGCGTTTCGGCATAGAATAGAGCCGGTGCGGCGGCGCAATCGGCCATGGTCAGGCGGTCGCCGGTGATCCAGATCTTCCCGTCCAACTGTTTTTCGATCATTCCATAGGCCGTGCACAGCAAGGTCTGGGCTTCGGCAACGCCCCGAGGGTTTTGGTCCCTCTCAGTCCTGCGCACGTCCGCGACGATTTTCTGCATCGGGTCCTGCACATAGAGATCGAAGAAGCGGTCCCAAAGCCGCACACACAGGGCATCGGACGGATCTGTCGGCAGGAGCGGTGCGGCTCCCGGATAATGCTGGTCGAGATATTCGATGATGATGCTGGTCTCGGGGACGGTGCTGTCGAGTGCTTCATCGCGCAGCACCGGAAACTTGGCGAGCGGCCAGAGGCGCACCAGCGAGGCGCGCGATTCCTCGTTGCCGAGATCGATGATGCGGCTTTCGAACGGCGTGCCGTTTTCATAGAGCGCCATCAAGACCTTATGACAGAATGAGGCGAGGGGATGCTGGTAGAGAATAAGGGACATGCGACGACCTTTCCGAGATCAAGGTTCGAGCTGATACTTATCTGAATGGCTAAGTATCAGCTCCCGCGCCGCCGCGCAAGAAAATACTTATCCTTTTGGATAAGTATTTCTATCGATAGATATCCGCAGTCTCAATCGGCGATCAGGCGGGCGATGATCAGATGGCCCGGCGTCGGCCGGCCGTCTTCCATACGGACATTGATGTCGGTGATTTCGACGAGCTCGAAGCCGGTCGCGGTCAACCGCTCGCGGACATAGGCCTCGGAATGGGCGAAGCGCTGGTGCGGGCCGACCATATAGGGCCGGCCGGCCATGGTCGCATCCGGCAGGGTCTCGGAGGAGAAGATGAAGAGGCCGCCCGGCGTCATGTTTTCGGCCGCGCCGAAGAAGAGCGGTTCCAGCGCACCCAGATAGGGCAGGACATCGGTTGCGGTGATCAGGTCGAAAGCATCCTCGTCGTTGTCCTCGAGGAAATCCTCGACTTCGGCGACGAAGAGGGTTTCGTAGATTTCCTTTTCATGGGTGACTTCGACCATGTTCTCGGAAATATCGATGCCGGTGATATCCTCGACGATATCGCGCAGCGTGCCGCCCGTCAGGCCCGTGCCGCAGCCGAGGTCGAGCATGCGCTGGAAGGGGCCGAGGCCGAGCGCCTGCAGGCGCTGGCGAACGAGGACCGGGACGTGGTAGCCGAGCTGCTCCACGAGCACGTCCTCAAAAACCTCCGCATGCTGGTCGAACAGGGTCTCGACGTAAGCGTCGGGCGCCTTTGCCGGCGTTTCGCCGCGCCCCATGGAGGCAATGCGCACGGCTGCGCCGCCATGGTCTTCCGGGTCGAGGGCCAGAACGTGCTCATAGGCCCGAACCGCAGCGTCGATATCGCCCGCCTTCTCCAGCGCCAATGCCTGGTTATAGGCTTCCGCAAGCGCGTCTTCGTCGATCTTCTTTTTTGCCATGGTTCCAGGCCCTTCCTTTTGTCACGCAGGCATTAAGACGCTTGCGCGGCTTTTGCAATGCTTGCCGTGCAGGCGCAGAATATCGCTCTCGGCGAAGGCGAATTGGGGGCGCTATCCGCATAGAACAATCAATAAGGGAGGAACGACAATGGATACCGAACTGACGGCCGGAGGCTCGACGGGCGATGGAGCAGGGCGTGTGCGCCCCTCCCTGCCGGCGACCTCGGCTGAAGTCACCAACACATTGACGCATTACTATCGAGGCGAACTGGCGAGAATGACCAGCTGGCGCGACCGTATCGACCGGACGTCGAACTGGGCGATCACGGTGGTCGCGGCGCTGCTGTCTGTATCGTTGTCGACGCCGTCGTCGCATCACGGCGTGCTGTTGTTCGGGATGATGCTGATCACGCTTTTGCTGATGATCGAGGCGCGGCGATATCGCTTTTTCGATGTCTACCGTTCGCGGGTGCGGCAACTGGAGCGGCACTATTTTGCGCAGATTCTGTCGCCGCAAGCCGAACTCAATTCCGACTGGGCTCTGCCGATTGCGGCTAGCCTGCGGTCTCCGCGGCTGCTGCTCAGCCATGCCGAGGCGGTGCAACGGCGGTTGCGGCGCAATTACTGCTGGATGTATGCGATCCTGCTGCTGGCGTGGGTCCTGAAGATTTCGACGCCGAGGTTGCAGACGGACGCCCTGGCGCAGGAGCAGGCGCGCTCATGGGGCTATATTGCCGACAATGCGGCCCTCGGACCGATGCCCGGCTTCGTTGTCATCATCCTCGTCGCCGCCTTCTATGCCGCCATTCTCTACGGCACGCTCCATCGCGGGCCTGACGATGGCGATTTCATCCATGGCGAGGCGCATGTCTGACGGCCGCCGCTCGCCACCTGAACAAGGCGACATACTCGGCCTCATGCCTCAGTGCAGGATGAGCTCCCCCTTCACCGCACGCCATTCGGTCGCCGAAATCAGCTTGCGATGGACATAGCGCACGGAATGGAGCGGCCCATCCAGCGTCTCCTGCCAGAATCTCAGGAAGCCGCGCATTTCCGGGAAGTTCGGGGCGAGATCATAGTCTTGCCAGATATAGGTCTGGAGAAATTGCGGATGGTCGGGCAGGCGGTAGAAGATCTGCGCTGTCGTCAACCCATAACCCTGCAACTGCTTTTGCATGTCGTCGTGCATGAGCTTTCTCTTTCCGTTCCCATTTTTGTTCGTGACTCATGGTCACATGGATATGGAAACAGCTGATGGTAAACTCAAGCTTTACAAAACCGTCATGAAGGCAATTTTATTCACAGAAATCAATATGTTAGCAGCGAAGATCGGAGAGTGCTGCCAAAGGCGGCGCTTCAACGCCGCCCCTTACGGGATCAGCGCTTGAGATGCCGGGTCAAGCGGCCTTCCATCCGCGCCCAGCCGTTGCGCATGAGCTCGACGATCACCAGGTAGAAAATCGCTGCCCAGAGATAGATCTGGTAGTCGTAGGTGCGGGAGAACGCGTAGCGCGTCTCGCCCATCAGGTCATAGACGGTGATGATGGAGACGGTGGCCGAGCTCTTGATCAGAAGGATGATCTCATTGCCGTAGGGGCGCAGCGCCACGATGAGCGCCTGGGGAATGATGATCTTGCGGAAGGCGATCCACGTGTGGATGCCAAGCGCATTTGCCGCTTCTCTCTGCCCCTTCGGCACGCTCTGGATGGCGCCCCGGACGATTTCCGTCTGATAGGCGGCCGTGTTCAGCGTCATAGCGAAGACGCCGCAATAGAAGGGGTCCTTGAAGAACCACCAGAGGCCGATATCCTCGAAGAGCCAGCGAAAGCTCGGAAAGCCGTAATAGACCATGAAAATCTGTGCCAGCAGCGGCGTGCCGCGAAACAGATAGACGTAGCAATAGGTCAGCGTGCTCAGAATCCTGTTGCTCGACATGCGGGCAAACGCCAGCGGTATCGACAGGATCGCGCCGAGAACAAAGGATATGGCGACCAGCTTGACGGTGATCCAGAGGCCATGCAGGAGCCGAGGCCCGTAGGTCTGGAGCTTGTCGACATCCCAGCCGGTCACGACCATCGATATCAGGGCGATGCCGAGAATGGCCCATAGGGTCAGGAAGGAATAGCCGGCGATGGCGGATTTGGACAGTTTTCTAGCTGCCTTTGGCGGCGCAGGCTGTGCCGCTATCAGGACTTCGGCATGGCTCATCGATGAACCTCCGCACGTTTGGCCCATCGATCGAGATAGAAGAGACCGATCGAAGAAATCACGGCCAACGTCAGATAGAACAGGCAAGCGATTGAATAGAAGGTGAAGGGTGCTTTTGTCGAGCGCACGGCGATGCCCGTTTGCCTGATGATGTCGGCAAGACCGATGATCGAAACGTAGGACGTGTCCTTCAGCAGGTTCATCCAGAGATTTCCAAGGTTCGGCAGCGAGATGCGGACAAGCTGCGGCAGGATGATCAACCGCATCGTGCGCACGCGATGGAAGCCGAGCGCGTCGCCGGCTTCGTATTGGCCCTTGGGGATCGCCTTGAAGGCGGACACCAGCACCTCGGAGCAATAGGCCGAGAAGACGATCGCCAGGGCGATCATGCCGGCGGCAAAGGCATTGATCTCGATCGGGCCATCATAGCCGAATTTGGCTAGCACGGACTGCAGTAGGATCTGCATACCGTAGTAGATGATGAACAGCGTCAGCAGCTCCGGCAGGCCGCGGAAAATCGTCGTGAACACGCCGGCGGCAAGCCGCAGCGACTTCTCTTCCGATTGCTGCGCAAGTGCGACGAAGAAGCCGATGACGAGCCCGAGCGGCAGCGTCAGCACTGCAACGGCTATCGTAACCTTCAGGCCACCGGCCAGTTCATCGCCCCAGCCGGTATCACCACAGGCCAGCATCGTGTTCTGGAAGAACACACTGAACAAACCGGCCGGACCACACAATGGGTCAAAAATCGTAGTCAACCAGGTCCAAAAAGAACCGAGGGCGGAAAACAATCCGCTCATGCTGTATTTCCCCTAGCGGCTTTTGCCGCGTTTCTGCTTATATTCTTCTCGTTGTCAAACAAAAACGGCGGAAGAGCAAGCTTCCGCCGTCGTCTTTTCCCAGGGAATCGACGGACGATCAGTCGCCGTAGACGTCGAAATCGAAATACTTGTCCTGAATCTTCTTGTAGGTGCCGTCGGTGCGGATCGCAGCGATCGCGGCGTTCAGCTTGTCCTTGAGAGCCGTATCGCCCTTGCGGATAGCGATACCGGCGCCAGCGCCGTTGACGACCGGGTCGATTTTCAGCGTGCCGAGCATCTTGCAGCAGCTGCCGGCATCCGACTTCACCCATTCCGACAGGACGACGACGTCGTCGATGGCGGCATCGATACGGCCGTTGCCGAGGTCGAGCTTGTATTCGTCGGCCGACGGATAGAGCTTCAGCTCGGCGTCCTTCAGGTGGACGGTCGCATAGTTGGCATGGGTCGTGGAGGACTGGGCGCCGATCGACTTGCCCTTCAGGGCTTCGTCGGTCGCTTCCTTGATGGTCGAATCCTTCGGAACGGCGATCGCCGGCGGCGTATTGTAGATCTTGTTCGTGAAGTCGACGATCTTTTCGCGTTCAGGCGTGATCGACATGGACGAGATGACGGCGTCGAACTTCTTGGCCTGCAGGGCCGGGATGATGCCGTCGAAATCCTGATTCACGAAGCTGCACTTGACCTTCATCTGATCGCAAAGCGCATTGGCTATATCAATGTCGAAGCCGACGAACTTGCCGCCTGCTTCCAGCGATTCGAAGGGCGGGTAGGTCGCGTCGGTGCCGAAGACGATCGTGTCGCCGTCCGCAAGCGCCGCGCCTGCGACGAGCGACATCGCGGCGAAGGATGCAGCGGCAAAAAGACGAGTGGAGATGCGCATATTGACCCTCTCTGTTGGTGGCCGGCGGCCCATTATTGTTTTTGGCAGACGGCTCGAGTGGAGCGGGCCGGTGGCCCGCCTTGTGGCGATATTCGTACTTTTTTTTTGGAAAATGCAACTGGAATTACGAAGGTAACCCGCCTTTGCGCAATGCCGCCGTAATGCGAACGCGCCAAAGGGAAATCTGAACGAAAGCCATCCGCTACGTTCAGCCAGGGTTAATTGCGGCAACCTAATAGTGCGGGAACTTATAGCGGCTTGCCGCGATTCAGCCTCATGAGAACCGAAAATTGGCCGGGATCTTGAGGCAATCGCCTTGCCCGCTGAGATTCGCAATTCGGCGGACAAAGATCATAAGAGGAGACCCATATGGGAAAGCGATCCAGACTTTTTGCCAGCGCCGCGTTTCCGCTGCTTTCGCTATCGCTCGCATTCGAGCCGGCAGCAGCAGCGGCGCTTCGTGAACAGCCCATCGCACCGCTGAACAATGGTATCGTTGGCGCGAACACCGTTGCTGCCAGCTCGAGTTTCGAGGTGGCGCAGCAGGAAGCGCCGGCAGCGCAGCCTGACGAAGAGCAGCCCAAGCACAAGAAGCCCGCCGAAGGCGGAGAGGGTGAACCGCAGGGCCAGAAGCATCAGGGTGGCGCGGAACAGCAGCACCAGATGAAGCAGGCCGAGCCTGAAGGCGAGCCGCAGCAGAAGGCGCCGAAGCAGCAGCAGCCGGAAGCCCAGCCGCCGAAGGCCGAGCATCAGCAGCCCGCGGAGCAGGAGCAGCCGAAGCCGCAGAAGCAGCAGCCGGCTGCAGAGGCTCCGCCCGAGCCGAAAAAACAGCGCCAGCAGCCGGCGGAAGAGCCGCAGGCCCAGCCTGAAGCCAAGCCGCAACCCAAGGCCGTTGCTCCCGAGGCCGAGCCGGAAGCGCCTCAGCCGAAGCCGAAGGCCAAACAGCCGGAAGCCAAGCAGCCCGAGGCGGAACAGCCGGCCGAGGCTCCGCAGCCGAAGGCAAAACAGCAGCCTGCCGAAGAGGCCCAGCCTGAAGCCAAGCCGCAGCCCAAGGGCAAGCCTCAGCCGAAGGAACAGCCTGCGCCGGCGCAGAATGAAGCCCCCGCGGCACAGCAGCCGCAGAACCAAGAGGCTCAGCCCGGAAAGCAGGCGCAGCCTGAAGCCAAGCCACAGCCCAAGCAGCAGGGTCAGACCGAGAACCCGGCAAAGCAGCCAGCCGAACAGCAGCCTGCACCCGCAGGCGAGCCGGCGCAGGGTCACAAGGCTCAGCCGGGTACCGAGGCACAACCCGGAGCGCAGGGCCAGCCCGAAGCCCAACCCGCAACGCCCGGCGCCCAGCAGGGACAGAAGGGTGGCGACAAGACCCACGGCAAGCAACCGCAGAATCAGCAGCAGGGCGAGCAGCCCGCTGCCAATCCGCAGCAGCCGGCCCAGAAGGGCGAGCCGCAGGCAGAGCCCACCCAGCCCGAGAATCAGGCAAAGCCGCAGCCCGGCAAGCAACAGCCGGCCAACGGCACCGAGACACCGGCACAGGGCGGTGCGACCGCTCCGGCGGCCAACGGCAACGGTCAGCAGGCCGGCGAAATCCAGGTGCCTCCGGCCGAGCAGGTCTCGCCGCAGGAGCTGGAACGCCGAAAGAAGATCGCCGAGGACCCAGCGTCCGCCAAGGGCCCGGTCATCCTGCCCGTTGAAAACGGCAGCGCCGTTCTCGACAGCCAGAAGGATGCGGTTCGTCGTGGCGAGCATCTGAACAACGGCCAGAACCCCGGCGCTCCGGGAGCTCAGGGTGGTCGTGGGCAGGGCCAAAACGGTCAAGGTCAGGGCCAGAACGGTCAGGCACAGAATGTTCCGGGCCAGCAGCCGCCTCCGGCCTATACGAAGCCGCCGGCATCCGACGCCGAAGCTCAGCGCGTGACGGGTGGAGGCCAGGCACAGCCGCCCGTGAAGATCGAAGCCGTGACCAGCGAGCAGGGGCGCCGGATCGACCGCCGGCCGGATTTCGTCGCGCCGCAGGGGCCGCAAGGAACGATAGTCCAAACCATCATCAATCAGGACAATCGCACCGTCATCAACGTCGACAACACCTATGTGGTTCGCCACGATGACAGCGACCGCTTCGTTCGTGATGGCGAGCGTCCGAACTATGAGCAATTGTCGCGGGATCGTTATCGCGAGACGATCGATCGGCCTGATGGCGATCGCATCGTTACCATTCGCAACCGCTATGGCGACATCATCCAGCGCTCGCGCATCGACGCCCGCGGCCGCGAATACGTGCTGTTCTACTCGCCGGAGCTGGAAGACCAGCCGGATCATGACGACTATTTCCGCGATCCGGGCGACAGCCTGCCGCCGATGCGCCTGCTCATTCCGTTGAGCCAGTACATCATCGATACGGCATCCAACCGTAACGCCGACTATTACGACTTCCTGCGCGAGCCGCCGGTCGAGCCGGTCGAGCGTATCTATTCGGTCAACGAAGTCCGTTATTCGGCTCGTATCCGCGACAAGATCCGCCGTATCGACCTCGACACGATCACCTTCGCAACGGGCAGCGCCGACATTCCGATGTCGCAGGCGAGCACTCTGCGTGGGGTCGCCGACGGCATATCGAAGATCGTCAAGCGTGATCCGACCGAGACCTTCCTCATCGAAGGTCATACGGATGCCGTGGGCTCGGCCCAGAGCAACCTGATCCTGTCGGACCAGCGTGCGGAATCGGTCGCCAATGTCCTGTCGGATGTCTACGGCATTCCGGCCGAAAATCTGGTAACCCAGGGCTATGGCGAGCAGTACCTGAAGGTGAACACGACCGGCCCGTCGCAGGAGAACCGCCGCGTCACCATCCGCCGCATCACGCCGCTGGTGCGCCCGGTTGCCTCCAACCGGTAAGCGTCAGGCTACATTCAAACGAGGGGCCGCCGGGAAACCGGCGGCCTTTTCATGTCGGCGGCTTGCCGAGGCCGACCCTTGCGGCGATGAAATCGGCAATGGCAAGCGTATCGTTGAGGTCGAAAACGGCAAGCGAGCCGGCGTCTTCCACCGGATGGTCGGCGGCGATGGCGACGATGTGGGGGTCCTGAGGGGCAAGCGGTTCGCATTTGGCCGCTTCCAGCCGGCGGGCCTCGATCTTGGGTATGGGTTCGCGCTTGTAACCCTCGATCAGAACGAGGTCGCAAGGGGCAAGGCGCGCCAGTATCTCTTCGAAACTGGGTTCCGGCTCGCCGCGCAATTCGTGCATGATGGCATAGCGTGTGCCGGAAACGATGGTGACTTCATGCGCGCCAGCCTCGCGATGGCGAAAACTGTCGGCACCGACCTTGTCGATATCGAAATCATGATGCGCATGCTTGATCGTCGAGATCCGATAGCCGCGCTGGGTGAACTCGGTGACCAGCCGCACGGCAAGTCCCGTCTTGCCGGAATTCTTCCAGCCGGCAAGACCGAAGATTTTTGGTCGAGACTTCGTCATGGCATGCTTTCCAAGGCTGCCAGCCACGTCTCGGCTTCGGCGAGATCGGCGGGCGTATTGATGTTGAAGAAGGGGTCGAGAGGGCCGATGGCCGTTTCAATTGCAGGAAATTCCACCTGCAGGACCTTGTGCAGGGCGAGGAAATCCCTGACGCGGCGCTTTTCGTCGGAGACGATCCATCGCTCCAGATCGGTAGCGGCAGAAACGGGCCAAAGGCCGAAAACGGGATGATCCTGGCCGAGCGATGCGGCAATGGCAATCTCGTCGGGACCGTGGAGGACATCGGCCAGGCGCGCGATGAGGTCGGGCGCAAAGAAAGGGGTGTCGATGGGGATCGTGGCGACATGCGAGACTTGCGGATATCGCAATATCGCATCTTGCATTGCGGCGAGCACACCTGCAAGCGGCCCCAATTTTCCGGGAATACTGTCGGGGACAAGCAACATCCCCATGGCATCAGGCCAATCGGTATCCGCATTGAGAGCGATTGGCCTGCTTTGCCGTTCTCCGATTTTCGAGGAGATGCGGGCGAGCAGGCTTTCGCCGGCGAGCAATGCGAACGCCTTGTTGACGCCCATACGGCTCGACCGGCCACCCGCAAGCAGAACGACGGGAATGTCTTCAGGTTTGGCGATGAAGCCGGGCATGATTGCGACCTCAGGCGGGAACGCGGGGTTTTGATTCCTGTGCGACGGGCTCGGCCGCCCTCCGCTTGCTTTCTCGATAGAAAGTATAGATGCCGGAGGCGATGACAACGGCCGCACCGATGATCGACCATCCGTCCGGCATCTCGCCAAAGGCGATCAGGCCGAGCAGAGCCGACCAGATGAGACTGAGATAGCGGAACGGTGCGATGAACGAGATTTCGCCCGTGCGCATGGCCAATATGACCGCCTGATAGCCTATCAGCACCAGAACCGAGGCCAGCAGGATCTGGAGAAGCGACGTTGTGCCCACCGGTTGCCAGCCACCAAGGGGAACGATGCACAATGCTCCGAATATGGAGATGGAGATTGCGGTGCAGAGCGTCACCATCAGCGATGGCACGTCCTTGTCGACGCAGCGGGTCGCCAGGTCTCGGGCCGCGGTCGCGAACATGCAGGTGATGACGAGCAGCGCCGCGGTGTTGAAACCGTCCGGTCCGGGCCGGATGATGATGAGAACACCGACGAAACCGACCATGATCGCCGTCCAGCGCCGCCACCCCACCGGCTCCTTCAGAAAGATCATCGCGCCGAGCGTGACGGCAAGCGGCACGGCCTGCTGGATGGCCGAGGCATTGGCAATCGGCATCATTCCAAGGGCGGTAATATAGGTTATCGCCGCCAGCGCCTCGCAGGCGATCCGCAGCGCAATCATTGGCTGCAGAATGACCTTCCAGCTGCGCAGCGCACCCATGCGGCGGGCGAGCAGATAGACGAAAAGGGTCGTAAACAACCCGCGGATGAAGATGATCTCGCCCGCGTTCATCGTGACGATGACCGACTTCGACAAGGCGTCGCTGCAGGAAAAGCCGGCCATGGATATGGCCATGAGAAGTGCGCCCTGCGTATTCTTGGTCAGTCGCATGAGAAAGATGAGTCCCCCCGATATATCCATCTGGATTAGCGCCGTTTTCCGCAAATTGGAATCGCTTGTCCTTTGACTGCGGTTGAATTCGATTGTGCGATGCGGTGGAGTTGTCGCGAAACAGACGGTTTTTCGCGCAATGGTCGCGAAATAATACGTCGGTTGTAATATTTTTGCCGATGCGAAGGGTTTCAGGCGGGGGATTAATTCTTATTCAATCTTATTTCCCGAGGCTCGCAGCGGTTTTGCATGAGGCAGAAGCACCTACCGCAGCGCAGCAGGAATGACGATCCCGCCTTCGCTGGAGATTTTTAATAATCCAGTTGAGGCGCCGCATGTTTTTCATTGATCGTCTTTTGCAAGGCCGCAGGATTGTCACCAAGGTCCTTATTTTCGTGGTGCCGCTGGTGGTTCTCATCGCTGGTGTGGGCCTCGTCGGCTATCACACGGCCAATATTCTGAACGGTCATATGACCGTGACGCGCGCCACGATTGAAAACATCAGTGACTTTGAAAATCTGCAGGCCGCCCTGCAGGAATTCACCGGATCGCCTTCCGAAGAGACCCGCCAGGGACTGGCCGACAAGATCGATGCGCAGGAGCGGGGCGTGCTTCGCCTGAGCGGGTTGCTGAGCGACGATCAGCGCGCCAAGATCGTTCCGGTCAGCGATCTCGCCGCCAAGATGCGCACGCAGGAAGCCACGCTCTGGTCCATCCGGCAGAAGCAGGATAGCGACGTCGGGGCCATCCAAAAGGCCGTCCAGAACATCGAGGCGACCGCCAAGGCGGCCGGCAAACAGATCGACATCATCCGCAAGGATTTCAGCGACAAGGAAACTTTCGCCAAGGAACTGCTCTACGATGCCGCTGCCTATAAGGGGCTCTCGGAGAAGATGAGCAATCTGCGCATTCAGGTGCAGATGGCCGCCGACTCCACCGAAGAAATATCGGATGCGCGCACTTATGCGGACGCCATTCTGAAGCAGGTCACCATTTCCAAGGCGCTGGTATCGAAGCGCGGCGCCAGCCTCGTTGCGAACGCCTCCGATGCTGCCGACAAGCTCGATGCGGTCCTGAAGGGCTCCGGCACGCCCGACCAGAAGGTCGAGGCCATGGGCCCGATCCTGCAGAGCTTCGTGAAGATCGAGGGCGAGATGACCCTCCAATCGGCGAAGAACAGCGACACCGCCGCCGATCGTTTCGTCAGTCTCGACAAGATCATCGACGGCCAGAAGGAGCTTCTGGATCATGTCGACCAGGCGCTCGGCCTCGTCGACCGTCTGACGTTACATGCCTCGCGCATGGAAAATGTCCGCGATGCCGCTTCACGCGATCCGGTGCTTGCGGATCTGAAAGACCTGCAGACGGTTGCAGCCAGAATTTCGGAGCTCGGCCAGACGAACGCCACCATGCGTGACTTTGCGGCTCACATGAAGCCATTGATCGACGGATTGACGAATGGATCGGCCGATCTGCTGCAGACCTCAGCCGACTGGAAGACGACACGTGTTCAGTCCAACGGTATGCTGGCCGACGCGATGACGTCACTTCGCAGCTTCGTCGCTCAGGCGCAGGAGATCGGCAAGGAAGACAGCGAGCGTTCAGCCAATGTCTCGGTCATCGCCATGATCCTCGGCACGCTGCTCGCCATCATCGGTGGCCTGATGCTGGTGGAGACCCTCCGTGGCCCGCTGAAGCGCGTCAGCGAGATCATGACGCGCCTTGCAAGCGGTGATCTGGAAGTGGCGATAGACGGGCGCAATCGCGGTGACGAGATCGGCGACATGGTGCGCTCCGTCAGCGTCTTCCGCGATGCCGCGCTTGAGAACGTCCGCCTGGAGCGGGAGGCGGAAAGCGCCCGTGCGCTCTCTGCGGAGGAGGCGGACCGCCGTGCCGCCGAGCGCGCCCGCATTGAGGCTGAACAGAAGCAGGCGCTCAACGCCCTGGCCGAGGTTCTCGCCAAGCTTGCCGACGGCAATCTGGAAGAGAGCATGCGCGAAGATCTCTCCGCGGACTTCGTGGAAATGGCCTTCACCTACAATCATGCAATCGAAGCGCTGCGCGAGACGCTGACTGACGTTCGCTACACCGCTGAAGAGATCAAGGGCGGCACCGGTAATCTTGCCATGTCGGCGGACGATCTGGCGCGGCGTACAGAGCAACAGGCGGCCGCTCTCGAGGAAAGCTCGCGGGCGCTGCACCGTCTGAGCGACGTCGTGCGTTCGACCGCCGATCGCGCCCGGCAGACCGCGAGCTCCGTCAATGAAACGCAGGCCTATGCGACGCAATCGGGCGAAGTGGTGGCCAAGGCAGTCGGCGCCATGAGCGAAATCAACCGCTCGTCGGAGAAGATCGCCACGATCATCGGCGTCATCGACGAGATTGCCTTCCAGACCAATCTTCTCGCGCTGAATGCCGGCGTCGAGGCAGCCCGCGCCGGCGAGGCGGGCCGCGGCTTTGCCGTGGTGGCACAGGAAGTCCGCGAGCTGGCGCAGCGCTGCGCCAATGCGGCGAAGGAAATCAAGGGTCTGATCTCGGCAAGCTCGACGCAGGTGCAGAATGGCGTTCGCCTGGTCGAGCAGACCGGCGCGGCGCTGACGGAGATCATCAGCCACGTTACCGGGGTCCAGAGGCTCGTGGCCGATATTTCGTCCGCTACAACCGAGCAGTCGACCGGCATCGAGGAAGTGACCCGCGCTGTTTCCGAAGTCGAGTTGATCACCCAGCGCAACGCGGCCATGGTCGAGGAGAACAATGCCGAAATCCACGGCCTGCGCCAGCGCGTCGATATGCTGTCCGAAAAGATCGATCGTTTCCGGACCGGCGATGGCGAGACGGATTACCCAAATTATGATGATGCGGAAGCGCGCTACCGCGCTGCGTAAGGCTGCATCGGTCGAAAGAGCACCAGGAATCAAAAAAAAGCGCCGGGCCAATGGTCCGGCGCTTTTCGATTGACGTTTGTTAGGGCGATCGTTGAATTGCTGGCGAATTATCGACCGAGATGCAGTGTTTCGCCATCGGCGGGGATCAGCAGCCGCGAGGGGGCGATATCGCCAGCGTCTGCCGCTTGGCGAAGGTCATGCCGCGTCACAGTGGCGTGGTCGAGCGCTTCCATGTGGGTTGCGACGATGATCGCCTGAGGTGCCAGGCGGCTGACTTCGAGCGTCTGGTCGGCATCCATCACGATCAAATCCCCGTCCCAGCGTGCGCCGCAGGAATGCGTGATGATGATATCGGGCGAGACCTGCTGGATTGTTTCAGCGACCGGCGGATAGAGCACCGTATCGCCTGCCCAGTAGACAGTGGGTTCGCCGGCAGCCTCGAGCGTGAAGCCGATGACATGGCCCATTTTTTCCACCACCGGCCCGAGGCCATGGCTGCCTTGCCGCGGCGTGATCGTCAGTCCTTGCCATAGGGTGGATTGGGTGAGGGGTGTGACGCTGGTAAAGCCGGACTCCCGGATCTTCTCTTCGTCGCCGGGTTGGCAGAGGATCGGCAGCGATTTCGCGACGCGCTCCTTTGCCACGCCATCGAAATGATCGGTATGCAGGTGCGACACGATCACCAGCTCGACGCCATCAAGGATGTCGTCGATCGAACATGGCAGTTCGGTCATCGGGTTTGGAGAGCGACCCGTGAAGGATGGGAGACTGTGGCGCGGCGCGAAATAGGGATCGATCAGCAGGACATGGCGGCCATAGGTGATCTTCAGCGTCGCATTGCGAATGAGCTCAAGCTGCATGTTGATGTTCTCGATAGGGGTTAGCCGCCGGTAACGCTCATGTGGCGCGCGACTGCCGGTCGATTGTGCGTGCGGTCGATGATGAAATCGTGACCTTTAGGTTTGCGGGTAATCGCTTCGTCGATCGCGGCATGGAGCAGGGCGTCGTCTTCACTGGCGCGGAGCGCCGTGCGCAGGTCGGCCGCGTCATTCTGCCCAAGGCACATATAGAGCGTGCCCGTGCAGGTGAGCCGCACGCGATTACAGCTTTCGCAGAAATTATGGGTCATCGGCGTGATGAAGCCGAGGCGACCGCCTGTTTCGGCGACTTCGACGTAGCGGGCAGGGCCGCCCGTCTTGTAGGGAATCTCGGTCAGCGTGAACTGACGCTCGAGATCGGCGCGTAGCTCGGAGAGCGGCAGATACTGGTCTGTACGATCCTCGTCGATCTCGCCCATGGGCATGGTCTCGATGACGGTCAGGTCCATGCCGCGACCATGCGCGAACCGAAGCAGCCCGGGAATTTCGGTGTCGTTGAAGCCCTTGAGCGCGACGGCGTTCAGCTTGATCTTCAGGCCGGCGTTCTGCGCCGCGTCGATGCCTTCCATGACCTTGGAGAAGTCTCCCCAGCGGGTGATGGCCTGGAATTTGTCGGGATCGAGCGTATCGAGCGAAACGTTGATGCGTCTGACGCCGCTATCGTAAAGCTCGTCGGCATGGCGGGCGAGCTGCGAGCCGTTCGTCGTCAGGGTCAATTCGTCGAGCGTGCCATTCTGCACGCTTTCGCCCAGCTTGCGGACAAGGAACATGATGTTCTTGCGTACCAATGGCTCGCCGCCGGTGAGCCTGATCTTGCGGACGCCCTTGGCGATGAAGGCGGAACAGAGCCGGTCGAGCTCTTCGAGCGTCAAGAGATCTTTCTTGGGCAGGAAGGTCATGTGCTCCGCCATGCAGTAGGTGCAGCGGAAGTCGCAACGGTCTGTGACGGAAACGCGCAAATAGGTGACGGCACGCCCAAAGGGGTCAATCATCGGGCCTGTATCCGCCGCCAGCGGCGATGCGTCGCCTATCATACCAACAATGCTATTCACTCGAACCTCCGTCAGGCTACTAATGTGTGCATAGGCGATTGTTGCGTCAAGGAAAATGCTTTTCAATTAGACTTGCGTATATAGGAGCCGCGGCATAATTCTCGACAAAGCCACTGAAACAGTTGGAATATCGATGAGCGACACCTGGCCGACTGAATTACGAGTTTCGAAGGATCGTCACCGCCTGCTGGTGACATTCGATGACGGCGCGAGTTTCGATTTGCCGGCGGAGATGCTGCGGGTCCTGTCTCCCTCCGCCGAAGTGCAGGGGCACGGGCCGGGACAGAAGGTCACCGTGCCCGGCAAGCGCGATGTCGGCATCATGTCGATGATCCCCACAGGCAACTACGCCGTGCGCATCGGGTTCGACGACATGCACGACACGGGCATTTTCACATGGTCCTATCTGCGCGAACTGGGCGAGAAGGGCCATGAGCTTTTTTCGGCCTACGAGGCCGAATTGAAGGAAAAGGGTCTTAGCCGCGATCCGATCAGAAGGCCGCACTAGAGCCGGATGATTTTAGGTCGAATCGACGTAAAATATGAATCCGCTCTAGAATCAAAGAAGTAGAGCGTGATGTCATCCGAAAACCGCCTACACTTTTCGGCATCACGCTCTAGCACAATCTTCAGCAACGGACGGAGGGGCGCAGGCATGATCCTGGGGGGTAGGGAAAACTGGCTTCGCGCCAAGGGCGGCAAGAACGAGAGCAAGGTCTCCTTCGTCGAGCTGTTTTTCGATCTGGTCTTCGTCTTCTCGATTTCGCAGCTGGCGCATACCCTGGCCGAGCATTTCACGGTGCTGGGCGTGCTGGAAGCCATCATGCTGATTTTCGCGGTGTGGTGGGTATGGGTCTGCACGGCATGGGTCACGAACTGGCTCGATCCGGATCGCATGCCGGTGCGCATCATGCTGTTCACGCTGATGTTCGCGGGCCTCATCCTTTCGGCCGCGATCCCGGAGGCTTTTGGCGAGAAGGCGATTTTCTTTGCCGGCGCCTATGTCTTCATGCAGGTCGGGCGATCGCTCTTTACGGTCTATGCCCTCAGGCACGCCAGCCGCTCCAACTACCGCAATTTCCTTCGCATCAGCAGCTGGTTCATATTCTCGGGCATTTTCTGGATCGCCGGTGCGCTGGTGGAGGGCGAGACGCGGCTCATACTCTGGCTGCTGGCGCTCATCATCGAATATTCGGCTCCAGCGCTGGGGTTTCGGGTGCCCGGCCTCGGTCAGTCGACGACCGCCGACTGGGATGTCTCTGGCGCCCATCTGGCCGAACGTTGTGCCCTTTTCATTATCATCTGCCTCGGCGAGGCGGTTCTCCAGGCGGGCAAGGTCTTTGCCGAACAACCGGTCACGCCTTTGATCGTTGCAGTGTTCATTACCGCCTTCGTCGGCACTGTCGCCCTCTGGTGGATCTACTTTCAGTTCGGTCATGAAAGGGCCGCTCACCGCATCGAACACGACGAGACACCCGGGAGCATGGCGCGGCTGGCGTTCACCTATGCGCATATTGCCATTCTCGCCGGCATCATGCTGAGCGTCGTCGGCGACGAATTCCTGTTCGCCCATCCTCGTGATCCCGCCGATATGCATGCAGCCGCGGCCATCCTTGGCGGCCCGGTCGTGTTCCTGCTCGGAAACCTGTGGTTCAAAGGAGTAACCACCGGCCGGCCGCCATTGTCGCATACGGTGGGTCTCGCCGGCCTGGTGCTTTTGCTCCTTACCTTGCCGATGGTCATGGTCTACCAGCTCGGCATTCTCGCCACGGCCGTGCTGATCGTCGTTGCGATCTGGGAGTTCGCCTCGCTGAGCCGCGTCGTCCCCTCGGCGCGCTCGACCAGCGATCACTGATCGTCAACCAGCTCCAAGGGTTCGCGCTCGTCCTGCATCAGCAGGCCGATGATGCGCTCCATGTGGGCCGTCATGCGTTCGCATTCGTCGATCGGCGCATCCGACATTGTGCGATCGATGAGTGCCGTCTGGATGGTCATCGCTTCTTCCGTCACGCGCCGGCCTTCCTCGGTCAGATACAGGCGCAGCACACGCTTGTCATAGGGGTCGCCGCGCCGCGCGATCAATCCGCGCTTTTCCATCTGCGGCAGCAACATGCTCATGTTGGAGCGGCCGACCAGCAGCTTGCGGGCGAGTTCCTGCTGGGAAATGCCTTCGAAGCGAAAGAGATTGACCAGAATGTCGAGATGCGGCGGCTTGATATCGAGATATGCCAATGCCCGCGCCAGCGATTGCTGCATCAACTGGCAGGCGCGCGCGACGGCAATCCAGCTTCTAAAACGCGGATGGTCCCAAAGAAGGGATTGATTTTTGTTCATCGTTGTACTTTATTGTTCATGGTTGAACATTACTGGATTCCCACTATGCCATCCTTTGCGCTCAAGGTCACCCGGTCGGGTCTGTCCAGCCTCGAACGGCTATCTCCGCGGCTCGCCGGCAAGGCAGCTTTCCGGCTTTTCTGTCTGACGCCGCCGCGTCGGCCGCGCGGCTCAAAAGCCAGGGCAGCGCATGTGGAGGGCAGGGAGCGCCTTCTTGCGGCGGAGCGGATCATGCTGCCGTTTACAGGCGGTCGCGCCATGGCCTATCGTTTCAATGGCGGGGCGAAGGGGTCGCGCAAGCGGTATCTCGTCGTGCATGGCTGGGGCTCCAGCAGCGAATACATGTCCGAATTGACGGCGTTCCTTGCCAGCAGCGGCGCGGAAGTGATTTCGCTCGATCTTCCCGGGCATGGCCGCTCGGATGGACGGTTCCTGAACGTGCGCCTGGCCGTTTCCGCCATCGCAGCCGCCTCGGCGCGCTTTGGCGCCTTCGATGCCGCGATCGGACATTCCTTCGGCGGGGCATCTCTGACGCTGGCGTCTGCGGGCTTTCTGCCTGATGTCGATCCGTTTCGGCCAGGCAGGCTGGTGCTGATTGGCGCGCCGAGTGCCATGGGCTGGCTGTTCAAGGATTTCGGCCGCCTGATGAGGCTCGGCCCAGCGACGCAGGCGGCCCTGGAAGACGAGGTCCGCCGGGTGACGGGCAGGACGCTTGCTTCCTATGACCAGAAGCGCGGCAGGCTCGATCCGAGCCGACCTGTGCTCGTCATTCATGCCGAGGACGACAAGGAGGTGAGTGCCGATCACGCGCGCGCCTATGCCGCCGAGGGATCGCATGTTCGCCTTTTCTGGGCCAACGGCTTCGGCCACCGGCGCATCGTCGGCGCCGCACCGGTGTTTGGCGCGATCGAGGGCTTTCTTGCCGAGGATATCGAGGTGGAAAATCCGCTCGAAAATCATGACGAGACGGTGCTATCGTTTTACCGAACCCCGCTGCGTCGCTCATCATAGCAACCCTTGCGTCGCGCGGGCTTTTGGGCAGACCGCCACAAGGAGGCGCAAGGCAGCATGCATATCGTTGCATCAGTCGAGGAGCTGAAGGGGCTCTATGGGGATGCTGGCGAAGCGTCGATCACCAAGGTGACGAAGGTGTTGACGCCCCTCTATCGCCGGATGATCGAAGCTTCTCCGTTCATGGCGCTGGCGACGGTCGGGCCGGAAGGGCTGGATTGCTCACCGCGCGGTGACCTTGGCGGCGTCGTGCGCGTCGCGGATGAAAAGACGCTGCATCTGCCTGACTGGCGCGGCAATAATCGCATCGATTCTCTCGCCAATATCGTGCGCGATCCGCGTATAGCCTTGATGTTTCTGGTTCCGGGATCGAACACGACGATGCGGCTCAACGGTCAGGCTGTTGTCTGCATCGAGCCCGCCTTGCTGGACAGTTTCGAAATGGATGGCAAGCATCCGCGCTGCGTCGTCGTCATCACGATCGACGAGGTTTATTTCCAGTGCGCGCGAGCGGTGATGCGGGCCGAGCTTTGGAATGTGGAAAGGTTCGTCGATCCGGCAAGCCTGCCGTCGCCGGGCATGATGCTCAAGGCGGCGAAGGGCGATTTCAATCAGGAGGCCTATGATCGCGAGTGGCCGGCGCGGGCGGCCAAGACACTCTGGTAGGCAAGCCGCCGGCATGCCTGGGAAAGCAGCGCCGGCGGTTGGTTGGCTTTGCTTCTAATTCTTGTAGATGAGCCAACTTTTGGTGAAGTCCTTCTGCATGCTTTCCTGATAGATGTTGCTGCAGTTGCGGCCTGAATTCTTGGCGCAGTAAAGCGCGAGATCGGCCTTGTTATACAGTTCGCCTGAATCGGCGGCTTCCGAAGCCATGCAGATGCCGAGCGACAGGGTGATCGGACCGTAGTCGACCCTGGTGCGGGAATTCTTGAATGGCGTCATCTCCAGCGTGCGGCGGATTCGTTCGCACACCGTCGTGACCTCCTCGGCGCTGGTCGCTTCCACAATCAGGGCGAATTCCTCGCCGCCGATACGGGAGACGAAGACATCGCGGCGCACGTTGGCGCGGATGATGGAGGCGACGGTCGCAAGGATCTTGTCGCCGACCGGATGGCCGAAACTGTCGTTGATTCTCTTGAAATGATCGATATCGGCAAGCACGAGCGCCGTCGTCGGCCGGGTCAGCTGATTGTCGAAGATGGAGATCAGCCGGTCTTCGAAGGCGCGGCGGTTGGAAAGCCGGGTCAGGGCATCGGTGTTGGCGATGCGCTTGTATTCGTCCAGCTCCTTGCGGACCAATTCCATTTCCTGGCTGCGCTGCACGACATTCTCGACGGTCTTTTCACCATGAGCCATCGTATCGCCGGTTGCTGCGGCGAGCATATCGATGGCGCTGCGCAGCAGTTCGGCGCTGTTGTGGTTTCTGGAGTTTATGCTTTCGCATGTCTCGCCGAGCAGGCGATTGTAGCTTTGAAGCGTCGTCTGCTCCTGACGCAAGGCGCGCAGGACGGCGTCCAGTTCCGTGGTCAGGCGGGCGTGCGCGTCATCGAGGACACGGCCTGCGTGATGCGGAAAATACTTGGCTCCGATGTCATCCAGCTCCTCCTGGGTGGCACTCTTGCCGAGTGCCGCCAGGTCACGCGTGAGCGCGGGATTGGAGCCGATATAGGCCTCGTAGAAAAGCTCGTAATTGCGCGGAATAGGTGCGACCCCCATGGATCGCATGGCGTAGGTAATCTGCCCTGCCACGTCGGGATTTTGCGCCTTGGGCGCAATCGCCGTACTCATCGGTGAGCTCCGTAACATGTATTGGTTAAATCCCTTTTTTATCTATACAAAGATTCTTTGAGAAAAGATTAAGAGCACGATTATGAGAAATCCTCTGTCATTACATTTTTACTCGAAAGTAATTATAATTGAAGCATAGTTTTACAGAAGGGGCGCCGTTGGCACCCCTTTTTGATATGGCCGGTCGCGCGTGGCGATGCTTACCCTAGATTGAGTTCTTGGAAGAAGTCGTTGCCCTTGTCGTCGATGACGATGAAGGCGGGGAAATCTTCAACCTCGATCTTCCAGACGGCCTCCATGCCAAGTTCAGGGTATTCCAGCACCTCGACCTTCTTGATGCAATCCAGAGCAAGACGGGCTGCCGGCCCGCCGATCGAACCGAGATAGAAGCCGCCATATGTCTTGCAGGCTTCGCGCACGGCACGCGAACGGTTGCCCTTGGCAAGCATGACCATCGAGCCGCCGAACGACTGGAACTGGTCGACATAGCTGTCCATGCGGCCGGCGGTCGTCGGGCCGAAGGAGCCGGAGGCGTAGCCAGCGGGCGTCTTGGCCGGGCCGGCGTAGTAGACCGGATGGTTCTTCAGGTATTCCGGCATGCCTTCGCCCTTTTCGAGACGTTCGCGGATCTTGGCGTGCGCGAGATCGCGCGCGACGATGATCGTGCCGGTCAGCGACAGTCTGGTCTTGACCGGATGCGCGGACAGCTCGGCCAGGATGTCGGCCATCGGCCGGTTGAGGTCGATGCGAACCATGGATTCGGAGAGCTTGGCCTCGTCGATCTCGGGCATGTACTTGGACGGATCGGTCTCGAGCTGTTCGATGAAGATGCCGTCGCGGGTGATCTTGCCCTTGGCCTGACGGTCGGCGGAACAGGAAACACCGAGGCCGATCGGCAGCGAGGCGCCGTGGCGGGGCAGGCGGATGACGCGGACGTCATGGCAGAAATACTTGCCGCCGAACTGCGCGCCGACGCCGAGGCTCTGCGTCAGCTTGTGGATTTCCTTTTCCATTTCGATATCCCGGAAGGCATGGCCGCTTTCGGAGCCTTCCGTGGGAAGACAGTCGAGATACCGCGTCGAGGCGAGCTTGACCGTCTTCAGGGTCATCTCGGCCGAGGTGCCGCCGATGACGATCGCCAGATGATAGGGAGGACAGGCTGCCGTGCCGAGCGTCAGGATCTTCTCTTTCAGGAAGTCCAGCATACGGTCGTGCGTCAGCAGCGATGGCGTGCCCTGATAAAGGAAGGTCTTGTTGGCCGAGCCGCCGCCCTTGGCGACGAAGAGGAATTCGTAGGCGTCGGTGCCTTCCTCATAGATGTCGATCTGCGCTGGCAGATTGTTCTTGGTGTTCTTTTCCTCGAACATCCTGATCGGCGCGAGCTGCGAATAGCGCAGGTTCTTTTTCTCGTAGGCGTCGAGCACGCCCCTGGCCAAGGCGCCGCTGTCGCCGCCTTCGGTCCAGACGCGACGGCCTTTCTTGGCCATGATAATGGCGGTGCCGGTGTCCTGGCACATTGGAAGCACGCCGCCGGCGGCGATATTGGCATTCTTCAGCAGATCATAGGCGACGAAGCGGTCGTTATCGGTTGCCTCCGGGTCTTCGAGGATCGAGGCGAGCTGCTTCAGGTGGCCGGGGCGCAGCAGATGATTGATATCGGCAAAGGCTGTCTCGGCGAGCAGGCGGATGCCTTCCGGATCGACGGTCAGGATTTCCTGGTCCTTGAAGGTGTCGACGGAAACATAATCGCCGGAAATCTTGCGATAGGGGGTCGTGTCGTCGCCGAGGGGAAATAGATCGTCAGCCATGTGGGAAACCTTTCAAGCCGGATGGGCGGGGAAGATGTTTGGAAACGATCTAAATCCGGCTTGAGCCAAAAGCAATCGGGATAGGGTGCTTGCAGATTTCAAGAGGTCCGTTGTCAACGCCGCATAGACAGTCGGTGCTGAAAGTCACGGCTTCCAACAACAGTCCGGAAGGCACATATCTTTTGGAAAGGGCCGGACGAGGTCGTCTCGGCTGTTTTGGGATAGAGATTATGGATATCTCCCACAATCACCACCATCATATATCGCCGGTCGCCGTCGTTGCGGTTCTGGCCGCCGCCGGCCTGTTCGGTCTCGTGCATGGCGGCTACCTGAAAGGCGCCTTCCACAAGGAAATCCTGGCAAAGCTCGATCCTTCGACCATCCTGACGACCACCGACATGGTTCAGCAGGAAAGAAGGGCAATCATGCCCTCGAGCAACGCAGCAAGCCTTCACTGAAGGGCTGGAGCACTTCCGCTTTCTTCGGATCGCGAAAACGCTCCATCCTCTTGTTTTTACGCAATTCCGGACGGAAAACCGCTGCGCACTTTTCCTGGAATTGCTTCAGAGGCAGGCAGATCCGCGGTAGTCGGAAGTGCCTGCCCGGCCTTGAGGTCTTACTTCGGGCCGATCATCGTTTCCGGCCGGACGATGGCATCGTATTCTTCCGAAGTTACCAGCCCGCTCGCCAAAGCTTCTTCCTTCAGCGTCGTACCGTTCTTGTGGGCGGTCTTGGCGATCTTGGCGGCGTTGTCGTAGCCGATCTTCGGCGCCAACGCCGTGACCAGCATCAGCGAGCGTTCCAGACCGGCCTTGATGTTGTCTTCACGCGCCTCGATGCCGACGACGCAATTATCCGTGAAGGAGACGGCGGCATCGCCGAGCAGCTGCACCGACTGCAGGAAGTTGTAGGCCATCATCGGATTGTAGACGTTGAGCTCGAAATGACCCTGGCTGCCGGCAAAGGTGAGGGCCGCATTGTTGCCGAAGATGTGAATGCAGACCTGCGTCAGCGCTTCGCACTGCGTCGGGTTGACCTTGCCGGGCATGATCGACGAGCCGGGCTCGTTTTCCGGCAGCGACAGCTCGCCGAGACCGGAGCGCGGGCCGGAGCCGAGCAGGCGGATGTCGTTGGCGATCTTGAAGAGGGCCGCCGCTGCGGCGTTGATGGCGCCATGGCTGAAGACCATGGAATCATGCGCCGCCAGCGCCTCGAACTTGTTCGGCGCGGTGACGAAGGGCAGGCCGGTGATCTCAGTGATCTCTTGGGCAACCGTCTCGGCAAAGCCGATCGGCGCGTTAAGGCCGGTTCCGACCGCCGTGCCGCCCTGGGCGAGTTCGCAAAGGCCTGGCAAGGTCAGTTCGATGCGCTTGATCGAGGAGGCGACTTGCGCGGCATAGCCGGAAAATTCCTGGCCGAGCGTCAGCGGCGTGGCGTCCTGCGTATGGGTGCGGCCGATCTTGATGATATGGGCGAAGTCGGCGACCTTCTTTTCCAGGGCCGCGTGCAAATGCCGCAGGGCCGGCAGCAGATGATGGACGATCTGCTCGGCGCAGGCGATGTGCATGGCCGTGGGATAGGTGTCGTTCGACGATTGGCTCATGTTGACGTGGTCGTTCGGATGCACCGGCTTCTTCGAGCCCATGATACCGCCGAGCATTTCAATCGCCCGGTTGGAGATCACCTCATTGGCGTTCATGTTCGACTGGGTGCCCGAACCGGTCTGCCAGACGACAAGCGGAAAGTGATCGTTGAGCTTGCCGTCGATGACTTCCTGCGCCGCAGCGATGATCGCCTTGCCAAGTGCCGGATCGAGCTGCCCGAGCTCCATATTGGCGCGGGCGGCCGCCTGTTTGACGATGCCGAGGGCGCGGACGACCGATAGCGGCTGCTTTTCCCAGCCGATCTTGAAATTGCCGAGCGAGCGTTGCGCCTGTGCGCCCCAATAGCGGTCGCTGGCGACTTCGATCGGACCAAAGGTATCGGTTTCGGTGCGGGTGGACGTCATGTTCCTGATCCTGCTTTTTACGAAAATAGATAGCAGCCATATAGGCCTGAACGGCGCCCATGAAAACATCTAAGCGCCATTTGATGACTATGAAAATCATGTTTTCGACCGCGTGCTGCGTGCTCTTTTTAACACGCCCCGTATATATTAATGGGTCCGCATTTTCGGGCGCTTAAAAAGCCCAGGAAATTTCAATAAAAGATTAACCAATAATTTCATAATTCGGTGTGGACTAAGCGCGGAAGACGCCGCTGCTTCGTAACATGAAGTTGAGGCATTGAACGAAAGGCGGGGTCTCGCCGTTTTCACTATATCAGGTGTACGATGTCGAAGGCATCGCGGCCGAGTTGAAAACTGCACCGCCGGGCTCGAAGTTATCGCACGATACAGGGACTGATTAGAGAATGAAACTTGCCATCAAAGCCACAGCATCCGTCCTGGCTCTTTCCTGTTGCCTTTCCTCGATCGGCGCGACCTCTGCCAGCGCCATGACCCTCATGGATTTCATCCGCGGTGGTCAGGGGCGTCAGCAGAGCACGCAGGTATCAGCTCCGGTTCCCGTCAATCCGGCGCAAACGCTGAATTCCGATCAGCCTCCACGGGCCAAGCAGTCGCTGCCGACCGTCGATGCGCCAAAATACTATACCTACAAGACCGACCAGATGCGCCTCGTGTCAACCGCGCATTTTGCCGATCCGGTGGTGACCGGCGCCGTTGCCGATGCTTCCCCGACACCGGTCGCGGTCGATACCGAAATTTCGCAGCGTCGCTATCTGGCGGATGCGCGCGTCATGGCGACCAATGATATCGCCAAGGCGATCGAGGCCTATTATGCCGATCAGACGAAGCCGCTTCTCTGGGTCGCCGATCATGCCGTCAGCGACAAGGCGAAGGCTGCAATGGGCATTCTCGCCGATGCCGGCTCCGTTGGTCTCGATCCCGCCGATTACGCGGTGACGCTGCCCAGCGCCGATGCTGCAAACGCCGACCCGGTGATGCGCGACCGCGCGCTCATGCAGTTCGAGCTTGCGCTATCGAGCAAGGTATTGATGTTCGTTCAGGATACGGTTCGCGGCCGTCTCGACCCGAACAAGATCTCCGGCTATCACGACTTCAAGCGCAAGGACGTCAATCTGGCGGCCATGCTCGATGTCTTGCGCGCCAGCCCCGATGTCAGTGCCTATCTCAACAGCCGCAACCCGTCCAATCCCCAATTCATGGAGCTGAAGGCGGAACTCGCGAAATTGCGTGCGGAATCCGGATCGGACGCCAGCCACATCTCCATTTCCCTGGCAGGCACATTGAAGCCGGGCAGCAGCTCGCCGGAAATGGCCAATATCGTCAAGGCGATCCAGCACCGCGGATCTGATGCTCTGAAGGCGGCCCATGCCGATCTTTTCGACGCGTATCTGGGCACGCCCGACTATACGCCCGAGCTGGTGTCGCTGGTCGAGGACTTCCAGAGGGAGAAGGGACTGACGGCTGACGGCGTCATCGGTCCGTCCTCCGTTCGCGCCATGGTCGGCGAGAACAACGATGTGAAGATCCAGAAGCTGGTCATCGCCATGGAGCAGCTGCGCTGGCTGCCGGACGAACTCGGACCGCGCTACGTCCTCATCAACCAGCCGGCGTTCATGGTCTATTACTACAATAACAACCAGGAACAGCTGTCGATGCGCGTCGTCGTCGGCAGCAAGCAGCATCAGACCTTCTTCTTCGAAAACCAGGTGCAGACCGTCGAGTTCAACCCGTTCTGGGGCGTTCCGCAGTCGATCATCATCAACGAGATGCTGCCGAAGCTGCGCGCCGATCCGAACTATCTCGACCGCATGGGCTACCAGGTCGAAGTCGGCGGTCGCGCGGTCGCTTCGTCCAGCGTCGACTGGTACGGCTCGACGAAGAGCATCTCCGTTCGTCAGCCGCCGAGCAGCGACAATGCACTCGGCGAACTGAAGATCCTCTTCCCGAACTCGCATGCGATCTACATGCACGACACGCCGCAGAAGAGCTTCTTCAAGAAGGATATGCGCGCGCTTAGCCACGGCTGCGTCCGCCTTGCCGATCCGCGCGCGATGGCTGCCGCCGTGCTGAACACCACCGTCGACGACGTCGCCAAGCAGATCGCAACCGGCCAGAACAAGGGCGTTTCCGTGCCGCAGAAGTTCCCGATCTATATCGCCTACTTCACCGCATGGCCGAACAAGGACGGCGTCATCCAGTATTTCAACGACGTCTACGATCGCGATGCCGCCACGCAGAAGGCGCTCGATGCAACCTCGAAGGCGCGCACGGCTCAAATCTGAGTTCGGTTTAGCGGAAAACAGAAAAGGGCGGCCGATGGGCCGCCCTTTGCATTGAGAGAGATCTCTCAGGCCGCGAGCAGCCCCTCGACCAGTTCCGGCGTCAATTCGTCGTAGTGATAGATGATGCGGTTGGGGCCGAGCGTTTCGACGCCGACGTCCGAATAGCCGAAGGGGACTGCGATGGAGGGGACGCCGGCGTTGCGGGCGACGAGGATGTCGTTGATGCTGTCGCCGATCATGATCGTGCGGGCGATATCGCCGCCAGCGCGTTCGACGGTGCCGATCAGGTGCTCGGCATTCGGCTTGCGCACGGTGAAGGTGTCACCGCCGGTAATCGCCTCGAAATAATGGGTCAGCTCCAGCCGCTCGAGCAGCGTGCGCGCCAGCGATTCCATCTTGTTGGTGCAGACCGCCAGCTTGTAGCCCTGGCTCTTCAGTATGGTGAGCGCGGCAACCAGTCCCGGATAGGGCTGCGTGGCGCCGGGCATCGCCTCGGAATAATGGGTTATGAAGCGCTGCAGCAAGGCCGGCAATTCTTCGGCCGTCAGCGTATAGCCATGCAGCTTGCAGGCCCGTTCGATCATGACTTGCGCGCCGCTGCCGACGAGATGCGTCACGTCGTCATAGCTGACCGGCGGAAGCTTGAGCGCGGCAATCGTATAATTCAGGCTGACGATGAGGTCCGCATGCGTGTCGAGCAGCGTGCCATCAAGATCGAATACGACAAGGGGAGATTTCAAGAGGAATCGGCCTTTGCATGGAAAAGAGTGCGTCTTTCGGAGTTAAAAGATCGCGCGGGCAATTGCAACCGAACCACCCTGGAAGCCTTGGCCGAAGGGGGCGGGGATTTCTATATCATGCCGTTATTTTGGCTTTCGTTTGACCGGAGAGCCGTGTAAACAGCAGACCAACGTAACAATGGGAGCAGGTGGCGCATGGACGCCCGCCAGATGAAAATCGAGGCTGCGAGAGCTGCGCTCGCTTATGTCGAGAGCGGCATGCGGCTCGGGATCGGCACGGGCAGCACGGCGGAAGAGTTCGTTCGGCTACTTGCCGAAAAGGTCTCGGCGGGTCTTTCGATCCAGGGTGTTCCCACCTCCGAAAGAACGGCCAAGCTGTGCAATGAGCTCGGCGTGCCGCTGAAGTCGCTCGACGAGCTTCCGGAACTCGATCTAACCATCGATGGCGCCGACGAACTGGACGGCGCGTTGACCTTGATCAAGGGCGGCGGCGGCGCGTTGCTGCGCGAGAAGATCGTTGCAGCCTCGTCCGCCCGCATGATCGTCATCGCGGATCAAAGCAAGATCGTCGAGACCCTCGGAGCCTTTCCGCTGCCTATCGAGGTCAACCTATTCGGCCTTACTTCTACCCGTATCCACATCGAGAAGGCGGCTTCGCGCCTTGGTCTTTCGGGTGCGCTCAACCTGCGCCGCTCCGGTGATGACGCCTTTGTCACCGATGGGGGGCATTTCATTCTTGATGCATCTTTCGGCCGCATTCCTGATGCAGAGGCGCTGTCGAGTGAGCTCAATTCGATTCCCGGCGTTGTCGAACACGGGCTCTTTATCCATATGGCGACATTAGCGATCATTGCCGGCCCTGCCGGTGCGCGCACGTTGCAGGCGAACAATACATAGGAGCACTCATCTCATGATCAAATTTGCGGGTCTTGGCCGTCTTGCCGCTGCAACCATCCTTCTTTCCGGCATTGCCTTCGGTTCCGTCAGCGCTCAGGAAGTCTCCGAGGATCAGATCAAGGCTGCGCGCGCCGCGATCAACGCCCTCGGCATTACCAACCAGTTCGACAATATCCTGCCGAACCTCGCCGAGCAGCTGAAGAGCACGATGATCCAGGCCAACCCGAATTTCGGCGATGCGATCAACTCGACCGTCGATGCGACCGCCCTGGCGCTGGCGCCGCGCCGCGCCGATCTCGAGCGCGAAGCCGCCATCACCTATGCGAAGGCCTTCTCGGCCGACGAACTCAAGGCGATCGCCGATTTCTACAATTCGGCCGCCGGCAAGAAGCTGTTAAAGGATGGCCCGCTCGCCACCCGCGAACTTTACAAGGCTGCCGACATCTGGAGCCAGGGCATTTCGCGCGATCTCGCAAACCAGAGCAACGATGCTCTGCAGAAGGTCGTCAAGCAGCCGGTCGCTGCGCCGGACGCCGGTGCCGCCGCTCAGACCGCGCCGAAGCAGTAAGCGACGGGTCTTCGCCGCGCTTGTTCCAAGAGCGAAGTTTCGTCTTTCGGTGCGAGCGGCAGACGGTTGTAAATTCGAAGCCCGGATCGATTCCGGGCTTTTCTTTTTAGGTCTCGGCTCCCTATATGAGTGCCGACCCCCAATGGCGCTTCGCGCGCATCTTCATGTCTACAGGAGCGATCCATGTCTTCGTTTGATTTCGACCTTTTCGTGATTGGCGGCGGCTCCGGCGGTGTGCGCAGTGCGCGCGTGGCCGCATCGCTCGGCAAGAAGGTCGGCATCGCCGAAGAATATCGCTATGGCGGCACCTGCGTCATTCGCGGCTGCGTGCCGAAGAAGCTGTTCGTCTATGCCTCGCAATACAGCGAGCATTTCGAGGATGCCGCCGGGTTCGGCTGGACGGTCGGCGAGAGCAGCTTCGACTGGAAGAAGCTGATCGCGGCGAAGGACAAGGAAATCGCCCGTCTGGAAGGCCTTTACCGCAAGGGGCTCGACAACGCCAAGGCTGACATATTCGACACGCGGGCGGAGCTGGTCGATGCCCACACGGTCAAGCTGTTGAAGACCGGCCAGACGGTGACCGCTGAGACCATTGTTATCGCGACCGGCGGCAGGCCGAACCTGCATACGGCGCTGCCGGGACATGAGCTTTGCATCTCCTCGAACGAAGCCTTTCATCTGGCGGAATTGCCGAAGTCGATCCTGATCGCTGGCGGCGGCTATATCGCCGTCGAGTTCGCCAATATCTTCCATGGGCTCGGCGTCGAGACGACGCTGATCTACCGCGGCGCCGAGATCCTGTCGCGCTTCGACCAAGACCTGCGCAAGGGCTTGCACGAGGCGATGGAGGAGAAGGGTATTCGGGTCCTTTGCCACGACATCATCCAAAGCGTGGAGAAGGCCGAAGATGGCCTCCATGTCCGAACGAAAAACGACAAGGCGCTGACGGTCGATACCGTCATGCTGGCGCTGGGCCGGACGCCGAATACCGAAAATCTCGGGCTGGAAGCGGCCGGCGTCGCGATCAACGAGCAGGGCGCCGTCATCGTCGATGAATATTCGCGCACCTCGGCGCCGAATATCTATGCGCTTGGCGATGTCACCGATCGGGTACAGCTGACGCCCGTGGCGATCCACGAGGCCACGTGCTTCATCGAGACTGTCTACAAGAACAATCCGACACGGCCGGATCACGAGCTGATCCCGACGGCTGTCTTCTCCCAGCCCGAGATCGGCACGGTCGGCCTGACCGAGGAAGAGGCAGCGAAGCGCTATCCGGAACTCGAAGTCTATCGCGCCCAGTTCCGGCCGATGAAGGCGACGCTTTCGGGTCGCAGCGAAAAGATGATCATGAAGCTGATCGTCAATGCCGCCGACCGCAAGGTGATCGGTGCACATATTCTCGGGCACGACGCCGGCGAGATGGCGCAGCTGCTCGGCATCCCCATCAAGGCGGGCTGCACGAAGGACGATTTCGATCGCACCATGGCCGTCCATCCGACAGCGTCAGAAGAATTGGTGACGATGTATTCGCCGAGCTACCGAATCCGCAATGGCGAGCGCGTGTAACACGTCGCTTTGGTGCAGTTATCGCTTACGCCATAAAAGATCAGCACAGTAGTTCGCCTGCCTTTGCAAGCGGGCGGCAAAGGTTTATAAGCGCGCGTTATTTACGACGACGGGACGCCCGGCAACGATCGGGCGCACAAGCAGGTGAGTGAGATGGCACAGAATTGGACACCCAGCAGTTGGCGGCAGAAACCGATCCAGCAGGTGCCGGATTTTCCGGACAAGGCAGCGCTTGCAGACACGGAGGCACAGCTCGCAAGCTATCCGCCGCTGGTTTTTGCCGGTGAAGCCCGCCGTCTGAAGGCCCATCTTGCCAATGTTGCCGAAGGCAACGGTTTCCTGCTGCAGGGCGGCGATTGCGCCGAGAGCTTCGCCGAGCACGGCGCGGACAACATCCGCGACTTCTTCCGTGCATTCCTGCAGATGGCCGTCGTGCTGACGTTTGGTGCGCAGCTGCCGGTCGTCAAGGTCGGTCGTATCGCCGGCCAGTTCGCCAAGCCGCGGTCTTCGAACACCGAAACGCAGAATGGCGTCTCGCTGCCGAGCTATCGCGGCGACATCATCAACGGCATCGACTTCAACGAAGAGTCGCGCATCCCCAATCCGGAACGTCAGATGATGGCTTATCGCCAGTCTGCCGCGACGCTCAATCTGCTGCGCGCCTTTGCCATGGGTGGCTATGCCAACCTCGAAAACGTGCAGAAGTGGATGCTCGGCTTCGTCAAGGACAGCCCGCAGGGCGAGCGCTACCGCAAGCTTGCCGATCGTATCGGCGAGACCATGGATTTCATGCGCGCGATCGGCATTACCGCCGAGACCAACCCGAACCTGCGTGAGACGGATTTCTTCACCAGCCACGAAGCGCTGCTGCTCGGCTATGAAGAAGCCTTCACCCGTGTCGACTCCACGACCGGCGACTGGTACGCGACTTCGGGTCACATGCTCTGGATCGGCGACCGCACGCGCCAGGCCGATCACGCCCATGTGGAGTATTTCCGCGGCATCAAGAACCCGATCGGGCTGAAGTGCGGTCCTTCGCTGCAGGCGGACGATCTCATCAACCTGATCGATATTCTCAATCCGGAGAATGAAGCCGGTCGTTTGACGCTGATCTGCCGTTTCGGCCACGACAAGGTTGCCGACAACCTGCCGCGTCTCATCCGCGCGGTCGAGAAGGAAGGTCGCAAGGTCGTCTGGTCCTGCGATCCGATGCACGGCAACACGATCACGCTCAACAACTACAAGACGCGTCCGTTCGAGCGCATCCTGTCGGAAGTCGAAAGCTTCTTCCAGATCCATCGCGCCGAGGGCACGCATCCGGGCGGCATCCACATCGAAATGACCGGCAAGGACGTGACCGAATGCACGGGCGGTGCCCGCGCCGTCGGCGCCGAAGACCTGCAGGATCGCTACCACACCCATTGCGACCCGCGCCTCAACGCCGACCAGGCACTTGAGCTCGCCTTCCTGCTCGCCGAGCGCATGAAGGGCGGCCGCGACGAGAAGCGTCTGCGCGCGCACGGCTGAATCAAGCCAGATCTGTGATTTATGGAACGGGCCGGCGAAAAGCCGGCCCGTTTGCCTTTGTGCGTGACGGATCAATCTTGCTGAAAGGCGCTTCATTTCTTTGAGATTGACCCGGATGCCGTTCTCGGGAAAGTTGCCTTGAAAAAGGGGAGCGAACATGAGCGACGAGCATACCGGAGCCTGCCTCTGCGGCAGCGTACGTTTCAGGACACGCGGCAAGCTGCGCGAGGTTGTTGCCTGCCATTGTTCGCAGTGCCGCAAACAGACCGGGCTCTACTACGCCGCCACCAACGTCCCGATCGACAACCTGGTCATCGAGGGAGAGGAGGCGATCACCTGGTATCGCGCCAGCACCTTTGCCCGCCGTGGCTTCTGCAAGACCTGCGGCTCGGCGCTGTTTTGGGCTGCTGATGGTGTCGATGAAATCTCGATCATGGCCGGTGTTTTCGATCAGCCGAGCGGCCTTGAGATCGCCTACCATATCTATTGTGCAGACAAGGGCGACTACTATGAGATCAGCGATGGACTGCCGCAGTATCGGCAGGGGCGACCCGGATTGTTGACGGCGGGGCCTTCGGAATAGCGATTGGCCAAGGGGCGGGGTGGCTTTGCGTTGCTAACCGCGCGATCGATTACTTCCGCACGATCGCCTCAATCGCTGATGCTATAATTTGCGGTACGAATGTCAGCATCGCTATCAGAGACCATTTCCACATGGCCTTGTAGTATTCCTGCCCGGCCATATCCGGCGCGGCCAGTAATTCGCTTCTGAAGCGGAAGCAAAACACCAGAGCGGCAATGGACAGCACCACGAACAGCGCCAGCGATATGAAGGCGGCTTTTCGGCCCAGCGCGGAAAGGCAAGCGATGACGACGACGGTCAGCACGCAGGCGAGAGCCGCACTGGTCGCGAGGGCGGACTCGGCCCATTGCGAGTGAACGAGTTCCGTGCCGCGAAATATCCCCTGCCATGCCGCAACCCAGCTCAGAGCCGTAGGTGTGAACCGAATTAGCGTGGCGAAGATCTTCATTGCGGTGTTTCGATCCACGCGGGCGCGAAGAACGCGCCAACCACGATCTTGTTGCGATCCAGGATTTCATATCTTGCATTTTCGAGCGTCGGATTCTTCGGCATCGCGACCGTAAAGCTGATCTCGTTCTCTTCCGGATTGGCGACTTTCCAGCTCATGTCCTTGGAGGAGGAGGCGGAGTGCAGATAGGCCGCGGCCGGGCTTTCGCTTTCCAGCCTTATCGTCAGATCGAGCGGATTGCCATCGGTCCGGCCTTCGATGCGCGAAACCATGTAAACGATATTCTGCCGATAAGTTTCGGTCCCCTCGATATGTGTCGATGTCTTGCCCTCGACCTTCAGCATCGTATCGTGGGATTTCTCGCGATCGGAAGGGGTGAAAATCTTGAAGATCGTATCGATATATTCGGGTAGTTTTTCGAGAATTTTGTCGCCGATGGTGGTTGGCACCGGCTGGCAGCCTTGGCTGTCCTGCTTTTGCATTTGCTCGCTGTCTGCAGCGTGACCGAGATATGGATCAACCAGCATTTCCGACAGCGGTCCATATTCGAGGCAGGAATGGGCATTGATGGTCTGTCGCGTCACGAAGGTTCTCGAGGACGGCAGCGCTTGACCCGGAAGAACGTAGCTTTTGGGTCCCGGAATTTTCCAGTCTATCCAGAGATCCTTGTCGCCGTTGTTTTTCACGCAGCTTTCATAAACCTCGACATTGGCATCGTGATAGACGCGACTGGAGGTTTCAAACGCGATGCCATTGAGTTGGTGCGACTTTATCATCTTGCTCGGGCAGTCGTCCGCCAGAGCGCCGTATGCGGGAGCAACCAGGACGATCGCAATCGAAATCGCCCAACGGGAAGCAATGCGAAAATTCCTGCGGCAACCTTGCATAAGCGGCCTCGCTCGGTAATCGCGTTCGGGGGTCGGCTCTCCGAAGATAAGGAGAGATTTCACATGCTGTATTGCTGATCGAAATTTAATACTTGCGATGTGCTGCCATCTGACTTGGCTAGCATATTATATTTACGATCGCGCTGGAAGCTTTAGTTATTGGGCACTTCTCTGGCACCCTCGATATTTTTTCTGAGCGCGATAAATTCTTGTCGCAATGTCGCAAGCTCCGTCAGCACCTGCATGTCGATCTTCTGGTGCAGCGACAGGACTTCCAGTTCGGACTTGAGGTTGACTTCATAGTCCTTGGCCGCCTCGAAGCGGTCCCGTTCGGCTTGGCGGTTCTGCGACATCATGATGATCGGCGCCTGAATGGCGGCGAGCATGGAGAGGACAAGGTTCAGGAAGATGAAGGGGTAGGGGTCGAAGGCGCCTGTGGCGAGAACGATGGTGTTGATGATGCACCAGAAGACCAGGAACAGCAGGAAAGCGATGATGAAGGACCATGAGCCGCCGACGCGGGCAATGCCGTCCGCCAGGCGCTGCCCGGTGGACGATTCTGCCGAGATGGCGGCGTTGATGTCGGTGGATATGACTTTCCGCTCATGCGCCTTTTTAAGAACGCGCTTTTCTATATCGCCGAGTTCATCGGCCGTCTTGTCAAAATGCAGATGAACGAAGTTGGGAAGATTATGCATGGGAGCTCCGGGGGTCGTGGTGGCATTGAATGCAACTATTCGACCAACGGGTAAAAATGCAACGAGCGAAGAGTTTTAAACTCGATCATGCATGGAGCTGCCGCGTGTGCTGCTTGCAGTGGTCCTCCCTTCTCCAGCGCATGTGATTGTTGAAAAATTGCCGCGCTATCCCGCTATTGCGACAACTCTAACTGTTCTCCTGGCCGACCAGCTCTGCATGCGACGGGAAGAAACGCTCCAGCCCGTACTGACGCCCGAACATCATGTCGAACTGCAGATAGCGATAGTCGCGGATGATCGGATCGATGTCCTGTTCCTTGCGCGCCCAATCCGGAAAAGCCTGATTGTCGCGGGTCGCAAGCTGATAGCGGTCAATGATGTTGTATTTCTTCTGCACGCGGCCGAGGAAGGCCGTGTAAAATGGATGTTCGTAGCCGGCGGTTTTCAGCAGATGATACGGCAGCTGCGACGGGCTGATGGTGCCGATGTCCTTGCGAACGCCCTTCTTGCTTGACCAGACGACGAGCGGCGTTTCGTGCTCCCGCTTCATGACGTCGAGGGGCGCTTTTCGAGCCGCCACTTGCTGCGGCATGTAACCGGTGTTCGGATAGACATTGCCAAGCGGCGGCAGATGATCGCCCCAGAGGACGATGATGGTTTCGCGGTCACGTTTTTCGGCCCAGTCCATCAGCATCTTCAGGCTGTCATCGGCTTCGCACACGCCCTGCGCGTAGGTGGCGAGCGCGGCGCGGTCGTCATCGTTCAGATTGCCCGCGATATCGACGGTATTCTCAGCATAGCGGTTGGCTTCGTAGGGGCCATGTCCCTGGAGGGTGACTGCGAAGAAGAAGAACGGTCGCTCGGCGGCATCTCCTTCGCGCATGATCTCCCTCATGAGGGAGTCGTCGGCCGCGAACATGCCGCGCTTGTCCATCGCCGGCAGGGTTTCCTGGGTGTGGAATTCCTCGAAACCGAAGGCGCGGTAGACCTCGTTGCGGTTCCAGAACCAGCCGCTGAAGGGATGAAGGGCGCGGGCCATATAGCCTTCGCCGCGAAAGAACGTCGCAAGCGACGGCATCGGGCGGCGCACATATTGCTGATAGGGAATGCTGCCATAGGGCAGGAAGGCATTGGAAAAGCCGGTCAGCGCTTCGAATTCGACATTGGCGGTCATGCCGCCGAACTCGGGCGAGAAGACATTTCCCGATTGCCTGGCACGGATCGTCGGCATCGGATCGGGCGTGAAGGCGACGTTGGCAAGCCGCGTCGGGTCCCAGAGGGATTCGCTCATCAGCATGATGACGTCGGGCTTTTGACGCGGACCGGAGAGATAGCCGTAATTTCTGGCGGGCATGGCATCGATCGCATCCGGTCCGTATCCGGCCGGAGACTTGACGTCGGCCATGGGTAGGTTGAGTGCAAAGGCGACCACGAAGCCGTTATGGCTATAGTTTTCGTTCTGATCCCAGACGATCGGAATGATGCCCAGCTTTTCGCGAAGGAAGGAATATTGTGTCGGGTCCATCTGCGAGGCGAAAAGCGCCGCCAGCGGCAGGCAGACCGAAAGCCGGCCGAGGCGTTCCTTCCGCGAGAGCACGACGGCATGGCTCCGGATATAGCGCCAGAGCAGGATCGCGGCGGCGAGGCCAGCGATGATGCCGATCGCGAGCGCCACGGCCGTCCAGGGGCGATCGCGCACCATGACCGGCATCAATTCCATGATCTGCCGCGCAAACAGGAAATCCGAGGGATAGAGCGGATCGGAGAGATAGTTCTGCTTCTGGCTTGAGATGAAGGCCGGAACGAGCAGCAGCGGTGCGACGATCAAAGCGGATAAATGCGCGCGGCCAATCAGAGCGTCCAGCGTCAGCATGGCCAGCATGACGATGCCGATGGTTGCAAAGCCGGGACGGGACGTCGAGAAGAGATAGGACCAAGCCGGGCCGAATTCGCCGCGCGCAACCCATTCGACGGCAACAACGATCAATAAGGAGAAGAACAAGGTCAGCAGAAGGCTCAGCAGCAGACGCAGGCTCGCGGACTTCTGTCTTGCTGCGCCGATCTTCTGGAAAAGGGCAAGTCTGCCCGCCAAGGCGGACTCGATGACCAATGCGACCAATGATGTCTCCAAATGCTATAAAATAGTCATATAAGTGTCACGCTTCTGTCATGAACGACATATGAACCGCAAGCCAAGCTTGGTATTTTTCCGGGCAAAAATACCGCCTATACGCGTGGCGCGATCTTTGATGCGTATTGGGGGAAGGAAGGCGGTTGCGGAAGAAAGATGCCATCGCTAAATGTATGGCATGACAGAGCAAAGCCAGATTACCCACACTATCCGCATCGCCGTCGCGCAGCTCAACCCGACGGTGGGCGACGTCTCCGGCAATCTTGCCAAGGCGCGTGAGGCGCGCGCCGAAGCGGCGCGCGAAGGTGCGCAGCTCCTGATGCTGACGGAATTGTTCATTTCCGGCTATCCGCCGGAAGATCTGGTGCTGAAACCGGCCTTCATTCGCGCCTGCTGGAAGGCGGTGGAGAGCCTCGCTGCCGATACCGCCGACGGCGGCCCCGGCGTCGTCGTCGGTTTTCCGCGGCAGGATGATACCGGCCGTTATAATTCGGTCGCTGTGCTGGACGGCGGCAAGGTCATCTTCATCAGAGACAAGGTCGACTTGCCGAACTACGGCGAGTTCGACGAGAAGCGGGTTTTCGATGAGGGGACGATCGCCGGCCCTGTCAATTTTCGAGGCGTCCGCATCGGCATACCGATCTGCGAGGAGATCTGGAACGATCTCGGCATCTGCGAGACGCTGGCGGAAAGTGGCGCGGAAATCCTGCTCGTTCCAAATGGCTCGCCTTACTACCGCGGCAAGGTCGATGTCCGCCACCAGGTCGCGTTGCGGCAGGTGATTGAATCGGGCCTGCCGCTCATCTTCGCCGCTCAGGTCGGCGGCCAGGACGAGCTGGTTTTCGACGGCGCGAGCTTCGGCTTCAATGCCGACAAGACGCTGGCCTTCCAGATGAGTCAGTTCGAAACTGCCTTGGCGGTCAGCACCTGGAAGAAGAACGGCGACGGCTGGCACTGCGCCGAAGGCCCTATGGCCCATATTCCGGAGGGCGAGGAGGCGGATTATCGCGCCTGCCTGCTGGGCTTCCGCGACTATGTCAACAAGAACGGCTTCAAGTCCGTGGTGCTCGGCCTGTCCGGCGGCATCGACTCGGCGATCTGTGCTGCGATCGCCGTCGATGCGCTCGGCGAGGAGCGGGTGCGCACCGTGATGCTGCCCTATCGCTATACGTCCCAGGATTCGCTGAAGGATGCGGCCGATTGCGCCAAGGCGCTCGGCTGCCGCTACGATATCGTGCCTATCGAGGACCCCGTCACCGGCTTCACTTCAGCCTTGTCCGACCTGTTCGAAGGCACGGAAACCGGCATCACCGAGGAAAACCTGCAGAGCCGCGCCCGCGGCACCATCCTGATGGCGATCTCCAACAAGTTCGGCTCGATGGTGGTAACCACAGGCAACAAGTCGGAAATGTCCGTCGGATACGCCACGCTCTATGGTGACATGAACGGCGGCTTCAACCCGATCAAGGATCTCTACAAGATGCAGGTCTATGCGCTGTCGCGGTGGCGCAACCTGCATGTGCCGCCGGGTGCGCTCGGCCCTTCGGGCGAGGTGATCCCCCACAACATCATCGACAAGGCACCTTCCGCGGAGCTGCGACCGAACCAGACGGACCAGGACTCGCTTCCGCCCTATCCGGCGCTCGACGACATCCTCGAATGCCTGGTGGAAAAGGAAATGTCGGTCGAGGAGATCGTGGCCCGCGGCCATGATGTCGCGACTGTGCATCGTATAGAACATCTGCTCTATCTTGCGGAATACAAGCGTCGCCAATCGGCGCCGGGCGTGAAGATCACCAAGAAGAATTTCGGTCGCGACCGTCGCTATCCGATCACCAACCGGTTCCGCGATCGCTGATCGCGGCATCCTTCGGCAAGGGAGAGGAAGAATGCGGAGCTCGGTCGAGATCTATAATATTCGCACGGGCGCAAACCGGGTTGTCTGGCAAACGGACGAACTCGTGGAGGCGCCGAACTATTCGCCTGACGGGCGCTATCTGCTGCTGAACGGCGACGGGCTGCTCTACCGGCTGCCGCTCGACGGCAACGGTGGGATCATTCAGGTCGATACCAGCTTTGCGACGCGGTGCAACAACGATCACGGAATTTCGCCGGACGGATCGCTGATTGCGATTTCCGACAAGACGCAGCACGACAAATCCTGCATCTATGTTCTTCCGGCCGAAGGCGGCACGCCGCGGCAGGTCACGACCAATCTGCCGTCCTACTGGCACGGCTGGTCGCCGGACGGGCAGCGCTTCTCCTATTGCGGTATCCGCGACAACGTCTTCGATATCTATACGATCTCGATCGATGGCGGCGAGGAAACGCGGCTGACGCATGGCGAAGGCCGCAATGACGGGCCGGATTTCTCAGCCGACGGGCAATGGATCTATTTCAACTCGAGCCGCACCGGGCTGATGCAGATCTGGCGCATCCATCCTGACGGCACCGGCCTGCAGCAATTGACCGACGACAATTACGGCAACTGGTTTGCCCATCCGTCGCCAAAGAACGACAAGGTCGTTTTGATCTCCTACGATCCAGATGTCTTCGATCATCCGCGTGATCTCAACGTCCAGATGCGGCTGATGGATATGGATGGCGGCAACCTCACGACGCTGTTCGAGCTCTTCGGCGGCCAGGGGTCGATCAACGTGCCGAACTGGTCGCCGGATGGTGATGCGTTCGCCTATGTCCGTTATGAGCCGGCGTGAGCACTGGACAGATCGCAACCGGCGCTATAGATCTGGATGCGTTCTCAGGGCGCATCCGATCCGCGGGAAGGGCTAGGCCCACCTGAAACATAGAATATGAGACTGCCACACCTCTTTTCAGTCTGTGGGCGCGGATACCGGACGTAAATGGAAGGAGGTCTATCGTGACCACGCGCTCTTTGGCTGTTGACGCCACACTCGATTCCCTGAAAAAGCAGGCCAAGTCTTTCCTCAAGGCCGTTCAAGCCGGCGATGCTTCGGCACAAAGCCGTGTCGCTCCGTATTTCTCCGATCTGGCTGGCGTCGGGCTCCAAGACATACAACTTGTTCTTGCCCGTGAATTCGGCTTCTCCAGCTGGACGAAGCTCAAGGCACATCTGGAAAGCGGCGATCGCAAGCATATCCCGCGGGATCAGCTCGCCAACCGTTTCCTGTCGCTGGCGACGGTTTCTTATTTCGGCAGTATTGCCGCCGATCCCGAGCGGTTCGATGAGGCGCTGCAGCTGCTCGAAGACAATCCGGATATTGCCGGAGAGAGCATCCACGTCGCCGCCGTGCTTGGAGATGCCGATGGCATAGGTCGGTGGCTGGATCGCCAGCCGCAGCTGCTCGATCGCAAGGGTGGCCCCTACGATTGGTCTCCGCTAATGTATGCCGCCTATGCCCGCCTGCCGGGCCGATCCAGCCTGTCGGCCGCGCGCGAGCTTCTCAGGCGCGGAGCCGACGTCAACGCCTTCTTCCTCGATGGTGGCCAGTATCGCTTTACCGCTTTGACCGGCGTCTTCGGAGAGGGCGAGGCGGGAAAGCTCCGCCAGCCCCAGCATCCGGATTGTGAGGTATTCGCGCGGCTGCTGCTGAATGCCGGCGCGGAGGTCAATGACAGCCAGGCACTCTACAACCGCATGTTCGAACCTGATGATACATGCCTGAAATTGCTGATCGAATATGGCTTGTCCGCTGGGGAGAAGAACAATTGGCTCGTGCGCGAGGACGGCAAGTTTGTTGAGAACTCGCAGACCGTCTTCGACTATCAACTGGCCTGGGCGCTGGAGCACCGTATGAGTGAGCGCGTCCGCCTGCTGGTGGAAAACGGTGCCGACGTCAACAAGACGGTCAATGGCAGGACGCCCTATGAATGGGCCCGGCTGGGTAATGACAATGACCTAGTGTTATATCTTGTTCAGAAAGGAGCAGTGGCCGTTCGCCTGAAGCCGGAGGATCGAGTATATATCCAGCTCACAACTGGCGACGTATCTGAAGATCAAGTGATATCAGTCGAACACATAAAACTACTTGCGAACGACCTTGATATTCCAAAGGCGATGCGACGGACCCATCCGGCCATGCTTCACGACGCGGCCGGTGCTAATGCTCTTGGGCGTGTCCGCCGAATGCTGAGCGTCGGTCTCGACGTCAATGCTGTGACCAGCCGCACCCCGCTGCATGAGGCGGCGCTTCACGGTCATATCGAGATGGCGAGGCTGCTGATCGAGCACGGGGCCGATACGACCATTCGCGACCCGCATTTTCACGCACCGGCAATCGGTTGGGCCGAATATAACGGCAAACAGGAAATGGTCGATTTCCTCAAGGCCTATCCGCTGGATATCTTTGCCGCCGCTGCCTTCGGTCAAGTGGAACAATTGGCTGATCTCCTCGACAGCCACCCAACGCAGCTCAATATTCGTTTCGGCGACTTTCGCCCGCACGGACAGCCCAGCTCCGATCGCGATTGGATGACGCCGCTCGGCTTCGCCATTGTCAATCGGCGGATCGAGGCGGTGCGCTTCCTGCTGGAGCATGGTGCGGATCGCTCGGTGAGAGATGCAGCCGGAAGATCGTATCGCGATCTCGCGCAGGAAGCGGGTGAAGAGGCCATCCTCTCGCTGCTGCGCCAGTCGGCAACGGCCTGAAAACAACAGATGGGGCGGTCAGGCGGACGTCGGGAACGTCTGGCCGCCCTATTGCGTCGGCTGCGGACCGGTCTCTTTCGGATGCTTGAGGTCGATGCTGCCTTGGTCGGTCGCGAGGAATTGCGGCCCGACCTGGCGCACCTTATGGGCCGAGGGATCGTAAGGACGATCTGGCGGAAACTGCGGGGGCTGGGCTTGCGTCACCTTTGGCGTTGCTGCCGGCGCAGCCTGCCTTTGTTGCAGGCTGGAATCCTTCTGAAGCCTCGGCGTTTCGATGACGGTAATGGAGCTTTCCGGCTGAGCCAGAGATTGCTCCTGCGGCGCATAGGCATCCAGCTTCGTGCGGGTGTCGATCACGACATCCGGTGTTGCCGAAGCCGGCAGGCTGCAGCCGTTGCGCTGCATGGTATCCAGCAGTTGCCTGCGCTGCATCGAAACGGCATCGACGCGACCGACACTTTGTTCGCGTTGATCCATCAACAGGGAAAGATCGTGCCGCATCTGATCGATCGATTGCCGCATGTCGTCACAGACGCCCTGATTATCCTGCCCGAAGATCACCATGCTGCTGTCTTCGACGCAGCCCTGGTTGCGCAGATCGCTCATCGTCCGGCGGATCATCAGGTTCTGCTGCACGATGGCGCGTGAGAGCTGGCGCGTTTCCTCGCTGGCGCCGATCACTTCGTTGATATCAACGTAGCGGCCGCGCAGCTCGTCGCATAGGTCTGTCTGTGCCAGGGCCGGTGTGGCTGTCAGCAGAGACAGCAAGGCAATGGAAGCGTGTTTGGTGCCGCGGTTCACGGTTCTGCTCTCGAAAGCGGTTCGATCTAGCTGAAGCCTATACCGTCTGGCTTAACAACGTATCCATCAAAATGCATGGATTTCGAGAGGATTTTTACGAAATTGAGGCTCGCAGCCGCCAGACGACGGCTGCGAGGCAGAGGATTAAGCGATTTCCGACGCCTCGACGACGGCAAGAGCCGCCATGTTGACCACGCCGCGGGAGGTGACCGAAGGCGAGAGAATGTGGGCCGGAAGCGCCGTGCCGAGCAGGATCGGGCCGACATGCAGGCTGTCGGTCATCGTCTTGACCACGCCGAGCGTGATGTTGGCGGCGTCGAGGTTCGGGAAGACGAGCAGATTCGCTTCACCTGATAGCGTACTATCCGGCATGACGTGCCGCCGCAGGCTTTCGGAGATGGCGCTGTCGCCGTGCATTTCGCCATCGACTTCCAGTTCCGGTGCTGCCTTGCGGACGAGAGCCAGCGCGTCGCGCATCTTCGTGGCGCTTTCCGACTCCCGTGAGCCGAAGTTGGAATGCGAGACGAGGGCGGCACGCGGCTCGATGCCGAAGCGCTTGATTTCCTCGGCAGCCAGCCAGGTCGATTCCGCGACTTCCTCGGCGGTCGGATTAAACGTCACGTAGGTATCGGCGTAGAAGGTCGCGCCACGCTGCGAGATGAGCAGGCTCAGTGCCGAGAAATCACGAACGTCGGGCCGCTTGCCGATGATCTGGCGAACGATACGCAAATGGCGCTCGTAACGTCCTTCCAAACCGCAGATGAGTGCATCGGCTTCGCCGCGTTTCAGAGCCAGCGCGCCGATGACGGTCGTGTTGGTACGGACGATCGTGCGGGCAGCCTCCGGGATGACGCCGGCGCGGCCGACGAGCGAGAAATAGAGCTCGACATATTCGCGGAAGCGCGGATCGTCTTCCGGATTGATGACGGCGAAATCGGTATGCGGGCGGATCTTCAGGCCGTAGCGCTTCAGGCGCGTCTCGATGACGGAGGGGCGGCCGATCAGGATCGGGACGGCGGTGCCTTCCTCAAGGAGGACCTGGGCGGCGCGCAGCACGCGCTCATCTTCGCCTTCGGAGAAGACGACACGCTTGCGTTCCGCGATCTTTGCGGCTGCAAAGATCGGCTTCATGATGAAGCCGGAGCGGAAGACGAAGCGGTTGAGCTCGTCCATGTAGCCGTCGAAATCCTTGATCGGACGCAGCGCCACGCCGCTGTCGGCGGCAGCCTTCGCCACGGCCGGCGCAATCCGCAGGATGAGGCGCGGATCGAACGGCGAAGGGATCAGGTAGTTCGGCCCGAAGATGGGCGTTTCGCCCGAATAGGCGCGGGCGGCGACATCGGAAGGCTCTTCGCGGGCGAGCGAGGCGATGGCGCGCACGGCTGCCATCTTCATCTCTTCATTGATCGTCTTTGCGCCGCAATCGAGCGCGCCGCGGAAGATATAGGGGAAGCAGAGGACGTTGTTCACCTGGTTCGGGAAATCCGAGCGGCCGGTGCAGATCATCGCGTCAGGGCGCGCGGCGCGGGCGAGATCCGGCATGATTTCCGGCGTCGGATTGGCAAGCGCCATGATCAGCGGCTTTTCCGCCATCTGCTCGAGAAGTTCGGGCTTCAGCACGCCGGCGGCAGAGAGGCCGAGGAAGACATCCGCGCCCGGAATGGATTCGGCCAGCACACGCTTGTCGCTGTCCTGGGCGTAGACGGACTTCCATTCGTCCATCAGGACGTTGCGGTCCTTGTAGACCAGGCCTTCGATGTCGTGGACCCAGATGTTTTCGCGCCTGGCGCCGAGCGTGACGAGCAGGTTGAGGCAGGCAAGCGCTGCCGCGCCGGCGCCGGAAGCGACGATCTTGACGGCTTCGATCTTCTTGCCGGCCAGTTCCAGGCCGTTGAGGATGGCTGCTGCAACGATGATGGCGGTGCCGTGCTGGTCGTCGTGGAAAACAGGGATTTCCATCTGCTCGCGCAGGCGGCGTTCGACGTCGAAGCATTCCGGCGCCTTGATGTCTTCGAGATTGATGCCGCCGAAGGTCGGCTCGAGCGCAGAAATCGTATTGACCATCTCATCGACGGTGGGTGCCGCGATTTCGATGTCGAAAACGTCGATGCCGGCAAATTTCTTGAAGAGAACGGCCTTGCCTTCCATGACCGGCTTGGAGGCGAGCGGGCCGATATTGCCGAGGCCGAGTACGGCGGAACCGTTGGAAATCACCGCAACGAGATTGGCGCGGGACGTGTAGTCGGCAGCCATCTCAGGATTGTCGCGGATGGCGATGCAAGGAGCCGCGACGCCGGGGGAATAAGCGAGCGCCAGATCGCGCTGGTTGCCTAGGGGTTTTGTCGCCTGAATTTCCAGCTTGCCGGGGCGGGGGTAGCGATGGAAATAAAGCGCCTGTTCGTCGAGATCTCCGCTCGCCATGTTCTTGGCTGCCTTCGAAGTGTCGTTCGTATCCAACTCGCGTCTCCATTCCTGCCTGCGCTTTGAGTCTTCTGCATACATCAATCGCTTCACGTTCACAGTATGCAATTGACGTCGGGCCGCGTTTTGTCGTGGCAAAACTGAATTGCCTTTTTTGCAAGGGTCGCTCGATGGCCCTCCCTCGGCCCGGAGTGGTCGCGGCCGCGTCATCAGGCATTCATCGCGCCGACCTATGAAGAGCGCGTGCGGAGATTTCCCGGATGACTCTGATTGCTTCCCATCGCGGTGGTGCTCATTTGTGGCCTGAGAACACCAGGCTCGCCTTTTCGCAGACCGCCAAGCTCGATGTCGATCTCGTCGAATTCGACATCCATCAGACACGGGACGGCAAGCTCGTCGTGCATCATGACGCTCTGATCGACCGGATGACTGACGGCAAGGGCGCTATCGCCGATTTCAGCTACGGCGAGCTGATGCGCCATGTCGTGATCGGAAGCGGCGGTGAAACGATTCCGACGCTCATGGAGACCATCGATATCTTTGGCCCCTCTGCCGTCGACCTCCGGCTGGAGATCAAGACAAGGGCGGATGGGACGCCATATGAGGGCATGGAGCGGCGCATCGTCGACGAGCTGGCGGCGACCGGCATGCTGACGCGCACGATGGTGACGAGCTTTTCCTTGCCGCGTCTCGCAGCATTCGCGGCAGCGCTCGGTGAACACGGCCTGAATGTCGGCGACCTGCTCGGCTTTATCTTCCTCTGCTCGCCTCAGGCGGCCGGGCAACTCGGCTGGAGTGGGATCATCACAGCGCTGCGCAGCTCAGGCGTGCGCGAGATTGCAATACGCGCCGATGCGCTCGATGACGAGCTCATGGAGCTCTTTCGCAAGAATGGAGTGACGGTGCATGGGTGGGCGGCGCATACGGGCGAGGCGGCGCGGGCCATGTTTCGCCTTGGTGTCGCCAGTTTTACTAGCGACCGTCCGGATCTGGCGATCGCCGCCAAGCGCGGGTGATCGTGCTGGATAAGCCGGCAGACACAGGGTTTGTCATCTTCCTGAAACACGAGTCTGGTTTTGGAATAGCCAAGGTAGATAGGGCACGGACGTTAAGGTTCGTGAATGAAAACATGGACACCCGCCGATTCCGAACGCTGTTCATTTCTGATGTACACTTGGGCTCGAAAGCCGCCAAGGCGGACTTTCTGCTCGACTTTCTCCGTCACCATGACGCCGATACGATCTTCCTGGTCGGCGATATTGTCGATGGCTGGCGTCTCAAGCGGAACTGGTACTGGCCGCAGGATTGTAATGATGTCGTCCAGAAGTTGCTGCGCAAGGCGCGCAAGGGCACACGCATCGTCTATATTCCCGGCAATCACGACGAATTCCTGCGCGATTTCCCGGGCATGCACTTCGGCGGCATCGAGGTGGCGCAGCGCGCCATTCACGAAACGGCCGACGGCAAGAAGTATCTGATCCTGCATGGCGACGAATTCGATGTCGTCGTCCGCAACGCCCGCCTGCTCGCCTATCTCGGCGATTGGGCCTATGACATGGCCATACTGATCAATATCGGTCTTGCCGCCGTGCGCCGCCGCCTGAACATGCCCTATTGGTCCTTCTCGGCCTGGGCAAAGCTGCAGGTCAAGCACGCCGTCAACTTCATCGGCGAATTCCAGCGTGTCGTCGCCGAGGAAGCCAGGCGCAACGATGCAGACGGCGTCATCTGCGGCCACATCCACCATGCGGTGATCGAGGATCTCGACGGCGTCCGCTACATCAATACCGGCGACTGGGTGGAGAGCTGCACGGCCATCGCCGAGCATGAGGACGGCACGTTCGAGCTGATCACCTGGCGGACTATTCTCGATGTGCAGCCCGTCGATTCTCCGGTCGGGGAATTGCCGCGGCCGTTCGGGGTTCAGGCGGCGTGATCCGGCGCCTCCTCACGGACTTGATAATCGGCTGTCATAATTATTGATCGCTGCGGAGCGGCTGTATCTTCGGATTTTTCCGAAACGTTACGGTTTTGGCCATTTCTCGCCATAGTCGTATTCTCGATAGCATGATAGGGACAAATAAGTTCCCCTTCAGGTCTGTCATGATTCCCGCGATCAAGTCCTTCCAGGGCGAGGGTGCGCCTCCCTATTTCCGTTTGCGCGCCGCCTTGTCCTATTGCGCCCCGTTGTTCGTCAACGGCATTGCCGTACCGTTCTTTCCCGTCTGGTTGGCGGGGCTGAATTTCAACGATCACGAGATCGGCCTCGTGATCGCCATTCCCATGGTCGTGCGCGTCCTCGTGACCCCCATCATCGCGGTGCTGGCCGATCACATGACGGAGCGTGCCGATGTATTGCTATGGTCGGGTGCTACGTCGCTTCTGACGGCGATCGCACTCTACTGGACCAGCGACTTCTGGCCCGTGCTTCTGGTCTACGGCATCCAGGGCGCCACCTATGCGCCCTACGTGCCGGTGGTTGAATCGATCGCCATGTCGGGCGTACGCCGCTGGGGCTTCGACTACGGTTCCATGCGGGTCTGGGGATCGATCACATTCATCCTCTCGACCCTTCTCGGCGGCCAACTGATCGGCATGTGGGGCGGAACCACCGTACTGCCTGTGATGGTAGGGGGGTTCATCCTTACGACGCTGATGGGCTTGTTTGCTCCCCGCATCGGGCCGACGCGCCGCCGCAACCAGCCGATCAACCTGCAACCGCCGACCGGAAATTTGCGCTCCCCGCAATTGCTCATCACCATGATCGGGGTGTCGATACAGCAATCGAGCCATGCGATGCTCTATACCTTCGCGTCCATCTACTGGCACAAGCTGGGTTTTTCCGGCGCCGAGATCGCCGTCCTCTGGAGCATCGGCGTTGCGGCCGAGGTGATGGTCTTCTTCCTGTCGAAAAAACTGAGCAGGCGGTTCAGCGCATGGACGCTGATCTTTTTCGGTTCGACCATGTGCATTCTGCGCTGGGTCCTGTTTCCGATCAATTTCGGTTTTTTCGGCTATCTCGTGCTGCAGTGTTTTCATTCCTGCACCTATGCCTGCGTCCATACCGGCGTTCAGCGGCGCATCGTTGCATCTGTCCATGAAGCGCAGGAATCATCGGCCCAGGGCGCCTATTATTTCTACAACGGCATGTTCTTGGGGCTGATGACGCTGGCGTCCGGCTATCTCTATGCCTGGCTTGACCTTGCGAGTTACTATGTCATGGCCGGCATCGCTGCTTTCGGGCTTGCCATGGTTGTTTTCGCTTTTGGGCTGCAGGCCAGAAAGCCGGCCATCGGTGGGGGCGCTCACGGCATATCCTAACGCGGTGCAACAAATTCATTTGGATATCAAAAAGCCGTGACATATGTTGGCGCCGGCGCGAGATGGAGATTCCATGCATAGTCGGTGTATGAAGCATCGGCCATGCGGGCTCACCGAGTCGGCGTATGTTGTGCCAGATTTGAAAGACGCATGAGTTTGAAAGCAGCCGAACAAAGGTCCGATGCACCGAAGATCGATGATGCGCCCGAGGGCGCAGGCCATCGCTATCGGCTGGAGGGTAATTGGCGCAGCGCCAATGTGCACGGCGTGCTGCGGCAGATCGAGCAGCTGTCCAAGCGCAGCTCCGGCGGCGAGGTCGTGATCGATCTTTCCGGCCTTTCGGACGTCGACACGGCGGGCGCGCTGCTGATCCGCCGGCTGAAGGAAAGTCAGGAGGCGCACAGGGCCCACGTCACGATCGAAGGCTCCAATCCACATATCGATGAATTGCTGACGGCATTCGACGCGCATCCGGACGACGAGGCGGGAGCGGCAAAACCGAGGAAATCATTGGCCGAGCGCGTATTCGCGCCCATCGGCGAAAGCGTCTACGAGATCTGGGGCAATCTCGTCGCCGCCATGTATATTCTGGGCTCGGCCGTGCGCGGCGCGCAGCTCAAGTTCGGACGCGGCAGCGGTGTTTCCCCGGCCTCGATCATCAATCAGATCGACCACATGGCGGTGCGCGCGGTTCCGATCATCCTGCTGATGTCATCGCTGATCGGCGCGATCATCGCCCAGCAGGGTGCTTTCCAGCTGCGCTATTTCGGCGCGGAAATCTTCGTGGTCGATCTCGTCGGCATCCTGCAATTGCGCGAAATCGGCGTGCTTCTGACCGCGATCATGATCGCAGGCCGTTCCGGCAGCGCGATTACGGCCGAGATCGGCTCCATGAAGATGCGCGAGGAAGTGGACGCGCTGAAGGTCATGGGTCTGAATCCCATCGGCGTCCTCATTTTCCCTCGGCTGGTGGCGCTCACGGTTGCTTTGCCCTTGCTGACGGTCATTGCCAATTTCGCGGCGCTTTTCGGCGCTGCCTTGGTGTCCTGGGGATATTCCGGCATCACGTTTGCCACCTTCATCTCGCGCCTGCATGAGGCCGTTAGCCTTTCGACGATCATTTCAGGCATGATCAAGGCGCCGTTCATGGCACTGGTCATCGGCATCGTGGCGGCCGTCGAGGGATTGAAGGTCGGAGGGAGCGCCGAGTCTCTCGGTCAGCACGTGACTTCATCGGTGGTGAAGTCGATCTTCGTCGTCATTCTGATGGACGGGCTGTTTGCCATGTTCTACGCAGCAATCGATTTCTGAGGGACGGCAAGGATGAGCGCGCTTCACTCGGAAATCCCGTTGGAAAAAGATGAGCACGGCCGGGATATCGTTCTGTCGGCACGGGATGTCACGGTCGGTTTCGGATCGAAAATCGTTCTCGATAAACTGAACCTCAATATCTATCGCGGCGAAATCCTCGGCTTCGTCGGGGCTTCCGGCGCCGGCAAATCCGTCCTGCTGCGCACGGTGCTGCGGCTTCTGCCGCGCCGTTCGGGCAAGATCGAGATTCTCGGCGAAGATTACGACAAGCTCGACGAGCAGGATCGCAACCGGCTCGACATGCGCCTTGGCGTGCTCTTCCAGCAGGGCGCGCTGTTTTCCTCGCTGACGGTCAAGGAAAACATCCAGGTGCCGATGCGGGAATATCTCGACCTGCCCAAGGAAATGATGGACGAGCTGGCGCTGATGAAGATCCGCATGGTGGGGCTCGCGGCCGATGCCGCCGACAAATATCCTTCCGAGCTTTCCGGCGGCATGATCAAGCGCGCGGCACTCGCGAGGGCGCTTGCGCTCGATCCGGACCTTGTTTTCCTCGACGAGCCGACTTCGGGCCTTGATCCGATCGGCGCCTCGGAGTTCGACGAGCTGATCGCCAAGCTGCGCGACACGCTTGGCCTGACCGTTTATATGGTGACTCACGACCTCGACAGCCTGTTTTCCGTCTGCGACCGTATTGCTGTCCTCGGACAGAAGCGGGTATTGGTGGAAGGGACAGTTGAGGACATGCTCGCCTGTGATGATCCCTGGGTGCAATCCTACTTCAGGGGCAAGCGCGCACGCTCGATCGTGCCGCGCGAGGACATCAGAGGGCACAACGACGACAAAGGCGCAAGCGCCCACAGCCGCGAGAAGTGACTGGAGACAATGGAAACCAAAGCCAATTATACGATCGTCGGGTTCTTCACGCTGCTTGTTATCGCGGCCGCCTTCGGTTTCGTCTACTGGATGGCGGAATATGGCCGCGGCGGTCCGATGGTCGAGCTCGTCGTGCGCATTCCCGGCTCGGCGAACGGCTTGAGCGTCGGCTCGCCGGTTCGCTTCAACGGCATTCAGGTCGGCTCGGTGCAAGGGCTCTCGATCGATGCCGACGACCCGAACTATTCGCTGGCTTTCACGCAGGTACGTGCCGATGCGCCGGTTTATACGTCTACCAAGGCCATTCTTGAGATCCAGGGCCTGACGGGCGCGGCCTATATCGAACTTTCCGGCGGCCGCAACGCCGACGAAAACATCCTGAAGCGCTCGATCGACACCGGCAAGCGAGCGGTGCTGCTCGCCGACCAGTCGAGCGTGACGAACCTGCTGACGACCGCTGACAAGATTTTGAACCGCGCCAACGATACGATCGGCGACATTCAGGGGTTCATTTCGGATTCCCGCGGACCTTTGACTGACACCGTGCGCAACGCGCAGAAATTCTCCAAGGCGCTCGCCGACAATTCCGACAATATCGACAGGTTCCTGGCAAGCGTCGGGCAGCTTTCCGATACGTTCAAGACCGTCTCGGCCCGTGTCGATTCGACGCTGGATGCAATTGAGAAACTGGTGCGCGCCGTCGATGCCCAGAAGGTCAACGACGTCATCGCCAATGCCGACAAGATCACGGCGAATGTGGCGGATGCCACGACCGATCTGAAGGCGACGATCGCCAGCTTTAAGCAGACGGCCGATACCTACACCACCTTCGGTCAGAACGCGCAAAAGACCCTGGATCGTGTCGACGCGATCGTCGCGCAGATCGATCCGGCCAAGATCAAGGGGTCGGTTGACGATATTGCCGACGTGACGAAGCAGGCGCGAACGGCGGTCGCATCGATCCGTGACGTCGCCAGTTCCGTTGCGGCGCATCAGCAGGATATCGATCAGACGATCGCCAATGCGCGCGATATTTCCACCAAGCTCAACTCGGCATCCGGCAAGGTCGACGGCATCCTGACCAAGGTCGATTCCCTGCTCGGCGACGACAGCACGAAATCGCTGTTTGCCGAAGCCAGGGACACGCTCGAATCCTTCAAGAAGATGGCTGACAATCTCAATTCCCGCATCGGCCCGATCGCCGACAATCTGCAGCGGTTTTCAAGCACCGGCCTGCGCGATGCCCAGTCCCTCATCAACGACATGCGGGGCACGGTTGACAATCTGAATAGTACAATCACTAATTTCGACCGAGATCCGCAGCGATTGATCTTCGGCGGTGATACGGTCAAAAGTTATGATGGCCGCGCGCGGCATTGATGAATAGCGATATCTGGTCTCCAGGGGATAAGCGAAATATGGTCGGTTGCGTGTCGAGTGAGCGTCGTCAGGTGTGGAAAGCTGTGATCGCGTTGCCGTTGCTCGCGGCCTTGCTGGGAGGTTGCGGGAGCACGAACAATGACACCTACGATCTTTCCGCCTCGGTGAAGGCGAACGGACCTTCGGTCAAGAACCGCCAGATCCTGATCCCCTCGCCGACGGCGCTGCAGGCGCTTGATAGCAACCAGATCGTCATCCGCGTTTCGTCCTCGGAAATCCAGTATCTCGGAAAGTCGCAATGGAGCGACAAGCTGAGCAAGATGGTGCAGTCGAAACTGGTCGAGGCCTTCGAGAACACCGGCAAGCTCGGTGGCGTCGGCGTGCCGGGGCAGGGCCTTGCGATCGACTATCAGATCGTCACCGACATCCGCTCGTTCGAGATCAATGCCTCTGGCGGTCACAAGACGGCAGTCGTCGAAATTTCGGAAAAGATCCTGAACGATCGCTCGGGCACCGTGAAGGCGCAAAATGTCTTCCGTAAGGTCGTGCCCGTCAGCGGCGGCAGCAACCCCGATTTCGTCCGGGCGCTCGACACGGCATTCGCAGGTGTCACCAGCGAACTCGTCGATTGGACGCTGCGCTCGCTCTAAAAAACCTGCAGCGGTTCAGCCTTTCAGCAAAGGCTTAGCCGCCTTGTCTCTTCGTTTTCGCGATTCCGAGCGGAAACTGCGTAGCGGTTTCCTGAAGTCGCTCTATTGCTCCAAGAGCTCTTTCAGTGTCTTCAGATCCCGCATGACATGCGCGGCGTCGGCTGCGAATTGCCGATCGTCCATGCCGGGCAGCTGGAGCACGGTGAACATGACCTCGCATCCATCGCCGTTCGGTACGACGCGCAAGGCATTGTAGACCTGCAGACCTGATTTCAACGTTACCCAATGGTCGATGACGCCGAAGTCGTTGGGAGGTGCGAAGCGCACGCGGGCACTGCCGAGCGTACCTTCGGCAACCCATTCATCGCCATCCCGGGTCAGTCCCGAAGCCAGGCCGGAGGCCCACAATGGCATGTTTTCCGGGCGACCGGCGTAATCGTAGACGTCCTTCCAGCTGCGATCGATGGTGATGTGCATGATCTTCGCGCTCATGGTCGACATGGTGGCTTCCTCCTCTATATCAACCCTCATGGGGCTGTGATCGGCTGAGCAGACGCGGGTTCGGAAATGGATGAATCACGAATCCCGCAGCATTCTTGCACAGTCCTGCAAAGCGAACGTTTCACGGCTCGCGAAGGCTTGCCGTTTTCCGTCCGGAGTGCAACAACAACCCCCAACGCAGGGCTGTCGCCGATCGCGCCGCGTGTCGGCGGCATTGCGTCACATCGGATGTTGATGCGTCTTCCGGGTCTTCAGGGTGGGGCCGGGCGCAATCAACTGCTCATTGGAGGATTGTCGTGGAAAAGGCAGAAATCGGGCTGATCGGTCTCGCTGTGATGGGGTCGAATCTGGCGCTCAACATCGCCGAAAAAGGCAACAAGATCGCGGTGTTCAACCGTACGCCGCAGGTAACGGATGAATTCTACGCCAATGCGGGCGCGCTCAAGGACAAGATCATTCCTTGCAAGACGATCGAGGAGTTCGTCGATGCCATCCGCCCGCCGCGGCCGATCATCATCATGATCAAGGCCGGCGAGCCGGTCGACCAGCAGATGGCGGCATTGCAGCCGCATCTCGACAAGGGCGACATCATGATCGATGCCGGCAACGCCAATTTCCGCGATACGATCGCCCGTTTCGACCGTCTGAAGGACACCGGGCTGACCTTTATCGGCATGGGCGTGTCCGGCGGTGAGGAAGGCGCGCGTCACGGCCCGTCCATCATGGTTGGCGGCACGGAAGACTCCTACAAGCGCGTCGAGAAGGTTCTGACCTCGATTGCCGCCAAATACAACGACGACCCCTGCGTTGCCTGGCTCGGCAACGACGGTGCCGGGCATTTCGTCAAGACCATCCATAACGGCATCGAATATGCCGATATGCAGATGATCGCCGAAATCTACGGCATCCTGCGCGACGGTCTCGGCAAGAGCGCCGCCGAGATCAGCTCGATCTTCGGCGATTGGAACAAGGGCCGTCTCAACTCGTACCTCATCGAAATTACCGAGAAGGTTCTGGCGGCCAAGGACCCGGCGACCGGCAGCGCCATGCCCGACGTCATCCTCGACAAGGCTGGCCAGAAGGGCACCGGCAAATGGTCGGCCATCGAAGCGCAGAACATGGGCATTCCGGCCACCGCCATCGAGGCCGCCGTTGCCGCGCGCAGCCTGTCGGCGATCAAGAGCCAACGTGAAGCCGCCGAAAAGATCTTCGGTACGCCGGATTACAAGTTCCCGATTGGCTTCGGTCCCGACCTGTTGAAGGATCTTGAACTCGCATTGTTCGCCGCCAAGATCGGCGCCTATGCGCAGGGCTTTGCTGTGATGGCGGAAGCATCGAAGGAGTTCAGCTGGTCGCTTCCGATGCCCGTCATCGCCAAGATCTGGCGTGCCGGCTGCATCATCCGTTCGCAGTTCCTCGACGAGATCACCAGCGCCTTCACGAAGAACCCGGATGCGGCGAACCTGATCGTCACGCCGGCTTTTGCAGAAATGGTCAAGGAATCGATCCCGTCGCTGCGCCGCATCGTTTCGGCGGCAACGGCATCCGGCCTGCCGGTTCCGGCACTGGCGTCGGCATTGACCTATTTCGACGCCTACCGTCAGGCTCGCGGCACCGCAAACCTGATCCAGGCCCAGCGCGACTTTTTTGGCGCACACGGCTTCGACCGTGTCGACGGCAAGGATATCCATCACGGCCCATGGGGCAGCGGTGCGCAGGGCTGAGGAAACGGTCTGATGCGATTATGAGAATGAGCCCGTCGGAAAAATCCGGCGGGCTTTTGCTATCAGCTCTTCGGCCAGACAGGCGGACTGATGCTTTGCAGCAGCTCCGGCTCCACGCCATCGATCCGGGCGATGACCGCCTTGGCGAGCTCGCGACCGGCGTGACGGAAGTCTTCCGATACCGTGATGATTTCGGGTCTGATCCAGCTCAAGACGTCAGTCGATTGCTTGGCGACCATGTCGATGTCGCGGCCCAGGCGGAAGCCGGCTGCCTCGATACCGGCATTGACGGCAATGGCGCCACCGCTGCTGGAGCAGACGATCCCGTCGGGCGCATGCGGAGAGCGCATCAGCGCCTCGACGGTATCCTTGATATCGGCCAGCGGGTTATCGGTGGTTATTCTGAGCGGGATCTCCTCGGCGCCATATTGATGCAGGCCCGTCTGGAAGCCGATGCGGGTATGAGCGTAGTAGCTGAGCTTGCTGGAGGGCTGCAGCAAGGCGAGGCGGCGGCGCCCTCTGGCGACCAGCGCGCCCACGGCTTCGTGCGCGAAGGCTTCGTTGTCGAAATCATGGAAGGGGTGAACGATGCCCATATCCGTCCGCCCATGCGTGGAAAAGGGCATGCCGCGATCATGCATCAGCTCGACGCGTGGATCATCCGGCTCCGTGCGCGAGATGATGACGCCATCCGCGGAGCCGGTATCGAGGATGTAGCGCACCGGAACCAAAGGGTCCTTGCTGTGCGAATGCGGTGTAATGACCAGATGATACTGGGTGCCGGCGAGAACCTCGGAAATGCCGAAGACGATATGGCTCGTGAAGCCCATGATCTCTTCGTCGATGCTGAGCACCAGCGCGATGACGTTTGTCTTGCCGGTTCTCAGGCGCACGCCAGCGCGGTTCGGCTGGTAGCCCAACTGCCGGGCGACCATGCGCACCCGCTCCTTGGTTTCGGCGCCAATATCCGGCGCATCCTTCAAGGCGCGCGAAACGGTGGTAATCCCAAGCCCGGTCATGAAGGCGATGGTCTTCAGCGTCGGCCGCTCAGGCCCGGGCTGGGTACCACCTCCTGAAATTTTCTTATTATCCATTTCGATCAAGCTCGCCTCCTGGCCGCCTCCCGCGACCGATCCGCTTATATTGCCGATACCCGCTCCGCAAGCATAGGCGCAATGCGGTTCTTCCTCCACCTGTGTCAGAAACTGTAACGATACAGTATGAATGTCGAGCGATATTTTGGCGCGGTTCTGCGATAATATTCTTCTGGTTGTGTTTGGTGATGAAATTCATCATTAGGTCGACGCCAAAGCGATGTGGAGTCGTCCGATAAGCGGATATCTTATAAAATAAAGTAATATCAATATATTAACATTCGCCCACTTTCAGTCGCTTCACCTGTGATGCGTCAAATCTATATATCTTCCACAGGCTAAATATAATCAGGGATTGCATAATTTCACGTCTCTAAAAATTTTCCGGATAGGCGGTTGCGTGCCGAAAATGATTCGACTAGGTTTTTCCGGCAACGTTTCAGTGAGGGAGGAGAACTCATGAATATTCGTTTGGTGGCCGCCGCTTTGCTCGCATCTGTCGCGATTCCGGCCTTCTCAGCAAACGCGACTGATCTCGAAGTGACGCATTGGTGGACATCGGGCGGTGAAGCTGCTGCCGTGAAGGTTCTGGCGGATCAGTACAATGCTCTCGGCAACAATCACTGGGTCGACGGTGCGATCGCCGGGTCCGGTTCCACCGCGACGCCGCTGATCGTCAGCCGCATTCTCGGCGGCAACCCCATGGGCGCCACGCAGCTCAACACGGGCCGTGACGCCGAAGAGCTCGTCAAGGCCGGCCTGATGACCGATCTGACCGATCTTGCCGAGAAGGAACATTGGAAGGACATCATTCGTCCGGCCAGCCTGCTGAACTCCTGCACCTATGAGGGCCGCGTCTATTGCGTGCCGCTCAATATCCATTCCTGGCAGTGGATGTGGGTCAACCGGCATGTGTTCGAAGACAATGGCATGAAGGTTCCGGCCAATTGGGATGAGTTCGTGGCCGACGCGCCGAAGCTGCGCGAGAAGGGTATCATCCCGCTTGCGACCGGTGCTCCGTGGCAGGTCGACGGCATGCGCAGCGTCATGCAGATCGGCATCGGCGGCAAGGAAACCTATCTGGCGATCTACCAGAAGAAGGACGCAGACGCTGTGAAGAGCGCCGAAAACCGCAAGGTTTGGGACGCCTTCGCACAGGCTCGTGATCTGGTTGACGAGAGCTATTCCGGCCGCGACTGGAACGTCGCCACCAACATGGTCATCACCGGCAAGGCTGCCGCACAGATCATGGGTGACTGGGCACAGGGCGAGTTCGGCGTTGCCAAGCAGGTTGCCGGCAAGGATTACGACTGCCTGCCGGGTCTCGGCTTCAATGGCCTGCTCGATACCGGTGGCGACAGCTTCTATTTCCCGAAGAACAGCAATGCTGACATCACCAAGGCGCAGCTCGAGCTTGCAAGCATGCTGGTTTCCAAGGAAACCCAGGTCAAGTTCAACTTGGCAAAGGGCTCCCTGCCGGTTCGCGGCGATATCGATCTGAGCGCGGCCAGCAGCTGCATGAAGAAGGGTCTGGAAATCCTGAAGAATCCGGACAACGTCGTGCCGGGTGTTACCCAGCTAATCGACCCGGATACGCGCGGCCAGATGACCGATCTCGGACTGCAGTTCTTCTCGTCGAAGATGACCGTGGATGAGGCAATCGAAAAGCAGGCCGCGATCTTCAAGCAGGCGCAGTAAGCACACGACCATCCTATCAATCGCGATGGCCGGCATCGGGACAGGCGAGAGTTTTCGCCTGTCCCGGTCACGCCACCAACGGAGGTATCGATGGCTAACGCTGTCCGGCCATTTGGTCTGTTCCGCAACCTCAATGCGAAGATCGCCGCCATACCCATGGTGTTGACGGTAATCGTCGTCTTCGTCGGCTGCACGCTCTGGACCGTCATCTACTCATTCACCGACTCGAGACTGCTGCCGAGCTCCAATTTCGTCGGCCTGGCGCAGTATCAGCGTCTGTGGGGCACCGATCGCTGGAACATTTCGATCGGCAATCTTGCGACCTACGGCGTTCTCAGCCTCGTTTTCTCGTTCGTCGTCGGCTTCATTCTGGCCGTGCTGATGGATCAGAAGATCCGGTTCGAGAATACCTTTCGCACCATTTTCCTCTATCCCTTCGCCCTGTCCTTCATCGTCACCGGCCTCGTCTGGCAATGGATACTCGATCCAGCGCTGGGATTGCCGAAGCTGGCCCAGGACATGGGGTTTACATGGTTCAATTTCGCGCTGCTCGGCAATCAGAAGACGGTGCTCTACGCGCTCGTCATCGCCGGGCTCTGGCAGGGCACCGGTCTCGTGATGGTGTTGATGCTGGCGGGTCTTCGCGGCATTGACGGCGAGATCTGGAAGGCCTCGCGGGTTGACGGTATCCCCGCCTGGAGAACCTATATTTTCGTCGTCATTCCGATGATGCGTGGCGTCTTCGTCACCACGCTGGTCATCGTCGCTTCGGGCATCGTGCGCGTCTACGATCTGGTCGTCGCCATGACCGCCGGGGGGCCGGGCTTCGCGTCCGAGATGCCGGCCAAATATGTCTACGACTTCATGTTCCAGCGTTCGAATCTTGGGCAAGCGCTTGCCGCCTCCACGGTCATGCTGGTCACCGTGTTCATCTTCGTCGTGCCGTGGGCTCTCTACGAGTTCCGCCAAAAGCGCAGATAAGGGAGGCACCAAATGGCACTTGCCACCACAATCGAGCCTTCGGGCGCCAAACCCAAGCGCCGCTTCGCGCCGCGCACCATCATGCTTTACGGCATTCTCGGACTTGCCGCGCTTTACTACGCGCTGCCGCTCTACGTGATGATCGTCACCTCGCTGAAGGGCATGCCTGAGATACGCCTGGGCAATATCTTCGCGCCGCCCTTGGAAATCACCTTTGAACCCTGGGTGAAAGCCTGGTCGCAGGCCTGCACGGGCCTCTATTGCCACGGTATTCAGGTCGGCTTCTGGAACTCGGTGAAGATCCTGGTTCCGAGCGTCATCGTTTCGACCGCCGTCGCATCGATCAACGGCTATGCGCTGGCCAACTGGCGCTTCAAGGGATCGGAAGTCTTCTTCACGATCCTCCTGTTCGGCGCTTTCATCCCTTATCAGGTCATGCTCTATCCGCTCGTCATGGTGCTGCGGGAACTCGGCCTGTTCGCAACGCTCGGCGGCATCGTGCTCGTGCATACGATCTTTGGCATGCCGATCAACACGCTGCTCTTCCGCAACTATTTCGCCTCGCTTCCGCCCGAGCTCTTCAAGGCGGCGCGCGTCGATGGCGCGGGATTCTGGCAGATCTTCCTGCGCATCATGGTGCCCATGTCGCTCCCGATTTTCGCCGTCGCCACAATCATCCAGATCACCGGCATCTGGAACGACTTCCTGTTCGGCGTCATTTTCGCCGGCACGCAGAACTATCCAATGACCGTGCAGCTCAACAACGTCGTCAACGCCGTGCAGGGCGTGAAGGAATACAACGTCAACATGGCCGCAACGCTTCTCACGGGCGCGGTGCCGCTTATCGTCTATTTCGTGTCCGGGCGGCTCTTCGTCCGGGGCATCGCCGCCGGCGCAGTGAAGGGTTGATCCATGAACAGCAGCGTTTCCATCAAAGACCTTTCGCTGAATTTCGGTGCGGTCAACGTTCTGAAAAATCTCAATCTCGAGATCAATGACGGCGAGTTTCTCGTGCTCCTCGGCTCGTCCGGCTGCGGCAAGTCGACCTTGCTCAACTGCATCGCCGGCCTGCTCGACATCAGCGAGGGCCAGATCTTCATCAAGGGCAAGAACGTCACCTGGGAAGAGCCCAAGGACCGCGGCATCGGCATGGTGTTCCAGTCCTATGCGCTCTATCCGCAGATGTCGGTCGAAAAGAACCTGTCTTTCGGCCTGCGTGTCGCCAAGGTGCCGGGGGACGAGATCAAGAAGCGCATCGCGCGCGCGGCCGAGATCCTGCAGATCGAGCCGCTCTTGAAGCGCAAGCCGGCCGAGCTTTCGGGCGGCCAGCGCCAGCGCGTGGCGATTGGCCGTGCGCTGGTGCGCGATGTCGATGTCTTCCTCTTCGACGAGCCGCTGTCGAACCTCGATGCCAAGCTGCGCTCGGAGCTGCGCGTGGAGATCAAACGGCTGCATCAGTCGCTGCAGAACACGATGATCTACGTCACCCACGACCAGATCGAGGCGCTGACGCTTGCCGACCGCATCGCCATCATGAAGAACGGCGTCATCATGCAGCTCGACGATCCCACGACGATCTACAACGCGCCGCGCAATCTCTTCGTCGCCGGCTTCATCGGATCGCCTTCGATGAACTTCCTGAAGGGCGAGTTGGTGAACCGCGAAGGCAAGGTCGTGTTCGCGACCAATGACGTGCTGTTCTCGCTCGATGGCTACAAGGCCGGCGAGGGGCTGCAGGCCGGCCGCAAAGTCGTGCTGGGCGTCCGCCCCGAGCACATCAAGGTCAATGAAGCGGCCGCATCCGGCGCCGAGGTCCATGATGCCACCGTCGATATCGAGGAGCCGATGGGCGCCGATAATTTGCTCTGGCTGAAGCATGCCGGCCATACCATGTCGGTTCGCGTGAACGGCGCCAGGCGTTTTGGCCCCGGTACGGGTGTGAAGCTCGGCTTTGACATGTCTCTCGCATCGCTCTTTGATGCGCAGACGGAACTCAGAATATGATCCCATGCAAGGGGGCGGTCTTGCCGCCTCCACCTTACAGCGGTCCGGGGAGGTCCGATGTCGTCTTCGATCAATGAAAATTCCGCCGTCGATCTCGCCGGTTCCTGGAGGCTGACGTCTCCCGACAGCGGTCATTTGCTATCCATATCACTGCCCGGTGATGTTCATTCCGCGCTGCATGCGGAGGGGCTTATTCCCGATCCCTATTTCGCACGCAACGAAGAGGTCGTGCAGTGGGTCGCCAAGCAGGATTGGGAGCTGACGCGCAGTTTTACGCTCGATGACGTCGGCGGTGACTGGTATCTCGATATCGACTATCTCGATACTGTCGCCAGCGTTTATGTCAACGATGCGCTCGTGCTGGAGGCCAACAACTGCTTCCAGCGTTATCGCCCTGATGTATCGAAGGCGCTGAAGACGGGCGCGAATACCATTCGCATCGTTCTGCATTCGAGCATTTCAGCCGGCGCCGCCCTGCAGGCGAAACAGCCGTTCTACATTCCCTACAGCACCGGCAATTCGCCGATCCCGAACGGCAACATGCTGCGCAAGCCGCAATGCCATTTCGGCTGGGACTGGAATATCGCGATCGCGCCGCTTGGCCTCTATGGGACGATCGCGCTGAAGAAGCTCGAAATCGCCCGCATCGAGAATGTCGTTACCCAGCAGATTCACAACGAAGACGGCTCGGTCGATCTTAAGGTGACGGTCGCGCTGTTTGCCAAGGCAACGGGGATTACGCAGCTTTATTTCTCGCTCGATGACGAGCGGGTGCGCCTTGATGTCGGCGTCAACGCCGGCGAAACGTCGATTACCCATTTCTTCCATGTCGACAAACCCAAGCTCTGGTGGCCGGCGGGCAATGGCGAGCAGGCGCTCTATGCTCTGTCCGTGGAAACCAATTTCGAAACCGTCACGCGGCAGATTGGCCTGCGTACGGTCGAGCTGATCACCACCGAGGATGAAGCCGGCAGCCGCTTCGCGCTGAAGGTGAATGGTCGTGAGATCTTCGCCCGCGGTGCCAACTGGATTCCGGCCGACGCGCTGTTTTCGCGCTCCAACCCGGCCGCGACCGAGGATCTGCTGCAGTCCGCGGCCGCAGCCAACATGAACGCTATTCGCGTCTGGGGCGGCGGCTTCTACGAGCATGAGTGGTTCTACGACACCTGCGACCGCCTGGGGCTGATGGTGTGGCAGGACTTCATGTTCGCCTGCAATCTCTATCCGTCCACGGGCGATTTCCTCGATAATGTCGAGGAAGAGGTGGATTATCAGGTCCGCCGGCTCGCGACGCACCCCTCGATCGTTCTCTGGTGCGGCGACAATGAACTGGTGGGCGCGCTGACGTGGTTTGAAGAGTCCCGTAAAGATCGCGATCGTTATCTCGTCTCCTACGACCGCCTGAACAGGACGATCGAGACGGCGATGAAGAAGGCGTTGCCGGATGCGATCTGGTGGCCGTCGAGCCCAGCCTCGGGCTATCTCAATTTCGGCGACGCCTGGCATGCCGACGGTTCCGGCGACATGCATTACTGGTCGGTCTGGCACGAGAACAAGTCCTTCGACAATTACCGGTCCGTTCGTCCGCGCTTCTGCTCGGAATTCGGCTTCCAGTCCTACACCTCGCTGCCGATCATCGAGACCTATGCCGAGGCGAAGGATATGAACATCGCTTCTCCGGTCATGGAACTGCACCAGAAGAACGCCGGCGGCAATGAGCGCATCGCCGGCACGATGTTCCGCTATTTCCGCTTCCCGAAGGATTTTCCGAATTTCGTCTATTTGAGCCAGGTCCAGCAGGGCCTTGCCATCAAGACGGCGGTGGAATATTGGCGGTCGCTGAAGCCGCATTGCATGGGCACGATCTACTGGCAGCTCAACGACACCTGGCCTGTGGCTTCATGGTCGAGCCTGGATTATGGCGGCCGCTGGAAGGTGATGCACTATCTGGTGCGGCGCTTCTTCCAGCCGGTATCCGTCGCGGCAATTCCCTCCGAAGACAACAAGACGATCCGTTTTTCCCTGGTCAACGACACCAATGCTGATGTCACGGCTGATATTTCCGTCTCGCTGTTGAAACTCAACGGCGAGCGCGTGCCATTGACCACGGCGCATGCCGTCTGCACGCCGGATGCGGCCGTTACGGCCTTGTCGATCGACGCGGATCAGGTTCCCGCCGATTGCCTGCTGGCATGGCGTTTCACCGCATCCAACGGCATGGGCGGTGAGGGCCACTATGTCCACGGCACCTACAAGGCGCTTGAGCTGCAGCCAGCAGGCCTGACGGTGCTAAGGGAAGAGAAAGAGGAAAACGGGACGGTGGAACTCACTATCACCGCAAAGGGACTTGCGCTCTTCGTGATGATCGAGAGCGAGGTGGAGGGGCGCTATTCCGACAACGCCTTCGATCTTGCCGCAGGCGAAAGCCGCCGCGTCATCTTTACGCCGGCCAAGCGCCTGGCAGGCGGTGTGCCTGAATTCCGCATCTACGATCTGCAATCCAGCCAGTCGGTGGATTGAGCTATCACGCCGTCACGGCGGCGTTTTCGGGGCCACAAGCCCAAGACAGACGGCCGGGAGGCCATTGGAGGACTATCGATGACGAAACTTGGATTTCAGCTTTATAGCGCCCGCAATTTCCAGCCCTATTCGGAGATCTTAGTAAAGCTCGGCAAGGCCGGCTATGCCGAGGTCGAAGGTTTCGGCGGCATCTATGCCGATCTGGACGAGACGGGCCTCAAGAACCTGCGCGCCGAACTGGACAAGAATGGCCTGACGATGGCAAGCGGCCATTTCAGCCCGGACTTCCTCGACGGCGAAGTGCAGAAGTCGCTCGCCATTGCCAAGACGCTCGGCATGGATTCGATTTATGCGCCGCATATCGGTGCCGACCAACGCCCGAACGATGCTGCCGGCTGGCGCGCTTTCGGCAAGCGCCTGCAGGAAATGAGCAAGCCCTACAAGGACGCGGGCTTCGAATTCGGCTGGCACAATCACGACTTCGAATTCGTCAAGCAGGCTGACGGTTCGCTGCCGATCGAGCAGATCTTCGAAGCCGCTCCGGATATTTCCTGGGAAGCCGATATCGCCTGGGTGATCCGCGGTGGCGGCGATCCTTTCGCCTGGATCGAAGAGCTCGGTCCGCGCATCACGGCCGTTCACGTCAAGGACATCGCGCCGGCTGGTGAGAACACCAATGAAGACGGCTGGGCCGATGTCGGTCACGGCACCGTTCCGTGGGCAAAGCTGCTCAAGGCTTTGGCCGGCACCAAGGCGAAGCACTTCGTCGTCGAACATGACAACCCGAGTGATGTCGATCGCCTGATCACACGCTCCATCGCATCCTTCAAGAGCTTTTGAGGCACTTTCACATGGCTAAGGAACTTGGCGTCGGCATCATCGGATGCGGCAATATCTCCACCACCTACTTCTCGCTCTCACCGCTCTTCAAGGGTCTGAAGGTGCTGGCGTGCGCGGATATCAACATGGATGCGGCGCGTCTGCGCGCCGAGGAATACAAGGTCAAGGCCCAGACCATCGACGAATTGCTCGCCAATGACGAGCTCGACGTCATCGTCAACCTGACCATCCCGGATGCGCATTTCCCGGTTTCCAAGCGCATCCTCGAAGCCGGAAAGCACGTCTACTCCGAAAAGCCGCTCGTGCTGACATTGGAACAGGGCGAGGAGCTGCGCCGCATCGCCAAGGAAAAGGGGCTAGCCGTCGGCTGCGCTCCCGATACCTTCCTCGGCGGCGCGCATCAGCTTGCCCGTAAATTCATCGATGAGGGCGGCATCGGCCGCATCACCTCGGGGTCATGCCATGTCATGAGCCCCGGTATGGAAATGTGGCATCCGAACCCGGACTTCTTCTTCCTGCCCGGCGGCGGCCCGATCCTCGACCTCGGCCCGTACTATGTCGCGAACCTCATCAACCTGATCGGCCCGGTGAAGCGCGTGGGTGCGATGACCTCCATGGCATCGCCGACCCGTACCATCACCAGCCAGCCGCGCAACGGCGAGACGATCCCGGTGAAGACGCCGACGACGATCCAGGCTCTGCTTGAATTCGTCAGCGGCGCCCGGATCACGCTGACGGCGAGCTGGGATGTCTGGTCGCATCGCCATGCCAATATGGAGCTCTACGGCACCGAGGGTTCGCTCTACGTGCCCGACCCGAACTTCTTCGGCGGCACCGTCGAGGCGAGCGGCCGCGACAAGGACATCAAGCCGCTGGAAAACTGGGCGCATCCTTTCGGCATTGCCAATCAGGAAAGCCCGAGCGGCGCGCGCGCCAACTATCGCACGGCCGGCCTTGCCGACATGGCGGCATCGCTGATCGACGGGCGCGATGCGCGTTGCTCGCTCGACCGCACGCTGCATGGCGTCGATGTCATGACCTCGATCCTGAAGTCCGGCGAGGAAGGTCGTTTCATCGACCTCACAACGACCTGCACGCAGCCGGCAGCGCTCGGCATCGAAGAGGCGCAAGCCCTCTTGAAGTGAGCCTTAGAAAAGCTAGTTTGCGCGCGGGTGAACAACCCGCGCGCTTTTTCATCTCGAAGGAATTTCACCATGGCCTGGCAACCGGCATCCGATCGCTATTCGAAAATGAAATACAACAGGACCGGCCGTTCCGGTCTGAAGCTGCCGGCCGTATCGCTGGGGCTCTGGCACAATTTCGGTGGCGACACGCCGCATGACCGCAAGATCGACATGTGCCGCACGGCCTTCGATCTCGGCATCACCCATTTCGACCTCGCCAACAATTACGGACCGCCCCCCGGCAGCGCCGAGACCGCGTTCGGCGAGATCATGCGCACCGAATTCGCCGGCCTGCGCGACGAGCTCATCATCTCCTCCAAGGCGGGCTACGACATGTGGCCGGGTCCCTATGGCGAATGGGGCAGCCGCAAGTATCTGATCGCCTCCTGCGACCAGAGCCTGAAGCGCATGGGCCTCGACTATGTTGACATCTTCTATTCCCACCGCTTCGATCCGGATACGCCGCTCGAGGAAACCTGCGGCGCGCTCGACCATATCGTCCGTTCGGGCAGGGCGCAGTATGTCGGTATTTCCTCCTACAACTCGCAGCGCACGCGCGAGGCTGCCGCCATCCTGAAGGACCTCGGTACGCCATGCCTGATCCATCAGCCGAGCTATTCGATGCTCAACCGCTGGGTCGAGGACGACGGTCTGGTGGATGCGCTCGAAGATCTCGGCATCGGCTCCATCGTCTTCTCGCCGCTTGCCCAGGGCATGCTGACGACGAAGTATCTGGGTGGCATTCCGGACGATAGCCGCGCGGCGCAGAACCATTTCCTGAAGCGCGACTACATCCGTCCGTCGATCATCGACAATATAAGAAAGCTCAACGAGATTGCCGAGAAGCGTGGCCAGACGCTGGCGCAGATGGCGATTGCCTGGGTTCTGCGTGGTGGCCGCATCACCTCGGCGCTGATCGGTGCCAGCCGTTCGTCGCAGATCGTCGATTGTGTCAAGGCGCTCGACAATCTCGAATTTACGGCAGAGGAGCTGAAGCAGATTGACGTCTATGCCAAGGAGGCCGACGTCAATCTCTGGGCCAAATCGGCCGAGCGAGACTGATAATCTTGAAACGCCCGGAAGCTGCTTCCGGGCGTTTTACTTGATGCTGGTGCTCGTCGCGGTCTCTGGAAGAGAGAGTGTCATGATCGGCAAGCCAATCCCGCCGGGCTCTATCGTCTCCATTACGGAATTGTAATTCGACTGTCAGATTCGTTTCATGTCTGTCACGATAAGTTCGCGCGCAGATTCTGAAATGAGGAAACAACCAATGAGAAAAATCTTCACCGTCCTTCTTGCTGCGTCCATCCTGGCGACGCCGCTTGCCGCGACGGCTCAAGTCAAGCCGGCACCAGCGGCCAAGCAGGCTGTCGTCCAGAAGGAGGTGGTGAAGAAGAAGGTCGTTATCCGCAAGGGCGGCTGGGTCAAGGGCCGTCGCCTGTCGGCTTCCGATCGGCGCCGTGCCGTCGAGATCGACTACGGTGCGTATAAGCTGACAGCACCGCCGCGCGGTTATCACTGGGTTCGCATCAAGAACAACTTCCTGCTTGTCGGTATTACCAGCGGCTTGATCTCGAAGGTACATGAGGCTCGGTAATTCGGCCGGGGGCATCGCCAAATAAAGCAAGGGCGGCAAGGCCGCCCTTTTTCATGCCGTCAAAGGTAGGGAACGCCTTGACTCAAAAACCCCCGGCAGAAATGCCGGGGGTTTTTGATTTGTTGTCTGTCTCAGCTCAGGCGGCCAGCGGCGTGGGCCAGCATCGTGTAGACCTTGCCGGTATCCGAGGTGAGATAGGATTGCGTGACGGTTTTGTCGCGATCGGTGCGAGCGACGTCCGTGAGCAGCTTTTCGAAGTCGGCGATGTAGCGATCGACTGCGGTGCGGAATTCCGGCTCGCGGTCGTACTTGCGCTTGATTTCGTCGAAGGTCTGCTGACCCTTGAGCGTGTAGAGGCGGCGGGTGAACACGTCGCGCTCGCCGCGCTGATAACGGCGCCACAGATCGACCGAGGCGTCATGATCGATGGCGCGGGCGATATCGACCGAGAGCGAGTTTAGCGACTCCACCACATGGCGCGGATTGCGCGCAGCGGGAGCAGGTGCCTGTTCCGCCGGTGCCTTCGGCGCCGTCTGGCGGGCCGGCTGCAGGCCGGCGTTTTCATCACGCGAAGCGCCGCGCAGCAGATCGCTGATCCAGCCGCCGCCGGCTGCTTCCTGGCGAGCGGGCGCTGCCGTCTCGACCGGACGCTGCGGCTGAGCCGCCGGACGCTCTGCCGGGATAGATCCACGCAAGCCGAGGGACTCGATCGAGGGCTGCTGCGGCTGCGGTTGCGGAGCGGGCCGCTGGGCAACAGGTTGCTGTGGAGCGGGCTGTTGCGGAGCGGGCTGGTGTGGCCGCGACGCGACGGCTGCCGGGGCAGGCGCAGGTGCTGCGGGTTGCGGGCGCGGGGCGGGCTGCGCATCGACCAGAGCGCGGGCTGTAGGCTCGGAAATCTCCAGCTGCTGTGTCGAGCGGCCAACGATCTGGGAGATATCCTGCAGGGCCTTGATCTGTTCGGCGACGGCGCGGCGCATGGCTGCGGCGCTTTCCTTTGCTTCTTCCGGAAGGTCAAAGGCACCGCGCTTCAGCTCGCTGCGGGTCAGGTCGAGTTCGCGGCGGATATCGCCGGCCGAGCGGCGAATTTCGTCCGTCGCACCGGCGAAGCGGCCGATGGCGTCATCGACTGCGACGCGCAAGGTTTCGCGCAGCTGCTCGGCGGCCGTGTCGGAGGTCTTCCCGGCATCGGCGAGCATCTGCTCGACTTCGGAGAGCGAAGCCGTCAGGCCACCACGCAGGCGATTGGTGAGATCGCCGGAACGGCGCTCGGCATTGGCGAATGTGCTTTCGACAGCCTGGCTCGCTTCCTCGCCGGCCCTGTTCAATGCCCCACGCATGTTTTCCGCCGCATCCTCGGCGCGCTTCTCGGCGTCGGAGAGAACCCGGCCGATATCGGCGAAGGAAGACTGCACGCTCTGGCGCAGATTGCCGGTGACCTGGTTCGAGCGCTGCTCCGCGCGGTCGAAGGCTGTTTCCACCATCGAGCCAAGGGCACGCATGGTGTTCTCGATCTCTTCCGAGCGCTGAACGAGGCCGACTGCCAGGTTTTGCAGTGCCGTTTCGCGTTCTTCCAGCGTCGATACGAGGTTCGACTGGGCAGCGCCCAGAAGCTGGGAGGCCTGCGACAGCACCTTGGAATGATCGTCGAAGCGACCGACGATGCTGCCGACCTGCGACAGGGTCTGGCCGGTGATTTCCGACAGCTTGTCGACCTTGCCTTCGAGGAGGCGGCTGGACGCCGAAACCATCTCGCCGGCCTTGGCCGCGGACTCGGCAAAGCGTGTCGAGGTTGCTGTCAGGCGATCGTCGACGTTTGCGAATTCGGTCGCCGCGTTGGACAGCAGACCGGCGATCGCCGAGTTGTTGTCCGCCAGGCGGGCGATGATGCCGTTGACGCTCGCAAGCAGGTTGTTTTCGAGCGCGCTGACCGTGCTGACCGCATGCTCGGTGCGCGACGAGATCGCGTTGATGAGGGCGGTGTTTTCGGCGCGCAGGCGCTCCGTGCTTTCCTGAGCCGCCGCCGAGATGAGGGCTGCCGCTTCCTGACCCGTTGCCGCATAGCGGTCGACGATCGGGCGGGCCTTTTCGTCGATGAGGCGCGACAGCTCGGTCGAACGTCCGGCGAGCATCGAGTTCAGCTCGCGGGTGCGCTCGTCGAGCGAGGTGCGGATTGAGGAGCCGCGTGCTTCCAGCGCCTTGTCGACGTCGGTAAGCGTGGCGTCGATTTCCCGGGCACGCTCTTCCAGCGATGTGCGGATCGCCGTGCTGCGCTCGTCGAGTGCGCGCTCGACCTGAGCCATGGTGGAGGCGATCTGTTCGCTGCCACCGGTCAGCGTGTTGCGAATGGCGGCACCGCGCGCTTCCAGCGACTGTTCCGCCGAAGACAGGGCCTGCGAGATCGTATTGACCTGATTGCTGACGAGGCCCTCGGCTTCGGCGACCTTGTTGACGATCGCATTGCCTGCTTCGGAGAAGGTCTGGGCGACGGCCGCAGCCTGGCTTGCCAACCGGTTCTGCGTTTCCGAGACGCGGTTGACGAGATCATTGGAGCGCTCGGTCATGGCGCGAGCGAAGGCATCGCTGTGGCCGCCGAGGTTTTCGGCGAACTGCTGGCCGGTATTGGCAAGCAGATCGGCCGTGCGCGTCGCTTCGGTGTCCATGCCCTGAGCGGCATCGGCCACTGCTGTGCGCAGCGTTGTGGCGAGATTGGCGGCCTTGCCTTCGATCGTGCGGTTGACGGCTTCCAGGCCGACATTGAGGGCGCGATCCATGGTCGAAAGGCGCTCTTCGATGCGGGCCGAGGCGTGGCTACCGCTGTCGTCGATCCTTGCCGCACCGGTCGCCAGCGTATCGGAGAGGCGATTGCCGGCGGCATCGACCTGGGCGGCAACGCCGGTCACGCCTTCGTGGATACGGTTTTCAAGAGCAGACAGGCTGGCTTCCACCCGCGAGCCGGTCTCGGCAAAGTGGTTGGTCATGCCGTCGATCGACTGGTTGAGGTTGGACGAGAAGGTCTCGGCCGAGCGCGCGATGTCGCCGGCGGCCTGCTGGATACGGCCGGCAATATCGCCCGCACCGCTGTTCAGGCGCTCTTCCAGAGTCCGTGCGCTGGTGTCGATGGTCTGGCGCAGCGAAGCCTCGCGATCTTCGAGCGACATCTCCAGCATGCTGGCGCTGGTGGCGATCGACGTGCCGATGGCGGTCGCTTGTTCCATCAGCGTGTTGTCGATCTGCGCATGGGCGTCGCGCAGAGCAAGGTTGATGGCGCTGCTGCGGTCTTCCAGCGTCGAGCGCATGCGCTCATAGGCCGAGGCGAGGTTCTGATCCATCTGCGACAGACCGGCACCGAGGGTGTTTTCGAGCTGGCGAGTGGTGCTGCCGAGCACGGTCTCGACGCGATCGCTGTTGCTGCCGAGCATTTCGGACAGGGCGTCCGTATGCGCGGTCAGCGAGCGATCAAGGCGAGCCTGATTCTCGCTGTAGGCGGCGCGGATAGCATCCGCCTTGTCGCCAAAGGCGCCGGCGACGCGGGATTCCGCGCCGGAGACGCTATCGAGAAGCGCGTTGGCGCGCTCTTCCAGAGTGCTCTCGAAGCGGTTCTGGTTTTCGGCGAGCGAAATTGCAAAGGCCATGCTCTTGTCGTCGAGCGTGTTGGTCAGTGCTTCATGGCCGCTGGTGACGGTGTGGGCAATGGCCTTGGCGCTATTGGTAAGAGTGTCTTCGAGCTTCGCTTGGTTTTCCGAAAGGGCGATAGCCAACGCCATCGTCCGGTCGTCCAGGCTGTTGACGATCCTGTCGTGGGTGCCGGCAACGGTTTCGGAGAGTGCGTCCAGTCGGTTCGATACGGCATCCTCGAGCCGCGACTGGGTGTCGGAGAGCGAAATGGCAAGAGCCATCGCCTTGTCGTCAAGTGCGTCGGCAAGAGCATTGTGGTTGCTGGTAAATGCGTTGTTGATCGCCTCGGCGCGGTTGGCAAGCGTCGCCTCGAGACGTGACTGCCCGGAGGTCAGCGCGGCAGCGAGGGCACTGGTCTTGCCGTCGAGCGTATCGGCAACGCGTTCGGCGTGGCCGGAGACGGTATCCTCAAGACGGGCCTGAGCTTCCGACAGCGCGATGGCGAGCGCCATCGTCTTGTCGTCCAGCGTGTTGCCGACACTTTCCGCATGGCCGGAAACTGCGTTTTCAAGGCGGGCCTGGCTTTCGGAAAGAGCAATGGCCAATGCCATCGTCTTGTCGTCCAAGGTGTTCGCAACGCTTTCTGCGTGCCCGGCAATAGTGCTCTCCAGGCGCGATTGAGTTTCACTGAGCGCAATGGCGAGCGCCATCGTTCTGTCGTCGAGCGCTTCGGTCAAAGCATTATGGTTGCCCGCAAATGCCTTGATGATCGCCTCGGCGCGGTTGGCGAGGGTTTCTTCAAGGCGAGACTGGCCGGAGGTCAGCGCGGCGGCGAGGGCACTGGTCTTGCCTTCGAACGTATCGGCGACGCGGTCGGCGTGACCGGCAACCGTTTCTTCCAGACGGGCCTGGCTCTCGGAAAGCGCGATGGCGAGCGCCATCGTTCTGTCGTCGAGGGCGTTGGTGACGCTTTCGGCATGACCGGAGACGGTGTTTTCCAGACGAGCCTGACCTTCGGCAAGCGCACGCGCCAATTCCTTGGTCTTGGCATCCAGCGTGCCGGCAACATGTTCGGCGTGCCCGGAAACGGTGTCTTCCAGGCGGGATTGGCTCTCGGCAAGCGCAATGGCAAGCGCCATCGTCTTGTCGTCGAGCGTATCGGCCAGCTTGCCATGGGTATCGGCCATGGCGGTGTTGATGGCATCGGCGCGGCTCGCGAGCGTGTTTTCCAGGCGGAGCTGGCTCTCGGCCAGCGAAATCGCGAGCATGGAGGTGCGCTCGTCGAGGGCGGCGGTCAGATGTTCGTGGGAGCCGCTGACCGCGCTGGTAATCGCTTCCGAACGCTCGGCAAGCGTCTGCTCGAAACGGGACTGGTTGTCGGCCAGAGCGCCGAACAAGGCGTTGCTACGAGCCGCCATGACGGCATCGACGCGTTCGTGCGCGGAACCGAGCGCCTGGGTGATCTCGCTCGTGCGGGCAGAGAGCGTATTGTTGATCTCGTTGGCGCGGCCGGTGAAGGCCGAGGTGAGCTCTTCCGTGCCGCTTTGCAGCGCGGTCGAGACCTCCCGCGTAACGCCTTGCACGGCCGAGGTGAAGGCGCCGGCATGTGAGGCAAGCGTGGTGTTGAATTCGCTCGTGCCCGAAGTCAGGGCGGAGGAAATGCCTGTCGTTGCGTTCTGCAGCGCGGCGGTGATCTCGTTCGCCCTGGAGCCGATCGCGCTTTCCAGCACTTCCTGGCCGGTTGCCAGCGTCGTTGCCAGTGCGAAGGACTGGTCGGTCAGATGCGAACCCAGGCGGTCGATGCTTGACGTCAGGATGCCTTCCAGCGCGTCCGAATTGCTACCGAGCGACTGGTTGATGCGGGCAAGGCTTTCAGAAAGCTTGGTGTCCAGGCTGCCGGCGCGCTTGTCGAAGGCCGAAGTGAATTCCGATACGCGTTCGTCGAAGGCCGTCGAAAGCTGTGCGATCGTCGACTGGAAACGCTCGTCGAAGAAGCCGGAGCGCAGGTCGATATCCATGATCGCGTCATCGGCCGTCGACTGCAGGCTCTGACGGAAGGTTGCGCCCTTTTCGTCGAGCGCGGTGTTGAGGCGGGACAGAACATTGTCAAGCGTGCCCGTAATAGACCGCTCGCCGCCGGTGAGGCTTTCGCTGATTTCACGGGTACGCGCAACCAGCGTTTCGTTGAGCTGGCGCGCACGTTCGTTCAGCGCGGAGTTCAGCTTCTCGGTGTTCGCATCGAGCGTCGAGGCGCGGGTTTCGAACTGGCCGAGCAGCTCCTTGCCGCGGTCGGCAAGGGTCGACGACAGGGATTCCAGGCGTGTATCGAATTCGTGGCTGAGAGCGAGGCCCGAGGCATTCAGGTTCTGCAGCAGGTTGTCGGTCTTGGCGGCAAGCAGAGTGCCAAGGGCCTGGACGGCGGAATCCGACTTCTCCATCAGGGCGGCTGCGCGCGTATCGATCATCGATGCGAAGGCTTCGCCCGAGGTGGAGAGGCGCACCGCGATTTCTTCCGTCGCCAGCGACAGGTCTTCCTTGATCTGATCGTGGACGCCGGCGATCGACGAGCGTATCCGCTCGGCGTGGTTGACGATGGCGTCGCGCTCGGTGCCCAGCTCATGGACGAGGCCGCGCACGCGCAATTCGTTGTCGGCGTAGCTGCGCTCCAGCGCATTGACTTCGCTGTGGACGAGGGTCTCAAGCTCGGTGGCGCGCGCAATGGTGCGCTCGATGCCTTCGTTCATCGCCGAGACTTCGCGGCGAACGGCCTGGCCGACGGTCATGATGCGCTCGGACGCGATCGTTTCCGGCTCGACGAGGCGCAGGGCAACTTCCGCCATGGAGCGGGCCGCGTTGCGCATGTCGTGCGCACGCGAAATCATCATGCCGAAAGCATAGAAGAGCAGTACCGGAACGACGATGCCGACGATGCAGGCGATGACGCCTGGCAGGGCGGCAAGATCCGCGATCGAGTGGATATTCCGGATCTGGGTGCCGTAAAGCATGAAGGCGAGGCCGGCGCCGCCGATGATCCAAAATAGCGAAAAGATCGTGGCGTTTCGCACCGCATGGCTCTGGGAGGCTCCGTCGAGCGCCCTCAATATGCTTGCGGAGCTCGCCCGGCTGCCGTCATTGGCGGCCGCAAGGTTCGGGCTCTTCGGCGCCTCGGCAGGACGGGGCGGGGCGGCGGGGGCGGCGGTGCTGCGGGCGCCACCATTCTTGCGGGCGGTATCATCCCTGGTCTGCTTTATCGGCTGTTTCGGCGGTTCAGACACTTTTTGCTCCGGGACATCGGGCGTAGCGCCGCTGCGAGACTCCAAGCTCTCGTCACTGAAATCGATCTGCAAAGCTTCGTCCAATGCCTGAAAGGCCTTGTCCTCGACCGACTCGATGTACTTTTTGTTCGCCATGCGGTTACGCCTCGTTACAACTCACTCGGGCTTGCCGTGCCTTTTCCGATAATTCCGCCGCGTCCGGAAAAGACGAACCCTGCCTCCCGTGGGGTCCTCCGCCTTCGGTCAACACCGAGCTTGGATTTCCCATTACATTTCAGGGTGGATAACTGGTTTTTCAAACGGATGTTATGAAAACATTACCATCATCCACTTCCTGGGCAAAGGCATGTGCCATCTACCCAATTTACTAGTATCGTAGTGACACATTCCCCCAGTCATGACAATTAATTCCACCTTAAAGACAGTGGATCGTTAAGGCGCCATTAACCCTGTTTGCCTGTTCAAAGCCATGAAAAGCCAAGATTTTGAGCATGTTTAACGCACGTTAACCATGTCCGGAGTTTTCGGCCCTCAATGTGCCAAAATTTAACTGGATGGCCATGCCCGGGCCGCAACTATGCGGCAGGTTCCTAAAACAGTCATAGATAAAAGACGAGAGCATTGGCACATGGCAGCTTTGAACATCGCGTTTGAATCTCCGGACAATTCGCGGGGCGCGGCCCCATCGCGGGAGCGGGCGATCGATCTCGTTCATCTCGGCAAGCAGACGATGGGCGACAAGGCGCTCGAAGTCGAGGTGCTGCAGATGTTCGCACGGCAGGCTCGTTCGTGCCTGCAGGAGATCGGCAGCGGCGATCCCAAGCGCATAGAGGCAGCATCGCACAAGCTGAAGGGCGCCGCGAGCAGCGTCGGCGCTTTCCGCGTGGCGGATGCGGCGGGAGCGCTGGAAAGCAATATCGGCGATGCCGCACGCATGGCGGCGGTCACCAGCTGCGTCATCGAGGCCGAAAACTTCATTCTGAAGCTTTCGCGCTGAACCGATCCGTTCAAAAATAACCGAAGCGCATCCTTGCGCCGCCAGACGGGTGCAACCGTTTCGGCGGCGCAAATGTTGACTGCCCCAGCGATTTGTTGGAAGTAAAATTCCGATCGTCCTTCATTCACGAAATATCGGAATTCACCCACATGACCAAATTGACCATCGTCGCCTTCGACGGCACACGCTTTGACCTCAATGTCGACGAGGGCTCGACCGTGATGGAAAATGCCGTGCGCAACTCCGTTCCCGGCATCGAAGCGGAATGCGGCGGCGCGTGCGCCTGTGCCACCTGTCATGTCTATGTCGACGAGGAATGGACCGAAAGGGTCGGCAGCCCGGAAGCCATGGAAGAAGACATGCTCGACTTCGCCTTCGACGTGCGCCCGACTTCGCGGCTCTCCTGTCAGATCAAGATGAAGAGCGCGCTCGACGGGCTCGTCGTGCATGTGCCGGAGCGCCAGGCCTGACGCCTCGTCTCCAGCGTGCAGCCGCTGCTGATCCGTTGCCGATATCGGTGGAAAATCTCGTCGAACGTCCAGCGCCCAAAAAGATGCCCCGCTCAGCTGGTGCAGCGAGCGAGGCGAGGCGGGCGCATCACCACAGGCAAGGGAGGAAACACCTGCGGCTTGAGGACGCGCCAGGAGAACAACTTAGCGCATGCTTTAAAAAACAAACCCCAACTGCGCCGAAGAGCGAAAAAACCCGCCGCCGCAGGTACTCAAACTGGTCCTTTTGCGACACTCGCCCGGCAATGTTCGAATCAACCAGTGCGTTTGTCTCTGTAATTGATAGGAAAAACCTATTTCAGATTCTCGTAAAGTTCAAAGAGCGACGAGATCAGACGATTCACAGGATATAGTGACCGTTTTCCCACAATTGACGCTTGCTCTGTCGCCATCAGGGCGGAATGGCGGCTTCGCGACCTATTGCCGGCTACGATAGTGGAGCAGCCTCTGCATCCGGCTGGGGAAGTTGATCGCTTCGATGCGGTCGAAACGTGCCTGATCGGCATCGTGCCGTGCGGTTTCCCGCTCGGTCACTTCGTTGGCCTTATCCTGGAGCGCATCGCAATTGCTGGCGGATGGCAAAGACAGGATCTGCCGTTCCATTTCTCGCGCATGCTGGCGAGCGATCTCGACATGCCGATCCTCGTGGCGACGGATATCGGCGGCTAATGTGTTCCAGATCATGGATAGCTGCTTGGTGGCATGTCGCCGGTCGCGCCAGCGCGGCAGGATGATTTCCGTATCCACCGTGATCTTGACGTCGGAAATGCGGCAGCGCCCGTTCGCTTCGCTATAGGTCGCATTGCCGCCGAAGCGGATTTTCGTTGCGCCGGGATGGTGGCTGCTGGACCCCATGGCCAGGGGACCGCGCTGGTTCAGGGCTGCGTCGAGCTCGTCGGCGGTGTTGCCCTTGATGTCGAAATAGGAAATGGACTTGCGGGCGATAACCTCGGCATCGGCGACGCCGGGTAGGCAGAACACGAGCAGCAAGGCACAAGAAAGACTGAACTTATGGGATGCAAGCGGCATTCGTGTCGCTACCATGTTGAACTTCCGTGAACCTTGCGGCATAGCCACTGTGAGCGCAATATCAAGCGCAAGGTTTTTTCCTTTTCAATGGGATGGGACGGTTCGTGACGGAACTTCGCAGCCAAATATGGCATGTCGCGCATGGCCGGAGCATCGAGCTCGGTGGGCGGAGCGTCATCATGGCTATCGTCAATGTGACGCCGGATTCCTTTTCCGACGGCGGGCATTATGAAGCCGTCGATGCGGCGGTTGCCCATGCGCTGGCTTGCGTCGAGGAAGGTGCCGGCATCATCGATATTGGCGGCGAATCAACCAAGCCAGGTGCTGCCTCCGTCAATGCCAGCGAGGAGCAGGGGCGGGTGCTGCCCGTCATCGAAGCCTTGCGCAGCAAGACCGACGCGCTGATCTCGGTCGATACCTATCGTGCCGATACGGCGCGGCTGGCGATCGGGGCGGGCGCGCATATCGTCAACGACGTCTTCGGTCTGCAACGCGAACCTGATATTGCAGCGGTGGCGGCGCAAACGGGTGCCGGGCTCTGCATCATGCATACGGGCCGTGACCGGCAGAAGCTGCCTGACGTGATCGGCGATCAGGTTTTCTTTCTCAATCGCTCCCTGGAGATCGCCGCAACGGCCGGCGTCGACAGGCAGACTATCGTGCTCGATCCAGGCTTTGGCTTTGCCAAGGAGAATGCCGAGGAGAATCTGGAGCTGATGGCACGTTTCAATGCCCTGCTGCGTTTCGAGCTGCCTTTATTGGTCGGCACCTCGCGCAAACGGTTCGTCGGCACGATAACGGGTCGCGACGCGGCAGATCGCGATGTCGGCACGGCCGCCACCAGCGCGATCCTGCGACTGCAGGGGGCCGCGATATTCCGCGTGCATAATGTCGCAATCAACAGGGACGCGCTGGCGGTTGCGGATGCTATTCTCAGGACACGCGCGAGACTTAAAGCATAATGCTCGAACCCAGGGAGCGGTTTTCAGACCCGATCGTGCCTGTTCGAAACGGAGAGACGCCATGAGCGCTGTGACATATACTATTACCCTGCAGAATTGCGCCTTCTTTGCCCGACACGGCGTTCATGACGAGGAGGAATTCCTCGGCCAGCGCTTTTTCGTCGATGCCGAGCTCGATGTCGAAGCCGGCGACGCGCTCGAGCGCGATTCGATCGACGATACCGTCAACTACGGTATCGCCTTCACCGTCATCGAGGAGATCGTGACTGGACGCCGCCGCTATCTGATCGAAGCGTTGGCGCTCGATGTGGCAAAGGGGCTATGCCGGCGTTTTCCGAGTATCCGACGCGCCAAGATTACGGTGCGCAAGCCCAATGCCCCGGTTCCGGGTGTCCTCGATTACGTGCAGGTGAGCGTTGAGCATTTTGCCTGAAGGTGTATCAGTGCGGGCGACGCTCGGTCTGGGCGGCAATCTGGATAATCCGGTCCGTGCCATGGCGCTCGCCTTGCGGACGCTGGATCAGCGCGCCGATTGCCAGATAGTCTCGGTGTCGCGGCTTTATCGCACGCCGCCCTGGGGCAAGACCGACCAATCCTTCTTTTACAATTCCTGTGCGGCCATCGACACCACGCTGGCGCCGGAGGAGCTGCTCGAAGTGTGCCTCGATATAGAGCGGCAGATGAAGCGGGTTCGGATCGAGCGCTGGGGGCCGCGGACGATCGATATCGACGTTCTGACCTATGGAGATCTGGAACAGGCCGAACCGCTGCTCACCATTCCGCATCCGCGAATGGTCGAACGTGGTTTCGTTCTGATGCCGCTTGCCGATTTTGCCTCCGGCCTTGTGGTGAAGGGCCGTGCCATCAGCGAATGGTTGCGAGATGTCGATGTTGAAGGCATCGAGATCGCGGACGAAGACCGCGACTGGTGGCGGACAGCCTGAGCTCAGTTACACAAAAAGAGAGGCCGGCAGCTTGCCGGCCTCTCTTTTTATCAATTGAGGTATGAGACTTACTGGATCGATCCGACGGCCATCTGGTCGACGTCGGCGCGCTTCAGGGTAACGCCGATGACCGGCACCATCTGTTCGCCGACCTTCACCGAGATGGTGACGTTCATCGATTTGCTGTCGGGAACGCGGGCGATCATGGCGCCGTTCAACTTCTGGCGGTTCAGTCCGAGGACGACGGTGTTGTCGTTGACCGTGCCTGACGTGACGTCGAGGCCCTTGCCGGCTGCGCCATCCAGGAACTTTCCGCTGTAGGAACCGCCGCTCTGCGTAATTTCGGCAGACATCGGCTGCTGGAAGACGCCGACGCGGCAGGTGCCGTCAAGCTTGACGCCCGCATTGCCGTTGTCAGACGGCTTGCCCGTCAGGTTGCAGGTGAATTTCGTGCCCTTGTACTTGCCGGCGACGATTTCGCCAGGGCCGCTCCATGTGCCTGATATCGACTGGAAGAAGGCCTTGTCGCGGGGTGCCGCGTCGGCTGATTGCGCCCAGACGCCGGTGGTGATGGCTGCGGCGGCAAGGCTGCTTACAAGAAGAAATCGACGCGAAAACATGGACATTCCCTAGCGAGGCGAGACCGTGAAACTGGTTGTCACTTTTGCCCGAGAATGGTTAATGCTTGGTTTCCGGAGCGTCAAAGTCCCTAATTTGCAGGTCATCACGCTGGATTGCGGCCCGTGACGTTCGGCGTGAGGTCGCCGGCGAAATCGGTGATGCCCGGCCGCTTGAGCGCCTTGAACGGAAGCGGCCGGCAGAGATCCATCGCCGCTATCCCGATCCTCGCCGTCATCATGCCGTTGACGACGCCTTCGCCAAGGCGAGCGGACAGTTTCGATGCCAGACCATGGCCTATCAACTGCTGGACAATGCTGTCGCCGACGGCGATGGAGCCGGTGACGGCGAGATGGGCGATCACATCGCGCATCAGCCTGACCATGCCGAGCGTGCCGGGTCTGCCGCCATAGAGTTCGGCCATGGAGCGAACCAGTTTTGCCGCTTCATAGAGGACGTAGAGAATATCGACGAGGGCACGCGGACTGACGGCGGTCACGACCGAAACTCGCTTCGAAGCGCCGAGAATCAGCGCTCGCGCCCGGCGGTCCAATGGGCCGAGAAGCTCGCGTTCCGCGAGGTCGATCAGCTGCGGCGCATCGATGATGTCGTCTTCCGCCGCCTTTAGGGTCGCCCGGCCTTTTGCCGTATCAGGGTTCGCTTCCAGAAGGGTGCAGAGACGCTTGACCAGCGCTTTGGCGCGGGCCGGTCGGGTCTCGACGATGGCGGCTTCCGCCTCGGCCTTGATGGTCTGCACGGCGGCGAGCCGCATGATTCCCGCCGTCTCGCGGATGACGATGGCAAGCACGGCCAGAATGCCGACGGCAACGACCGTAACGGCAGTGTAACCGAGCCAGTCGGCCCGGCTGAACAGATCGCGAATGAGCTGATCCGTCCAGAGGCCAAAGGCGAGCGACACCAGGATTCCGAGCGCGCCGAGCGCCACCTTGCCGAAGGAAAATCCCTTGCGGCGAGGCTTGGCAATGGCGTTTCCGTCCGAATCACCGCCGAGGGCCGGATTGATGAATGGATCTTCCGCGTCGGGCGTGAGCACGATGTCGGTGCCGAAGCTCTGCGGCTTGCGTATCACGGGCGAGACAGCCTTTGTGCTCGCCTCTTTTCTGGAGCCCTCCGGTTCCAGCGTGAAAGCGGCGGGGCGTCGGTTGCCGTTCGGCTCGTTTTCGGTCGATTTCGTCATGCGAGACGGTCTCCGAACAGGAACTGCATGGCGCGGTCGAGGCGGATATGCGGCACCGAAAGCTTGATGCCTTCGCCGGTTTCGTCCAGCTCCGGCGGGCGGAACCGCACGACATTCACCTCGGGCAGATTGACCTTAGCCCCATTCGATTCAAGGGCTTCGAACAGCCAGCGGGGATTTTCCGGGAGGTCGCCGGGGAAGACCGCCGTCTTGCGATTGCCGTCGAATATCTCGTCGGCAATGGTTTCCCCGTCCATCGGTGTGCCGACGATGACGGGAAGGATCTGTCCGTCGCGGGTCACGGTTGCCTCGCGGGTCGCGCGCACCGAGGCGATGGCCATGACATCGATGCCGGCACCCGCCATACCGATGCGCTCTATGGCGCGGTCGACGAGACGGCGCGTCAGTGCCTCCAGCCGATCATGACTTTCATGATGGAGATGGTCGGCCTTGGTGGCGGCAACCAGCACGCGGTCGATGCGGCGGCCGAGCAGAGAGGAGAGAAGCGAGTTGGTGCCGGGGCGGAAGCAGGCCAGCACGTCGGTCAGCGCGCGCTCCAGATCCTGAACCGCCTCCGGGCCGCGATTGATGGCCTGCAGGGCGTCAACGAGAACGATCTGCCGGTCGAGGCGGGCGAAATGCTCGCGAAAGAAGGGTTTGACGACGACGGTCTTGTAGGCCTCGTAGCGCCGCTCCATCATCGCCCATAGCGATCCCTTAGGCGCATTGCCCTCAGGCGGCAGCTTCAGCGGCGCGAAGGTGAGGGCAGGTGAGCCGTCGAGATCGCCCGGCAAGAGGAAACGGCCGGGCGGCAGCGTCGAGAGCGAGCGCTCGTCGGATTTGCAGGCTTTCAGGTAGTCCGCGAAGGCCGTCGCGAGGTCGCGTGCCTTCATTTCATCCGCAGGCGCGGCGATATCGGCCGCTTCCGTCATCACCAGCCAGTGACGGGAGAGTTCGGCGCGAATGCCGGTATTCGCGAGCGCCAGGGTTTCCCCGCTGAAGGTGCGGAAATCCTTGGCGAGCAGCGGCAGGTCCAGCAGCCATTCGCCGGGATAATCGACGATGTCGATCGACAGGCGCCCGGGCGAAAACAGGCGGTTCCAGCCGCTGGCGCTTTGGTAATCCAGCGTGATGCGCAGCTCGGAGATCGCCCGCGTCGAATCCGGCCAGATGCGGTCTTTGACCAGCGCGCGAATATGATCCTCATACTGAAAGCGCGGCACCGCGTCATCGGGCTGCGGCTCGAGGCGAACGGCGGAGACGCGACCGGATTGCACCGGCTCGAACAGCGGCAGGCGGCCGCCATTCAGGAGATTATGCACCAGCGAGGAGATGAAGACGGTCTTGCCCGAGCGGGAGAGGCCCGTGACGCCCAGACGGATTGTCGGGTTGACGAGGCCGGCGGCGCGATCGGCAAGATTGTCAAAGGCGATCAGAGCGTCGTCGGTAAAAGAGGTCAGGCTTGGGGGCAAGGCGAGGTCCCTGGATGGCAGCGTGACCGTGAATATAGGGATGGAAGCTTGCGCCGAAAAGATGAGCGGATATGTGTCTCCAATCAGCGGCGAGGGCGGCGGCTCATGTCGGCGAAGTCGCTATTCGGTGACAAAATCGGTCAAGACCCAGCCCGACGGTGTCGGGTCGATTACGGCAAGGCCGGCCGTGGGGAAGCCGCGTGGAAGAGCATCGGCCAGGGCTTCTTGCCCGATCAGAGCGGCGAGCGTTAGCTCGATGATCGGGTTATGCGCGACCAGCATGACCGAATCCTGATCGGTCTGCGCCGAGATGAGCGACAGGTAGATCTCCCGGGAGCCATTGTAGAGGGCGTCGACGAAACGGAACTCCGTCGACGGTGTGACGGCGCGGCGCATGGCCTCGGCAGTCTGGCGGCAGCGCAGGGCGGTGGATGAAATGACGAGGCTCGGCTTGTAGCCCTTGTCGACCGCTTCCTCCGCGACGATCTCCGCCGCCGCATAGCCATTGTCGCTCAAGGGACGGTCGAAATCCTTCTGTCCGGGTGTGGCCTGCCGGGCCTCCGCATGACGCAGAAGATAGATCCTGGAAGGAGGCGGCGAAATGCTGGTCATGGCAAGATCCCGAAGCTCGATTTGCCCAATGAGGTAGCGTCTGTTCACATGCGCAGTCAACTGCGAGGCGATCGGCCGGAAGGCAAAATGTTGCGCGCTCACGGGAAGGTTACGAGTGCCACGAATCCGGGCCGACAAGAAGAAGTGATGAAAAAATAGACCCTTAGCTGAATTTTATGACAAATTTAAAAATTAGTTGACAACGTCTATTTGGCTTGAATCGGCACTATTGGTTGGGATATACACCCCGCAATATGAGATGTTCTTCAGGAGAATCGCGTTGAGTGAGAAGATCGATCTTAGCAGTTATGTACCCTCGGAGGACGAGGACTTCATGAATCTGAACCAGCGCGCCTATTTTCGAGCGAAGCTGGTAGCATGGAAAAACGATATCCTTAGAGAAGCGCGCGAAACCCTGGATCATCTGGCTGAGGAAAGCGCAAATCATCCTGATCTCGCCGATCGGGCTTCTTCGGAAACCGACAGAGCTATCGAGCTCCGGGCTCGCGACCGCCAGCGTAAACTCATTTCCAAGATCGATGCAGCATTGCAGCGTATTGAAGATGGTACCTACGGCTATTGCGAGGAAACGGGCGAACCGATCGGCCTGAAGCGTCTGGACGCTCGTCCGATTGCGACTTTGTCGATCGAGGCGCAGGAACGTCACGAGCGCCGCGAAAAGGTCTATCGCGACGAGTGATGCTGGTATCGGTTTCGACTTGGCTTACAGAATAAAGGCACGATGGATATCTCCACCGTGCCTTTTTTGATTCCGACTTTTGAGGTCGCGACTTTATTTGTCGCGGCTGACGCTCATCTCCCCGAAGATGCGCGCGACTTCCTTCTGAAGAGCGCTGTCGGCCCCAGTCATCGGTGCTAGTTCGGGTTCGACACGTTTCGCCGGGTTTGGAATTGGGGATGGCGCCGCACTCGGCTGCTGCTGCACCTGCCGCGGCACTGGCGCATTCGGAATGATCCGCTCGGCGGTCAAATTCTTCGACATTTCAGCTTCGAGTATGCGCTGGAAATCATTGCCGGGTTCGGCGGCAGGTGTCGGTGCGAGGGTGGGTTCGACCGGCGCCGGGCGAGCGGCGGCGGGTTGCTGTTGCGGCAAGACGACGTGGCGGGCAGCATCCAGTATGTCGGCGGCTTCGGCCTCGCTGATCGCAGGAGCGGGCTGAGGTGCCGGTTGCGGCGGCTTGACGGCAGCGGGTTGCGGGCGCTCGGCCACACGCGGCGCCGGGGCAGGCTCCGCCGCAGGTGCAATGCTGGGCTCGTTGCGCAAATAGGCTTCGATCTTGTCCTCGGCGGATCGCTGGCGCTGCGGAAGCGCCGCCGGAGGCGCTTCGAGCTCCGCCGCCTTCTGCGGCGGCTGCAGGTCTTCATATGCCACGGGAGCCTCGACGGATGTTGCAGCCGCTCCCGTCCGCGTCGCATCGGAGATGCCCGATTCGATGACGATGTCGGTGGGGCCGCCGATCATGATCAGGTGTTCGACGCCGTCGCGCCGGACCAGGACGAGCCGGCGGCGGGCGTCGACGGCGGCAGCATCCAGCACCTGCAGCCGAGGCTGGCGGCTCTTGCCGCCACGCACAAAGGGAGAAGGCGCCCGATTGCGCATGATCCACAGAATGCCGATCAGCACCAGCAGGGCGATGCCAACGCCGCCAGCTGCGAGAAAGAAACGGCTGCCATAGGCTCCGGCGATATCGTCCAGCATGTCGAGATACTCCGTAATTTGTCACCGATGTCGCGGCCTACAGCGCCGCGCGTCACGTATGACGCGCAAAGGTCGCTGTAGTACTTTAAATCCGCTGCATAATTTTATCCTCAAATCGATTCCGATTTAAGGAATTATGCAGTAGGCGCAACTACGGCGGGTAATGCTTTGACCATGACCCTTCTATACAGCGATCATATGAACAGGATTGCGCCGGAGACAAGATGCGATTGCAGGCTGTTGTGCTCTATTGCTTGTGAATTCAAGCCTTTCTAGCCCGGCAAAGCTTTTTGCGGATGACGCAAATTGGTAAAGAAGATTCGAAAGGTCCGACTCCAGCGACCCCCAACGTGTATGACATGTCGCGAGGAGAACGGCTGACAAGAGGGGTTTATGACGAAGCAGCGTCCATCCGACGAGTATAGCGTGCCGCTGGTGGATCGCGGAGTTCGTTCGGGAACCGCGCTGCGCATCATATTGCTGGCGCTGGTTCTCGTGGCCGCGGCGGCCGCCTTTGTCATCTTCAAGAGCCAGCTCGACAATGAGGCTGTTCTGGGCGGCCTCGGCATTCTTGCCATGGTCGGCATCTTCTTCCTCGTCTCCTCGATCATCGGCTTCGTCGAGGTCATGCCGCAGCCGCAGTCCGACAGCCTGGCTCGCTCCTTTCTCAACAGTCACCCGGACGGGACGCTCATCACCGACGAGAAGGGACGCATCGTCTACGCCAATGCCGCCTATGGCCGGCTGACCGGCGCGACCAAGGCGACGGAAGTGCAATCTCTGGAGATGCTGCTGTCGCGAAACCGGGAGTCCAACGAGGCTCTCTATCGTCTCGCCAATGGCCTGCGTGACGGCAAGGAGGGATCGGAGGAATTCCGCCTGCTGACGCCGCTGGGTCCGGCCGAGCGAAGCGGCAAAGGAGCCCATTGGTATCGGCTGAAGGCGCGCGTGCTGCCGCCAGAGCAGGGCAGCAGCAAGGTGCTGCATATCTGGCAGGTCACCGACATCACTTCGGAACGCGACGACCAGGAGCGCTTCTTCAAGGAATTGCAGAATGCGATCGACTATCTCGACCATGCCCCGGCCGGCTTCTTTTCAGCAGGTCGCAAGGGCGAGATATTCTATCTCAACGCGACGCTTGCCGAATGGCTGGGCTTCGACCTGACGAAGTTCGTGCCGGGTTCGATGACAATCGGTGATCTGGTGGCTGGCGAAGGGCTGGCGCTCATCCAGTCGGTACAGGCCGAACCGGGGTTGAAGAAGACAGTGACGCTCGATCTCGATCTTCGCCGCTCCAATGGCCAAAGCCTGCCAGTGCAGCTCGTCCATAGCGTCACCTCGATGCGCGATGGCGCTCCGGGCGAAAGCCGCACCATCGTCCTGACCCGGCAGAACGGCGGCGACACCGAGCAGTCGGCCTCGGCGGCGTCGATGCGCTTCAGCCGCTTCTTCAACAACACGCCGATGGCGATTGCTTCCGTCGACGGTACCGGACGTATCCTGCGCACCAATGCACCGTTCCTGAAGCTTTTCTCGGATCTGGTTTCGCGCGACGATATCGAGCGCGGCGCTGCGCTGGAGACAATCGTCAACGACAGCGACCGGCTGCGGCTGCAACAGGCGCTGGATGCCGCCAAGGATCGGCAGGGCGATATTCCGCCGATCGATTCGCGCAATCCGAAAGATGAGGCGCGGCACTTCCGCTTCTACATCAACGCGGTGATCGACCAGACCGATGAAGCGCCGGAAGAGGCCGCCATCGTCTATGCTGTCGAGGTGACCGAGCAGAAGGCGCTCGAAACGCAGATGGCGCAGACGCAGAAGCTCAACGCCGTCGGCACGCTGGCAGGCGGCATCGCGCATGACTTCAACAACGTGCTGACCGCCATTCTCCTGTCTTCCGATCACCTGCTGCTGCAGGCGCGACCCTCCGATGCCAGCTTCGCGGATCTGATGGAAATCAAGCGCAACGCCAATCGTGCCGCCGTGCTGGTGCGGCAGTTGCTCGCCTTTTCGCGCAAGCAGACCATGCGGCCGACGGTTCTCAACCTGACCGATGTGATCGGCGATCTGCGCATGTTGGTCGACAGGCTGCTGTCGGGTACGCATGTCAAGCTGGATGTCGACTATGGGCGTGATCTCTGGCCCGTCAAGACTGATCTCTCGCAGTTCGAACAGGTGCTCATCAATCTTTGCGTCAATGCCCGCGACGCCATGCCCGGCGGCGGCTCGCTGACGCTGCGCACCCGCAATCTGCTTGCGGCCGATGTCAGCGCCTTCAACTATCCCTATCTGCCGCATGAGGACATGGTTCTCGTCGAGGTCAGCGATACGGGGACGGGTATCGCGCCTGAAATCATGGACAAGATTTTCGAACCCTTCTTCACGACGAAGGAAGTGGGCAAGGGCACGGGCCTCGGCCTTGCGATGGTTTACGGCATTGTCAAGCAGTCCGGCGGCTACATCCAGCCGGAATCGGAAGTCGGCAAGGGAACGACCTTCCGCATTTTCCTGCCGCGTCACATCGTCGAAATGCCCGCCGTGACGGAAGCGAAACCGCCGGAAAGCCGCGATGTCGTGGCGATGGACCAGAGCGTTGGGATCGCGGCCTCTTCGGAAGAGCCGGCCGATCTCACCGGCAAGTCCGCTGTCGTGCTGCTCGTCGAGGATGAGGAGGCGGTGCGTCGGGGCGGCAAGCGCATGCTTGAGACACGCGGCTATACCGTCTACGAGGCGGGCTCCGGCGTCGAGGCGCTCGACATCATGGACGAGCTCGACGGGCAGGTGGATGTCGTCGTATCCGACGTCGTCATGCCGGAAATGGATGGGCCGTCACTGCTGCGGGAGCTGCGCAAGAAATATCCTGACATGAAGTTCATTTTCGTCTCGGGCTATGCGGAAGATGCCTTTGCCCGCAACCTGCCGGCCGATGCACAGTTCGGCTTTCTGCCTAAGCCGTTTTCGCTGAAGCAGCTTGCCGTCGTGGTGCGCGAGACGCTGGATAAGAACTAATTGTCGCGCAAGAGTGTGCAGTTGAGGGGCGATTTTCACCTCTTCTGTTGATGAAAGCAGTGCAAAGATGCTATCAGCCTGCGCATGATCGACCTTGCCAAGCCCATTTGCCAAATGTGGTGGCGCTCCTTCTAGGAGCGGCAGTCGTTATGTCTTGAAATCGACCCTGCCGCCGTGATCCGGCAGGCATTGGTCTATTTCCGTTTTCCCTTCCTGATTGCGGCGGCTCCTTTTGCGGAGCAACGAAATGTTTTCCCCTATCGATACCCGTCCCGTCATCCTGACGGGCGACCGAACCACAGGACCACTCCATCTCGGCCATTATGCCGGGTCGCTGAAGAGCCGCGTCGCACTCCAGCATAGCCATCGGCAATTCCTGCTGCTGGCGGATAACCAAGCGCTGACCGACAATGCCGGCGATCCCCAAAAAGTGCGTCGCAACGTGCTTGAAGTGGCGATCGACTATCTCGCCGTCGGTATTGATCCCACGCTGACGACGATCTGCGTTCAGTCCGCCTTGCCGGCGCTGGCGGAACTGACGCTGCTCTATCTGAATTTCGTGACGGTCAGCCGGCTGGAGCGCAATCCGACGATCAAGACGGAGATCCAGCTGCGCGGCTTCGAACGTGATGTGCCGGCCGGCTTTCTCTGCTATCCGGTCGCGCAGGCGGCCGATATCACCGCCTTCAAGGCGACGGTGGTTCCTGTCGGTGAAGATCAGGCACCGTTGATCGAGCAGACCAACGAGATCGTCCGCCGCCTCAACCGGCAGATCGGACGCGATGTTCTCGTCGAGGCTGCGGCCATGGTGCCAAGCGTCGGGCGCCTGCCAGGCGTCGACGGCAAGGCGAAGATGAGCAAATCCCAGGGCAATGCCATTCCGCTTTCGGCCTCGCCGGACGATATCAGCGATGCGGTGCGGCGCATGTATACCGATCCGGATCATCTGCACGTAAACGATCCAGGCAAGGTCGAGGGAAACGTCGTCTTCATCTATCTCGATGCCTTCTGCGAGGACCGGCAACTGTTCGAAGAGATGAAGGCGCGATATCGTCGCGGCGGTCTTGGCGACATCGCGGTGAAGAGACATCTGGAAGACATGCTGCAGGCGCTGCTCGCGCCGATCCGCGCGCGCCGCGCTCGCTATGTAGCCGAGCCGGACTATGTCATGGGAATCGTGCGCGAGGGCACGCGAAAGGCGAGGGAGCGCACGGAGGCGACGCTTGCCGAGTTGCGATCTGCCCTGGGCCTGTTCTCCCTGATCTGAAAAAGAGAACGGCCGGGCGATCTATTGAAGCGCCCGGCTGTTCCTGTGACTTAGGTTCTAACTATTCCGCGAGAGCGACAGCGATTTCTGCGGCCAGGCGCGCATTGTTCTCGACAAGCGCGATATTGGTCTTGAGGCTGCGGCCTTCGGTGATGTCGAAGATCGTGCCGAGCAGATACGGCGTCACCGCCTTGCCAGTGATTTCGTCGCGCTCGGCGCTGTCGAGGGCTCGCTCGATATAGATTTCCATTTCCTCGCGCGGGATCTCGTCGGCTTCCGGAACGGGATTGGCGATCAGCATACCGCCATCGATGCCGAGTTGTTCGCGCGTCGTCTGGAAATTGGCGATTGCGGCGGGGCTGTTCAGTGTCAGAGGGCTCGGCAGGCCGGACGAGCGCGACCAGAAGGCCGGGAATTCCGTGCTGTCATAGGTGACGACGGGCACGCCGCGGGTTTCCAGCACTTCCAGCGTTTTCGGAATGTCGAGGATCGCCTTGGCACCGGCGCAGACGACGATGACGCCGGTGCGGGAAAGCTCTTCAAGATCGGCCGAGATATCGAAGCTCTCTTCTGCGCCGCGATGCACGCCGCCGATGCCGCCGGTGGCAAAAACCTTGATCCCGGCGCGGGCGGCGGCAATCATCGTGGCGGCGACCGTGGTTGCGCCCGTGCGCCGCTCGGCAATGGCAAAGGCGAGGTCGGCGCGCGAGACCTTCATTGCGCCTTCGGTCTTGGCCAGCGCTTCCAGCTCTTCCGGCTCAAGGCCGATGTGCAGGGTGCCGTGGATGACGGCAATGGTTGCCGGGACTGCACCTTCCTGCCGGATGATTTCCTCGACGCTGCGGGCCATCTCGATATTGCCGGGATAGGGCATGCCGTGGGTGATGATGGTCGATTCCAGGGCGACGAGCGGTGCGCCGCGCAGCTTGGCGGCAGCAACTTCCTTCGAATAGGAGATCGGAAGCAGTGGCGAGATAGGCTGGGTCATTGTCGTTTCCAATTCACTGAAACAGTATACGCGTTTTGAACAGGCTTCATGACAGAATTTCGGCCTTGGGAACAAGGGCCAACGTCGCCTTCAGCAGCTCGGGAGAGAGATTTTCCGCCGTGGCGAAGGGCGACTGGACGGTGATCGCGGCTGCCGCCGCGCCATGACGGATGGCCTCCGCGAGATCGTGGCCGGCGAGCAGGGCGGACAGAACACCCGAGGCAAGCGAATCTCCCGCCCCGGTGACATCGGCGACATCGTCGACAATGGGCGGCTGCAGGCTGACGATGGCGTCACGCGAGAATGCGATCAGCGCGCGCTTGCCACGGGTGATCACGCCGTTGCGCAGACCAAGCGCCCGTAGTCCATTCACCCATTCGCGCGGGTCTTCCGGACGGCTTTCTGTCAGGGCGGCGGCCTCCGCCTCATTGAGGAACAGGTGGTCGATGCCGGCAAGGCTCGGCTTCAACCGCACGACTTTGGCTGGCGAGATGGCGATAGCGGCGACAGGCTTGCCGCAAAAGGCGGCTCTTGCCGCTATCGCGCCCAAGGTTTCGGCCGGCAGATTGGCATCGCAGAGAACAAGATCGGTCTCTTCGAAGGCGTCGCGAACGGCGCGAATCGCCAGGCGTCTCGGAACGAACAGCCTGTAGAGCTCCATGTCGGCAAGGGCGATGACCAAATTGCCGTCATTCTCGAGGATCGCCGTGTAGCTCGGCGTCTTGCGATCGAGGAAGACGAAGGGCTTGTCATCGATACCGGCGTGGCTGGCGGCTTCCGCCACCATCTCGCCAGAGGGGTCGCCGCCGCGTGGAGAAATCAGCTTTACGTCGAAGCCGAGGCGGGCGAGATTTCTGGCTGCATTGAAGCCGCCGCCGCCCGGCTCTTCGAACCATGCGCCGGGATTGCTGGCGCCGGGCGCCGTCTCGCCGAAGATGCGGCCGCGCCGGTCTATATGGGCGCCGCCAAGAACGAGAATCTTTTTCGCCATATGGTTTTCCTCAGCAATCGAAAGAGCGAATCGAGCGACGCGATCCCATGCCCGAACCGGTCCCTCCGGATCGGTAAGTATCTGGGAAGAAAGAAGAAAACAAAAGTAGAACGGAATTCATTTTACCTTTTTCTTTCAATTGCTTGTTGTGCTCTTGCGATAAGAGAACAAATAGAGTACAGAATTCTCATCGGCGGCGACATTGCTAGAGCGGCTTCAATAACCTAAAGGTGGATCGAATGTCTCAGAATTCTTTGCGGCTTGTAGAGGACAAATCGGTGGATAAAAGCAAGGCACTTGAAGCGGCACTCTCTCAAATTGAGCGGTCGTTCGGCAAGGGCTCGATCATGAAGCTCGGCTCTAACGAGAACGTGGTCGAAATCGAAACGGTTTCCACCGGCTCTCTGAGCCTCGATATTGCGCTTGGCATCGGCGGCTTGCCGAAGGGGCGCATCATCGAAATCTACGGGCCGGAAAGCTCGGGCAAGACGACGCTGGCGTTGCAGACCATTGCAGAGGCGCAGAAGAAGGGCGGCATCTGCGCCTTCGTCGACGCTGAACATGCGCTCGATCCGGTCTATGCCCGCAAGCTCGGCGTCGATCTGCAGAACCTCCTGATCTCGCAGCCGGATACGGGCGAACAGGCGCTTGAGATCACCGATACGCTGGTACGCTCCGGCGCCGTCGACGTTCTCGTGGTCGACTCGGTCGCCGCATTGACGCCGCGCGCCGAAATCGAGGGCGAGATGGGCGATAGCCTGCCCGGCCTTCAGGCTCGTCTGATGAGCCAGGCGCTGCGCAAGCTTACGGCTTCGATCTCGAAGTCCAAGACCATGGTGATCTTCATCAACCAGATCCGCATGAAGATCGGCGTGATGTTCGGCTCGCCGGAAACGACGACGGGCGGCAACGCTCTGAAGTTCTATGCCTCGGTTCGCCTCGACATCCGCCGCATCGGCGCGGTCAAGGAGCGCGAAGAGGTGATCGGCAACCAGACCCGCGTCAAGGTCGTCAAGAACAAGATGGCGCCTCCCTTCAAGCAGGTCGAATTCGATATCATGTATGGCGAAGGCGTTTCCAAGACCGGCGAACTGGTCGATCTCGGCGTCAAGGCCGGCATCGTCGAAAAGTCGGGCGCCTGGTTCTCCTATAACAGCCAGCGCCTCGGCCAGGGCCGCGAAAACGCGAAGATCTTCCTGCGCGACAATCCGGATCTGTCTCGCGAGATCGAATTGTCCCTGCGCCAGAATGCCGGCCTGATCGCCGATCGCTTCCTGCAGAACGGCGGTCCCGATGCCGACGATGGCGACGCCTCCGGGGAATAAGGACTTCCCGGAACAATTCCCGATCCAAGATCGAGACTAAAAAATCCAAACCGGCCGCATTGTCCAAGGGATGTGCGGCCGGTTTCGCTCGTGCGGCTGGACAGGGCCCGGAGCGAACGATAAAAGCCTCTGACTTTGACGCAAGTTGCTGACGGCAGTACTGAAGGGCCCCCTATGAGCGGTGTGAATGAAATCCGGTCGACCTTCCTCGACTATTTTAAGAAAAACGGCCACGAGATCGTGCCGTCGAGCCCGCTGGTGCCGCGCAACGATCCGACCTTGATGTTCACCAATGCCGGCATGGTGCAGTTCAAGAACGTCTTCACCGGCCTGGAGCAGCGTCCCTATACGACAGCCTCGACGGCGCAGAAATGCGTTCGCGCCGGCGGCAAGCACAACGACCTCGACAATGTCGGCTATACCGCCCGCCACCACACCTTCTTCGAGATGCTCGGCAATTTCTCCTTTGGCGACTATTTCAAGGAGCGCGCCATCGAGCTTGCCTGGAACCTGATCACCAAGGAATTCGGCCTCGATGCCAAGCGCCTGCTGGTCACGGTCTACCATACCGATGATGACGCCTATAACCTCTGGAAGAAGATCGCCGGTCTTTCCGACGACAAGATCATCCGCATCGCCACCAGCGACAATTTCTGGGCGATGGGCGATACTGGTCCGTGCGGTCCCTGTTCGGAGATCTTCTACGATCACGGCGATCACATCTGGGGCGGACCTCCGGGCTCTCCGGAGGAGGACGGCGACCGTTTCATCGAGATCTGGAATCTCGTCTTCATGCAATTCGAACAGATCACCAAGCAGGAGCGGGTCGATCTGCCGCGCCCCTCGATCGACACCGGCATGGGTCTCGAGCGCGTTGCCGCCGTGCTGCAGGGCAAGCATGACAATTACGACATCGACCTGTTCCGGGCGCTGATCGAAGCTTCCGAAGAGGCAACGGGCGTCAAGGCCGAGGGCGAGCATCGCGCCAGCCATCGCGTCATCGCCGACCATCTGCGCTCTTCCGCCTTCCTGATCGCCGATGGCGTGCTGCCGTCGAACGAAGGCCGCGGCTATGTGCTTCGCCGCATCATGCGCCGCGCCATGCGTCACGCGCAGCTGCTCGGCGCCAAGGAGCCGCTGATGTGGAAGCTGCTGCCTGCGCTGATCCAGCAGATGGGCCGCGCCTATCCCGAGCTGGTTCGCGCCGAAGCTTTGACATCCGAGACGCTGAAGCTCGAAGAGACGCGTTTCCGCAAGACGCTGGAACGCGGCCTGTCGCTGCTGAATGACGCCACCTCGGACCTGCACAAGGGTGACAGCCTCGACGGCGAAACCGCCTTCAAGCTCTACGACACCTACGGCTTCCCGCTGGATCTGACGCAGGACGCGCTGCGCGCCCGCGGTATCGGCGTCGATATTTCCAGCTTCACCGATGCGATGGAACGGCAGAAGGCAGAGGCGCGTTCGCACTGGACCGGCTCCGGCGACAAGGCGACCGAGACCATCTGGTTCGAGCTCAAGGAAAAGCACGGCGCGACCGAATTCCTCGGCTACGATACGGAAGTAGCCGAAGGCGTCATCCAGGCAATCGTCAGGGACGGCGTTGCCGTCGACAGCGCCTCGGCTGGCGACAAGGTACAGATTATCGTCAACCAGACACCATTCTATGGCGAATCCGGTGGCCAGATGGGCGATACTGGAGCCATCTCCGGCGAGAGCGGCAAGCTGACGGTAGGCGACACCCAGAAGAAGGGTGAAGGCCTTTTCGTTCACATCGCCGAGATTTCGGAAGGCACGATCAAGGTCGGCGACGCCGTTGTGCTGACGGTCGATCACAACAGGCGCTCGCGCCTGCGCGCCAACCATTCCGCCACCCACCTGCTGCACGAGGCTCTCCGTGAAGTGCTCGGCACCCATGTCGCCCAGAAGGGTTCGCTGGTCGCGCCCGAGCGCCTGCGCTTTGACGTTTCGCACCCGAAGCCGATGTCGGCTGAGGAGCTGAAGGTCGTCGAGGAGATGGCGAACGAGATCATCTTGCAGAATTCGCCTGTCACGACCCGCCTGATGAGCGTCGACGATGCGATCGCGGAAGGGGCGATGGCGTTGTTTGGCGAGAAGTATGGCGACGAAGTCCGCGTCGTGTCGATGGGGCAGGGTGTGCGTGGCGTCAAGACCGGCAAGCCCTACTCGGTCGAGCTTTGCGGTGGCACGCATGTGTCCGCCACCGGCCAGATCGGCCTCGTGCGCATTCTCGGCGATAGCGCCGTCGGCGCCGGCGTTCGCCGTATCGAGGCGGTAACGGGTGAATCCGCGCTTGCCTATCTCGCCGATCAGGACGAGCGCGTGAAGACCCTCGCCTCGACGCTAAAGGTTCAGCCGGCCGATGTCGTCTCACGCGTGGAAGCCTTGATGGACGAGCGCCGCAAGCTGGAGCGCGAATTGGCGGACGCCAAGCGCAAGCTCGCCATGGGCGGCGGCCAGGGCGGTTCGGCCGATGCGGTCCGCGAGATCAATGATGTCAAGTTCCTCGGTAAATCCGTTTCCGGCGTCGATCCGAAGGATCTCAAGGGCCTTGCGGATGAAGCCAAGGCAAGCCTCGGCTCAGGCGTCGTTGCTCTGATCGGCGTCTCCGAAGACGGCAAGGCCAGCGCCGTTGTTGCCGTTACCGAAGATCTGATCGGTCGTTTCAGTGCCGTCGATCTCGTGCGCATCGCGTCGACCGCTCTCGGCGGCAAGGGCGGCGGCGGCCGTCCGGACATGGCGCAAGCCGGCGGCCCGGATGGCGCCAAGGCTGACGAAGCGATCGAGGCCATTGCTGCGGCACTTGCTGGCTAATACGCTGATTTCGTATTTCCAATTCAAATGGCGGATGCTTCGGTATCCGCCATTTTTCTTTGTCCAGGCAACTCCGCAGGATTTGTCAAATCGGGTTATGGTCTTGTTGGGCCGATCGATTTGCAAGGGGTTTGACATGGGTGGTGGAACGGCGTGGACGCTTTACGAGACCAGGCTGCGGCGGGTTTCGGCCTATATCCACGAACATCTGGATGACGAGCTCGACATGGAAAAGCTCGCCGAGATCGCCTGCATGTCCAGCTATCACTGGCACAGGATCTATCGGGCGATCTATGGCGAGACGGCGGCGGCAACCGTCAAGCGGCTGCGGCTGCATCGCGCCGCCGGCGATCTCGTCAACACCCGTCTATCCGTCAGCGACATTGCAAAGCGGTCGGGCTATCCCAACCTCCAATCGTTCAATCGCATCTTCAGATCCGTCTACGGCATGCCGCCGGCGCGATATCGGAATGAGGGAAGCCACACGATCTTCGAACCCAGCACCCAAGGAAGGATCACTGTTATGTTCGACGTTACGCTTCGCACCATTTCCCCGATGTCACTCGTCGGTGTCGCTCATCGCGGCTCCTACATGCAGATCGGCCAGGCTTTCGAGACGCTTTTCGGCACCATCTTTGCCCGCGGCCTTGCCGGTCCCGACATGCGCATGATCGGCGTCTATCTTGACGATCCCGATGTCGTCGAGGCGGATAAGCTGCGCTCCTTCGCCTGCGTCACTGCCGGCGAGGGAATGGCGGCCGAAGCGCCGCTGGAGCGTCGTTCTCTCGATGGCGGCGAATATGCCGTGCTGCGCCACAAGGGGCCCTACGCAAACATGCACAAGGCCTATCAGTGGCTCTATGCGCAATGGCTGCCAGCCTCCGGGCGGCAGCTCCGCGATACCGTCATGTTCGAGGAATACATCAACAATCCGCGCGACGCGTCGCCGACGGAATTGCTTACGGATATTTATATGCCGCTGAAATAGCGGCATACGGCATCGATCGAGGATTTCCTCTCAATATGTTGTATTTTCAGCTGTTAGCCGGCTTCGGCATGGCTGCATTGTCGATCTCGTTGCCGCGGCGATAGGCGTCGCGGTCACTCACGCGGCTCCAGTAGTCGATGAAGGCCGGGCGCTTCTCGATCGTCCCGAAATTCAGCCCATAGCCAACATGCGAGCCGACATAGACGTCGGCGGCCGTAAAGCGGTCGCCGGCAATGAAAGGCGAGGTGGTGATCGCGTGCTCCATGGCATCGAGCACGTTTGCGAAGCTGCCGCAGCCGGCCATGCGCAGGCGCTCCGGTGGGACTTCGAAGCCGAGGGCGCGATTGGTGACGGCCATCTCGAATGGCCCTGCTGCAAAGAACATCCAGCGGAAATAGCGGCCACGCTCGGCGGCAGTCGGAGCTAAGCCGGCTTGCGGGAAGGCTTCGGCCAGATAGGCACAGATGGCCGCGCCTTCGGTGACAACGGTGTCACCATGCTTGATCGCCGGCACCTTGCCCATGGGATTTACCGAGAGATATTCCGGCGCCTTCATCGTCGTGCCGTAGTCGAGATACTCGGTGCGGTAGGGCTGGCCGGTCTCCTCCAGCATCCAGCGGGCGATACGGCCGCGCGACATCGGGTTGGTATAGAAAACGAGTTCTTCGGCCATTTGTCTCTCTCCCTTTTGTTGCGCGCATTGTTGCCATCGGTTCGGCCCATGGGCAAGATTCCCGGCAAAAGAAAACCCGGCGCTGAGGCCGGGTTCTCTCTGGTTCCGATGTCGGCGAGGCTTAGGCAGCCATCGCCTTCTGCAGGTTCTCGTCGATCTTGTCGAGGAAGGCGGTGGTCGAGAGCCACGGCTGATCCGGGCCGATGAGCAGCGCCAGATCCTTGGTCATGAAGCCGGCTTCGACGGTGTCGACGCAGACCTTTTCGAGCGTGGATGCGAACTTGGCGAGTTCTGCATTGTCGTCCAGCTTGGCGCGATGGGCGAGACCACGGGTCCAGGCGAAGATCGAGGCGATCGAGTTCGTCGAGGTTTCCTGGCCCTTCTGGTGCTGGCGGTAATGGCGGGTCACCGTGCCGTGGGCGGCTTCGGCTTCGACCGTCTTGCCGTCCGGCGTCAGGAGAACCGAGGTCATCAGGCCGAGCGAGCCGAAGCCCTGGGCAACCGTGTCGGACTGGACGTCGCCGTCGTAGTTCTTGCAGGCCCAGACATAACCGCCGGACCACTTCAGCGCGGAGGCGACCATGTCGTCGATCAGGCGGTGCTCGTAGGTGATGCCGGCTTCGTCGAACTGAGCCTTGAATTCGTTCTGGTAGACTTCCTCGAAGATGTCCTTGAAGCGGCCGTCATAGGCCTTGAGGATGGTGTTCTTCGTCGACAGGTAGACCGGCCACTTGCGCATCAGGCCATACATCATCGAGGCGCGGGCGAATTCGCGGATCGATTCGTCGAGATTGTACATGGCCATGGCAACGCCGGCGCCCGGTGCGTCGAAGACATCCCTTTCAATGACCGTGCCGTCTTCGCCGACGAATTTGATGGTCAGCTTGCCCTTGCCGGGGAACTTGAAATCGGTGGCGCGGTACTGGTCGCCGAAGGCGTGGCGGCCGACGACGATCGGCTTGGTCCAGCCCGGAACCAGGCGCGGAACGTTCTTGCAGATGATCGGCTCGCGGAAGATCACACCGCCGAGGATGTTGCGGATCGTGCCGTTCGGGCTCTTCCACATCTGCTTCAGGTTGAATTCCTTGACGCGGTCTTCGTCCGGCGTGATCGTCGCGCACTTGATGCCGACGCCGTGCTTCTTGATGGCGTTGGCGGCGTCGACGGTGACCTGGTCGTTGGTGGCGTCGCGGTTTTCGACCGAGAGGTCGTAATAGTCGATATCGATATCGAGGTAGGGGTAGATCAGTTTGTCTTTGATAAACTGCCAGATGATGCGAGTCATCTCGTCGCCATCGAGATCGGCAACGGGGTTAGCGACCTTGATCTTCTTCATACTTCTGCCTCGTTTAAGCTGATGGGACCGGATGGTCCTGTGGTGAATGTGAAGTCCCGAGCGCTATAACACCGCAAGCTCCGAACGCAAAGCCGATAGAGCCGCCAGCGTCGCGTTTTTGGTCATTTGTGACGTCACTCGCTTTTTACTATCGAGCCATTGCCAAAGCGATCGATGGGTCTAATGTCGCCGATGTTTTGCCTGTCGCAACGGAATCATATCATGCAGAAATTTGCCGCATCCGCTCTTGCCTTCACGCTCTTTCAGTTTTCCCTTGGCGCGCATGTGGCGCTGGCCGCCGATGCGACGACACCGGTCAAGGCCATCATGGATGCAACCGTTTCGAACTGGGCGGGCGGCGATAGCGACTGGCAGGATATCTTCGACGAGAGCAAGCTCAAGGACTTCTACAGCAAGGATTTCGCTGCGAAATACGAGGCCGCAGCACAGTTTCCTGCCGCCGACGAGGACGGGATTTCACCGTTCGACTATGACGTGATCGTCAATGCCCAGGATGCCTGTCCGCTGGAAGACTTGAAGGTCGCCGCCCAACCGCCCGCGGGGAATGTCACCGAGGTACTGGCGACATTCAAGAAGTCCACCTGCATGGGATCGGACGCCGACTATCAGAAGACGACCACTGTGCGTTTCGAAGTCATCCAGGAGGGCGGCAAGCCCGTGATCGATGATATCATCACGATCGACGACAATGGCAATCCCAGCGCGCTGAAGTCAGTCATGCAGGATCTCGTAAAGCAGCAGCAACAACAGCCCACCGACCAGCAGCAGCAACCTTCGGATCAGCAAAAGCCGGCCAATCCGCAATAATCTGGTGCGGTTCACTTTGCTGGTGTTGCGCAAAAACCTTGCCGAGCGGCTGGTGTCTCGCTATTGCGACCCCGGAGCCGGATGATTTCAGGTCTGTTTGTCCTGAAATCATCCGGCTCCGGAATCAGGGAATAGAGCATGATGTCGTCCGAAAACCGCTGACACTTTTCAGCAATCATGCTCGAATTGGCGCGACTGGGGTCGCGCGCGGAGAGTTAGGCATCATGGCAGGCACGAACAGCGAACGTCCACTTCTGGCCGAGGGGCCGGCCATCATTCTGGTCGAACCGCAAATGGGCGAGAATATCGGCATGGTGGCGCGCGCCATGGCGAATTTCGGCCTTGTCGAGTTGCGCCTCGTCAATCCCCGTGACGGCTGGCCGAACGAGCGAGCGCAGGCAACCGCCTCCAAGGCAGATCATATCATCGAGGCGACCAAGGTCTACGAGACGCTGGAGCAGGCGATTGCTGATCTCAATTTCGTCTATGCGACGACCGCACGGGAGCGAGACGGCTACAAGCCGGTGCGATCGCCTGTCGTTGCGGCGGAAACTCTCCGTGCAAAATTCAAGGAGGGCGAGGGCACCGGCATTCTTTTCGGGCGCGAGCGCTGGGGCCTGACCAACGAGGAAGTGGCGCTGGCCGACGAGATCGTGACCTTCCCGGTCAACCCGGCCTTCGCTTCGCTGAACATCGCCCAGGCCGTATTGCTGATGTCCTATGAGTGGATGAAGTCGGGCATGGAGGATCTGGGCGCCGTGCCGTTCCAGGCGCTTGAGCAGCGGCCTTCGACGAAGGATCAGCTTTTCGGCCTCTTCGATCAGCTCGAGGAGGCGCTGGACGCGCGCAATTATTTCCATCCTGCCGGGAAAAAGCCGAAAATGGTCGACAATCTCCGCGCCGTCCTCTCGCGCCGGGCGTTTACCGAACAGGAAATCAGCGTCTTGCGCGGGGTGATCTCGTCTCTCGACCGCTTCACGCGGAAATCCCCGCGCGGCAGCGGCTCCCATCCCAGGTCCTCCAAAACGCCCAAGGAAACAACGAACGATGACAGCAGCGGCGAATGAGCTGAAACCGATCCTGGTGTTCGATTCAGGGATCGGTGGTTTGACCGTGCTGCGTGAGGCGCGGGTGCTGATGCCGGAGCGCGGTTTCATCTACATTGCCGACGACGCCGGCTTTCCCTATGGCGGCTGGGAGGAACAGGCGCTGAGGGAGCGCATCGTCGATCTCTTCGCGAAGCTGCTTGCGCAATACGATCCGGAAGTCTGTATCATCGCCTGCAACACGGCCTTCACGCTTGTCGGCGCCGATCTGCGCGCTGCTTTTCCGCAGATGACGTTCGTGGGCACGGTGCCGGCGATCAAGCCGGCTGCAGAGCGGACGCGCTCGGGCCTTGTTTCGGTGCTGGCAACGCCCGGTACTGTCAAGCGCGCCTATACGCGCGATCTGATCCAGTCCTTCGCGACGCAATGCCATGTGCGGCTTGTCGGATCGCAGAACCTTGCGCGTCTCGCTGAGGCCTATATTCGCGGCGATACCGTAGCGGACGAAGCTGTCATGACTGAGATCGACCAGTGCTTCGTCGAGATGGATGGCCGCAAGACCGACATCGTCGTGCTGGCCTGTACGCATTATCCCTTCATGGCCAACATCTTCCGCCGGCTCGCACCCTGGCCGGTCGACTGGCTCGATCCGGCCGAGGCGATTGCAAGGCGTGCCCGCAGCTTGGTGCCGCAGGTGGCCGACGCCGTTCATCCCGATAATTTCGACTTTGCGGTCTTTACCTCCGGCGCGCCGGATTTCCCCACCCGCCGGCTGATGCAGGGTTTTGGGCTCAGGGCTTGATGAATGACTGACAAGATTTCGTTGCGTAAACTTGATCTGGCGGACATGCCTGCAGCAGCAGCCGTTCATCGTGCTTCCTTCAATGAGCAGCTGCCGACGCTTGCCGGAGCTCATACTCCCGAAGAAGACGTTGGCTTCTGGAGCGCCGTTGTTTTCAAGGACTGCCAGATCTGGGGCGCGGAAGCGGATGGCCGCCTCGTCGGCGTCATCGCCTTCCTCGAGGATTGGATCGACCAGCTCTATGTTCTGCCTGAGGTGCAAGGGCGCGGCATCGGCAGCCGCCTGCTCGATGTCGCCAAATCTGCCTATCCGGTGTTGTCGCTCTGGACATTCCAAAGGAATGAGCCGGCACGCCGCTTTTACCTGAAACACGGCTTCTTCGTGGTTGACGAGTCGGACGGGGCAGGCAATGAGGAAAGGGAGCCGGATGTGCTTTACAGATGGGAGGCACGCCTGCATCGGCTTTAGTTCAAGCCGAATTGGGTGACGGAATATTGGGAGTTCGATAGTTTATGTCTTTTGAGAATGCCGAGGTCAGCCATGCGCCTGCGTGAGTGCCACAACTTCCATGATTTTCGCCTTCTCGCGAAAAAGCGTCTTCCCGGCCCGATCTTCAACTATATCGACGGTGCTGCCGACGACGAGGTGACGCTGCGGCGAAACACGTCGAGCTTCGAAAGCTGCGATCTCGTTCCCAACGTTCTGCGTGGGGTCAGCGAGATCGACATGTCTGTCACCGTCATGGGACAAAAGCTCGCCACACCCTTCTATTGCTCGCCGACGGCGCTGCAGCGGCTCTTCCATCATCAGGGCGAGAATGCGGTCGCTGCCGCAGCGGCTTCGCTCGGCACGATGTTCGGCGTTTCCTCGCTCGGCACCGTCAGCCTTGAGGAAATTCGCAAGAAGCACGCGGGGCCGCAGGTCTATCAGTTCTATTTTCACAAAGATCGCGGGCTGAACCGGGCGATGATGGAGCGGGCGAAGGAAGCCGGCGTCAACGTGATGATGCTGACGGTCGACAGCATTACCGGCGGCAATCGCGAGCGCGATCTTCGCACGGGCTTTTCCATTCCGTTCAAGCTCAATCTCGCGGGTCTCACCCAGTTTGCCATCAAGCCCGCCTGGGCGCTGAACTATGTGACGCACGAGAAATTCCGTCTGCCGCAGCTCGACGAGCATGTGGACATGAGCGGCGGCGCCATGTCGATCGGCAAGTATTTCACCGAGATGCTCGATCCGTCGATGAACTGGAACGACGTCGCCGAGATGGTGAAGCACTGGAACGGGCAGTTCTGCCTGAAGGGCATCATGTCGGTCGAGGACGCCAAGCGCGCGGTCGATATCGGATGCACCGGCATCGTGTTGTCGAACCATGGTGGTCGGCAGCTGGACGGCTCGCGCTCCGCATTCGACCAGCTGGCCGAGATCGTCGATGCGGTCGGCCACCGCATCGATGTCATGATGGATGGCGGCATCCAGCGCGGCACGCATGTCCTGAAAGCCCTGTCGCTCGGCGCCAAGGCTGTCGGTCTCGGCCGCTTCTATCTCTATCCGCTGGCCGCTGCCGGTCAGGCGGGCGTGGAGCGGGCACTCCGGCATCTGCGCACCGAGGTCGAGCGCGACATGAAGCTGATGGGCTGCACCTCGGTCAGCGAGCTATCGCGGGCAAACCTGCGGTTCCGCTGACATCTGCAATCGCCTGTGGGTTTTTTCAATCCACGGGCGCGAAGCACGGAAATCTTTGCTAGACGGAGGCGCGTCCTTTCAGAAAGATGGGACGCATCCACATTTGATTCTTGCTCATAGGGGAAGTGCATTGCAGGTCGGCATCGACATGGGAACGGCGTCCGGCGGGACCAGCGCCCAGCTCGATATCGAGGAGCTGCTGGCAACCCGTTTGCTTGTGCAGGGCAATTCCGGTTCCGGAAAATCTCATCTATTGCGGCGTCTGCTCGAGCAGTCGGCGCAATGGGTCCAGCAGGTCATCATCGATCCTGAAGGCGATTTCGTCACGCTCGCTGATAAGTTCGGGCATGTGGTCGTCGATGGCGAGCGCACTGAAGCCGAGCTTGCCGGCATCGCCAACCGTATCCGCCAGCATCGCGTCTCCTGCGTGCTGACGCTGGAAGGTCTCGATATCGAGCAGCAGATGCGCGCTGCCGCCGCCTTCCTCAACGGCATGTTCGATGCCGATCGCGAATTCTGGTATCCGGTGCTTGTCGTCGTCGACGAGGCGCAGATGTTCGCGCCTTCGGTCGGCGGCGATGTCTCGGAAGATGCGCGCAAGATGTCGCTCGGCGCCATGACCAATCTGATGTGCCGTGGCCGAAAGCGCGGCCTTGCCGGCGTCATCGCCACGCAGCGTCTGGCGAAGCTCGCCAAGAACGTTGCGGCAGAAGCTTCCAACTTCTTGATGGGGCGTACCTTCCTCGATATCGACATGGCGCGGGCAGCCGATCTTCTCGGCATGGATCGCAGGCAGGCGGAAATGTTCCGCGATCTGAAGCGCGGCAACTTCGTCGCGCTCGGACCGGCCTTGTCGCGGCGGCCGCTGCCGATCACCATCGGCACCGTCGAGACCTCGGCGCGTTCCTCAAGCCCGAAGCTGATGCCGCTGCCGGATGCGCCGCAGGATGTGGAAGATCTGATCTTCACGCCGGACCCGGAAGAGTTTTCCAAGGCCATCGTTCGCCGGACGGCGCCCGCGCCGCGCCCGACGACGGATATTCTGGCCGAGCTGTCGCGTTCCGTGCCTGCGGCAAGTCCGGCTCCCGCTGAGGCGAGGGTCAGCCAGCCCGAGATATCGAGCGAGGATCGTGAGGCGAGGGTGAGCGCCGTGCTGTCAGAAATCCTCGACGACCCGGCTTCCGGGTTTCGAACGGATTCGATGCTCTACCAGGAATTCCTAGTTCGGCTGCGCATGCGCCGCGTTGCCGGCGCACCGATGAGCCTCTCGGAGTTCCGCCGCCGCGTGGCGATTACGCGCTCCGGCGCTGACGAAGGGATCATGGCGACCGAACAATGGGCAACGGCGCTTTCGCTCTCATCGAGTGTGACAGATGACTTGCAGGGCGTGTTTTTGATGCTGGCCAAGGCCGCCATCGGCGGAGAGCCATGCCCATCCGATGCCCGTATCGCCCGCGCTTACGGCACGCATTCGGCGCGGCGCGCTCGTCGCCTCCTCGGCTATTTCGAGGAGCAGGGGAGCGTCGTCGTTCACACGGATTTCTCTGGCAAGCGCATCGTCGCCTTTCCCGACATGGGATCGCAGACTGCGCCCGGTGATGCCAATGCGCCTGATCTCGATGGCGGCGAGCAGGCGGCGGCGGAATAGCGTTAACGGCGATCGTTGACCCGTATCCGGGATACGCCTATATTCATCTCCAACCGGAGATGAGCCAATGGCCGTGCGCGACAGAATTCAGCGATATAGGGAAAGTGGAGGAGCATCCGACCTGGTGAGGGTGGAGGTTCTGGTTCCGGCTATCCGTCGCAACGATATCCTATCGCACGCTGCCGAGATGCGTGCTGAACACCGGCAAAGGAAAGAACGTCTTCAGCGGAATCTCGATGAGGCGCTAGCTCGTTATGGCGTTCGCCTATTGGACAATATCGACTTGGATCGACTTCCAGACCTTGCGCTGAAATCGAAAGTGGTGGCTGACGCGTTGATAGAGCGTGGCGATGCACGCGCTTTTGTTCTGGGGCGGCGCATGCTGGGTGAGATCGGACGATAGGCGATGGCGCTTACGAAGCTGCAAAGAGAGATTCTGGCTTCCATTGCGAAGAACCGCTCCCAAACGAGCTATGTCGCGGGCGGACTTGTTCTGAACATGAATTGGCCCCGCCTATCTGACGACATCGATATATTCCAAGATACTGATGAGGAGATAGGTCCAGCCGCAGACCGCGATATGGAAACGCTCAAGTGTGATGGTTTCCGTGTATCTATCGAGGTGAATGTCTACGGTTGCGTCGAAGCCGAGATTTCCAAGGCGCATGAGAATACGCTTATCCAATGGATGAGCGAAACCCGTACTCGTTTTTTCCCACTCATTCGGGATGAAGAATGGGGGGCGAGGCTTCACCTCGCGGATTTAGCCGTCAACAAAATCCTGGCGGCATCGACGAGAACGAAGCCGCGAGATTTCGTTGACTTGGTGATGATCGATGAAAGAATGTCTCCACTCGGTGCGGTCATCATGGCCGCGTCGGGGAAGCCGCCGCATTATTCTCCAATCAGGACAATCGACGAAATTCGGCGGAGAGGGCTGTCGGTTTCGACTGATGAGTATGATTCCGTGAAAGGCCTCCCGATCGATTTCACGGCCAGTGTCATTCGAGAAAGGCTGGTCGAAGCGCTTGATCGAGCAGAGAGTTATGTTCGGTCGGCACCTGCCGATATTGTCGGTCTTCTTGCCGTTGATTCCAAAGGTCTGCCCGTTCAGGTTTCGGCGTTGAATGAGGCAGGCGTGCAGTTTCGAAAGGCGACATCTGAGCATGATTTGATGCCGTCATTGCCGAATGTCCCGGAAGATTGGGCGCCTGACAGATAGCTGCCTGAAACCACGTTTCTTGTCATTACCGCTGTTGACAATTTCATGACGACCGCCTAAAGACCGCCTCAACGCCGGGCAGAAATGTCCGGTGTTTCATTTGACATGTCCCGTGGCTTTCTCCGTTCGCTAATGTGAGAAGCCTGTCAGAGCTCGAAAACGGAGTTCAGAGGAGGGCGTGTTTCCTTCGCGGTTCGGCAACGGGCCGCGGCAACGTTTGAAAGGAAATGCGATGAGCAAGCGCGAATCGTCCAAGTACAAAATTGACCGCCGTATGGGCGAAAACATCTGGGGCCGTCCGAAGTCCCCGGTTAACCGTCGCGAATATGGCCCGGGCCAGCATGGCCAGCGCCGCAAGGGCAAGCTTTCGGACTTCGGCGTGCAGCTGCGCGCCAAGCAGAAGCTGAAGGGTTACTACGGCGACCTGCGCGAGAAGCAGTTCCGCGCTATCTTCGCTGAAGCTGACCGTCGCAAGGGCGACACCTCGGAAAACCTGATCGGCCTGCTCGAATCGCGCCTCGACGCGATCGTCTACCGCGCCAAGTTCGTTCCGACCGTCTTCGCAGCCCGTCAGTTCGTCAACCATGGCCACGTCACGGTTAACGGCGTTCGCGTCAACATCGGTTCGTTCCGCTGCAAGGCTGGCGACGTCATCGAAGTTCGCGAAAAGTCCAAGCAGCTCGTAACGGTTCTGGAATCGATCTCGCTCGCAGAACGCGACGTTCCGGACTACATCGAAGCCGATCACAACAAGATGGTTGCGACCTTCGCTCGCGTTCCGACGCTCGGCGATGTCCCGTACGCAGTTGTCATGGAACCGCATCTGGTCGTCGAATTCTATTCGCGTTAACAGGCGGATATCTTTCCTGATGAATGGAAAAGCCGCTCCTTTCGAGCGGCTTTTTTGTCTTTGGAGCGCCTTATGACCGATTTGCAGGCCATTCTCGACGGCATTCACGCGGAGCTTTCGCCACGCATCGGCGAGGGCAAGGTTGCCGATTACATTCCGGAACTGGCAAAGGTCGATCCGAAGCAGTTCGGCATGGCGATCGCCACGGTGAACGGCGATGTCCACAGCGTCGGTGACGCAGACACTCCTTTTTCCATCCAGAGTATCTCCAAGGTCTTCATGCTGACGCTGGCGCTTGGCAAGGTCGGTGAAAGCCTTTGGAAGCGGGTGGGGCGCGAACCCTCCGGCACGACCTTTAACTCCATCGTCCAGCTGGAGCGGGAAGAGGGCATACCGCGCAATCCCTTCATCAATGCCGGCGCGATCGCCGTCAGCGATGTCGTGCTGGCGGGGCACGAGCCGCGTGAAGCGATCGGCGAACTGCTGCGCTTCGTGCGCTATGTGGCAGATGACGAGACGATCAGCATCGATGACAGGGTCGCACGCTCCGAGACACAGACCGGTTATCGCAATTTCGCGCTGGCGAATTTCATGCGCGCCTATGGCAATATCCACCATCCGGTCGAGCATGTGCTCGGCGTCTATTTCCATCAATGCGCGCTTTCGATGAGCTGCCAGCAGCTTGCCAAGGCGGGGCTTTATCTTGCCGCGCGCGGTAGCAACCCGATCACCGGGCATTCCGTGGTCTCGCCGAAGCGGGCGCGGCGCATCAATGCCTTGATGCTGACCTGCGGCCATTATGATGGCTCGGGCGACTTTGCCTATCATGTCGGCCTGCCGGGTAAGAGTGGCGTCGGCGGCGGCATTCTGGCGGTGGCGCCGGGCATCGGCTCGATTGCCGCATGGTCGCCGGGCTTGAACAAGGTCGGCAATTCCCAGCTCGGCGCTGTCGCGCTGGAAATGCTGGCGGCGCGTACCGGGTGGTCCGTGTTCGGCGATTGACACCCATGTCTTCTCGCCCCGCTTTCTGCTATCAGCGTGGCGAGATGCAAGGAATGACGGAATGAATATCGCGACCACTGTGAAAGACGAAATCGATATCGAAGCGGAAGATGGCGGCTCTGCCGTTCATCCGATGTTTTCCGATGCTCCGCGTTCCGTCTCCTTCAACAAGCTGCGCAAGCGTCTGTTGCGGCAGGTGCGCCAGGCTATGGATGATTTCCAGATGCTGAAGGGCCAGAAGCGCTGGCTCATCGGCCTTTCCGGCGGCAAGGATTCCTACGGTCTGCTGGCGCTGCTGCTTGACCTGAAATGGCGCGGCCTGCTGCCTGTGGAGCTGGTTGCCTGCAATCTCGACCAGGGGCAGCCGAATTTCCCGAAGCACATTCTGCCCGACTATCTGACGAAGATCGGCGTCACTCATCGCATCGAATATCGCGACACCTATTCCATCGTGAAGGAGAAGGTGCCGGAGGGCGCCACCTATTGCTCGCTCTGTTCGCGTCTGCGTCGCGGCAATCTCTATCGCATCGCCCGCGAGGAGGGCTGTGACGCGCTGGTGCTTGGGCATCATCGCGAAGATATTCTCGAAACCTTCTTCATGAACTTCTTCCATGGCGGTCGCCTGGCCTCCATGCCGGCAAAGCTTCTCAATGACGAAGGCGATCTGATGCTGCTGCGCCCGCTCGCCTATGCGGCGGAGGACGATCTCGCCAAGTTTGCCGCCGCCATGCAGTTTCCGATCATTCCCTGCGATCTCTGCGGCTCGCAGGACGGATTGCAGCGCAACGCTATGAAGGGCATGCTCGCCGATATCGAGCGGCGCATGCCGGGCCGCAAGGATACGATGCTACGCGCGCTGGCGCATGTGAACCCGTCGCACCTGCTCGACCCCAAGCTGTTCGATTTCGCTGGTTTGATGACACAGGGATCTTCCGGCGGTCCGGCGTAAATTCAGCGCTTTTGCCACACCGATGTCATCGAATCGGGCATAAGAGGAAGCCCTTTCAAAACAGAGGCTTCCGATGACCTTCTCCGATACGGATTTCGACTATGTGATGACGATCGTTGCCGAAGCGGCGGCAAAGGAAATCCTGCTGCGCTTCCGCAATTTGGATGATGGCGACATATCGGAGAAGACCTCGGCTATCGATCTGGTGACCGAGGCCGATCTTTCGGCCGAGCGGCACATCACCGCGGCGCTGAAGACCCGTTTTTCGAAGGCTGTCATCGTGGGCGAGGAAGCCTATGAGGCTGACAAGTCCGTCGTGCCGGCGCTGGCGCATGCGGAGTTGGCTTTCACCATCGACCCCGTGGACGGCACGTTCAATTTCGCTGCCGGACTGCCCGTATTCGGGACGATTGTGGCCGTTATCGCCAATGGCGAGACGATCGCCAGCATCATCCATGATCCCGTGCTCGGCGACACCGTGACTGCCATGAAGGGTGGCGGCACTTTTATGCGCCGGCAAACCGGGCAGGCGAGGCGGCTTTCGGTGGCTGCTCCCTCGTCCTTGGACGCGATGACCGGGGCTATATCCTGGGGACACATGGATGAGCCGGACCGGTCGCGCATCTGCAGCAATCTGTCGAAGACCCGCATGGTTTTCTCGCTCAATTGCTCGGCTTACGAATATTGGATGGTGGCGTCAGGCAAGTGGCATTTCATTGGCCATTCCAAGTTGATGCCCTGGGATCACCTCGCTGGAGTGCTGGCGCACCAGGAAGCGGGCGGCTATACCGCCAAATTCGATGGTACGCCCTACAGACCTGGCGAGACGACGGGCGGCATTATTTCTGCGCCGGATGAGGAAAGCTGGCGGGTGATCCGCCGCGAGATCATTGGCGCCTGACGCGAAAGGAAAAAGCATGACATCGCTCGTTGACGTTACCACGCTTGCTCATGTGCTGCGCCGCGCGGCACAGACGGAGATCCTCCCGCGTTTTCGCAGGCTCGGCAGCGACGATGTCCGCGCCAAGAGCGAGGCGACGGATCTGGTGACGGAAGCCGACGAGCGTGCCGAGCATATGATAAAGGCCGAGGTCGCGCGGCTCTGGCCCGAAGCTTTGTTCATCGGTGAGGAATCGGTTGCTGCCGATCCGTCGCTATTGAAGAAACTTGCGGATGCCGATCTCGCCATCATCGTCGATCCCGTCGACGGGACATTCAATTTCGCTGCCGGTATTCCCGCCTTCGGTGTCATGGCTTCGGTCGTGTCGAAGGGAGAGACCGTCGCCGGCATCATTTTCGATCCGATGGGTGATGACTGGGTGCTGGCGGAACGCGGCAGCGGCGCATGGCTGCGGCGGCCGGATGGCGAGACATTGCGATTGAAGGTGACGCAGCCGGTTCCGCTGGAAGAGCTGGTCGGCATGGCGGCCACCGGCTTTCTACCCAAGGAAAAGCGCGCCGAAATCATGGGCAATCTTGCAAAGGTGCGCTACACGACCTGCTATCGATGCGCGGCCCATGAATACCGCACACTCGCGGGCGGCTATGTGCACTATCTGATGTACAACAAGCTGATGCCCTGGGATCATCTGGCGGGATCGCTGATATCAGCCGAAGCCGGCGCCTATGTTCGCCGTTTCGACGGTTCGCCCTACCTGCCGCATCATCTCGATGGCGGGCTGCTGATAGCTGTCGACAAGGATACCTGGGAACTGCTGCGGCGTGAAGTCTTCACCATTTAAGGTGAGCCGCGCGATCCGATAAGCGAAGCGGCCACTTGGAAAGTGGCATGGGGAAGGCTATCTTCTTGACAAAAGGCAGGAGCCTTGGTGGGTGCCTGCCGTCGGGATGAGGTCGATGTCCGAAACAAGCCGTAAGCTGACCACCATCTTCTGCGCCGACGTGCAGGATTACACGCGCCTCATGGGGAAGGACGAGGAAGGGACGCTATCGACCCTTCGCCGTTACCGCGATGCGATGAAACGGCTGATTGAGGCGCATGGCGGCCGGGTCATCAACACCTGGGGCGATGGTGTCTTTGCCGAGTTTCCAAGCGTCGTCGAAGCCGTGCGCGCGGCGATCGATACGCAAAACGAGCTTGCCGGCTACAATGCGGTAAGCGATCCCGACAAGAAGATGCTGTTCCGCATCGGCCTCAATCTCGGCGACGTGATCGCGGATGGTGATGACCTCTATGGCGATGGCGTCAATATCGCTGCTCGGCTGCAATCGCGCGCCGTGCCCGGCGGCATCGTCATTTCCAACACGGTCTATGACCAGGTCCGCAACAAAGTGGCGGTCGGCTTCGACTTTCTCGGTCAGCTCGACGTCAAGAATATCGAGGGCGGCGTGCCGAGCTACGCGGTGCGGATCGGCGGCGTGCAGGTTGTCGATACCTCGTCCGACTATCGTTCGGCGCCGGAACCGGCTCCTGTGCGGGCGCCCGAGGCTGTGGCGCAGGAGCCCGCGTTGCGAGACTGGCGGCGCAGTTATGGCGCGTCGCTTGTCGTCTGCGCCGGTCTTGCCGTACTCAATCTGCTCACCTGGGATGGCGAGTTCTGGGCGAAATGGCCCATACTGATCATTTTGTGGGTTACGGCGTATCGCTATGCTCGCAGCAACAGGCCGGTCGATATGGCGATTGCCAGCCTTGTCATCACCGGCATCGGCATCGTCGCGATCAATCTTTTCACCTGGCACGGGACGCCCTGGGCGATATGGCCGCTCTTCGGGCTCGCGATCGCCGCCGCGCTGCGCTGGGTCAGACGTCCGCGCAGCGGCGTTTAACAAAAGAAGGTCACGTCGCTCAGACGTGACCCATGCCGGGCTCCAGCGCCGGCGTATCGCCGGGATGGGTGAAAAGCTTGCCGCGCTCCGCCCACAGCGTCGCCAGGATCGACAGCACACCGAATATGGTGAAGCCAGCCATCAACGGCTGCGCAGTGCCATCGAACATCTGACCGACCACACCACCGATGAGAACGCCGACCGTGGTGGACACAGAGCTGGTGATGGCGGCGGCTGTCCCGGCCAGGTGGCCCATCGGCTCCAGGCTGATCGCCATGCAGTTGGTGGTGATGACGGCAAACATCATCAGCATGATCGAGATCAGTACGTAGATGAAGGTGAAGCTCGGTTGGCCGAACATGCCGACCACGTAACCCACAGCGCCCAGAACGGTGAAAACGATCATGGCTGCGTGGGAGATTCGTCGCATGCCGAAGCTGCGGACGAAATAGCCGTTGGCGAACTGCGCGACGGCGGTGCCGGCCGCCGTAGCCGCAAAGGCGATCGGGAACGTGTCCCCCAGGCCATAGACTTCGCCGAAGACCTGCTGCACCGAAACGATGTAGGCGCAGATGACGCCGGTATAGAGCGTCAAGCCGATCATGTAGCCGCAGGTGATGCGATTGGTCAGCACGGTCTTGAAGCCGGACAGCACGGAGGCGACCGACAGCGGCAGGCGCTCTTCGACGGGCAGCGTCTCCTTCATGCGGAAGAAGGCGATGAGAAAGAGCCCGGCGCTGGCGATGCCGAGCAGGATGAAGATCCACTGCCAGTTCGAATAGGCGACGATCATCTGGCCGACGAAGGGCGCGACCATCGGCATGATCATGAAGACGATCATGACGTAGGACATGACGCGCGCCATTTCGCGGCCGCCGAAGCAATCGCGCACGATGGCAAGCGTGGTGATACGCACGGCTGCGGCGCCGACGCCCTGCGCAAAGCGCATGGCGAGCAAGGCAAACAGGCTGCCGCTCCAGGCCGCCGCAAACAGTGTCACCGTATAAAAAGCCAGGCCGCCGAGCAGTATGTATCGCCGGCCATAAGTGTCCGACAGGCTGCCGAAGAACAGCTGGCAGATGCCGAAGCCGAGGAAATAGACGCCGATGACCAGCTGCGTGTCATTCGGGTTGGCGACATGAAGCGACTGGCCGATATTCGGCAGCGCCGGCAGCATGCTGTCGATGCCCATGGAGATGCTGGCCGTCATCAGGGCGATCGTGAGGATGAATTCCACGATGCCGAGGCCGATGCGGCTGGAGCCGGACTGCGCCGGCTGTTGTGATTGGGGCGGGGTTGTCATGCGAATATGCCTGTCAATGTAAAGCGAGGGACTGATCGGCCGGCGGCGGCGCGTTGTGCGGGCGGAACAGCTTTCCCTTTTCAGCGATCAGCACAAAGACAACGCCAATGAGGGACACGGTGAAGTAGCCGATAACCATCGGCGTCGCCGTGCCGTTGTAGAACTGTCCGATGCAGGCGCCGATCGATGCTCCGCCGACCGTGCTCATGAAGCCGAGTACGGAGGAGGCCGTGCCGGCGACATGGCCGAGCGGCTCCATCGCGAGAGAGTTGAAATTGGAACCGATCCAGCCGAACTGGAACATGGCCAGCGCGAAAAAGACCATGAACAGCGGGAACGGCATCGGTGCAGGCCCGTAGAGCTGCACCAGCAGCCAACAGAAGGTGATCGCGACAAAGCCGAGCAGGGCCGTGTGCGACAGCCGGCGCATGCCGAACCGGCCGACGAACTGAGAGTTGACGAAGGACGACAGGGCCATGAAAGCCGCAACGCCGCCAAACGCCAGTGGCGTATAGACGCCAAGGCCGTAGATATTGTTGTAGATCTGCTGGGCGGAATTGATGAAGCCGAACAACGCGCCGAAGAGGAACGTGCTGGCAAGGGTGTAACAGAGCGCTACCCGGTCCGTCAGAACGATCTTGAAGCCAGAAGCGACAGATTTCACGGTCAGCGGACGGATATTTTCAGGCTTGAGCGTCTCCGGAAGCCGGAAGTACATCCAGACACCGACGAGCGTTGCCATGGTGCCGATAAAAACGAAGATCATGTGCCAAGTGCTGACCAGCATGATGACTTGGCCGCTTCCCGGCGCGATGACCGGAACGATCATGAAGACCATCATGATGAGCGACATCACTTCGGCCATCAGGCGGCCGCCGAAGACGTCGCGGACGATGGAGACAGTGATGACGCGGGTTGCCGCCGAGCCGAGGCCCTGAATGAAGCGGAGCGCCAGCAGACCGGCAAAGGACGGAATGAGGGCGATACCGAATGCCGAAATGACGTAGATGATGATGCCGATCAACAGCGGCACGCGGCGGCCGAAGCGATCCGACAGAGGACCATAGATGAGCTGCGCCGAACCAAAGCCGATCAAATAGGCGGTTACGACATATTGCCGATGATTTTCGTTCATGACGCCGAGGCTGGAGCCGATCTGCTGCAGCGCGGGGAGCATGATGTCGATTGCGAGCGAATTGATGGCCATCAGGAAGGCTGCGAGTGCGATGAACTCGCGTTTGCCCATGGGCAGCTGCCCATGGGACATGGCCTGGGATGAAGTCGTCACGGTTTTATTCCCATAAACATGTCAAGGGCGCCGCCCGCCGGCAGCGCCTTATCGATCAAATTGAACTATGGAAACCGGACGTGTAGCCCGGTGCCCGGTCAGGCGGCGCCGCGAACGCTGATGCCGTTTTCCTGGAAGTGCTGCTGCAGCTCGCCGGCCTGGAACATTTCGCGGACGATATCACAGCCGCCGATGAACTCGCCCTTCACGTAAAGCTGCGGAATGGTCGGCCAGCTGGAGTAGTCCTTGATGCCCTGACGGATCTCGGCGTCGGCAAGGACATTGATGCCCTTATAGTCGACACCGATATAGTCGAGAATCTGGACCACCTGGCCGGAGAAACCACACTGCGGGAACTGAGGCGTGCCTTTCATGAAGAGAACGACGTCGTTGTTCTTCACTTCATTGGCGATGAATTCCTGAATGCCGCTCATTGTCCAGTTCCTTTCACATGCGGGGTCAAGGTCCGCAGCGTTACATCTGTCCCTTAAATAGCAAGCGGCCGGCAAGATTTCCAGCCGCAAAACATACGCGCCGTCTTTTTCATCGCATGAATGGGTTTTCGGTATTAGCGCTTGGGCAAGATGACCGAATTGGTCGATTGGCCAATTTTTCTGAACAGTGCGTTTTGAAAACGCCTCTTCAACTCCGAGCGTGAACAACACACTTAAATATTAAGCAAGGGATGATTAATATTAGGCTGCTATCTAATTTACAAGCGGTCGGTATGTTTGTTAGAGTTCGTCGATTGATGCGATTTGGCGCGTATCGGTCCCTTGTGAGCATTGCAATCGCATTTTTGAGGGAGCGGCCACCATGAGCCACCATCACTATTCCGACGGGCAGGTTGGCGAAGAGCGGGAATTTTACAGCTCTGAGGATACGAGCGAAGGTGAACGGGAATATTATGAGCATGTGCGCACGCCGAGAGCGTCTATCCTGAACAGTACGGTAACCGTGAGCGCCATCGTGCTCGTTCTCAGCATCGCCTTCGGCTACCGTGCTTCGACCGCACCGACGCCGCAACCGACCATGCCGCCGATCGTCGAGAAAATCATGACGGCGCCGCCGGTAGACCCCTGTGCGGAAAACTCTCCATATCCGGGCCGGGAATGCTGATGCATCACAGCCTTGATCTTTTCATCCCTCGGCCGGGCGGCAAAGCCGGTTGAGGGTGACGCTGCGTTTGCTCCCTGTGGGCTGACGCGGTCGCAGGCGATTGTGCTATGTTTTTGTTTTCGGATGATTTGTCGCGGGTTGCCATGAAAAAGCCGGCAGGGCGTGTTCATGGCGATTGCCAATTCTTACGAATGCTGCTGGTGCCCTGGGGACAGACTAAAATATGAATCCTATCAAGAAGAGGGTGGTTCTCCACTTCCCCGGCTTTGAGCCGTTGGACGCTGCCGCGCATCGCGCTCGCTACGAGCGTTCGGCCCGGCAGAGCGCCGCCGTCTGGGGTTTCTCCACTTCCGTGGGGGAGTTGAAAAATTTCGGGCGGGCGCCGTATTTCGACGTGATCGCGATGGCTGCCGACTGGGAGACGCAAAGCCGCATTCATATCGTCGATCATAACGAGCTGGTTGCCGCCCTGAACGGCCGACCGTTCTTCACGCGGCTGATGCAGGGTTATCTTGCTGCCGCGAAAGTTGCGGTTTCAGGCGGCATGGTCGGTTATTTCCGCCATGCGTGGCGCTTCGGCCTGTTCTTCATCTTTCCGTTTCTGCTGATGCTTTTAGGGCTGCTTCTCAGCCTTTCGATCGCGTTTACGCCATTCCTGTTCGGGCTGCCGGCCTGGAGCCATATCGGCAGCATCGCTCTCGCCGTCGCCTTCTTCGTCTATGTCTTCCTGCCGCAGGCCGAAAAGCTGCATACTCTGCATCTCTTCTCCGACTGGGAGATGGCTGTCGCGATGGCGGGGCTGAACGGGATCGGTGCCGAACAATGGCTGGAGGCGAGCGCCATCAGCGTGCGTCAGGCTCTGGATGAACCCGACGTCGACGAATTCGTCATCTCCTCGCATAGCATGGGTTCGTCCGTCGCGGCACACGTGGTCGGCCTGCTGCTCGAGCGCGAGCCGGACCTGCTCCAAGGCAAGCGCGTAGTGTTTACGACGCTTGGCAGCGCCATTCTGCAATGTGCCCTCATGCGGCCAGCATCGGTGCTGTGCTCACGCGTTGGGTTGATCGCACGCTGCAAGGAAATCTTCTGGCTCGACGTTCACTGTCTGACCGACGCGATCCATTTCTATAAGGCGAAGGTTGCGGCCATTTGCGGGCATCCGGATGCCGAGCAAGCGACGATCCTGCTCATCCGCTTCAAGCAGATGCTGTCGGCAAAGCATTATGCCAAGATCAAGCGCGATTTTCTGCGGGTCCATCGGCAATATGTACTCGGTCCGGACGTAAAAGCCTTCTTCGATTTCACGCTAATGACCGCCGGGCCGCTGCCGGCCTCGGATTTCGCTGAGTTTTCAGTGAAGAAGATGCCGGAGCTGACGTTCAACTCCGGCGAGGAAGCGCAGGCGCTCTCAATCGGGCGCTGAAGTCTGCAGCGCAAGGGCGTGCAGCACACCGCCCATATTGCCCTTCAGGGCATCATAGACCATCTGGTGCTGCTGCACGCGGCTCTTGCCGCGAAAGGCTTCCGCGACAACTTCGGCGGCATAGTGATCGCCATCCCCGGCCAGGTCGCGAATCGTCACCTTGGCGCCGGGAATGCCGGCCTTGATCATGTCTTCGATATCGCCGGGGTTCATGGGCATGAGTGGTACCTCGATTTATTCAGCGGCAGCGAGCGCGCTACCGTCCATGAAGGCAGGAAACCACGATTCATGCGCCGCGCGCAACTGTTCAACCGGAAGCGTTAACAGGCCATCGATGACAAGCGCATCGCCGCCAACGGTTCCGAGACGGCGGAAGGGCACGCCGGCGCTTTCCGCATTGATGCAGACGAAATCGGCGACATCGGCTGGTACCGCGATGACGTAGCGGGCCTGATCTTCACCGAAAAGTGCCGCATGAGGCGGGGTCCGGCATTCGGCGAGGTCGATGCGCAGGCCCTTGCCTGACGCCATCGCCATTTCGGCAAGCGCCAGCGCCAGACCGCCGGACGAGATGTCGTGGCAGGCCGTGACCTGGCTGTTGCGAATGGCGGAGCGGACGAAATCGCCGTTGCGGCGTTCGGCGAAGAGATCGACCTCCGGAGCCGGGCCGTCCGTTAAGCAGAGAATATCGCGCATGTAGATCGAGGAGCCGAGATGGCTGCCGTCGAGGCCGATCATCAGGACGTGGTCGCCTGCGGACGCGGAGCCGATGCGGGCCATCGTCTTCCAATCCGGCAGCAGACCGACACCGGCAATGGTCGGGGTGGGCAGGATGGCGACGCCGTTGGTCTCGTTGTAGAGCGAGACGTTGCCCGAGACGATCGGGAAATCGAGCGCGCGGCAGGCCTCGCCTATGCCTTTAATCGCGCCGACGAACTGGCCCATGATTTCGGGCTTTTCCGGATTGCCGAAGTTCAGGTTGTCGGTGGCGGCCAGTGGTTCGGCGCCGGTCGCCGTGATGTTGCGCCAGCATTCGGCCACGGCCTGTTTGCCGCCTTCGAACGGATCGGCTTCGACATAACGCGGCGTGACGTCGGACGAGAAGGCGAGAGCCTTGGTCGGATGACCCTCGACGCGCACGACACCGGCGTCGCCGCCGGGAAGCTGTAGCGAATTGCCCTGGATCAGCGTGTCGTACTGCTCGTAGACCCAGCGCCGGCTGGACTGGTTGGCAGAGCCGACCAGCGTCAGCAGCGTCTGGCCGTAATCTTCCGGAGCGGCCACGAGATCGGCGGGCAGGGCGGCGCGCTTGTCGGCTTCCCGCCACGGGCGGTCGTATTCCGGAGCCTGATCGCCGAGATCCTTGATCGGCAGGTTGGCGACTTCCTCGCCTTGATGGATGACGCGGAAGCGCAGATCGTCGGTCGTCTTGCCGACGATGGCGAAATCCAGGCCCCACTTGACGAAGATCGCCTTGGCGACGGCTTCCTTTTCCGGCTGCAGCACCATGAGCATCCGCTCCTGGCTTTCCGACAGCATCATTTCATAGGCTGTCATGTGCTCTTCGCGCACCGGCACCTTGTCGAGCTCGAGCTCGATGCCGAGGTCGCCCTTGGCGCCCATTTCGACGGCGGAGCAGGTGAGGCCGGCCGCACCCATGTCCTGGATGGCGATGACAGCGCCGGTCTGCATCAGTTCCAGGCAGGCTTCCAGCAGGCACTTTTCGGTGAAGGGGTCGCCAACCTGAACGGTCGGGCGCTTTTCCTCGATCGATTCGTCGAATTCGGCGGAGGCCATCGTTGCGCCGCCGACGCCGTCACGGCCCGTCTTGGCACCGAGATAGACGACCGGCAGGCCAACGCCCTTGGCTTCCGAGAGGAAGATCGCGTTGGACTTGGCAAGGCCGGCCGCAAAGGCGTTGACCAGAATATTGCCGTTGTAGCGTGCATCGAATTCGACTTCGCCGCCGACAGTCGGAACGCCGAAAGAGTTGCCATAACCGCCGACGCCAGCAACGACGCCAGAGACGAGATGGCGGGTCTTCGGATGGTCCGGCTCACCGAAACGCAATGCGTTCATGGCAGCGACCGGGCGCGCACCCATGGTGAAGACATCGCGCAGGATGCCGCCGACGCCGGTCGCGGCACCCTGGTAGGGCTCGATATAGGAGGGGTGGTTGTGGCTCTCCATCTTGAAGACGACGCAGTCGCCATCATCGATATCGACGACGCCGGCGTTCTCGCCGGGACCCTGGATGACGCGCGGTCCCTTGGTCGGCAACGTGCGAAGCCACTTCTTGGAAGACTTGTACGAGCAGTGCTCGTTCCACATGGCCGAAAAGATGCCAAGCTCGGTAAAGGAAGGCTCGCGGCCGATCAGATCCAGAATGCGCTGATATTCATCCGGCTTCAGGCCGTGGGCGGCAATCAGTTCGGGGGTGATCTGGATCGAATTGGAAATGGTCATGGGCGCTCGAGGGTCCTTGCCTGGAAAGGGTTTGAAGGCCGGTCAGGGGATCGAGGTCTCTTTAGCGCAAGTCAACCTGTCGTGCGACAGGAAAATCGCCGGCGTTCACAACACGCCGGCACTTATTGATGCCTGAATGTAGGTGCGACCTTTGACGGCCGTCTCCGATCATCAGAATTTGTAGCCGACCATGAGGCCGACACGGGTCATGCCGCCGTTGTGGCCGTCGCAAAGATTGGCATTCGAGGAATGCGCAATCTGCGCCATCATGTTCCAATGGCTGTCGAAATTGTATCCGAGCCCGGCATATTCGCGGAAAAGAAAGCGACAGCCAAGCATCGGGCCGTGTTCTCTCCAGTTATCGATATTGCCGTTATGCCACGTTCCACCGAACCCGACTTCCGTGAAGATGCCGTTGCTATGGGTCAGCGTCCAGGAAAGGCCACCATAGACCTGCGTCGCAGAGCCCGCTGTGCCGATCGATGTGCCGAGGTGAATACGCGGATGGGTAAGCTGATCCTTCCAGTCGGCGGTCGGGTTATAGCCGAACGGATTGAAGAGTACCTGGACATCCGGAAACACACCGTTCTCGTGCTCATTACCGTTTTGGATAGAGCCGCTTGCGCCGAAACGGAGTTCGTCGAAGATCTTGACTTGAGGGGCAGGGGTAGCCGCTACTGTGTCCGCAGCGCTTGCGACGGACTCACCTGCAACGAATACCGAACTGACTGCCAGAAAACTCGTAACTAAACGCTTGCTCACAAAGCCTACAATAGCCATGCACTCCCCCTAGTGTGGCGGGCGAATCCTCACTTTCATTGATAGAATGTTAGTGTGCTAAGTGTCGAGATGGTGAAATTGCATTTGCGCAAGATGTCTGTCGATAAATTAGTAAGGCTTGCTTAAATGTGACTATCGTAACCCGACGAGCCGTTTTCCAACAACCTGCGTAATGTCATGAAGCCCATGGCGACATCTTCTCGCTGTGGCGGCGACGAAAAGGCGACGCGGACCCTGTGGAAAACCCGCTCGATTCGAGCGGCCTTGAACTCGTCTTCATCGTCGATCAGCACCCCTTCGGTGAGGGCGGCGTTCTTGAATGTGCCGGAGAGCCACGGCTCGGGCAGCTTCAGCCACAGGAATGGCAGGTGCGGATGCGAATTGAACTCGAACCCGGCCAATGCTTCACGCGCCAGCTGCTCGCGCGCCTTGATTTCTTCGACCGCCTTGCGGCGCAATTCCAACGCATGGCCACCAAGCACGAGCCGGGCACAGGTTTCTGCCAAGATGAAGGGCAGGCCGCCCGTCGTCATCTTGTGGGTGACCTTGATGCGCTGGGCGAAATGCGGCGGGCAGGCGACCCAGCCGCCGCGCACACCCGCCGTCACCGATTTCGACAGGCTGCTGACGACGAAAGTCCGCTCCGGCGCGATGGCGGCCATGAGCGGGTTCTGGTCGCCGGTCATGCCGCCATAGAGATCGTCCTCGATCAGCCAGACGCTATGCCGGCGCGCGATGGCGGCGATCGCCCGGCGTCTCGCCTCGGGCATTGTCACCAGCGTGGGATTGTGAGCCGTCGGCATCAGGAAAGCGAGGCGCGGATGCTGCTGCTGACACAGGCGCTCGAAATCTTCGGGGATCATGCCATGCTCGTCCGAATCCACCAGGATCGTGCGACGCCCGAGCAGGCGCGCTGCACGGCTGATCTGCGTATAGGTGAGGTTTTCGAAGACGATCTTGTCGCCCGGCGAGGTGACGGCTGAAATGACGGCAATGGCGGCGGCATGCGCGCCGAGCGTCGGCACGATCGTATCGATCGCCGGTTTCCAGCTGTTGCGCGCGAGCCAGATCTGTCCCGCCTCGAACCAGCTCGCCGGGAAGTTCCGCGAATAGGAGGAGATTTCCGTCTGGTGCTCGTTGCTGATGTCGGCAAACAGCCTGCCGATGATCACGCCTTGGCCGATATCGGGGGCGGCGGTCGTGTCGAAGCGGATCTTGGCATCAGGCGTATTCAGGCCGCGCGTGCCGGCAAGCGCCTGGGTAATCGGATCGACGAGTTCGATCTGCTTGCCGTTCGAACGTTCCAGCACGTAGGTGCCGCGGCCAACTTCGCCGGCAACGAGGCCGCGCTCATGCACGAGCGCATACGCCCTGCTCACCGTGCCGATGGTCACGCCGATGTCATAGGCAAGATTGCGCTGCGGCGGCAGCTTCGTGCCCGGCGGCAGAACGCCATGGGTAATCGCGTTTTCGATGGCATCGGCAACGCGGATGTAAACCGGGCCGCTTCCGCTGGAAATGTCAGGTAGCCAATTTGTCATAATGACAATTTCTTAGATTGTCTCCATCATTGAGTCAATACTATGAGTCAATTTGTACCGTTTGGCTCGGTGCGCCTGAGTTGTCACCATGATATGGAAATGAAGATGAGTACAATGGGTACAATCTGTTCGACTGAAGCGGGAGATGCTCGCTCGGTGGATATGGGAATCGGAGCGGCACAGCCAAGGCCGCACATAATGCGTCGGCTCTGGGCGTCTTACAGGCATTGGCTGGAGAAACGCGAGGGCCGTCGGGTCCTAAGGGATCTGACTGATGAGCAGTTGCGCGACATTGGCTTGACGCGTCGCGAGGCGGCCACCGAGGCTAGTAAGTCGTTCTTTTGGGATTGAGAAGGCGATGCGGGCTTGTCCCAATGTCAGGCCTGCCTGCCGCCTATTCGAGACCCAGAACGGAATGAACGAAGTCAGCGCGTTCTTCGACGCCGACCTTCGGCAGGACATGGACTTCGTAGCCGAGCGTCGGATAAGCCGCGCTTAGCCGTTCATATTCCGCAACCGCTGCCGAGAGATCATGCCTGCGCTCGCGATCGCCGACATAGATCTCAGGCCAGGGCGGCGTCAGGAAGGCATGTCTGTTGTAGCGATGCAATTGGCCGAGTGAGATCAAGGCTGGCTCGCCGGTAAGGTGCTCGAGTGCCGACGCGGCATCGATCAGACCTCTGTCGAAAAAGACCGTTCCGGGTATTTTCGCTGCTTCCTCGCGGTCGGCAAGCGACATGGCGATTGCCCGGCGGGCAAATGCCGGCGCATCCACCCATGGCAGGGCCGAGCCATCGCCTTCCAGTTCCTCGATGACGATGCGACGCCCCGGCTCTTCGACGACGTGGTGACCACGGCGCTTCAGCGCCTCCAGTAAAGTGGATTTGCCGCCGCCGGAGCAGCCTGAAAGAATGACAAATCTGTCCATGACAATGATCCCTGATATGGGGCACGCCATGCTTCGGCTGCGGGGTTGCCGCTAAGGCTGAAAGGCCTCAGGCCACCGGCCTAGCTGCAGGCCTTCGAACCCGAAGCCCAGCGATTGACGTCGCCCGTGATACGGCCGCCTGAGGCGCCGCCCATCATCGGACCGAAGGCCTGCAGCTGTGCGGGATTGCCTTCCGCTTGCACAACGAGCGACGGCCGGCCGGTCGGATGTTTCTTGTCGACCACGAGGATGCGCGGGCGACCGGTGAAGGAATTGAGCTCCGGAGACAACTGGTAACCGGTGAAGGCCGGATCGGACGACTTGAACCAGCAGGCGCTGGCATTGAGCATGACGCGTTCCATCGTCGACAGGGCGCTGTGATCCGTCGCATTGATGCTCGGCGGGCGCGGGCCGCACGAGGTCACCAGCAGGCCAAGCATCGCAATGGCGGCGGCGGAGTAAAATCCTGTCGGGAGGCTAGGGCGCATCAATCTCTTTCCAATGAGGCGGTTAGGGCTGGTCTGCCGAAATTTGCCGGCTCGCTTTCCGGCGCCCTGCTGTTTTATGCAAAGACGCCGATTTTATGGTTCCTGTGCGGGGTCGGCTGCTATCAGGCAGCAATCACGCCGAGCGCAGAGGCGAAGAGGCCGCGGCCGTCGCTGCCGCCATGGGCCGCTTCGATCAGGTTTTCCGGATGCGGCATCATGCCGAGTACGTTGCCCTTGGCGTTCATCACGCCGGCGATATCGTTGACGGAGCCGTTCGGATTGGTGCCTTCGGCATAACGGAAGACCACCTGGCCTTTGTCCTCAATCGCCTTCAGCGTTTCGGCGTCGGCGAAATAGTTGCCGTCATGATGGGCGACCGGGCTGCGGATGATCTGGCCCTTGGCATAGGCGGCCGTGAAATCCGTTTCGGAATTGACGACTTCGAGCTTCACTTCACGGCAGACGAACTTCAGCGAGGCGTTGCGCATCAGGGCGCCGGGCAGCATGCCGGCTTCCACCAGGATCTGGAAACCGTTGCAGACGCCGAGAACCTTGACGCCCTTGTCGGCCTTATCCTTGATCGCCTGCATGATCGGCATGCGCGCTGCGATCGCGCCGCAGCGCAGATAGTCGCCATAGGAGAAACCGCCGGGAATGACGATCAGGTCGACATCCGGGATTTCGGTCTCGGTCTGCCAGACCGTCACCGGCGCATGACCGGAAATCTTGGTCAGCGCCGCGATCATGTCGCGATCACGGTTGAGGCCGGGGAGTTGGACGACTGCTGATTTCATGATGCTGGTCCCGCAAGAGGCGAAAGATACTGGCTTGGAACGTGATCGGTGAGCCATACTCCATTGTCGCTGACAAAGAAAGAATGACCTTCCGAGTGCATGCGCGCCGCATCGATTTCAAGGATGACATAGCCACCCTTCCGTCTCGTTGCGACGATTTTGGCTGTTTCTATATCCGGCGACAGATGAACATGATGGCGCTGCATCTTCTTCAGTCCCGAACTTCGGATTGCCGACCAACTTTCAAGCGATGTTCCGTGGAATAGCTTCGATGGCGGCGTCGCTGAATTCAACGCCAGATCCACGGTCACGCTGTGGCCCTGCGCTGCACGGATACGGTCGTCCAGCAACGTGAAGCGCTTCTTCGAATTGGACTCGATCACGTCGAGGATATCGGCTTCGGTGACATCGAAGCGGTCAAGAACCGCCTTTTTCAAATCGTTGAAAGGCACCCACCCTTCCGAATCTAGCGACAAGCTGGCTTCATCGGGCGCATGCCTCAGCACGTAGCTCATGAACTTCGAGATGTCGGTCTGGACTTTGGTGGATGCCATCACTGCTATCAGTCGATCGAAATGCTGAAGTTCTCGATCACCGTGTTGGCGAGGAGCTTTTCGCACATGGCCTTCAGATCGGCTTCGGCCTTGTTCTTGTCGGTGCCTTCCAGCTCGAGATCGAAGACCTTGCCCTGGCGGACCTGATGGACGCCGTCAAAGCCAAGCGCGCCAAGCGCGCCCTCGATTGCCTTGCCCTGCGGATCGAGAACGCCGTTCTTCAGCGTGACGGTTACACGAGCCTTGATCACGATTGTCCTTCCTGAACTTACTTGACGAGAACCGGTCCCGTGCCGCGCACGGGTTCGTTTTCATTGATGATGCCGAGGCGGCGAGCCACTTCGGAATAGGCTTCGAGCAGGCCGCCCATGTCGCGGCGGAAACGGTCCTTGTCCATCTTCTCGTGGGTTTCGATGTCCCAGAGACGGCAAGAGTCCGGCGAGATTTCGTCGGCGAGGATAATGCGCATCATGTCGCCTTCGAAAAGGCGGCCGCATTCGATCTTGAAATCGACGAGCTGGATGCCGACGCCGAGGAAAAGGCCGGTCATGAAATCGTTGACGCGGATGGCAAGCGCCATGATGTCGTCGAGCTCGGCGGGATTGGCCCAGCCGAAAGCGGTGATGTGCTCTTCGGAGACCATCGGGTCTTCGAGCGCATCGGACTTGTAGTAGAATTCGATGATCGAGCGCGGCAGCACCACGCCTTCCTCGATGCCGAGGCGCTTGGAGAGCGAGCCCGCGGCGACATTGCGCACGACGATCTCGAGCGGAATCATCTCCACTTCCTTGATCAGCTGCTCGCGCATGTTGAGGCGGCGGATGAAGTGGGTGGGAATGCCGATCTTGTTCAGATGGCTGAAGATATACTCGCAGATGCGATTGTTCAGAACACCCTTGCCATCGATGACTTCGTGTTTCTTCTTGTTGAAGGCGGTAGCGTCGTCCTTGAAGAACTGGATCAGCGTGCCCGGCTCGGGTCCTTCATAAAGGATCTTGGCCTTGCCCTCGTAGATACGGCGGCGACGGTTCATTGGTATTGTTCTCTGTCTTTGGCGCTCATGGGATAGCGCAAGTGGATCGTATGTGGGCGTCCCCATAACGGATAAGAAGCGAATTCACAATCCGCCTGCGCCTCCTTCCTCGCAATTCCGGCCCTGGCGGGGTGCCAATGCTGGGAATCGGGGTCCATTCATCGCCTGTTTTACAGGCTTTTATCTGACGATGGAATGAAGGTGCCCGGTACTTCACAGGCTAGTGAGGCAAGGTACGCCTCTATCCGTCGTCAGGCATCGATAATACTACGGCTTCAGCTGGCTGAGAAACTTGGCAAAGACCATCGTGCCTTCAGGCCAGGGGCCGTGGCCGGATTCGGTGTTGATGTGGCCGGCCTCGCCGGCATCGATCAGCATCGAGCCCCAGCTGTTGGCGATGTCATCCGCATGCTCGTAGCTGCCGAAGGGATCGTTGCGGCTGGCAATCGTGATCGACGGAAACGGCAGCGGATCGCGCGGATAGGGGCCGAACGTCATCAGATGCTTCGGCCGGATATCCGGATTGGCGACATCGGGCGGCGCCACGAAGAAGGCGCCCGCGACCTTGTTGCGGAAATGCGGGATCGCGTGAATTACCGAGGGAACGCCGAGCGAATGCGCGACCAGCACCACCGGCTTGTCCGAGGCGTTCACCTCTTCGGCAATGCGGGCCACCCAATCATCGCGCACGGGCTTTGACCATTCCGCCTGTTCGACGCGCCGCGCGGTCGAGAGCTTCTGCTCCCAGCGCGTCTGCCAGTGGTCGGGGCCGGAATTCGTATAGCCGGGGATGATGAGGATGTTTGCGTCGGAAGCTTTCATGATCGCGCCGATGTGGAAAAGGTGAACCCAACTGTCAAGGGAAAAAGGCGACAATTGCGGCAAAATTTGCTAGCATCGCCGTTGCCGGTAGCGAATGACGATGTCGGCAACCGTTTTGCCGCCATCTTGCACCGCCAGCCGAGCACCACGGTTGAGGAGGAGAGCATTATGACGGCCTTTCACGTCATGGCCGGAGCGGACCACACTTTTACGCGTCCCGCCATCCGTAAGATCGGTATCGCCGATCTCGTCGATGCCCTGAAAATGGGGCTGGACGATTTCAGCGAAAAACCATCGCATTATGTCTTCTTGTGCCTAATGTATCCGATTGCCGGCATTGCGCTGGCGATCTGGAGTACCGATCAGAATCTGCTGCCATTGCTGTTTCCGCTGATGTCCGGCTTTGCCCTGCTCGGGCCTTTGGCCGCGATCGGCCTCTACGAGATCAGCCGGCGGCGGGAAAAGGGGCTGGATACATCGTGGAGCCATGCGTTCGACGTGCGCTTCTCGCCGGCCTTGCCGTCGATGATCGCCGCCGGCCTCATGTTGTTCGGCCTGTTCATCGTCTGGCTCTTCGTGGCGCAGAACATCTACTTCATCTATTTCGGCGATGGCGTGCCGCCTACGCTTTCATCCTTCGTCTCGAGCGTGCTGACGACGCGCGAAGGCATGTCGATGATGCTTTGGGGCGATCTGATCGGCTTTCTCTTTGCGCTCGTCGCGCTGGCGACCACGGTGGTTACGTTCCAGTTGCTGCTGGACCGTGATATCGGTGTCGTTGCGGCAATCGATGCAAGCATCCGGGCCACGCTGACCAATCCGGTGCCGATCGCTGTCTGGGGCCTAATCGTGGCGGCGCTGCTCGTTATCGGCACCATTCCGATCTTTGCCGGGCTGGCGGTCGTCATGCCGGTGCTTGGTCATGCGTCCTGGCATCTCTACCGCAAGCTGATTGCGGCGGAAGGCTAGCAGCCGTCGTTTTGGGCAGCGAGCTGCTATGGTTGGAACCGCAGCGCGGTTTTCACGTTGATCCGCATCACAGGAGGTGCGGATCATGGCTCGCCTTACGCATATTTTCACCCGTTTTGCGGTCGTGGTTTCGGAATGGACCGGCAAGCCGGCCATTTTTGTGTTGGCCTTGCTCTCTGTCGTCCTCTGGGGCGCAACGGGACCGATCTTTCACTATTCAGACACATGGCAGCTGGTCATCAATACCAGCACCACCATCGTCACCTTCCTGATGGTCTTTTTGCTCCAGAACGCGCAGACGCGCGACACGCGCGCCATTCAGGCCAAGCTCAACGAGCTGATCGTGACGAGTGCGGCCGAGAACCGTTTCGTCGGAATCGAAAATCTTGACGAGGAGGATTTGAAACATCTGGACCGGCTGGTGGAAAAGGCGGCCAAGCGGCCTCGAAGCGGCCGAAGAGGATCGGCGCGAAAATGAAATTACAGGAAACTATCCGCAAAGCGAAAGCCATGCCTAAAGTGCGGCCCAGGCTCGAAATTCTCGCGGTTCAAAGATCATCGGGCTTCACAATGCGATAACGGTCGTTGCGATCAAGCTCATCGGCGTCGACAGATACCATGGAGCGTGCTCCGGTCTTGGACACGAAAATGAACGAAAATGGATCAGTCGTGGCGTCGTTCGCGAGAAGCAATGATCTTTCGAGTAGTTGCGCCAGTCGTGCGCCGCTCTCGATGATATCCGGCTGTCGAAAATCCTCCGATAGATAGATCGTCACGAGTTGCGAATATTCGCCCGGCGATCCGTCATGGACGACGCAAGTGATCGGTGCATTCTGCATGTTCTCGATGCCGTGGACGATATCCACGCTCTCTACGTCCTCGCTGAGCACGGCTGCGACACAGCGCTCCAACAGCTCATCGTCTGCGGGATATTCCAGGGCTGCGTCGAACCAGATCATCGTTTGCGCGTCCGGTTTGAAGATGCGGCTGCATTTTTCCCGAGTTCATATTTTGCGCTCATCGAAGGTTCTCGCGCGTTCGGAAGCTGGCGGTCACTCCTGAATCGTTACCATTCATCACGGATGAATGGAGGTGCAACCTTACCCTAAAACAGAAGAAGCGACACGTTGTTCGCGCCGCTCCCTTGAATTTCTACTGTTAGATCGGCCGGAGATTAGCCGAAAACCCGCTTGAAGATCGTATCGACATGCTTGGTGTGGTAGCCGAGATCGAATTTCTCGCGGATATCAGCTTCCGAAAGAGCCGCGCGCACTTCCTGGTCGGCCAGCAGCTCCTCGAGGAAGTCCTTGCCTTCTTCCCAGACCTTCATGGCGTTGCGCTGGACGAGGCGATAGGAATCCTCGCGGGAAACGCCGGCCTGGGTCAGTGCCAAAAGCACGCGCTGCGAATGAACAAGTCCGCGGAACTTGTTCAGATTCTTCATCATATTGTCCGGATAGACGAGAAGCTTGTCGATGACGCTGGTCATGCGCGCCAGCGCGAAATCGAGTGTGACGGTCGCATCCGGGCCGATCATGCGTTCGACGGACGAGTGCGAGATATCGCGTTCGTGCCAGAGGGCGACATTCTCCATGGCCGGCATGGCGAAGGAGCGAACCATGCGAGCAAGGCCGGTCAGGTTTTCCGTCAGTACCGGATTGCGCTTGTGCGGCATGGCGGACGAGCCCTTCTGGCCCGGAGAGAAATATTCTTCCGCTTCCAGAACTTCCGTGCGTTGCAGATGACGGATCTCGGTGGCCAGACGCTCGATCGAGGAGGCAACGACGCCGAGGGTAGCGAAGAACATCGCGTGGCGGTCGCGCGGGATGACCTGCGTCGAGACCGGCTCCGGCTTCAAACCGAGGGCAGCGGCGACATGCTCTTCAACGCGGGGATCGATATTGGCGAAGGTGCCGACGGCGCCGGAAATCGCGCAGGTGGCGACTTCCTCGCGGGCAGCGATCAGGCGCTGTTTGCAGCGCTCGAATTCGGCATAGGCAAGCGCCAGCTTGATGCCGAAGGTGATCGGCTCCGCATGAATGCCGTGCGAGCGGCCGATGGTGATTGTGTCCTTATGCTCGAAGGCACGGCGCTTCAGCGCTTCCAGCAGCTTGTCGATATCGGCAAGCAGCAGGTCGCTGGCGCGGACGAGCTGGACGTTGAAGCAGGTGTCGAGCACGTCGGAAGAGGTCATGCCCTGGTGGACGAAACGGGCGTCAGGACCAACGATTTCGGCCAGATGCGTCAGGAAGGCGATGACGTCGTGCTTGGTAACGGCCTCGATCTCGTCGATGCGGGCGACATCGAAGGTCGCCTTGCCGCCCTTTTCCCAGATGGTGTCCGCTGCCGACTTCGGGATGACGCCGAGAGCTGCCAGCGCGTCACAGGCATGGGCCTCGATCTCGAACCAGATGCGAAACTTGGTTTCGGGCGACCAGATGGCGACCATTTCCGGTCGGGAGTAGCGCGGGATCATGGGCTCAAAGCTTTCTTGGCTGACGGAAAGGGAAAACTCGTCGCCCCCATAACAAAGACGGGCGGCAATCACAATGTTTCAAGGGCACAATGTTTGTCGGACCAATCTTTCGCGAGGCTTCAACGCGCCCGCCGCGCAAGATAGGCTGAAACGACGATCAGGCAAAGCAGGCCGAAAGGCAGAAACAGGGTGATGCCGAGGACGGCGAACTGGTAGACGGCGCTGGCGCCGGTAAAGAGAAACTGGAACGTCCAGATGAGCGAGCCGAATGGCGCGTGCCAGCGCGAATAGAACCAGCGATAGTCCATGGCGAAGAGAAATGCGGTCATGGTCGCGGTGCCGATCGAGAGCACCAGAAAGAACCCGGCAAAACGCGCGCTGGTCGGCTTCCGGCGGGTGAAGCGCCGAGCAAGCGGCACGAGAACGGGCCAGGAGAGGGCGGCGCCGAAGAAATAGACGAGCGTGAGGGCTGTTACGTGGCTGGTCAGAAGGCCGTTGCGCAAATAGAGGGCTGCCAGTACGGACGCGGCCATGGCCACACCCCAGCCGACCGCGGCGCCGACGGCTTCGAGGCAATGCGATGCGACGGTCCGTGTCCGGCCCGTCGCGTTGATAGCGTCGGTCGGATTAGTTTGATCCAACGCGGCCTCGTTCGGCGGCAGCGCGGAGGTCGCCGACCGTCTGCCGATAGGCCTCTACCGATTCGCCCTTGAAGATGGCGGAACCGGCAACGAGGACATTGGCGCCGGAAGCCGTGATGAGGGGCGCGGTATCGACAGAGACGCCGCCGTCGACTTCGAGCTCGATCGGTCTGTCACCGATCATGGACTTGGCGTTGCGGATCTTGTCGGCCATGGCGGGAATGAACTTCTGTCCGCCGAAGCCCGGATTGACGGACATGATCAGGATCAGGTCGATGTCATCGAGCACGTTTTCCAGAATGGAAAGCGGCGTTGCCGGATTGAGGGTGACGCCGACCTTCTTGCCGAGATGGCGGATCGTCTGCAGCGAACGATGCAGATGCACGCCGGCTTCGGCATGGACGGTGATGCGGTCGCAGCCGGCTTTGGCGAAGGCTTCGAGATAGGGATCGGCCGGCGAGATCATCAGGTGGCAGTCGAAGGTCGCGGTCGTGTAGGGACGCAGCGCCTTGATGACATCGGCGCCGAAGGAGATGTTCGGCACGAAATGGCCGTCCATGACGTCAAGGTGAATCCAGTCGGCTCCGGCTTCGGTCACATCCTTGACTTCCTGGCCGAGCTTGGCGAAGTCGGCTGCGAGAATGGAAGGGGCAATGCGGATCGGCAAGGTCATGGCTAAGCTGAACTCCATATGTTTTTCGCGTCTGGATTAGCACCGCTCTTGAGGGCGAACAACCGTCCGAGCGGTTCAACTCAATTCGACGGCGTCGTCACCGGCACGAACGCATTGCCGCGCCATTCCAGCAGGCGATAGGGGTTTTCGGTCAATTCGTGGTTCTGTCCGAAGGAGATCGGGCCGATCGCCGTCTGGAACACCGTTCCGACGAGCTTGTCTGATATCGGCTTGTTGTCCGCCTTGGCGCCTTCCGCCGCCTGGCTGGCGATCTGGGCAGCGGCGGCAGCCGGCAGAATATAGCCATCCGGCTCGATGCCGGCGGCGCGCATCGCCTCTGCGGCCTGTTGTGCCGCCGGCAGGCTTGCGTAGTCTGGCAGCGCAATCGCCTGCACGCCCTCCAGCAGCGGAACGGGCGTATCGGCGGCGCGCATGGCGTCGCCGCCCATCAGGGCCAGTGGGATGTTCTCGCTCTTGGCGTCACGGGCGATGACGGCGACATCGCTGCGGTCGCCGCCGACGAAGACGCGTGTCGCGCCCGCTTTCTTCAAACGGCGCACGAGCGCGATCTGCTGATCCTGACCGGGGCGGTATGTGTCGGTGAAAACCGGCTTCAGTCCTCTTTCCTCGAGCGCGTTGCGAATTGCGCCGACGAGTTCGCGGCCGTGGATCGTGCCGTCGTCGATCAGCGCCATAGGCTCCGCAGCCCAGTTTTTCAGGATGGTGCTGATGGCCAGCGCGGCCTCGGCACTATCAACCGGTGCCAGGCGAAATAGCGGCCAGCCGTTTTTCAGCGCATCTTCCATGAGGATGCGCGAGCGCACGGAAACGGTGATGACGGGAATGCTGGCATCCTTGAGGCGTGGCAAGGCGCCCTCCAGGGTCTCGGTGCAGAGAAAGCCGATTGCGACCTGTGCCTTGGCGGCCACCAGCGCTTCGGCAGCGGCCCGGCCGCCATCTTCCGTGCAGGGTTCGTCGACGACGGTCGCCGTATCCTTTTGGGCCTGGATCTGGAAATTTGCGCCGGCGATGATCTGGGCGCCGAGCGTCGCGAAATTACCGTCCTGCGGTGCCACGACGCCGATGTGAATTCCTGCGGCATAGCTGCTGCCGGCCGCCGAAAGCAGCGCAAACAGGAGCGGAAGGCGACGCAGTACGTTCATCGATGGAGTATCCCGGACAATTTTCCTGCTCTATTTATCCGTCTCAAGGGCATCGTCAAAGAAAAAGCAGCAAAATCGCTCTGTTTTCAATAATGCTATTGTAGAAAAGCTAACACCTGATCGTCATATTGAAAGACAGGCAAGCACGACTCAACAAAGGAGACGTTGGTGCTAGACAGGCAACGTATGGACCCGGCGCTTTATCGCGATGCCATGAGCCGTTATGCCGGCCACGTACAGCTGGTGACGACGGCGCTGGGTGCAGAGCGGCGCGGCGTGACGATTACGGCTGCCTGCTCGGTATCGGACAGCCCGGCAACGGTCCTGATCTGCCTCAACAACAGCAACGAAAAGAACGAGATCTTCTTCAAAAGCGGCATCTTCGCCCTGAATACGCTCGGCGCGGATCACCAGTCACTCGCCGACGCTTTTTCCGGCAAGACGCAGCTGACCGTCGACGAACGTTTCGCGGCCGGCAAGTTCGAGACGCTCGTGACCGGTGCGCCGGTGCTTGCCGATGCGCTTGCCGCCTTCGATTGCCGCGTGCTCGAGATCAAGCAGGCGTCCACGCACAACATCATCTTCGGCGAGGTGATGGCCATACGCTACAGCGAGCCAAAGCCGGCATTGCTCTATATGAACCGGGGCTATCACGCGCTATAACTCCTGCAAGGGAGTTATCATGGCGGATCAGACATTACCTTCGCTACCGAGTTCGATCGATGAGACGATGGCGCTGCTCGGCGCCCACGACTATCTGGCCGGACGCGCGCTCGGCACGGTCCTTTTTCTCGCATTGAAGATGAAGCGGCCGCTCTTTCTCGAGGGCGAGGCCGGGGTCGGCAAGACCGAAATCGCCAAGGTCTTGGCCAAGGCCCTCGACCGGCCGCTGATCCGTCTGCAATGCTATGAGGGGCTTGATGTTTCCTCGGCGGTCTATGAATGGAACTATCCGGCGCAGATGCTGGAAATCCGCCTTGCGGAAGCATCGGGTCTGACGGACCGCGACCGCATCGAAGCTGATATCTTCTCCGAGCGTTATCTCATCCGTCGGCCGGTGCTGCAGGCGCTTTCGGGCGTCGGCGGACGTGCGCCCGTCTTCCTGATCGACGAGCTGGATCGGACCGACGAGGCTTTCGAGGCGTTCCTTCTGGAAGTGCTGTCCGATTTCCAGGTGACGGTGCCGGAACTCGGCACGATCCGCGCCGCCGAACCACCCATCGTCATCATCACCACCAACCGCACGCGCGAAGTGCATGACGCACTGAAGCGGCGCTGTCTCTACCATTGGGTCGATTATCCGCAGGCCGAGCAGGAACTCGAAATCATCCGCCGCAAGGTGCCTGATAGCAACGAAGCGCTCTCGCGCCAGATCGTCGCTTACGTGCAGAAGCTGCGCACGCTCGATCTCTTCAAGAATCCGGGCGTTGCCGAGACGATAGACTGGGCGACCGCTTTGACGGAGCTCGACCGGCTGGCGCTCGATCCCGACACAATTTCGGATACTTTGGGCACATTGTTGAAATACCAGGATGATATCGCTCGCATCCAGGGCGCCGAGGGCAAGCGCGTCCTTGATGAAGTGAAATTGGAGCTGCTTGCAGCAGGTTAAGTCATGAAACCGGGTGGGCAAGATGGCATCATCGCTACGTCGTCACCAACCAGTGACGGGCGCCTCGCCGACAATATCGTGCTGTTCGGCCGAACGCTGCGCAAGGCTGGGCTGAAGATCGGACCGGGCGCTATTGCCGACGCCATCGAGGCGGTCGAGGCGATCGGCATCGGTTCTCGCGAGGAGTTCCATGCGGCCCTGTGTTCGATCTTCGTCAAGCGGCATGAAGATCTTGCCGTGTTCGACGAGGCATTTCGGCTGTTCTGGCGCTCGCGCGATCTCGTTGCGAAGATGATCGCGATGATGTCGCCCGTCGCGCCAGATCATCGGGAGAAGGAAAAGCCGAAGGCCGGTGAGAGCCGGGCGAGCGATGCGCTTTTGGGCGACCGCAATGACCAACGCCCGCAGCGCGAGGCGCCTGACATCGAGATAGATGCGCGATTTACCAGCTCCGGCAGTGAGGTTTTGCGCCATCTGGATTTCGCGCAGATGTCGGCGGCGGAAATTACCGTCGCCAGGAAGGAGCTTGAAAAGCTGCGATTGCCGCTGGACCGCGTGCGGACGCGCCGCTTCGCGCCATCCCGCACGCCGGCCAAGATCGATCCGCGCGCGACGATGCGCTCGGCCCTGCGCACAGGAGGAGCGCTGATCCTGCCGCGCTTTCGGCGACCGAAGGAAATACAGCCGCCGCTTGTGGTGCTCGCCGACATCTCCGGCTCGATGAGCCAGTATACGCGTATCTTCCTGCATTTTCTGCATGTGCTGACAGAGCGGCGCCGGCGCGTGCATACGTTTCTGTTCGGGACGCGACTGACCAATGTGACCAGGGCGATGCGCCACAAAGACCCAGATCAGGCGCTGGACGAATGCGCAGCGGCGGTGCGCGACTGGTCGGGCGGGACAAGGATCGGCGAGACATTGAAGGAATTCAATCTGATATGGGCGCGCCGGGTGCTGGGACAGGGCGCGATCGTGCTTTTGATCACCGATGGGCTCGAGCGCGAAGGTGTGGCATTGCTCGCCGAGGAGACGGATCGTTTGCACCGTTCCTGTCGCCGGCTCATCTGGCTCAATCCGCTGTTGCGTTTCGAGGGTTTCGAGGCGCGGGCCCGTGGTGTAAAAGCCATGCTCCCGCATGTTGACGAATTCCGTCCCGTTCACAATCTATTATCTCTGGCCGATCTCGTATCGGCCCTCACGGCCGGCCGCGCGGACGCCTATGATCCGCGCCGGTTTCTCGGCAAGCAATGAGGCTCCGATGTCAGATATATCCGAAAGTCTGGACCCGCTCGTAATTGCGGAGGAATGGGTGTCGGCAGGTCGCAACGTGGCCATGGCGACCGTTGTCGATACCTGGGGTTCGGCACCACGGCCTTCCGGCAGCCATCTCGTGATCGACGGCGAGGGTAATTTTCATGGTTCCGTTTCCGGCGGCTGCGTCGAAGGCGCCGTTATCACCGAGGCGCTCGACGTCATCGAGACCGGCAAGTCGCGTATGCTGGAGTTCGGCGTTGCCGACGAGACCGCGTGGCGGGTCGGTCTTTCCTGCGGCGGCCGCATCCGTGTCTATGTCGAAAGGCTCGCCTGATGGACCGTCAGATACTGGCGCGGCTGAATGAACTTCGGCGCAAACGGCAGGCGGCGATCCTGATTACGGATCTCTCTGGAGGGCCGGATAGGCTTATCGTCGAAGGCGACGGCCTGGAAGGCGCTTTGGCCGATGCGGCGTCATCGGCGTTTCGCTCGGGCAAGTCGGCAGCGCTCGAGATCGATGGGCAAAGCCTGTTCCTCAACGTCCATCTGCCGCCACCGCGCATCGTTGTCATCGGTGCTGTCCACATCAGCCAGGTTCTGGCGCGGATGGCTGCCCTTGCAGGCTTCGACGTGACGATCATCGATCCGCGTACCGCCTTTGCGACGCCGGAGCGCTTCGAGGCCCTCGATTTGATTGCCGACTGGCCTGTGGATGCGCTGAAGGAGCGGCCGCTCGACAGTTACATGGCGCTGGTCGCCGTGACCCACGATCCGAAGATCGACGACGAGCCGATCGTTCAGGCGCTCAAGACCGGCTGTTTCTACGTGGGCGCGCTCGGCAGTCGCAAAACGCATGCCGGCCGCCTGGAGCGTTTGAAGCGGGAGGGTTTGAGCGAAGTGGAGCTTGCGCGCATCCATGCACCGATCGGACTTCCCATCGGTGCCGCAAGCCCGGCCGAGATCGCGGTCGCCATCCTGGCGGAGATTATCGGCTCCCTTCGCGGGCGCGATGTATCATCGCCAAAGGGCACCCATCCATGATCTTCAGCGAATTTTCGACGATGGAAGCGGAAGGTGCGGTTCTCGCGCATTCCATTCGGCTGTCGGACGGCAGTTTTTCCAAGGGCCACAGGCTTGGTCACGGCGATATAGAGCGTTTGACGGCCGCCGGGATCGAGCGCGTCATTGCCGCGCGCATAGAGCCCGGCGATCTCATGGAGGATGAGGCGGCCGACCGGCTGGCGCGGGCTGTGGCACCCGACCATCTCACCTTCTCCGAGGCGACGACGGGACGGGTGAATGTCTACAGCGCTGTCGATGGCCTGTTCGTTGCAGATCGCGCGGCAGTCGATCGGATCAACAATCTCGATCCGGCCATTACGCTCGCCTGTCTCGCGGACCATGTGCCGGTTCGCACCGGCGACATGGTCGCAACCTTTAAGATCATTCCGCTTGCCGTTTCCGGGGCGAAAGTGGCAGCCGGCGTCGAAATTCTGCGGCGTATGCCGGTTTTCGAGGTCAAGCCGTTTCTGCCGCATGCCGTTTCGTTGGTTGCCACGGAGTTGCCTTCGCTGAAGGCCTCGGTCATGGACAAGACGGCACGGATTTTGTCGCAGCGACTGCAACCCTCCGGCAGCGCGCTGCAGCGAGAGGAGCGCGTTGCTCATCGGGCGGCTGATGTCGCCGACGCGATCTGTCGCGGTCTTTCGGCACGCGACCGGCTACCGAAGCTGGTGATCGTTTTTGGGGCGTCGGCCGTCATCGACGCCGGCGACGTCATTCCCGAAGCGATACGGCTTGCCGGCGGCGAGGTCATCCAGGTCGGCATGCCCGTCGATCCCGGCAATCTTCTGGTGCTCGGGAGAGTTGGGGATGTCCATGTCGTCGGGGCGCCCGGATGCGCGCGCAGCCCGAAGGAGAATGGTTTCGACTGGGTGCTGGATCGCATATTAGCCGGCGAACGACCGACGCCGCAGGATATCACCGGCATGGGCGTGGGAGGGTTGCTTATGGAAATACAGTCACGGCCGCGACCGCGCGAGATTGCCACCAAGCCGTCGTCCGAGATATCGGTTGCCATCGTCCTGCTGGCCGCCGGGAAGGCGAGCCGGATGGGCGAGGGCGGTTCGCACAAGCTGCTGGCGGAATTCGATGGCGTGCCGCTGGTGCGCCGCTCGGCATTAACGGCCATTGCCAGCGGAGCGTCCGATTTGGTCGCCGTCACCGGGCACCGCCGCGATGAGATCGAAGATGCGTTGCGTGGCCTTGCCGTCGAGGCGGTCTTCAATCCGGATTATGCCACCGGCATGGCCAGTTCGCTCGTTGCGGGTATTGGCACGCGGACGGCGCAAAAGGCCGATGGCGTTCTCGTCATGCTGGCCGATATGCCCGGCGTCAACGACGACGATCTGAAGACCTTGATGGCCGCCTTCCGTGGGGCGAACGCCCAAGCGATCGTGCGGGCGGTATCGGGCGGCAAGCGCGGCAATCCCGTCATCCTGCCGAGATCGGTTTTTAATGCCGTGATGCGGCTGGAGGGCGATGTGGGTGCCCGGCATATCATCGAGACATCGGGGCTTCCCGTCATTGACGTGGAGATCGGCGAGGCGGCACATCTCGATGTCGACACGCCCGAGGCCGTTGTCTCGGCGGGCGGGGTTTTGAAGGGGTAGGGAATGGACAATATCGATATCGAGGAGATGTTTCGGTCGCTCGGGCCGATCGCCATCAAACGGATGTTCGGCGGCAAGGGCATCTACCATATGGGGCGCATCCTGGCGCTCGAAGTGGATGATGAGATTCTGCTGAAGGCCGACGAGGTAAGTGCCTCCGAATTCGAGACGGCCGGCGCGCGGCGCTGGGCCTATGAAGGCAAGAAGGGCAAGGCCGTCAACATGCCTTATTGGTCGATACCCGACGACGCTTTCGATGATCCTGATGTCATGGCGCGTTGGGTAAGGCTTGCCTATGAGGCTGCATTGCGCGCGGAAAAATAAGCAGGATTATAAAAAAGCGCCGCACTTGCCGACGAACACCGCCGACCGTGATTATCGTGCTATCCCCAGCGCGCGCAAAAGGCATCGATGTCGCTCGACTGAAAGTCCGCAAGCCGCTGCATGATCGTTTCGAAAGGCCAATCCCACCAGGCGATAGACGCAAGCTTTTCGGCAGTGGCTCGCGTGAACCGCTCGCGAATGAATTTGGCCGGAACGCCGCCGACGACCGTGTAAGGTTCGACGTTTTTGGTGACGACCGCTCCTGCGGCGAGAACAGCGCCGTCCCCCACGACTACGCCCGGCAAGACAATGACGCCATGGCCGATCCAAACGTCGTTACCGATGATGGCGCGGTCTTGCTTGCGTTGCTCGAAGAACAAAACGTCACGCACGGCGTCCGCCGAGTAATATTCTGGACAATAGGTGAAGCGGTGCATGGAGGGGCGATCCATCGGGTGATTGGGCGCGCCGATTCGGACCTCTGCCGCAATAGCGCAGAATTTTCCAATCGTTGCATCACCAACGATGCATCGCGGTCCCAAATAGGAATAATCCCCGAGGTCGACCGTGTGCAAAGATGTGTCCGCCAAGACCTCACAGCACCTGCCAATATTCGAATCTCTGATGCGTGCAGTTTGATGGATCACGGTTTCCGCGATCTTGGGGCGATTTCCTTGTGAGGTCGGCTGCATGGGAGGTCTCCGGATTTCGGCCTGCCTAACCGGAGACGATGAAGGGCATGTGACGCAAGGCTTTGGACGTCAGCGAAAATCTTCCTCGCTCAGATGCGCGATGGTTGCTCTTGCGAAATCTGAAAGCTGAGCCGGTAACTCGTGACGACCGAACCAGCCGAAATCGGAGAGCTTGTCGGGTTCCATCAGGCGAGGTTGGCCGGAAAAGTCCCTGCAGATGTAGATCAGCGAGATCCAGTGCTGGCGGTCAGCCTCGACGATGACTTCTTGCGTGCAGAGATAGTCGATCCTGCCGATCGAAAGGCCGCTTTCCTCTTCCGCTTCGCGGATAGCGGCCCTGGCAGCCGGCTCCATGTGGTCGACCTTGCCGCCGACGATGCTCCAGAAGCCGGCTTCCGGTGCCTTGAGCCGGCGATAGAGCAGAAGCTTGCCGTCCCGCAAGATTGCGAGACCGGTTCCTAGTCCTGGGAAATCGATGCCGGGCTTGCCCATGCGTACATCCCGAGATGTGCGGCTAAATGGGAGCTATCAGGCCTTGGCGCTTGCCACGATGAGCATGAAAGCAGGGATATCGTCACCGAAGCCGACCGGGGTCGGGCCGTCATCATGGTCACGGTAGCGGTTGCGGCGCTCGCGATTGTCATCGTTGGCAGCAGGGAAGGGCCGGTTGTTGTTATTGCGAGAACCGTTGTTGGATTTGTTGTTGTTCTCGGACTTGCGCTCGTTTCTCACGCTTTCAGCCTTTGCTGGTGCTGCTTCGATCACTGCGACGCCATTATCCTCGACGTCGATATCAGATTTATGACTCGAGGCACTCCGGCCCCTGGGGCTGCGATCACGCTCGCGGCCTCTGCCTTTCGGCTCGCGACGGCGAGAAGAACGATTGTCGTCCCCACCTTCTTCGGCCGGCGGCAACGCCGACAGATCGCCGTTCAGCCACTGCACGTCCTCGCCGATCAACTTCTCGATGGCGTCGACATGCTTGGTGTCACGCTTCGTGACGATGGTGAATGCAGCGCCGGAACGACCGGCGCGGCCGGTTCGGCCGATGCGATGGACATAATCTTCCGAATGGATCGGAACATCGAAATTGAAGACATGGCCGACATCGGGAAGATCGAGACCACGTGCCGCGACGTCGGAAGCGACGAGAAGCTGGATCTGGCCGTCGCGGAAGTTCTGCAACATCGTCGTACGCGAGCGCTGATCCATGTCGCCATGCAGGGCGCCGACTGAAAAGCCGTGGCGTTCGAGCGAACGGAAGAGATCAGCCACGTCCTTCTTGCGGTTGCAGAAGATGATGGCGTTCTTGAGATCCGTCTGGGCGCGGATGAGATCGCGCAGCGTGGCGCGCTTCTCGTAGTCCTTGCCATGCGAGGCGACGAAGCGCTGCGTCACCGTCTTGGCCGTCGATGCCGGCTTGGCGACCTCGACACGCTCCGGGTTTTGCAGGAAGCGGTCGGCCAGCTTCTGAATTTCGTTCGGCATCGTGGCCGAGAAGAACAGCGTCTGACGCGTAAACGGAATAAGCTTGGCGATGCGCTCGATATCCGGGATGAAGCCCATATCCAGCATGCGGTCGGCTTCATCGATGACGAAGATCTCGACGGCGCTCATCAGCAGCTTGCCGCGCTCGAAATGGTCGAGCAGGCGGCCAGGCGTGCAGATCAGCACATCGGCGCCGCGTTCCAGCTTGCGATCCTGGTCCTCAAAGGAGACGCCGCCAATCAGCAGGGCGATGTTGAGGCGGTGGTTCTTGCCGTATTTCTCGAAGTTCTCGGCGACCTGCGCCGCGAGCTCGCGCGTCGGTTCCAGAATCAGCGTGCGCGGCATACGCGCACGAGCGCGGCCCTTTTCGAGCAGCGTCAGCATCGGCAACACGAAGGAGGCCGTTTTGCCGGTTCCGGTCTGGGCAATGCCGCAGATGTCGCGGCGCTGAAGCGCAAAGGGGATCGCACCGGCCTGGATCGGAGTCGGTGTCGTGTAACCCGCGTCAGTCACCGCGGAAAGGACTTTTTGGCTCAAGCCAAGGTCAGCAAATGTTGTCAAAGGGAAAACTAATTCCGTCTTGGTTCGGTCGAACACCATGAGTCGACACGCAGGAATGTGCCGCAATGCAGCGCGACATAGAACCAAATACCCGGGAAGTCAAGGAAAGCAGGCGCTTCAACAGACCTGAAGTTCATTCATAACGCAATTTTTGGATTAGCGCCATCTTTGTTGCGCGTTTGTCACAATTCACGCAGCTAAATTGCGCCCAATCCGCTGATGTAACTTGCAAGTTTCGTGCCGGCACCGATGAAATACATGGGGTCTATCGGATGCCCGTTCTCGCGCACTTCATAATGAAGATGCGTTCCCGTCGAACGTCCGGTACTGCCGGCAAGACCGATCGCATCGCCAGCGCCGACCTTGTCGCCAACTTTGACGAGCACCTGCTCCATATGTCCATAGCGGGTGGAGATGCCGTCGCCATGGTCGATCTCGACCATGTTTCCGTAACCACCGGTCCATCCCGCCGAAATCACCTTGCCGGGAGCTGTGGCCCTGATCTTCTCGCCGGGACTGAAATGGAAATCGGTGCCGGTGTGGAGCGCCAATGTGCCGAAGAAGGGGTCCTTGCGGTTGCCGAAGGGGCTGGTGACGAGCTTGCCCGGCGCAGGGTTGCGAAAGGGCAGACTTTCGGCTGCGCCCCGCACCGTCTCCAGATGCGTCAGCGCGCTATCGAGATCAGCCATGGATTGTTCGAACTGATCGACATTTTGCGGTGGGACGTAAGGGCCGCCAACGCCGCCGTCCGCATCCTCGCCGCCGGCGCTCGCGATCTCGTTTGGAACTTTGACCCCGACATTCTGCATGATCGACTGGATCTCGCCCGCGGTTTCGGACGCATCGGCCGTGAGGTTGCGGATTCGCGACAACTGATCCTGTTCGATATGCTTCAGGGACAGCGTTACCTTGGAAAAGACCCGGTCTGCGCGGTCTGCAACTGTTTCCGGGGCAGGGACGTAGGCGAGCGTGGAGTTGTCGGGCGTTGCGTCCGCTGGCTTGCCGCCGAGGAGAAGCTTCTCGATCGCCTTCGGCGTGGTCAGTTGGGCGTGCTCGTTCTTGGGGGTAGCCACACTCGCATCCGGATGCGGGCTCTTGTCCGAGAGGCCGGAGCTTTCCGCCCTGTCGAGCAGAGTGCTGAGCTTGCCGTTGCGTGATGAGAGCTGCTGTTGCTGCTCGATCAGCTTGTCGACCTTTTCTTCCACGACCTGCTGATCGAGAAGCTGGCGGGAGGTGACGCGGTCGACCTGGGCGCGCAGCGCGGCGATACGATCCTCATAGTCGTATTGCATGCGCGCCTGACGCGCCATCGTTGCGCCGATCAAATCGTCGCGAAGAACGAGGTAGGACGTCGCGACGAGATAGCCGATCGAGAAAATCCCGACCAGACAGACGGCAACGGCGGCCATCCATGGGCGCACGGTCATGTGGCGCACCGTATCGCCGCTGGCGAGGATAATGGTATGATGTCGCTGTTGTTTGCCGAAAACCCGGTTCTGAGGCTTTGCTGTCACCGAGAATCTCCCAATCAATGCCTGAGGCACTGGATGGAAGTACACGCCATTATGGTTAACGAATACTTTCCGGGCTGCGGCTAGAAACCGGAAAGTTCTTTTATATTGGCACCTTATGCGCTGCTTGTTGAGGTCAGCGAACGATAGAAGGAAGGTGTCAATCCGGCTTCCGCCCGGGCGATATCGTTGAACGGGGCTTTTAGCGAACCGCGGAAGTTGGCGCGCACCAGTTCCTGGAACGTGCGGGCCGGATCGCGTTTCTCCCGCGCGCATAGGAAACGGAACCATTTGGCGCCGACGGCGACATGGCCTTTTTCGTCGTTGTAGATGACATCGAGAACCGCCGCGCTCTCCAGATCACCGGTTTCGCGCATCTTCGCCTGCAGGGCCGGCGTCACGTCCAGACCCCTGGCTTCGAGGATCAGTGGTACGACGGCAAGACGGGCGGTTAGATCGGTGCGGGTCGCATGAGCCGCCTGCCAAAGGCCGTCATGGGCGGGTAGATCGCCATAGTCGGCACCGAGTTCGCGCAGACGCGCCCGCACCATGCGGAAATGCTTGGCTTCCTCGAAGGCGACCTGCATCCAACCATCGAAGAACGAATTGGGTACCGGACCCGTCGCGAAGCGCGCGACGATATCGAGCGCCAGATCGACGGCATTCAGCTCGATATGGGCGATGGCGTGCAATAGCGCGATGCGGCCCTTGAGCGTATGCAGCGAGCGCTTCTTCATATGCTTGGGTGGTACAAGCTCCGGCTTTTCGGGCCGGCCAGGCCGATCGGCGAGCGGCGGGTCGAGCGGAGACCGCAGAGACAAGGTGCGGGCAAACCAGCGCCTTGCCGATTCCTGGGCAAGCTCGGTCTTGAGATCGAGGTCGGCCGATCGGATGGCGGCAATGGCGCCGCCGCGCAGCGACGTGATCGTTTCGGGACTGCCAGACATGCCGTCAGAGTCCCCTTGCTGCGGCCAGAACGGCTTCGGCGTGTCCTGCGACCTTGACCTTGTCCCATATCCCGGCGATGCGGCCATCGGCACCGATCAGGAAGGTCGAGCGCACGATGCCCATATAGGTGCGGCCATACATGCTCTTTTCCCGCCAGACGCCGTAGGCCGTTGCCATGGTCTTTTCCTCGTCGGAGGCGAGCGGCACGGAAAGCGCGTGTTTCTTGACGAATTTGTCGTGGCTCTTGACGGAGTCCGGCGAGACACCGAGAAGGGCGACGCCGGCTTTGGCGAAGTCGGCGGCAAGCGCCGTGAAGGAAATCGATTCCGTCGTGCAGGCGGTCGTATCGTCCTTGGGATAGAAATAGATCACCAGCGGTTTCCCAGCAAAATCGGCGAGGCGAACGTGATTGCCGCCATCGCGCGGAACATCGAAATCCGGTGCCTTGTCGCTAATGCTGAGCTGAACTGGGATAACTTCCGCCACGGGAAAACCTTTCTTTTGCCGGTTTTTTAGATGACACTTGAGGCAAGCCATATATACTGCCCGCGTGTGCCGTCCAATGGGACGCAGCGTCACCAACAAAATTGTATAAGCGAAAGGCACGCGCAGGAGTGATCCGAGGCGAAAAGGTAACATTCCGCAAAAAGGATCTCGTGTCGCTCGACCATCTGCCGTCCGCTCAGGTCGACGATCCGCTGATCGTGCACGTGCCGGAGCGCGCTCGCCGCAGCCGCTCACATGTTTGGCATGTCTGCCGCATGACGCTGGTTTTCTTTGCATTTCTTGCCATTGTCGCCGGTGCCGTCATCGCGACCATCGAAGGCGGCATTTTCGATGCGCCGCTGTCCCAGAAGGCGCAGACGGCTCTCGATCGCGCCATCGGGCCGCGCTACAAGGCGGAGGTCGGCGCCACGGTGATCCGGTTTACCTCCGACCTGCGGCTGGCGCTCGAGGCACGCGACGTCAATGTCGTGGATCAGGAGAGCGGCAAGCATCTGTCGACGATGTCGATCGTCAACATGGAGCTGGACCCGCTGGCCCTGATCGAGGGCCGGGTGGAGGTGGCAAGCGTTGCGGCGGAGGGCATTGCGCTCGATACCTCGCTCCTGCCGCAGGGCGATCCGGTCGATTGGACCGCCTTGCGCGTCGATGCCTTGCCTAAAGCCCTGAATGCGGCCTTCGACAATCTCGATTTCCTGGAGCATTTCGTGCAGCGCGGCGGCACGAATTCCGTGCGTATTTCCGGCTTTTCGATGAAGCTGGCGCGGCAGGAAGGCGAGCCGATTTCTCTCGTCGTCGACAATCTGACCTTCGAGCGCTCTGCGCCGAATTCTCTGCACCTCTATGGCCAGGTCGCACTCAACGGCTCCGTGGCACTCCTGGATGTGCGGGCGGATCAGAAGGAGGCCGGTCACAGCTCCTCGCTGACGGCCAGGGTATCCAATCTCGATCTCAAGCCGCTGACAATGACCTACGATCCGAACGGTACGCCGCGACAGGGTTTCATGACCTTCGCGGACGTCACGCTTTCGGCTGTCAAGGGCGAGACAGGTGCCGATGCGAAGCTGAGTGCCGCCATCAACGTACAGCCCGGTGTCCTCTATATGGACCATGATGTGCAGCAGCTGACACAGGCCAATATCAACCTCGCCTACAACTTCGATCATCAGACCCTGGAGGTTGCGCCGTCGACAGCGCAGTTCCTGAAGACCATCGTGCCGTTTTCCGGCGCGCTCATCGATCTCGATCGCGTGGATGCCAATGCAGGCAAGGGTTTCGGCATCGACTTCGTGATCAAGAACGGCGCCGCCGCTTCCTCTCTCTCGGAGGAGAAGCCCGTCAGCTTCGATGGTCGCGCCACGGGACGGTTCTTTTCCGCGACCAAGGAATTCCAGTTCGATAATCTCGGCATATCGACGCCGCAGGGCGCGCTTTTCGGCTCTCTGCACATGAAGCTCGGCGACAGTTCGCCGGAGATCAGCTTCGGCGGTCGTGCGGACAAGCTCGACACGACGGTTGTCAAGCAGCTGTGGCCCTTCTGGATGGCTTCAAAACCCAGGGCCTGGGTCGAGGGCAATCTCTTCGGCGGCTCGGTCACCAATGCTGTCATTTCGGTCTTCATTCCGGCCGGGCGGCTGCGGGAAGCGTCGCAGACCGGCAAGCTGCAGCTTGGCAAGAACGAGCTTCATATCGCCTTCGACATCGCGGGGACGCGGATGAATGTTCCCGGCGAAATCCCGCCTTTGCGCGATACCAAGGCCCATTTCGATCTGACCGGCCCGAATATGGCCGTCTCTATCGAGACGGCCACCTCCTATTTCTCGAGCGGGCGTAAGATTACGCTCAGCGATAGCGGCTTCTCGATCCCCGCGACCTACGACAAGCCGTTGATGGCCGATCTCGACCTGACGATAGCGGGCTCCGGCGACGCGATCGGCGAACTTCTGACCTACAAGCCTCTTGAAGTGCTGCAGCGGACCGAGTTCAAGCCGGAGAATTTCAACGGCAAGATCGTCGCCAAGGTCGATGCCAGGATAGGGTTGATCAAGGATCAGCGGCCGCCGCCGCCCGACTGGCAGGCGAAGCTCAGTCTCGACAATGTCGATCTGTTGAAGCCGATGAACAATCGCAAGATCGACAATCTGACCGGCGAGATTTCGGCCGATCCGCAGTCCGTGCATTTGCAAGCCCAGGCCCAGATCGACGGCATTCCCGCCCAGATCGACATGGTCGAGCCGACCGACAGCAAATCCACCGTCAAGCGCGCCCGCGTCATCACCGCGACGTTGACCGATGCGCAGCGCAGCACCGTTCTGCCCGGACTTCGCGACCTGATCGACGGGCCTGTCAAAGTGGAACTGACACGCATCGACGACGATCGCCAGGGCGTCAAGGTCGACCTCGGCAAGGCGGCCCTGACCCTGCCCTGGGTCGGCTGGTCGAAGGGCAGCGGCATTGCGGCAACGGCGCAGTTCGAGGCATCCGGCCCCGACAATCAGACAACGCTCAAGAATTTCACGCTCAAGGGCGATGGATTCGGCGCCAGCGGCGATCTGCTGATTAGCAAGGGGAGCCTTACCTCGGCAAACTTCGACAGCGTGAAGCTCTCCGCGCTCGATGATTTCGCGCTCTCGCTGAAGCGGGGCAAGAGCGGCGGCTACGACGTTGCCGTATCGGGCAATTCAGCCGACATACGCCCGATCCTCGCGCGCCTGAAATCATCAACGTCGGGCGGCCAGCAAAGCTCTGACGGAGACGCTTCCGCGAGCGCGACCGTTCGCGCCAATATCGACAAGGTCATCGGCTTCAATGACGAGACCATGGGCAACGTCAAGGGCGTCTATTCGATCACAGGCGGCAAGACGACGGCCGCTGATTTTTCCGGCGTCACCCGCAGCGGAGAAGCGCTCGTCACTCAGATGAGCAAGGGCAGTAACGGCGTCATCCGTATCACAAGCGGCGATGCCGGCGCGGTTGCACGCTTTACCGACCTCTACAAGCATCTGAAGGGTGGGCTGCTCAATCTGTCGCTGCGCTCGATTGGGCAGGATGATTGGGACGGATCGCTCGATATTCGCAACTTCGCCATCATCGACGACAAGAAGCTCTCGACCATCGTGTCGACACCGAGCGGCAAGAATGGCAAGAGCCTGAATTCGGCGGTGAAGCAGAATATCGACACGCGCTCGCAGAACTTCGAGCGAGGCTTTGCCCGGCTTGTCATGCGTGACGGTGTGTTGTCGGTGGAGAACGGTGTGGTGCGCGGGGCGCAGGTGGGTGCGACCTTCCAGGGAACGCTGAAGGATGCCAACGGCAAGATGGACATGACGGGAACCTTCATGCCCGCCTATGGTTTGAACCGGCTGTTCGCGGAAGTCCCGATCGTCGGCTTCATCCTCGGCAATGGCAGTGATCGCGGTCTCATCGGCATCACCTTCAGGCTGACTGGCACGCTGGAGAAATCGAACCTGCAGATCAATCCTCTCTCGATCATCGCGCCGGGTGTTTTCAGGCAGATATTCGAGTATTGACGCGGCGCGAAACTGAGGCTGCTTCCTTGCCATAACGAAGAGGCTGCAAGGGCGGCTATTTTTCTTCCGCCAATCGCTCGCGTATACGCTCCGGCCCACCGATCATGCGTCGGGCGAACGGTCGATCGGGGTTTACGATGCGCCAAAACGGAGCGGTGCTATTTTGGCTGATCTGCACCAAATGTCGCTGGACAGTGACCGGGCAGCAGGCATCCGCGCCATATTGCTCGGCAAGCGCCTGCCTCATTCCCGCAATATCGGACAATTGCCCCGGGGGCGCTGCCCAGAGGGCGCGGGCAATCATTTCCTCGCTGGGAATCAACATGCTTTGCGTAAGGCTTCGGCCCTTGCGCCTCGTCTTAATCACCGGCAGTTCATCCATAAGTCACCTCTGGAGTTGGGATCTTAACACAGGACGAACGGGCAGGCCGCGATCCGACATTGCAAGTGCAGAAAACTTGTCGAGGTTCGGTCTCGAACTCATAGACCGGTGGCTTTCAAACGTCGCAGTATCGGGCAGAACATTCTGGCGTCGCGTTTCTGTCGACGTTCCAAATGAGCTATGGCACCCTCATAGACATGACCCAAAGCAAATCGTGCCTTGCAAGCTGGACGACTGACAACTGCAATGCAAACGGCATCGACATTCATTATCGGCGAACGGGCGGCGCTTGTCCTCCGCTGGTTGCGCTGCATGGGCTGCTTGGCAGCGGCGCGTGTTTGGCGCCGTTGGCGCGCGTGTTGGAGACCGGCTTTGATGTCGTTTTGCCGGATGCCCGGGGCCATGGAAAATCCAGTGCGCCCGCAAGAGGATATTTGTATGGCGATCTGGCAGGCGACGTCGTCGAGCTCGTGAAGAGATTGAATCTAAGCGCTCCAATATTGCTCGGCCATTCGATGGGAGGCATGACCGCTGCTGTCGCCGCTCGCGAACTTGGGGCAGGGGTTTCGGGCGTCATTCTGATCGATCCAACCTTCATAAGTCCAGAGCGGCAGCGCGAGGTTTTTGAAAGTGATATTGCAGAGGAACAGCGGCGATCACTCGTTTCGAGCAGGGCCGATCTGCTTGACCAGGCGCGCGTTCGACACCCATCTCGGTCGGCGGAGATTTTGGAATGCCTGGTTGACGCAAGGCTTCAGACCAGCATGTCCGCATTTGAGGTGCTCACACCTCCAAATCCTGATTATCGCGAACTTGTGCAAGGCATAAGCGTGCCGATGCTTCTCGTGATCGGAGATAGGGGGATCGTCTCGTTGGATACAGCCCGCGAGCTGCAAAAACTCAATCCCTTGCTTCGATATGAACTGATCACTGACGCTGGTCACGGCCTCCCATACGATCAGCCCGAGCGATTGGGAACGGTGATCATGCCCTTCCTGCGGCTGATGTCCGTCTTCCATGCGGGGGCAGCCTTCGGCAAGTGACCTGAATATGCAGATCAATCCGCTATCGATTGCTGCGCCGAGTGTCTTCAGGCAGGTATTTGAATACTGACAGACAGCTATCGTCGGTCTCGACTGCAACAATTGTAATCTGGAAGCTGTATGCTCTCCTTTTCACCGCCAATATCGTCCGGCGGTATCGATCTTCGGCTGGGTGTAATTCTGTGAGAATGTATCTGTCCTCCTATCGCCTTGGCGATCATGCCGATCGATTGTTCGATCTTATGCGAGGGAAGCGGCGTGTCGGCATCGTTGCCAATGCTCTCGATTTTATTCCCGACGACGCGAGGCAACGATACGAAGCAACCATTTACAGCCCTGCACGGGAAATGTCGGATTTGGGCGCCAGGCCCGAGTATCTTGATCTCAGGGCGTACTTCGGGAAGTCCGATGCCCTGGAGCAGGCGCTGGAGGAAATCGATCTCGTTTGGGTTCTGGGCGGCAATGCTTTTCTTCTTCGTCGCGCCATGAGGCAAAGCGGATTTGACAATCTGATACTGAAGTTCCTTCGGGAAGATGCCATCGTCTACGGCGGATTTAGTGCCGGTGCTGTTGTTGCCACGGCGACGCTGAAAGGAATCGACCTCATGGACGATCCTCACGAACTTGTCGCGGGATACGATCCCACGATTACATGGGAGGGGCTGGGTCTCGTCGATTTCTCCATCGTTCCTCATTACAGATCGGATCATGGAGAAGCCGAGGCGGCGGAAAGGGCAGTCGCCTATTTTGAAGAGCGCTCGCTGCCATTTCGGGCAATTCGCGACGGTGATGCGATCGTGGTTGAAGGTGACACAATTTCCGTACTCTCCAATGCGTCGCGCTGAAAGCGGGATTGCCAGTCCATACGGGGAGGAATTGCCATCGGTAATAAGCAAAAGCCGGCGAGAGGCCCGCCGGCTTTCTACATTCTCATGTGCCGTCTGGCCGCTCAGGCGGCCGGGCGGATCAGGATATGCTTCTTCTTGCCGAGCGACAGCTTGATGATGCCATCGGCGGTGATCTCGCCCGTGCCGATGATCTTGCGCTCATCGCTGACCGCTTCGTCGTTGATGCGCACCGCGCCGCCCTGGACGTGGCGGCGAGCCTCGCCGTTGGAGGCGGCAAGGCCGGCGCGCACGATCAGAGCCAGCAGGCCAATGCCGGCTTCAAGTTCGGAAGCCGGAACATCGATAGACGGCAGGTTTTCGGACAGGCCGCCTTCCTCGAAGGTCTTGCGTGCCGTTTCGGCCGCCTGCTCGGCTGCCGCGCGGCCGTGAAGGATTGCCGTGACTTCGGTCGCGAGGATCTTCTTGACCTCGTTGAGTTCAGAACCGGCAAGCGCCGAGAGCCGCGCGATTTCACCCATCGGCAATGTCGTGAACAGTTTGAGGAAGCGCGGAATGTCGGCATCCTCGGTGTTGCGCCAATACTGCCAGAAATCGTAGACCGGCAGCAGGTCGGCATTCAGCCAGACAGCGCCGGAAGCCGATTTGCCCATCTTGGCACCGGAAGAGGTCGTCAGCAGCGGCGATGTCAGCGCGAACAGCTGCCTCGTCCCCATGCGGTGACCGAGGTCGATGCCGTTGACGATATTGCCCCACTGATCCGAGCCGCCCATCTGCAGACGGCAATCGTAACGCTTGGCCAATTCGACGAAATCGTAGGCCTGCAGGATCATGTAGTTGAATTCGAGGAAAGAAAGCGACTGCTCGCGATCGAGGCGCGTCTTCACACTGTCGAAGGACAGCATGCGGTTGACCGAGAAGTGGCGGCCAACGTCGCGCAGGAATTCGAGGTAGTTGAGCGAGCGCAGCCACTCGGCGTTGTTGATCATCAATGCCGCGTTGCCCGGCTTGTTGTAATCGAGATAGTTCGAGAAGCAGCGCTTGATCGAGGCGATATTGTCCTCGATCATGTCAACGGTCATGAGCTGGCGGGACTCTTCCTTGAAGGAGGGGTCGCCGACCATGCCGGTGCCACCACCCATCAGCGAGATCGGCCGATGACCGGTCGCCTGCATCCAATGCAGCATCATGATCTGAGTGAGGTGGCCGACATGCAGGCTCGATGCCGTCGGGTCATAGCCGATATAGGCCGTCACGGTTTCCTTGGCAAAGAGGTCGTCGAGGCCGGCCTCATCGGAAATCTGATGAATGAAGCCGCGCTCTTGCAGGGTGCGCAGGAAATCGGATTTGAACTCAGCCATGATCTTGGTCTTTCGAGGCCGCATCGACGGAGGAGGCGGCGAAGTCGCTGTTGTGAAAATGTTGCCGGGGGCGTTTAGCACCGATTTACCGACGCGTCATCATTTTGGTGCAGCGGGACATCAAGTTTCGGCCGGCATCGCGGATGGGACAGGAATTGTAAACGCCGCTTTTCAACGTCAAGAGACCGTAACATCGCCGCGAAGCCGCCGGGAATAAGCCGCGCATTCGCCCGAATCAAATCCTAGTCATTTCTTGTTGATCCCGTGCGCGCCACATGTTTCGTGAAAGAAACCGGTATGTCACTTTTGCTTTCGATGATGGGATTGTCATCCAAAAAGACGATCTGGGCATTTTTTGCCATGATTTTGGTTTTGGCCGGTATCGCTGCCGCGAACCCGGCCGAAGCGCAAGGTTCCCCTGAAAAGAGAATAGCGCTCGTCGTGGGCAATGCCGCCTACAAGGTAGGCGCGCTCCCGACACCTGCCAATGATGCCGGCCTGATCGCGCAAACGCTGCAGGCCGCGGGCTTCGATGTGATCGGCGCACGCGACCTCGACCAGAACGGATTGCGCGACGCGATGCGCGACTTTCTGACGAAAGCGAACGCATCAGGCCCTAACACCGTCGTCTTCGTCTATCTGGCGGGCTACGGTGTGCAATATCAGGGCGATAATTATTTCGTGCCAATCGATGCGCAGATCGCCAATGCCACGGATGTCCCCGTCCAGGCGCTCCGCGTGAGCGATTTCACCAAATCGCTGTCCGCCATCAACAACCGCGGCAGTATCGTCGTGCTGGACGCGGCGAGGGCCAATCCCTTCGTGCAGTCCAGTCAGCCGCTGGCCGGCGGCCTGGCGCTGGTTGATCCCGACGCCAACCAGCTGATTGCCTTCAATGCGGCGCCCGGCACGGTCGCCCCGCAGGAGGCCGGTCCGTACGGCTCTTATGCCCATGCGCTGGCGGAGATGATCCGTGTCGGTGGTCTGTCGCTCGACGACGTGTTCGATCGGACGCGCTTGCGTGTCGGCGATCTGACCAAGGGCGCCGAAATCTCTTGGGACGCCTCCAAATTCAAGAACGCATTCAACTTTTTCGATCGCGGTCCCAATGCGCCGGCCGCTCCGGTGTCCACTGTTGATGAGGTGGCAAACCGGACAAAACCGATCCGCGATTTCGACGAGCGGGATGCCTATTTTGCCGCGCTCGATCGCGACACGCTGCAGGGCTATGAGGACTTCCTCGCCGCCTATCCGAACGATTCCATGGTGAGGCGTGTGCGCGCCATCGTTGCCGCCCGCCGCGAGGCGATCACCTGGCGCGAGACCTGGATTGCCGACACGCCGGAGGCCTATTGGTCTTATCTGAGACGCTATCCGCGTGGTCCGCATGTCTGGGATGCACGTCGCCGTCTGGAGCATTTCGAGGCAGCCCTCGAGCCGCCGCCGTCCTTCGCCGTGATCGAATATGACGTGCCGCCGCCACCGCCTCCGGAAATCGTCTATGTCGACCGGCCGGTGCTTTATTTCGATGATGCCGACTTCGGCTATGCGCCGCCGCCGCCCGTCGTCTTCCTGGCGCCGCCGCCACCGGATTTCGTCGTGCTCGCGCCGCCGGTGCTCTCCGTCGATCTCTACGTATTGCCGGCGCCGGTCTTCGTTCCGGTCCCCGAATGGGTCGAGCCGCCGCGCGACATCGCGCCGCCGGAAAACAACATCATCTTCAACAACATCCACAATACGGTCGTGAACAACACGACGGTCATCAACAACAACAATACCGTGGTCAACGAGAATGGGGCTGCGCCCGCGGCACCTGGATTGACGACCGGGCAGAAGCTTGCTGGAGCTGCTGTCATTGCCGGCGCGGGTGCGGCTGCGCTGCATGTTGCCTTGCCGCCTTCGGTACAGAAGAAGGCCGCGGTGCTGCAAAAGCAGAATCCGGCCGCAGCGGCCAAGGCAACGCCTGGAGCGGCTCCGGCGGTGGCGCCCGTCGCCAAGCCGCAGGCCGGCAATGCCACCGCTCACACGCTTCCCGGCGCCAATGGCCAGCCGCTGCCGGCTGGCGGCAAGCTGCCGGGCAATCCCGGGACTGTCCCGGGAAAGCAGGCTCAACCGCCTCAGGCGGCACCCAATGCCGCACATAATCCGGCGGTTGCTGCTCAACCCGCCGGCCAAGGTACAAATGCCAACGCGCATGCGCTTCCCGGTTCGAAGGGGCAGCCGTTGCCGGCTGCCGGCAATACGCCTGCCGTGAAGGGTCAGAACCAGATTGCCAAGACCCCGGCACCGCAGGCAGCGCCGAGTGGTAAACCGAATGCGGTTGTTGCGGCACCGAAACCCAATGCCCACGGCTCGGCTTCGCCGGCCGTCGCCGCCAGGACGCCGGCGAAGCCGAAGGCGGTCAGCAACAACCAAGCTCGGGTGAACAGTCAGCCTCATGTCGCCGCCGCGCCGGCTCGGCGGGCCAATCCGGTTCCTGCGCAGCCCAGACCGGCGCCGCATGTCGTGGCACAGGCGAGGGCGGTCGCGCCGAAGCCGCAAGCTCAACCCAAGCCCCAACCGCAGCCGAAGGTCGTGCAGCAGCAGGTGAAGAGACAACCTCCGCCTCCGCCGCAGAAGCCGCCGGAAAAGAAGAAGTGCGGCGCTCCCGGTCTGCCTGCATGTCACTGACCGATGATATCAAGCGATAATCTGGAGGCCCGCTTCGGCGGGCCTTCGGATTCGGAATTGCCGCTTCATTGCCTTGTTGAAATCAGGCCGAGCGTTTAGCACTGACCCTTCGGTTGCCAATCGGCCCGGCCGCACACCTTGCGGCAAGCTGCAGATCCAATGCGAAAACAGGCAGGCAGATGAGTGACACCATCATACTCGAAACTCCGCGCCTCATTCTGACGATGTGGGGCAAGGGAGATGCGGAAGTGATTCGACAGCTGCATTCGACCATCGACATGACGCGCTATCTTTCCGGCGCCGCCCCTTGGACGCTGGAGAAGGCCGAGGAGCGGTTGAAAAGCTGGTTTGGCGAACAGGCGCGCGACGGCACGACCAAATACAAGATACTGCGGCGCGAGGACGGTCGTTTTATCGGTCGCGCCGGTTTTTCACGCTTTCAGGAAAGCGGTCGCGGCGAATTCGAACTTGGCTATTCCATCGAGAAGAGTGCCTGGGGCAATGGCTATGCAACCGAGATCGCAGGCGCGCTGGCGGACTGGTTCTTCAAACGCGGATTCGCCAATCACTTCATAGCATTCACGCATCCGGAGAACGTCGCATCGCAGCGGGTTCTCCGGAAGATCGGCATGGAATACCATGCGCCGATCGTCATCGACGGCGTTTCAGGTCTCAGTTTCAGAATGTCGCGCTAAGAGGCGAAATCGCTTACCGAATGCGCTTGGCGGCAGGTTCCGGCACCAGTTCGCCGTTGAGGCGACGATCGAGATAATCCTCGCATTCGCCCAGCAGCGTTTCGACCTGACCGTTGAAGAAGTGATTGGCGCCCGACACGATCTTATGCGTGATCAGGATACCCTTCTGGGTCTTCAGCTTCTCGACGAGGCCGTTGACGTCCTTTTCCGGGGCGACCTTGTCCGCGTCGCCGTTGATAATCAGGCCGGACGACGGGCAGGGAGCCAGGAACGAGAAGTCGTAGATGTTCGGCTGCGGCGCGATCGACATGAAGCCTTCGATCTCCGGACGGCGCATCAAAAGCTGCATGCCGATCCAGGCGCCGAAGGAATAGCCGGCAACCCAGCAGCTCTTGGAGTCTGGATGAAGGCTCTGAACCCAGTCGAGGGCCGATGCGGCGTCGGAAAGCTCGCCGGCGCCGTGGTCGAATTCACCCTGACTGCGGCCGATACCGCGGAAATTGAAACGGAGTGTGGTGAAACCGCGCTTCTGGAACATATAGAAAAGCTGGTAGACGACCTGATTGTTCATCGTGCCGCCAAATTGCGGGTGGGGATGAAGGATAATCGCGATCGGGGCGCTTTTTTCCTTGGAGGGCTGATAGCGGCCTTCAAGGCGACCCGCGGGGCCGTTGAAAATTACTTCGGGCATCGATACTCCGGCTCTTCTTTTTCTGCGTTCAAACCTAACGGCACGCAGCAAGTTGACTTGACGAATGCGCTCATCTTTTCTAGAACGCAGTTTAGAACAATTCGAAACTTGATGCGGTGCTCCGCGCGTTGTTTGCGCAACGGCTTGTGGAACGTGTCATAAGGCATGCACGGCTGAAATTTCAAGGAAAATGAGCCGGCGGCCGCAAAGCAAAGTCGCGCAGGAAGAAGATTATGGCGGCAACACGCCTCTATCTCGATTGGAATGCTACCGCACCGCTCCATCCGGCGGCCCGCGAAGCAATGCTGCGTGCGATGGATATTCAAGGCAACCCCAATTCCGTTCATGGGGAAGGTAGGGCGGCGCGCGCATCTGTCGAGGCCGCACGCCGGCAGGTTGCAGGCCTGACGGGCGCGGAACCCGCCCATGTGGTTTTCACCAGCGGCGCCACCGAGGCGGCCAATATGGTGCTGACGCCGGAGTTTCGCATGGGGCGGACGCCGCTTGCCGTCAGCCACCTTTATATATCGGCCATCGAGCATCCGGCCGTGCGCGAAGGCGGCCGGTTCGCCAAGGACAATGTCAGCGAAATACCCGTAACATCGGACGGTACGGTCGATCTCGCTATGCTGGAGGCCGTGCTCGCAGCCCATGACAAGGCCAGCGGCCTGCCGATGGTCGCCGTCATGCTCGCCAACAACGAGACAGGAATTCTTCAGCCCGTCGGCGAAGCGGCAAAGCTGGTTCTGGCCGCGGGCGGCCTCTTTGTGGTCGATGCGGTTCAGGCGGCCGGTCGGGTACCGCTCGATATCAATGCGATCGGCGCGGATTTTCTGATCGTATCGTCGCACAAGATCGGTGGACCCAAAGGAGTGGGTGCGCTTGTTTCGCGCGGCGAAGTGCTGATGCCGAAGCCGCTGATCCACGGCGGGGGCCAGGAAAAGGGCCATCGCTCGGGCACGGAGAACACGCTTGCCATCGTCGGTTTCGGTGCGGCTGCGGCTGCGGCGCTCAATGAGTTCGAAGACCGGAATGCCAGGATCGCAAAGCTGCGTGACCGGCTTGAAGAGGGCATGCGGCAGAGCGCGCCCGATGTCATTATTCATGGCGAGCAAGGTGCGCGCGTACCGAACACCAGCTTCTTCACCCTGCCGGGACTGAAGTCCGAGACCGGACAGATCGCCTTCGATCTCGAAGGTGTCGCGATATCGGCCGGGTCCGCCTGCTCTTCGGGCAAGGTCGGCGAGAGCCATGTGCTCGTGGCGATGGGATGCGACCCGAAACTCGGGGCTCTCCGCATTTCGCTAGGGCCGACCACAACCGAAGCGGATATCGATCGCGCAATCGCCGCGTTTGCCCGTATCGCGGGAAGGCGCAAGCTGGCGGGTGCGGCGGCCTGACGACCACAATTTTGCGGAAACCGAATTTTCCGCTTGCCAATCGGGGTGAAAAGTCCCTTTTGGCCGACTACATAGAGGGCAGACATAAGTCTGCCGTAACGTTGACAAGCTGCCGGACCTTGTATCCGGCAAGATTGGAGAACGAAATGCCTGCAGTCCAGGAAACGGTCGATCAGGTTCGCCAGATCGACGTGGACCAGTACAAGTATGGTTTTGAGACCATCATCGAAATGGACAAGGCTCCGAAAGGCCTGTCCGAGGATATTGTCCGTTTTATTTCCGCCAAGAAGCAAGAGCCGGAATGGATGCTGGAATGGCGTCTGGAGGCTTACCGCCGCTGGCTGACGCTGGAAGAGCCCACCTGGGCTCGCGTCGACTATCCGAAGATCGATTTCAACGACATCCATTACTACGCCGCGCCGAAGAATACCCCCGGCCCGACGTCGCTCGATGAGGTCGACCCGGAACTCTTGAAAGTCTACGAGAAGCTCGGCATTCCCTTGCGCGAGCAGGAGCTCCTTGCCGGCGTCGAGAAGCCGAAGATCGCCGTCGACGCAGTGTTCGATTCCGTTTCGGTCGTCACCACCTTCAAGGAAGAACTGAAGAAGGCCGGCGTGATCTTCATGTCGATCTCGGAAGCGGTTCGCGAGCATCCGGATATCGTGCGCAAGTATCTCGGCTCTGTCGTGCCGACCTCCGACAATTTCTACGCGACGCTGAATTCGGCCGTCTTCACCGACGGTTCCTTTGTCTTCGTGCCGAAGGGCGTTCGGTGCCCGATGGAGCTGTCGACCTACTTCCGCATCAACGAGAAGAACACCGGCCAGTTCGAGCGCACGCTGATTATTGCCGAAGAGGGGGCCTATGTCTCCTATCTCGAAGGCTGCACCGCGCCGCAACGCGACGAAAATCAGTTGCACGCCGCCGTCGTCGAGCTGGTGGCTCTGGATGATGCCGAGATCAAGTATTCGACCGTCCAGAACTGGTATCCAGGCGACAAGAACGGCAAGGGCGGCATCTACAATTTCGTCACCAAGCGTGGCGATTGCCGCGGCCATCGCTCCAAGATCTCCTGGACGCAGGTCGAGACCGGTTCCGCGATCACCTGGAAGTATCCGTCCTGCATCCTGCGCGGCGACGACAGCCGTGGCGAGTTCTACTCGATCGCGGTCTCGAACGGCCATCAGCAGGTCGACAGCGGCACCAAGATGATCCATCTCGGCAAGAACACGTCGAGCCGCATCGTCTCCAAGGGCATCGCCGCCGGCGTGTCGCAGAACACCTATCGCGGCCAGGTCTCGGCGCATCGCCGCGCGACCAACGCCCGCAACTTCACGCAGTGCGACTCGCTTTTGATCGGCGACAAGTGCGGCGCGCATACGGTGCCCTACATCGAGGCGAAAAATTCGACGGCGCAGTTCGAGCACGAGGCGACCACCTCGAAGATTTCCGAAGACCAGCTGTTCTACTGCCTGCAGCGCGGGATACCGACCGAAGAAGCGATCGCGCTGATCGTCAACGGCTTCGTCAAGGAAGTGCTGCAGGAGCTGCCGATGGAATTCGCCGTCGAAGCGCAGAAGCTGATCGGCATCTCACTGGAAGGCAGCGTCGGGTGATGGCGACTGCGGACACGGTCACGCTCTTTCGGCCAGTTGGATTGGAAGAGCTGAAGCTGATCGAAGAGAGCGGCTGGAAGGCCTTCCCGCCACGCCTTCCGGATCAGCCGATCTTCTATCCGGTTACCAATGAAAACTATGCCGCGCAGATTGCGAGGGATTGGAATACCAAGGTCGGCTCGCGCCGCGGTTATGTGACCAGTTTTGATGTAAATGCCGCCTATGCATCACGCTTTGAGCGCAAGATCGTCGGCGGACGAGAGCATGAAGAGCTTTGGGTGCCGGCAGAAGAACTCGATGAATTCAATCGCAATATCGTTGGTGCGATTGTCGTCACGCAAAGTTTTTCGCCGGCAGAAGAGCGGTAAATTTATAGAGACAATCACCGCTGGTTAGATCGCCGATCACCAGGGTGGGACGAAGGAAACGAATATGCTTGAAATCAAGAACCTGCATGCCCGTATCGCCGAAGACGGCACCGAGATCATCCGTGGCCTGAACCTGACGGTGAAGGCAGGCGAAGTTGCCGCCATCATGGGCCCGAACGGCTCCGGCAAGTCGACGCTGTCCTATATCCTTGCCGGCCGTAGCGACTATGAAGTCACCGAGGGCGAGATCCTCTATAATGGTGAGAGCATTCTCGAGCTCGACGCTGCCGAGCGTGCTTCCAAGGGCATCTTCCTAGCCTTCCAGTATCCCGTGGAAATCCCCGGTGTTGCCACCATGCAGTTCCTGAAAGTGGCTCTGAACGAGCAGCGCAAGGCGCGCGGTGAATCCGAATTGACGACGCCGGACTTCCTGCGCCGCGTCAAGGATGCTGCGGCCAAGCTGCAGATCAACATGGACATGCTGAAGCGCCCGCTCAACGTCGGCTTCTCCGGCGGTGAAAAGAAGCGCGCTGAAATCCTGCAGATGGCGCTGTTGCAGCCGCAGCTTTGCGTGCTCGACGAAACCGACTCAGGCCTCGACATCGATGCGCTGAAGATCGTCGCCGATGGCGTCAACGCGCTGCGTTCGCCTGACCGCGCCGTGATCGTCATCACCCACTATCAGCGCCTGCTCGACTATATCGTTCCGGACACCGTTCACGTCCTCTACAAGGGCCAGGTCATCAAGTCCGGCGACAAGACGCTGGCGCATGAACTCGAAGCCAATGGCTATGCCGACATCATCGGAGCTGCAGCCTGATCGAGGCGGAAAGGACACGTCGATGAACATTCAGACGACGAACCGCCTGACAGCAGCCGAGACGGCGCTGATCGAGGCGTATAACGACCAGATGGGCGATCTACCCGGTGACGGCGAAGTGTTCGCCGTCCGTGACCGCCTGCTCGACGAGCTGAAGACCGCAGGCCTGCCGACGCGCCGCGTCGAGGCATGGCATTACACCGATTTCAAGAATCTGCTGCGTCTGGTGCCGAGCGATATCGGCAAGGGTCTTGCCGTAGCCTTGCCACCGACGGTCGAGGGATGTCCGGTCATTGCCGTTCTCCAGGGCAAGGCAAGCGAGAAGGCTGCCGTCAAGGGTCTGGCGATCGGCCGTTACGCCGATAGCCTGGCTGACGGCACGGCCGCCGCCGGTCTGGAGGCAATCGACAAGGACGACGCCATCGGCCGCATCAATGCCAGCTTCGTACGCGATGGCTACGTCATCGATCTGCCCGATGGCACCGAACTGGAAGCGCCGCTGGAAGTGCAGTTCGTCCACGCCGGTGGCCAGATCCACAGCCGCCTGCCTGTATCCTTTGGGGCCGACGTCAAGGCAACTGTCATCGAGCGTCATCAGGCGGTCGAAGGCGCGGCTGCGCTGGTTTCGTCTGTCAGCGAAGTGAAGATCGGCAAGGGTTCTGAGATCACCTGGATCATCCTGCAGGAGCAGGGCAGTGAGGATACGCATCTCGGTCAGCTCCGCATCGATCTCGGTGCCGACGCGAAGCTCAGGCTGTTTGTCATCAACGCCGGCGGCAAGCTGGTGCGTCAGGAACTGTACATCAAGGTCGCGGGCGAGGGCGCCGATCTGACGCTGCGCGGCATCAACCTGCTCGGTGGCGATACCCATACCGACGTGACGATGGTGCTCGGTCACGACGTTCCGAACACCGGTTCCACTGAAGTCATCCGCAACGTGGTGTTTGATCGCGCACGCGGCGTGTTTCAGGGCATGATCCGGGTTGCACCGGATGCGCAGAAGACCGATGCCAAGATGGCCTGCAACACCCTGCTGATGTCCGACGATGCCGAATTTTCGGTCAAGCCGGAACTCGAAATCTTCGCCGACGACGTGCAGTGCGGCCATGGCGCCACTGTCGCCGATATCGACCGGAACCATCTCTTCTATCTGATGGCCCGCGGCATTCCGGAGAACAAGGCGCGCGCCATGCTGGTCAACGCCTTCGTGGCCGAGATCGTCGAGGAACTGGAAGACGAGGCCCTGGTCGAGGCGCTGGAAGGCGTTATCTCCGCCTGGCTGGAAAAGCACGCCTGATTGGAGGCAAAGCTCGTGGACAAGATCGTGCCGGCAACGGCCTATGACGTCGAAGCCATTCGCCGGGATTTCCCGATCCTGGCGAAAACGGTGCATGGCAAGCCGCTGGTCTATCTCGACAACGGCGCCTCCGCGCAGAAGCCGCAGGTCGTCATCGATGCCATCTCGCATGCTTATTCCAACGAATATGCCAATGTGCATCGCGGCCTGCACTTCCTGTCCAATGCGGCGACGGAAGCCTATGAAGCGGCTCGCGAAAAGGTGCGCCGCTTCCTGAATGCGCCGTCCGTCGATGATATCGTCTTCACCAAGAACTCGACCGAGGCGATCAACACGGTCGCTTACGGCTGGGGCATGCCGAAGATCGGGGAAGACGACGAGATCGTCGTCTCCATCATGGAGCATCACTCCAACATCGTTCCCTGGCATTTCATTCGCGAACGGCAGGGCGCGAAGCTCGTCTGGGTGCCTGTCGATGACGAGGGCGCGTTCCATATCGAGGATTTCGAGAAGAGCCTGACGGCGCGCACCAAGCTCGTCGCCATCACGCATATGTCGAATGCGCTCGGAACGGTCGTTCCGGTAAAGGAAGTCTGCCGGATCGCGCATGAGCGCGGCATTCCGGTATTGATCGACGGCTCGCAGGGCGCCGTGCATATGCCAGTCGACGTACAGGACATCGATTGCGACTGGTACGTCATGACCGGTCACAAGCTCTATGGTCCGTCGGGTATTGGCGTGCTCTACGGCAAGAAGGACAGGCTTGCCGAGATGCGGCCTTTCCAGGGCGGCGGCGAGATGATCTTCGACGTCACCGAGGAAAACGTTACCTACAACGAGCCGCCGCATCGTTTCGAAGCCGGCACGCCGCCGATCGTTCAGGCGATCGGTCTTGGCTACGCGCTCGATTACATGGACGGTATCGGCCGGGAAGCGATTGCACGCCATGAGGCTGAACTTGCTGCCTATGCGGCGGAGCGGCTGAGGGATATCAATTCGCTACGCGTCATCGGCACGGCGCCCGGCAAAGGCGGAATTTTCTCCTTCGAGCTCGCGGGCATTCATTCACACGACGTCTCGATGGTGATAGACCGCCAGGGCGTTGCCGTTAGGGCAGGGACGCATTGCGCCCAGCCGCTCTTGAAACGCTTCGGCGTTACCTCCACATGCCGTGCATCGTTCGGCCTGTACAATACGCGCGCCGAGGTGGATGCTTTGGCGGATGCGCTGGAATATGCGCGCAAGTTCTTTGCCTAAGGAGGCAAGTGATGTCACTCGACGAAAGCGAACAGAAGATCGACGTACGCGAAGGGATCGTGCATTCCAGCATCCCCGAAGATGAGCTGGCACGCCTCAGCGACGACATCATTTCTGCGCTGAAGACGGTCTACGATCCGGAAATTCCCGCCGACATCTTCGAACTCGGTCTTATCTACAAGATCGACATCGAAGACGACCGCATGGTGAAGATCGTCATGACGCTGACCGCGCCCGGATGCCCTGTTGCCGGCGAAATGCCGGGCTGGGTTGAGAATGCTGTCGGCGCCGTTGAAGGTGTTTCCGGTGTGGATGTCAGCATGACCTTCGATCCGCCGTGGACGCCGGATCGCATGTCGGAAGAAGCGCAGGTTGCCGTCGGCTGGTATTGAAGCTTTAGGCCGCCGGCTTTACATTGAGACTCGAAGCGCCGGATCTTGACCCCGGTTGCGGAAGGAGAATGAGCCCATGGGCTTTGCAATCATGAGCATGACGGATGCGGCATCTGCCCGCGTCAAGGCGATTGTCGAGAATTCCGGCCCCGATGCCAAGGGCGTTCGCGTCGGCATCAAGAAGGGCGGCTGCGCCGGGATGGAATATACCATCGATCTGGTGACCGAGCCGAATTTGAAGGACGACCTGATCGAGCATGATGGCGCCCGGGTCTGGGTCGAGCCGTCAGCCGTTCTTTATCTGCTCGGCACCCAAATGGGCTTCGAAACCACGACGCTGCGTTCGGGCTTTACCTTTACCAATCCGAACCAGACATCGGCCTGCGGCTGCGGCGAATCCGTCGAATTGAAGCCTGCCGATCTCGCCGCCTTGGCGGCTCAGCGCCAGGCCGCGCAACCCGCTTAAAGCAGACTATTCCGTATTCCCCCTCGCTGCGTTCCATGCTTTGATCGCCGCACGCTGGGGTTTTCTGCGTCGTCTCCCTGGCTAGCCGGCTGAGCCGGATAAAATCGGCAGGGCGAGCGGCGAGGGATCTTATGGCGGCATCGGCATGGGTTTACACATTGATCCCGGCAACGGCCGCGATTGCGGGCGCCGCGGTTGCGGTCAACACGCGACCAGGCCCCAATCTCGTCAGCGCCATACAGCATTTTGCCGCCGGCGTCGTCTTTGCGGCGGCCGCCGGTGAGATCCTGCCCGATGTCATGCATCGAGGCTCTCCCTTGGCGACTGTCATCGGCGGTGCGATTGGCGTCGCCGTCATGCTGCTGGTGAAACAACTGGAAAACCGGGCCAAAGGCCCGGTCGGTCTGCTCGCGGCCATCGGCATCGATATTTTGATCGATGGCCTCGTGCTCGGTATCGGATTTGCGGCTGGCCCGAAGGTCGGCCTGCTGCTCACGATCGCCCTGACGATCGAGGTGCTGTTCCTTGGCTTGACGGTGGCGAACGAGCTTGGCGAGAGTATCCGCTCTCGCGCCAGGATCGTCGCAATTACGGCCGCGCTTGCACTCCTGTTGCCGATCGGTGCTTTGCTCGGGACGCCGATCGCGTCGCTGCCCGACCCCATCCTGACTGGATTTTTTGCGTTCGGGCTGATCGCGCTTCTCTATCTCGTCACCGAGGAGCTTTTGGTCGAAGCCCACGAAACACCTGATCGTCCTTGGGTGACGGCCATGTTCTTCGCGGGCTTTCTCGTGCTTCTTCTGCTCGAAGAGGCGATAGGCTAACGATATTCAGAATTCCGATTGCCGACTTTAGTTCGCGGCCGGCACCGGCGTCAGCTTGAGGCCGAGCGCCTTGACGACTTTCAGGATGGTTGCGAATTCCGGATTTCCGTCACCGCTGAGCGCGCGATAGAGCGCCGAGCGGTTCATGCCCACATCCTTGGCGAGTTTGCTCATGTTGCGCCTGCGGGCCAGTTCGCCCAATGCCTTGGCGATCGATGCGGGGTCGTCCGTTTCGAAGGCGGCTGCGATGTAGCTGTCGGGATTGTCGGTGCTCAGGGACGTGTCCTGGTTCATGTCATGGGCCTTTCCGTATGAGCCAATCGCGGATGATGCCGATCTCGTCCTGATTGACGTCGTGACCGGTTGCCAGCACATGTGCGCTGACATCCGCGCCGGCATTTGCAAATTGATTTTTCATGAGATCTGCGTCGCCGGGGTTGCGCCGCCGATCGTCTGCGCCTGATGTGATCAGGATCGGCAATGCGGTCAGGGACGGAAAATGAGCGTCCGGCGCTGGCGAGAGCGGCCGCATCAGGATCGCCGCAGAAGCCAAGTGAGGCGCTCGAAGAAGAATGGACGCAGCCATGATCGCGCCATTTGAGAAGCCGAGCAGGACGGGTGGGTGCTTCAGTCTATTGTCTTCCAGCGCGGATGCGATGAAACCGCAAATGTCATTCGTGCGCCTGTCAAGATCGGCATGATCCAGGCTGCGATCCGGATGGCGACAGAAGAAAGCGAAGCCTGATTCCCAAATCACCGGACCGCGCAGTGCCATATATGGCCGTTGCGGCGCGACAGCGTTGGCAAGCGAGATAAGTGAGGTTTCGTCCTGGCTGCTTCCGTGCAGGAGAAGCAGCGGGGATGAAAGGTATTCTCCTCGCCCGGCGACGAAATGAAATTCCGGTTGTTCCGGCATAAATCTGTATTCCAGGCCCCGTTGCCGCATCATCGAAAACGCCGCGCATCCGTTCGGACACGCGGCGTTTTCATAGACAAGTTTCGCAATAGATTTATGTCTGTTTGCAGCGAAGCGACTGAACCGCTTCGCTTTTTCGCAAAAAACCTATTCCGCGGCCTCGGCGTAGGATTCCAGCGGCGGGCAAGTGCAGATCAGGTTGCGATCGCCGTAGACATTGTCGATGCGATTGACGGGGGACCAGTATTTGTCCACCCGGAAAGCGCCTGGCGGGAAGCAGGCCTGTTCGCGGGAATAGGGACGATCCCATTCGCCAACAAGGTCTTCCACCGTGTGCGGTGCGTTCTTGAGCGGATTGTTGGTCTTGTCCATCCGGCCCTCTTCGATATCGCGGGCTTCCTGGCGGATCGCCAGCATGGCCTCGCAGAAGCGGTCGAGTTCGGCCTTCGTCTCCGATTCGGTCGGCTCGATCATCAGCGTTCCGGCAACCGGCCAGCTCATGGTGGGTGCGTGGAAGCCGCAATCGATGAGGCGCTTGGCGACATCGTCGACGGTGACGCCGGCGCTTGCGACCAGCGGGCGGGTGTCGATGATGCATTCATGCGCCACGCGTCCGTCCTTCGACTTGTAGAGGACGTCGTAAGCGCCCTTCAGCCGGGTCGCGATATAGTTGGCGTTGAGGATCGCCACCTTCGTCGCCTGTGTCAGGCCTTCGCCGCCCATCATCAGGCAGTAGCTCCAGGAGATCGGCAGGATGGAGGCCGAACCGAAGGCTGCCGCCGACACCGCGCCGCTGCGGCCGTCCGTTTCCGGATGACCGGGCAGGTGGGGCGCCAGATGTGCCTTGACGCCGATCGGACCCATGCCAGGGCCACCGCCGCCATGCGGAATGCAGAAGGTCTTGTGCAGGTTGAGGTGGCTGACGTCGGAACCGATGTCGCCGGGGCGCGACAGGCCGACCATGGCGTTCATGTTGGCGCCGTCGAGATAGACCTGACCGCCATGCTTGTGCACGAGATCGCAGATCTCCTTCACCGTTTCCTCGAAGACGCCGTGCGTCGAAGGATAGGTGATCATGCAGCAGGAGAGGTTGTCGGCGTATTGCTCGGTCTTGGCGCGGAAGTCGGCCATGTCGATATCGCCGTCGTCGCTGACCTTGACGACCACGACCTTCATGCCCGCCATCTGCGCCGAAGCAGGGTTGGTGCCGTGCGCGGAGGTCGGGATGAGGCAGATGTCGCGATGACCCTGGCCATTGGCAATATGGTAGTTGCGGATGGTCAGTAGGCCGGCATATTCGCCCTGCGCGCCGGAATTCGGCTGCATGGAGAAGGCGTCATAACCGGTCACGGAGCAAAGCTTCTCCGTCAGATCGTCGATCATTTCGCGGTAGCCCAGCGCCTGATCGGCCGGCACGAAGGGATGGATGTCCGAAAACTCCGGCCAGGTGATCGGCAGCATTTCCGCCGTGGCGTTCAGCTTCATGGTGCAGGAGCCGAGCGGGATCATCGAGCGGTCGAGCGCCAGGTCGCGGTCCGAAAGACGACGGATATAGCGCGTCATCTCGCTTTCGGCGCGGTTCATGTGGAAGATCGGGTGCGCCAGATATTCACTGGTGCGCAGCAGGGTCTTCGGCAAGCGGTAGGACGGTTCGAAATCGGCGATGCGGAAATCGCCGCCGAATGCGCGCCACACGGCCTCGACCGTCGCCGGGCGCGTGCGCTCGTCGAGGCTGATGCCGATCTTCGTTTCACCGACCTTGCGCAGGTTGACGCCTTCGGCGACGGCCGCGCGCAGAATCAGACCCTGCATATGGCCGACCTCGACAGTGATCGTGTCGAAGAAAGTCTCCGGCTCGACGGTATAGCCGAGCCTTTCCAGGCCCTTGGCCATCAGCACGGCCTTCTGGTGAACCTGCTGGGCAATAGCCTTCAGGCCCTGCGGACCGTGGAAGACCGCATACATGGAGGCCATGACGGCGAGCAGCACCTGCGCGGTGCAGATGTTCGACGTCGCCTTTTCGCGGCGGATATGCTGTTCGCGGGTCTGGAGCGACAGGCGATAGGCACGGTTGCCGCGCGCATCGACCGAAACGCCGACGAGACGGCCCGGCATGGAGCGCTTGTAGTCGTCCTTGACGGCCATAAAGGCCGCATGCGGGCCGCCATATCCCACAGGCACGCCGAAACGCTGCGACGAGCCGATAGCGATATCGGCGCCCATTTCGCCTGGAGACTTCAAGAGCGTCAGGGCGAGAAGATCAGCCGCCATGATGGCGATGGCGCCGGTCTGGTGCAGGCGCGCAATCAGGCCGCTGAAGTCGTTGATGTGACCATGCGTGCCCGGATACTGGAAGATCGCACCGAAGACATCGACCGGATCGAGGTCGGTGAAGGGGGTGCCGACGACGACGGTCCAGCCAAGCGGCTCGGCGCGGGTCTTGATCAGTGCGATGGTCTGCGGATGGCAGTCAGCATCGACGAAGAAGGCCTTTGCCTTGGACTTGGCGACGCGTTCCGCCATCGCCATGCCTTCGGCCGCGGCCGTCGCTTCATCGAGCAGCGATGCGTTGGCGACATCGAGGCCGGTGAGGTCGCTGATCATCGTCTGGTAGTTCAGCAGCGCCTCGAGGCGGCCCTGGCTGATCTCAGGCTGATACGGCGTATAGGCCGTGTACCAAGCCGGATTTTCCAGAATGTTGCGCTGGATGACCGGCGGCGTGATCGTGCCGTAGTAGCCCTGGCCGATCAGAGACACCAAAACCTTGTTCTTGTTAGCGGTCTCGCGCAGGCGGTCGAGCGCTTCGCGCTCCGTCATCGGAGCGCCCCAGGCGAGCGGTGCCTTCTGGCGGATTGCCGGCGGCAGCGTCGCGTCGATCAGGCCGTCGAGGCTCTTGTAGCCGATCACCTTGAGCATATCGGCCATCTCGGAGGGAGACGGGCCGATATGGCGACGATTGGCAAAGTCGTATGGCTGGTAGTCGGTGAATGTGAATTCCGTAGGCGTCGTCATTACCCGATCAGCTCCTTGTAACCGGATTCATCAAGAAGACCATCAAGATCGCTGACATTCTTCAGCTTAAGCTTGAAGAACCAGCCGGCACCCATCGGATCGGAATTGACGAGGGCCGGATCGGCGGTGATGGCTTCGTTGACTTCAGTGATCTCTCCGTCGAGCGGACAATAGACTTCAGAGGCCGCCTTGACGGATTCAACGGTTGCCGCGTCGCCACCCTTGGAAAAGCTGGCGCCGACTTCAGGCAGTTCCACGAAAACGAGATCGCCGAGCTGCTCGGCGGCATGGGCGGTGATGCCGACCGTCGCGACATCGCCTTCGACCTGCAGCCACTCATGTTCTTCGGTGAATTTCAGCATGGGTAATATCCTCTCTGGAAAAGACGTTCAGCGTTTGTAGGTAGGCTTGATGAAAGGCAGGGCGCTGACGACAATGGGCAGGTATTTGCCGCGTACTTCAGCGTAAACGGTGGTGCCGGGTGCGGTGAAATCGGTCGGCACATAGCCCATGGCAACCGGGGATTCGACGCTCGGGCCGAAACCGCCCGAGGTCACTTCGCCGATTTCGGTTTTGCCTTCGGCATCGGCATAAAGTTTGGCGTGACCGCGCACGGGCGCCTTGCCCTCGGGCTTCAGACCGACGCGGCGACGCGAGGTGCCACCATCGAGCTCGCCGAGAATGCGGCTTGCGCCCGGAAAACCGCCGGCGCGTGCGCCACCGGTCTTGCGGTTTTTTTGAATGCCCCATTCGAGCGCGCCTTCGATCGGCGTCGTCGTCTGGTCGATATCATTGCCATAGAGGCAGAGCCCGGCTTCGAGGCGCAGCGAGTCACGGGCGCCAAGGCCGATCGGCTGCACGTCCGGATGTTCCAGCAGCCGCTTGGCGATATCCTCGGCCTTGTCTGTTGGCACCGAGATTTCGAAGCCGTCTTCGCCGCTATAGCCGGAGCGCGACACCAGGCAGGAGACATCGTGGAGGCGACAATGGCGCACGTCCATGAACTTCATGTAGGCGATATCGGCCCAGAGTTCCGCAAGCACGTCGACGGCGCGCGGTCCCTGCAGGGCGATCAGAGCGCGATCAAGTAAGGCAACTTCGCAGCTATCGCCGATATGATCTTGAAGATGCTTGAAATCCTGCTCTTTGCAGGCGGCGTTGACGACGACGAAGAGATAGTCGTCCATATGGGTGATCATCAGATCGTCGAGGATGCCGCCCTTGTCGTCGGTGAAGAAACCGTAGCGCTGGCGGCCTTCGGCGAGGCCGAGAATATCGACCGGCACGAGGCTTTCGAGCGCAAGCGCCGCGTCCTCGTATTTTCCGGAGCGGGCGCGGATCGTCACCTGACCCATATGCGACACGTCGAACAGGCCGGCATTCGATCGGGTCCAGAGATGTTCCTTCAGAACGCCGGGAGCATATTGCACCGGCATGTCGTAGCCTGCGAACGGCACCATGCGGGCACCGAGCGATACATGCAGGGCATGAAGGGGTGTTGTCTTGAGGGCAGCGGTCTCGTCCAAATGACGCCTCCGGGTTTTGCGCTCGTCTCGAAGCGCAGAGCTCACAATTTCGGCGTGACTACGCCTGACGATGAGCCCCCTCTGTCTGTTTGCCTGAGATTGTTATCCCTTCGGCGAACGCTCGCGCGCTTCTCTCCAGAGTTCCGTCTGCCCCTTGCTGGTCCTTTGGCCTGAGAGTTTCCGGGGCGGTTGCTCCTTCGGCACCGGCTTGCACCGGATTCTCCCAACAAGGTCGAGAGCCATTATCCGGTCCCGGTCGGAGATGGCAAGGGGCAAATGTCGCCGCTAAACAAATTTTTGTCGCGCCGATCAATCCTGCGTTTGGCAATGAATACGGGCCTTTGCAACAACGGCCGGAGCGGCTATCCCTTCAGCTCGCTTGAGGAGACGGGCAGGAGATGATCATGGACCGCAACCATACCGCAGCATTATTGATTTCGTTCGCCGCGTTTTCGCTTTATCAAGGCGGAGCGATGGCACAGGACAGCGGCGCGATGAAGTCCATGCCTGGTATGCATATGGATGCCGCCGCAGCGCCTTCCGGTTCCGCCGCCGCCAAGCTCGGCGATCTCGATATCAGCGGCGGCTATGTTCGCGCCATGCTGCCCGGCCAGCCCGTCGGCGGCGGTTACATCACCATCCACAATACGGGCAAGACAGACGACAAGCTGACCTCCGTGACCTCGTCGTCCGCCGGCAAGGTGGAATTGCACGAGATGAAGATGGATGGCGAGATCATGAAGATGCGTGAGATCAAGGGTGGCATTTCCATTCCGGCCGGCGCCACGGTGACGCTCGCGCCCAATACGATGCACATGATGTTCAAGCAGGTAAGGACACCCTTCAAGCAGGGTGGCACGGTCCCCGTGATGCTGATGTTCGACAAGGCGGGCATGGTCGATGTCAATCTGCCTGTCGTCTCGGCTAGGGGAAACTGAGCCAGAAAATCATTCGGCCGTACAATTCCGGTTTCCACTTTTCCTCGAAATGCTCTAAAGCCACGTCAAAAGGCCGGGAATTCCCCGGCCGCGGGGCCGATGGTCCCATGGTTTGAATAGGCATGATCCCGTCCAACGCGCGTTTGGCATTTCCCGGAACATGCTGCGGTATTTGAAAGAAGAAGAATGGCCGGGATTGAACATATACAGGTCGAGCCTGAAGAAGCCGGCATGCGCCTTGACCGCTGGTTCAAGGTGCATTTCCCAGGGCTTGGCTTTGGTCAATTGCAGAAGCTGCTGCGGTCCGGCCAGGTGCGCGTCGATGGCGGCCGCGTCAAGACGGATGCGCGCGTGCAGCCGGGTCAGGTGGTGCGCGTGCCGCCGCTCGATGTCGACGCCAAGGGCTCGAAGAGCGGCCCCATCGCCAGCAACGACCTCAAACACGCCGGCGACGGCGAGCTTCTGGCGCGCATGCTGCTGCATGAAGACGACAAGGTCTATGTCTTGAACAAGCCGGCCGGCCTCGCCGTGCAGGGCGGTTCCGGCCTGACACGTCATATCGACAAGATGCTCGAAGCATGGACGAGCAAGAAGGGCGAGAAGCCGCGCCTGGTACATCGTCTCGACCGCGACACGTCGGGCGTTCTCGTCATTGCGCGTACCCGCGGAGCCGCGCAGAAGCTGACTGCGGCGTTTCGCGAGCGTGACACCAAGAAGACCTATTGGTCGCTGGTCAAGGGCGTGCCGCGCAAGCACGAGGACAAGATTTCGACCTGGCTGGTGAAGGAAGCAACGGCCGATGGCGACCGCATGCGCATCGCCAAGCATGGTGAGGAGGGTGCGGATCACGCCATCTCCTACTATCGCGTGCTCGAAACCGCGGCTCAGAGCCTCGCCTGGCTGGAGATGGAGCCCTATACCGGCCGCACCCACCAGCTGCGCGTCCATGCGCTGCACATGGGTCACCCGATCATCGGCGACCCCAAATATTTCGATGACGATCCGAACTGGGATTTCCCGGGCGGCGTCCAGAAGCGGCTGCATCTGCACGCACGTCACATCGATATTCCGCATCCGAACGGCGGCCGCCTACGCGTTACGGCACCTCTGCCGCCGCATATGGTGCAGACCTGGAACCTTCTCGGACTAGACATGGCATCGGCAGGGGAGCCGGACGACGAATGAAACTGGTTCTTTTCGATTGCGACGGCACGCTGGTCGATAGCGTGCGGTTGATCCACGAGGTCATGGCGCGAACTTTCGTTGCCTTCGGCTACAAGCGCCCCGACGTTTCCGCTACCAAGTCGATCATTGGGCTCTCGCTTGATATCGCCATCGCACGCATGCAGGGCAAGCCGCATGTCGACGAGGAAGCGATCGCCATGACGGCGCACTACAAGTCGATCTTCCCCGGCGTCCGTGACGAGGCGGATATGCAGACGCCGCTCTTCGACGGCATCAAGCCACTGATCGAGACGCTTGCCGCACGCGAAGAACTGCTGCTCGGCGCCGTCACGGGCAAGTCCCGTCGCGGCCTGACCCATATTCTTGAGGCCAACGATTTCACACGCTATTTTGTTGTCTCGCGTACCGCCGACGATTGCCCGTCGAAGCCGCATCCGGCGATGGTGACGGAATGCTGCGATGAAACCGGCACGGACCCACACGATACGATCGTGATCGGCGATGCCATCTACGACATGCAGATGGCGAAGGCGGCGGGTGCAACGGCCATTGGCGTCGCCTGGGGTTATGCCTCCGTCGAAGAGCTGCTGGCGGCCGGCGCTGATGCCATCGCCCACCATCCGAACGACCTGTTGAGCCATATTCTCTGAGGTGACGCCATGCGCGACCTGTTGAACGATCTTTCCGAAGGACTGAGCCACCCCGATCCGATCCGCCGCGCGCAGATCCAGATGAAGAAGCCGCTGCCCAAACGCTTCTACAAGGAGGTGACGATCAGCGCGGACGAGGGTGCTCACGCCATCGCGCTTGACGGCAAGGTGATAAAGACGCCGGCAAGGCGTTCCCTGGCTCTGCCAACCGAAGCGCTTGCCAGGCTGGTGGCAGGCGAATGGGCGCGGCAGGTCGATGTGATCGATCCCGCGACCATGCCGGTCACGCGCCTCGTCAACACGGCAATCGATGGTGTTGCGGCGGAAAGCCAGGCCGTGTTCGACGAAATCGTGCGTTTCTCGGGAAGCGACCTGCTCTGCTACCGGGCAGACGGGCCGGAACGGCTCGTTGAGCGGCAATCGGAGCGCTGGAACCCTGTGATCGAATGGGCGGCGCGCGACTTCGGTGCCCGCTTCATCCTGGCCGAAGGCGTCATGCATCAGGACCAGCCGGCCGAAGCGATCGCAGCCTTTGCCGCAGTGTTGGGCAAGTACCATACGCCGATGGAGCTTGCGAGCCTTCACACAATCACGACGCTCACCGGCTCGGCGATCCTGGCGCTTGCCTTTGCCGAAGGATTCCTGCCGCTTTCCGAGGTCTGGTCGCTTGCCCATCTCGATGAGGACTGGACGATCGAGCACTGGGGCAGCGATGAGGAAGCTGAACATCGCCGTGCACAACGTTTTGAGGAATTTCAGGCCGCGACCGACGTTTTTTCTGCGCTTCGCAGTTGAATATTGTTGGATTCCAGTCCTTTATATCGATCTGCATATCTTGCGGGTTTGAAAGTTGGGGCAGGGATCATGTTGTTGTTGAGGCCGAGAGCCGTATCGGCGCTCGTGGGATGTTTGGCACTGGCCGCGTGTTCAAGCTGGTCTGTCGATCCCCCACCTCCAACCTATGACGTGCGCAGTGCCACCGTTGTCGCCGATCAGGCTCTGCCGCCGGTGTCGCCGGCGCTGGTTGCCGCCGTCAATGATCGCGTGAATGCTGCAATTGCGGCAACGACCCATAATGCAACCCTGCCACAAGTTGCCGTCACCATTCGTCTGAGCGATGTGCGCAGAGCGCGCGGCTTCAACCGTGATCGCTCCAGCGCCAAGATCAATATCGACGCGGCATCCATGGATGGCGGCTCGGTAATCGCCATGGCGTCTTTCGAAATCAGAACAGTCGCTCCCGATCCGGCCACGGCCGACGAACTGCTGGCGGAGGACATCGCCGCCCGCGTCCGCTCCATCTTTTCGCTGACCATGCCGCGGCTGGCGAACTGACACGATAGCTTCAAAGAGGGCTCATGCCATGCTAAGCCCGAGCAGCCAAGGAGAGAGGGCCGCATGAAGGAAATCCTGCAGGAACTGGAACGTCGTCGCGAGATCGCAAGGCTCGGCGGCGGACAGGTGCGCATCGATGCGCAGCATGCGCGCGGCAAGCTGACGGCGCGTGAGCGTATCGACATCTTTCTGGATGAAGGCTCCTTCGAAGAGTTCGACATGTTCGTCGAGCATCGCTCGACTGATTTCGGCATGGACAAGAGCAAGATCGCTGGTGATGGCGTCGTGACCGGCTGGGGCACGGTCAACGGCCGTACCGTTTTCATTTTTGCCAAGGATTTCACAGTTTTCGGTGGATCTCTTTCGGAAGCACATGCGGAAAAGATCACCAAGGTACAGGATATGGCGCTGAAGAACCGGGCGCCGATCATCGGTATCTACGACGCCGGCGGCGCCCGCATTCAGGAAGGCGTGGCGGCACTCGGCGGCTACGCCGAGGTCTTCCAGCGCAATGTGCTTGCCTCCGGCGTCATTCCGCAGATTTCCGTCATCATGGGCCCATGCGCGGGCGGTGACGTCTATTCTCCGGCCATGACGGATTTCATCTTCATGGTGCGCGACACCTCCTACATGTTCGTTACCGGGCCTGACGTGGTGAAGACCGTCACCAACGAGACCGTTACCTCCGAGCAGCTCGGCGGAGCCTCGGTTCACACGACGAAATCCTCGATCGCCGACGCCGCCTACGACAATGATGTCGATACGCTCTTGCAGGTGCGCCGTCTCATCGATTTCTTGCCGCAATCGAACACCGCCGCGGTGCCCGAGATCGAGTGCTATCAGTCCGTGACCGAGCCGGACAACTCGCTCGATACGCTGATTCCGGCCAATGCCAACAAGCCGTACGACATCAAGGAGCTGATCCTGAAGATCGCGGATGAGGGCGATTTCTTCGAGATACAGGATAGTTTTGCCAAGAACATCGTCTGCGGTTTCGGCCGCATAGAAGGTGCGACGGTCGGCTTCGTTGCAAATCAGCCGATGGTGCTCGCCGGCGTTCTCGACAGCGATGCGTCACGGAAGGCCGCGCGCTTCGTGCGCTTCTGCGATTGCTTCAATATCCCCATCGTTACCTTCGTCGACGTGCCGGGCTTCCTGCCGGGGACGGCGCAGGAATATGGCGGGCTGATCAAGCATGGCGCCAAGCTGCTCTTTGCCTATGCCGAAGCGACCGTGCCGAAACTGACGGTCATCACCCGCAAGGCCTTCGGCGGCGCCTATGACGTCATGGCTTCAAAACATCTGCGCGGCGATCTTAACTATGCCTGGCCGACGGCACAGATCGCCGTCATGGGTGCCAAGGGTGCCGTCGAGATCATCTTCCGCAAGGACATTGCCGATCCGGAAAAGATCGCTGCTCATACGAAGATGTATGAGGACCGCTTCCTGTCGCCGTTTGTCGCGGCCGAGCGCGGTTATATCGACGAAGTGATCATGCCGCGCTCGACCCGCCGGCGGCTGGCGCAGGGCCTCAGGATGCTGCGCAACAAGGATTTGACGAATCCCTGGAAGAAGCATGACAACATCCCGCTGTAAGTCTGTGACAACAAGTCACAGATTTTACACGGAAATTTGATTGGACGTCAGAAGCCGTGTTTTCACGTTCATGCCAGTCCACTCTATTGCTTCCTCGTGGGGGAGTTAAAACTGGAGTTTAACATGGCGCTTTCCGATCGGCTGAATCAATATCAGCCCTATGCTCTTACCGTATTGCGTATCGTCACCGGCGTATTGTTCATCGAACATGGCTTGCAGAAGCTTCTAGGCTTTCCGCCCGGTGGTCAGTTCCCAAGCCCGCTGCCGACCCTGATTCTGGTTCAGGGCATCATCGAAATCGTTGGCGGATTGGCAACGATCATCGGCTTCTTCACCCGGCCGGTCGCATTCATCCTGTGCGGCAACATGGCCGTTGCCTATTTCATGGCGCATTACCCGAAGAATTTCTTCCCGGTCAACAATGGCGGTGACGCGGCGATCCTTTATTGCTTCATCTTCCTGTTCCTGATCTTCGCAGGGCCGGGCCTTCTGGCGATCGACAACAACAAGAAGTAAACAGCCTCTTCGTCGGGTTCGGCTGATCGCCCGGTCCGGCGAATAAATTTGTCTCTCGCGTGTTCACTCCGTTGTCAGCGAAACGAGAGCACTTTCAACAGGATCTCCTTCGCATCCCCTATCGAACGGAGATCCTCATGTCACTTTCCGAACGCTTGTCGCCCCATCAGCCCGCTGCCCTCGCTATTTTGCGAATCATGACGGCGCTGTTGTTCATCGAACACGGCACGCAGAAGCTCTTCGGCTTTCCGCCGGCGCCTTACGCGATCACGACGCTATTCTTTGTCGCGGGAATCATCGAGCTTGTCGGCGGCACTCTCATCCTGCTCGGACTTTTCACCCGTCCCGTCGCCTTTCTGCTCAGCGGCGAGATGGCGATTGCCTATTTTACTGTCCACATGCCGATCAATTTCTTCCCGGCCAACAATCAGGGCGATGGGGCGATCCTGTTCTGCTTCATTTTCCTGTTTCTGGTGTTTGCCGGACCGGGAGAGTGGGCGCTGGACAATCGCCAGCGCCGGTGATCGCGCCTTGTCAGGCGACGAATTTGAGGCCGGCGATGCCGGCCACGATCAAGCCGATGCAGAGCAGCCGGACGACGGTTGCGGGGTCGCCGAGCAGCCATATGCCGAGCAGGACGGTGCCGACCGTGCCGATACCGGTCCAGACGGCATAGGCGGTGCCCATCGGCAGGGTCTTTACCGCAAGGCCGAGCAGCGCGATGCTGATGACCATCGATATGACGGTGAAAACCGTCGGCGTCAGCCGCGTGAAGCCATCGGTATATTTCAGGCCGACTGCCCAGCCGATTTCAAACAAGCCTGCAAGGAAAAGCAGGAACCAAGCCATTTTTACGCTCCTTTGTTAAGAGCGAGGCCGTCCCCGCGGATGTTTACGGCCGGTTTTGGATACCCGCCGCCGCAGTCGTCTGCGTGTTTCCTATATGCCTTTGTCGTTAGCGCTTTTCAAGCTTTTGAGTGCATGGCTGCCATGCCACCCGTTTCACGCTAGCCTTTCCGCATGCCACTTCAGATGGTCGTCCATGAAGGTCGAAATGAAGTAATAGGAATGGTCGTAGCGCTCGTGCATGCGCAATGTCAGGTCGATGCCGGTGCTCTTGATCGCCTCTTCGAACAGCCATGGGCGCAGGCCTGTTTCGAGAAAGTTGTCGGCCTTGCCCTGGTCTATCAGGAACGCGGGGAAGCGGGCGCCATCTTCGACGAGCGAGCAGGCGTCGTAGCGCCGCCAGGCGGTCCTGTCGCTGCCCAGGTATTTTTCAAGCGCGGGTGCTGACCAATCGGCCGTCGACGGCTGTACGATCGGGGCAAACGCCGAGCAGCTCTTGAAGCGATCCGGCTTTTTCAGCGCGATCGTCATGGCACCATGGCCGCCCATGGAGTGGCCGAATATGCCTTGGCGATTCATGTCGGCTCGAAATTGCTTGGCGACGATCGCGGGCAGCTCCTCGGTGATGTAGCTGTACATCCGATAGTTCTCGGCCCAGGGCGTCTCGGTGGCGTCGAGATAGAAGCCGGCGCCCTTGCCCATCTGCCAATTGGTCAGCTCGTCCGGTACATCATTGCCGCGCGGGCTGGTGTCCGGGCAGACGATAATCAGGCCGAGTTCTGCGGCCATGCGCCGATATTCGCCCTTCTCCATGACGTTGGCATGGGTGCAGGTGAGGCCGGAAAGATACCAAAGGACCGGACGCGGCTCCTTGATCGCCTGCGGCGGCACGAAGACGGCGAAGGTCATTTCGCATTTGCAGGCTTCGGACTCGTGCGAAAAGACGCCCTGCATGCCGCCGAAGGCGGTATTCTGGGAAATGATGTTCAAGGCTGTTCTCCGGGCGATGATTGATGTGCTTTCGCACGCCGGCAGAGCCGGTCGAAGGTTTCGAGGAAGGCGGAGCGATCGCGCGGCGAAAAGGCGGCGTTGTAGCCCTTGCTCTCGCCGGTTTCGCGAAGATGTGCGCCGAGATCGCGCATGGCAGTCGCCATGCCGATATTCGTCTTGTCGAAGACACGACCGGTTGGTCCCGTTACCAGCGCTCCCATCGCGACACAGCGACCTGCAAGCGGCACGTCGGCGGTCACGACGATATCACCGGCAACAGCATGTTCCGCGATCCAGTTGTCGGCGGCATCGAAGGCGTTGGAGACGATTACGTTATGCACCATAGGGTCCCGCGATGGCCGCAGCCCGGAATTGGCGACAAAGGTAACCTCGATGCCGTGGCGTTCGGCAACCTTCAGGATTTCCGGCTTGACCGGGCAAGCATCAGCATCGACGTAGATCATAAATCTCTATCTTTTCAGAGATATGCGGCATGTTTCTCACATGCCGCATATCATACCGTTTGCGCAAGCGTCAGTAGATGACGACACCCCGGACACTCTTTCCGGAGTGCATGAGGTCAAAGCCCTTGTTGATGTCTTCGAGCGGCATGGTGTGGGTGATCATCGGATCGATCTCGATCTTGCCCTCCATGTACCAGTCGACGATCTTCGGCACGTCGGTGCGGCCACGGGCGCCACCGAAGGCCGTGCCCATCCACGAGCGGCCCGTCACCAGCTGGAACGGGCGCGTCGAGATTTCCTGGCCGGCGCCGGCAACGCCGATGACGACGGACTTGCCCCAGCCGCGATGCGAGGCTTCCAGTGCCTGGCGCATCACCTTGGTGTTGCCGGTGCAGTCGAACGTATAGTCGGCGCCGCCGATCTGGTCGGCACCGCGCTTCGTCATGTTGACGAGGTAGGGCACGATATCGTCGCCGACTTCTTTCGGATTGACGAAATGCGTCATGCCGAAGCGCTCGCCCCAGGCCTTCTTGTCATTGTTGAGATCGACGCCGATGATCATGTCGGCGCCGGCAAGCCGCAAGCCCTGGATGACATTGAGGCCGATACCGCCGAGACCGAAGACGATCGCTGTCGCGCCCATCTCGACCTTGGCGGTGTTGATGACGGCGCCGATGCCCGTCGTTACGCCACAGCCGATATAGCAGATCTTGTCGAAAGGCGCGTCCGGATTGACCTTGGCAACCGCGATTTCCGGCAGCACGGTGTAATTGGCGAAGGTCGAGCAGCCCATATAGTGATGGATCTTGTCCTTGCCGATCGAGAAGCGCGAGGTGCCATCCGGCATCAGGCCCTGGCCTTGAGTGGAGCGGATCGCGGTGCAGAGGTTGGTCTTGCGGCTGAGACAGGACGGGCATTCCCGGCATTCGGGTGTATAGAGCGGAATGACGTGATCGCCCTTCTTGACCGAAGTCACCCCCGGTCCAACGTCGACGACGATGCCGGCACCCTCATGGCCGAGGATGGCAGGGAACAGACCTTCCGGATCGGCGCCCGACAGGGTGAAATCGTCGGTATGGCAGATGCCGGTCGCCTTGACCTCGATCAGCACTTCGCCAGCCCTCGGTCCCTCAAGCTGAACCGTCATCACCTCAAGCGGTTTGCCGGCCTGCACCGCTACGGCTGCTCTTACGTCCATCGTCTCATCCCTTCATGCTATGGTTTGGTCCGCGCGACATTTGCATGGGCGCGCTAGACGGCTCAAGCGAAATTAATGCCGTATTTTGATCAGGAAAATTCCATGATCACCGCATCGACGGCGAGGCTTTCGCCGGGCCTGGCGTTGATTTTGCCGATCACCAGGTCGCGTTCGGCGCGCAAAACGTTTTCCATCTTCATCGCCTCAACGATGGCCAGCGTCTCGCCCGCCTTGACCTCCTGGCCCTCGGAAACGGTGATCGCCACCACCAGACCAGGCATGGGGCAGAGGAGCAGCTTCGACGTATCTGGCGGTAATTTGACCGGCATGAGTTTGTCGAGCTCGGCCTGACGCGGCGTGAATACCCTGGCCCTGACGGAGATGCCCTGCCAATCGATGCGCAGGCCATTCAGCACTGTGCGGATCTGGGCGGTCAATTTACGGCCACCCACGGTGCCGACCCAGACAGAATCACCGGGACGCCAGTCGGTTGCGACGGTCACGGTCCTGTCATCAACCCGCATGTCCATCTCGAAAGGAATGGTCACCACGCCTTCGATCAGCGTCACGGGCAGGTAGGCCGCGGCGAGCTTGACGATCCAGCGCTCCCGCAACGGCGCGGCCGCGGGGCGCAACCGGTCGCCAAAGCGCTCGCGGCGGTTGGATTCGATCAGGCTGCAGGAGAGAGCGACGGCCGAAAGCAGGGCGGTCTGCTCCTCATCCGGCGCCACCGGCGCAAAGCCTTCCGGATATTCCTCAGCAATGAAGCCGGTGGAGAGACGACCCTCGCGCCAGCGCGGATGCTTCATGAGTGCCGAGAGGAACGGCATGTTGTGCTCGATGCCGTCGACGACGAAGCCATCCAAGGCTTCACCCATCGCTTCAATCGCCTCCAACCGCGTCGGAGCCCAGGTGCAGAGCTTGGCGATCATCGGATCGTAATACATGGAGATCTCGGCGCCCTCGAAGACGCCGGTGTCGTTGCGGACGACCGATTTTTCCGTCCTGCCTTCGCGCGGCGGGCGATAGCGCGTCAGACGACCGATCGAGGGCAGGAAATTGCGGTAGGGGTCTTCCGCGTAGAGGCGGCTTTCGATCGCCCAGCCGTTGAGCTTGATATCAGCCTGCTTGAACGGCAGTTTTTCGCCGGCGGCAACGCGGATCATTTGCTCGACGAGATCGATGCCGGTGACAAGCTCCGTCACCGGATGCTCGACCTGCAGGCGGGTATTCATTTCAAGGAAATAGAAATTTCGGTCACGATCGACGATGAACTCGACCGTGCCGGCGCTTTGATAATCGACGGCCTTGGCAAGCGCCACCGACTGCTCGCCCATGGCCTTGCGCGTCGCTTCGTCGAGGAACGGCGAGGGCGCCTCTTCCACGACCTTCTGGTTCCGGCGCTGGATGGAGCATTCGCGCTCGCCGAGATAGACGACGTTGCCGTGGGCATCGGCCAGCACCTGGATTTCGATGTGCCGGGGGTCGACGACGAACTTCTCGATGAAGACGCGGTCGTCGCCGAAGGAGCTTTTCGCCTCCGAACGGGCACGCTCGTAACCATCCCGCACCTCGTCCTTGCTCCAGGCGATGCGCATGCCCTTGCCGCCGCCGCCGGCGGACGCCTTGATCATCACGGGATAGCCGATTTCGCCGGCAATCCGCTCAGCATGATCGGCGTCATCGATGATGCCGAGATGGCCCGGAACGGTGGAGACCTTGGCGGCATTGGCGAATTTCTTCGATTCGATCTTGTCGCCCATGGCTTCGATCGCCTTCGGCTTCGGGCCGATGAAGACGATGCCTTCCTTCTCCAATGCAGCGCAGAATGAGGCGCGCTCGGAGAGGAAGCCGTATCCTGGATGAACGGCTTCGGCGCCGGTCTCCTTGCAGGCGGCGATGATCTTGTCGGCAATGAGATAGCTTTCGGCGGCGGGCGCCGGACCGATATGGACTGATTCATCGGCCATTTCGACATGCAGGGCATCCCGATCCGCATCGGAATAGACGGCGACCGTGAGGATGCCCATCCGGCGCGCAGTCTTGATCACGCGGCAGGCGATCTCGCCGCGATTGGCGATCAGGATTTTCTTGAACATGCAATCTCCGCCCAAATACTCTATTCAGTCAGTGTTTTAGCCATAAATTGCGCTGTCGGTCCATGCGCAAGATGTCTGCGCTTATGCGGTTTTTTCCAATCTCGACTGAACGCGCTCCCGCCAGATGATGAAGAGACCGGAGCCGACGATGATAGCGATGCCGATCCATTTGGAAAGATTGGGGAAATCGCCGAAGATCGTATAGCCGAGAACGGTGGCGGAAATGATCTCGAAATATTGGAACGGGGCAAGCAGAGAGATCGGCGCCAGCCGGAAGGCCCTGACGACAAGCATATGCGCATAGCCTGAAATCGAACCCAGAATCAGCAGAAGCACGAGGCCAAGCACAGAGGCGGGCAGGGAAGGTTCGAAATCGGCAATGCCGGCTGTCGAACCGGCGAAGAGAGCGAATGCCATGAACAGCGTGCCGCCGGCGCCCGCCATGATCTGCATCGTCAACGGCGAATCCGCCTCGCCGACAGCGCGGTTCATGAAGAGATAGAGCGCATAGAGAAAGGCGCAGGCGACGGGGAGCAACGCCTTCAAGCCGAAGATCGCGAAGCTCGGCTGAATGACGATCATGGCGCCGCCAAAGCCTATGGCGATCGCCAGCCAACGCTTCCAGCCGACCCTGTCGCCGAGGAACAGAGCCGAAAGCGCCGTCAGCATGAAGGGTTCGACGAAATAGATCGCGAAGACATCGGCAAGCGGCATGTATTTGACCGCCGCGAAGAACAGCAAGCTTGCGGCTCCATGCAAGGCGCCACGCAACAGGTTCATCCAGGGGCGTTTGGCCGAAAAGGCTGACCTGCCGGTCGTGGTCGCCAGCAGCGGCAGCATGCACACAAGCTGAAAGAAGAAGCGATAGAAGGTCACCTGGCCAGGCGACATGCCTTCGAAACTCGCCATGTACTTGGCGATCGCATCCATCGTCGGCAGCAGGATCATGGCGCTTGCCATGATCGTCATGCCTTTGAGCGGATTCTGCTGCGTGGAAACGGTTGAGACGAGGGGCATGGACCAACATCAAACACAGGAACGGCATGCAATCAAGGCGCGATCAGGCGCCGGCCGCAAGGTGCGCAGGCAGTCCTTGGAAAATGTCACATTTTTCCAATTGGGACAGATCGCCATGGCGAGATGACGCCCTTAGACCTATCTGGAGCTTCGGAAACGGCTAAAACATGAAGGCGCCGCGCAAAATCGCTGGCGCGGCCAGGAAAGGGATCGCACCGATGTTCAAGCCCGAACAAGAGACGACCGTTTTTTCGGATGAAGGCGACGATACGCTCGGCGGGCGCTTGTCGATGGCCCGCGATGCAGCGGGAATCAGCCTCGAAACGCTGGCCAGCCAGCTCGGCGTCAGCGAGGAGACGATGCTCGCATGGGAATCCGACCGCGCCGAGCCCAATCCGTCCGCTCTGGTCAAAATGTCGGCTTTGTTCGATGTTTCTCCGGCATGGCTGATGACCGGATCAGGCGACGGACCTGGGGAGGACAGCGACGAGCGCGCCTTGGAAGCCGTCCGGAATGAGCTTTCGCGGCTGCGGACGGCCTATCAGGAGATCGGCCGGCTAATCGAGACGACGACCAACCAGCTCGAACGCCTCGATCATCAGATAAGGCTGCGCAATCTCAGCAAGGACGTGGCGCATTGACCTTTCGCCCCAAGACATTGACGTTCAGGTTGTTCTGAACGGAACCGGGGTGGGAATCCATACGACGGGGCTGCGTGGAGGACTGTTAGCTGTTGTTATGGAACATGAGCAAGGTCGCCTGTGAGATAGCGTCCTTTGAGTGTCCTTCCGCCCCGTTCAAGATAATAGTTCGGTTCCCCATCTTTGAAATGCCAAATCACGTCTCGGATCGTTCCCTGACCGCCGCTAAACGCGACGCTGTCTCCAACGTGAAAATTCGGCGATGCAATGAGCCTCAAGCACTCTTCTCGGACTTGAAACCGTTCCGCGCCGAATTCAATATCTGCCCATCCGTTTCGACGAGCGATTATTCGAACCACACGTTGATGCAGGTTCAGAAGTCGCGGGACGCTGCTAGACGCAGCAAGCCGCGGATCGGTTTCATTCGTCCAGAAGAGGATTGCCGATTCTTCTTTAACAGCGAGCATGAGGCGGAGGCCGACTGACGTGCCCCCGTTAAATTAGGCCATTTAGAACTGGAATTTTCCACTTATGATCCCTGCGGGGAAGAGAGGAGAATTCGATGAAGGCCTCGAAG